>NZ_BAABHG010000021.1:0-152693 GCF_039541975.1 Amycolatopsis samaneae
GCCCAGACGGGCCAGCTCGACGGCACGCTGACGAAACTCAGGCGGGTGTGGTGCAGGCACCAGAACATCCTCCCTGGTGACCGGCGGTCACCTCAGGTGAGGTGTCCGGACAACCGGGGGAAGCTCAGGACGAGTTTGCCCTGGAGGTGGCCGTTGTCGAGCGTCTGGTGTGCGTGGGTGATGTGGTCGAAGGGAAAGGTTTCCTGCACGTGGACGCGAAGCCTGCCCTGTTCGGCGAGGCCGGCGAGGCCGCGTAGGGCGACCGGGTCGGGGTCGACTCCGATGCCGCTGAAACGCATGCCCGCCGCCTCGTACCTGGCGATGAGGTCGGTGTCTTCGTCGGCGACCGCCGTCACGAGGTGTCCGCCTGGGCGGAGTACGCCGAGTGATCGTTCGGCGGTGTCGCCGCCGAGCGTGTCGAGGACGAGGTCGACGTCGCGGACCGTTTCGGCGAAGTCGGTCGTGGTGTAGTCGATCACGTCGTCGGCGCCGAGCCCTTCGACGAATTCCCGCTTGCTCCCGCTGGCGGTCGTGATCACGTGCGCGCCGAGGGCTTTCGCGAGCTGGATCGCGACGTGGCCGACCCCGCCGCCACCGCCGTGGATCAGCACGCGGTCGCCCGCGGTCACGCCACCGAGGTCGACCAGGCCCTGCCACGCCGTCAGCCCGACGATCGGCAGCGCCGCCGCCTCCACATGCGACAGTGACGCCGGTTTGCGTACCAGGTGCAATGCCGGAGCGGCCACGAGCTCGGCGTAGGCGTTGGCCGCCCGGGGGAACAACGGCATCCCGAACACCTCGTCGCCGGGCCGAAACCGCCATGTCCGCGCCTGTTCGACCACGCCGCTGATGTCCCAGCCGAGCACGAACGGTGGCTGGCCGAGCAACGGGAACTCGCCGGCACGCAGACGCGCCTCCAGCGGGTTCAGGCCGATCGCCCTGACCCGGACGAGCACCTCCGTCGGAAGGACACGAGGCTCGGGCGCGTCCACCACGGTGAGCACCTCCGGACCGCCGAACGACTGCTGCGTAATGACTCGCATGACTCTCCTGGTTTTGGGGTGTGAGAACGACCTTCAAGGGGACCTACCTCGACGATGATCGCTACGGCGCGGGCGTGCCACCGGTGTCCCGCCAGAAAACTCCGATAACCCGCCAAGTGGGGGCTAGGCTGGCCCCATGAGTGAAGGTGCCGGCGAGCCGGTGTTCTGGACCGACGATTCGGCGGTCTGCGCGCCCCTGGCCCACGGCGAGGACGTGGCCGCGCACTTCCATGACTTCGGGCAGCTCAGGTACGCAGCTTCCGGAGCGCTGGTCACCGTCACCCGGGCGGGCACCTGGGTGGCGCCGGCGAGCCGGATCACCTGGGTGCCCCCGTTCCACGTCCACAGCAGTCGCTCGTACGGCGAAACGGATGTCCGGTTGCTCCGCGTTCCGGCGGAACTGGCCGAGCGGCTACCGGCGGAGCCCTCGGTGTTCGTGGCCAGCGCCCTGCTGCGCGAGGCCTACCTGGCGTTGCTCAGTGACCCCGATCCGGTCGGCAGTTCCCGCGCGAGCCTGCTGCTCGAACTCGTCGTCGTGGAGCTCGTTCGCGCCCGGCGGGAACCACTGCGTCTCCCGGAGCCGGGCGACACCCGCCTCAAGGCCGTCACCGACCTGCTGCACGCCGACCCGGCGAGCCCGGCGACCCTGGCGGAGCTGGGGCACCGAACCGGGGCGAGCGAACGGACCCTCAGCAGGTTGTTCGGCAGCGAGCTGTCGATGAGCTTTCACCAGTGGCGCACGTTGCTGCGCGTTCAGCGGGCGCTGCTCGAACTCGGCGAAGGCACCTCGGTCACCGACACGGCGACTCGGCTGGGCTGGGCGAACCCGAGCAGCTTCATCGACGCCTTCACCGATCTCGTCGGCGAGACCCCCGGTCGCTACCGCTCCGCGGCGCGTGCGGCTCACGACTAGCGTCAGCGTGGCGGGTTATCGGTAAATGCTGGCGGAACATCGGTGGTACGTCCGCCCGGGAACGCCGATCGTTGAGGTATGTCTCATCCCGTCAAGGTGCGGAGCGATCCCGTTTCGGCAGCTGCCACAACGGCTTCCTCCGGTGTGACGCTGGGCGACCTCATCGTGCAGGCCCTCACCCGGCACAGCTCGTCCGAGGCCTTCGTCGCCGGTGCTCGGCGGCTGACCTACGCCCAGGTCCGAGAGCTCGTCTCGCGGTACGTGACCGCGCTGGCCCATCGCGGAGTGGGGCTCGGAGTGGGTGTCACGATGCTCAGCCCGAACATGCCCGAGTCCTGGATCGTCCAAGCCGCGACCTACCTCTTGGGGGCGCGCTTCACCGGCCTTCAGACCTTGGCCTCGGTCGAAGACCACATCGTCGTCTGCGAGGACGCGAAGGCCACGGTGCTGGTGGTGACCGTGCCCCTGGAGGAGCACGGGCGGCAGATCCTCGCCGAGGTCGGCTCGCTGGCACACCTGATGGTGATCCCGGCTTCGGGCGGCCTGCCCGAGGGCGAGTCCCACGCGGTCCGACCCCTGGATCCCGGTCCGGCCACCGAGATGGACCTCGCGTGGCTGCAGTACACCGGGGGAACGACCGGTAGGCCCAAGGGCGTGATGCAGCCTCATCGGTCGATGGTGCAGCTGGTCTACGCGCACATGGCCGATTTCGAACAGCCGCGCCTGCCGCGGTACCTGGCCTCGGCGCCGCTCACCCATGCCGCCGGGCTCGGTGTCCTCCCAACGCTGCTTCGCGGAGGTACCGTCGTGATCGAGCAGGGTTTCGATCCCGGCCGGTTCCTCGACCTCATCGAGGCGGAGCGCGTCAACTGCGTCAGCGGCATCCCGACGATGATCTACACGCTGCTGGACCATGAGCGCCCGGAGACGAGGGATCTGTCCAGCCTCGAGGTGATCTGGTACGCCACCGGGCCGATGTCTCCGGTGCGCTTGGCCGAGGCTCGTGAGCGCATCGGCCCGGTCTTTTCCCAGATATACGGGCAGACGGAGTCGACCGGCATCGGGACGGTCCTGCCCAAGGCCGCGCACGAGACCGCGAGCCTGGAGCGGCTTGCCTCCTGTGGTCGTCCCGTGCTCGGGAACCGCGTCCGGCTGATCGACGAGGACGGTCATGACGTTCCCGTCGGCGAGGTGGGCGAGATCGCCATGCGCGGCCGCGGGGTCATGCTCGGCTACCGGAACCTCGCCGAGGAGACCGAGGCCGCGCTCAAGGGCGGCTGGCTGCACACCGGGGACCTGGCCCGCCAGGACGACGAGGGTCTGCTGTACATCGTCGACCGCAAGAAGGACATGATCGTCTCCGGTGGCTTCAACATCTACGCGAGCGAAGTCGAAGCCGCTCTGGCGGGGCATCCTTCGGTCGGCTCGGCGGCGGTGATCGGCGTGCCCGACAACAGGTGGGGCGAGCTCGTCACCGCGTTCGTGGTCGCACGCCCCGGGCAGGTCGTCGACGTCCCCGCCCTCCAATCCTTCGTGAAACAGGTCAAGGGCTCGATGTACTCGCCCAAAAAGGTGGTGGTCGTCGACTCGCTTCCCCGGACGACGGTCGGAAAAGTGGACAAAAAAGCGTTGCGCGCACCGTACTGGGGCGATTCGGCGCGCGAGGTCCATTGAAATTCCCCGGTCGTTCCGGCAACCATTCACGAAAGGTATACGGCATTGATGAAACCGCCACCCCGGCTGATCGACTTCCACTCCCACTGGGGCACCGAGCGAGGCTGGAGGGGAAGTCCGTACGAGACCGCCGAGGACCGAGAGGCTCTGCGGGGCTACTTTAAGTGGGACATGAACTTCGTCGGCGAAGATGAGCAGGCGGCACAGTTTCGTCAGGCCAACGCCAGGGTGATGCTCGACTTCGCGTTCACGTACAGAATGGACGTCGGCGCGGTACGGGACCAGCATGACTACGCGTTCGACTTCGCTCGCAGGAACCCCGACGTCGTGCTCGGCCACTGGATCGGTATCGATCCCACGCAGCCGGCTCATGTCAAGGAATTCGAGCGTTGCCTGAGTGCGGGGCCGGGACTGATCGGGCTGACGGTTCACTCGTTCACTCCGGCAGGCACACCCGACCGGCCGGAGTGGGAGACCTGCCTGAACCTGTGCGTCGAGGCCAACCGTCCGGTTCTCGTTCATGTGGGCATGTCCGCGACCGGCGCCGGAACCCGTGGCGGTATGGGCATTACCCTCGAGGGCTGCCACCCCCGCCACGTCGACCGTATCGCGGCGACCCATCCCGATCTGAACGTGATCGCGGCGCGGGTGGCGTGGCCATGGCAGTCGGAGATGATCGCGGTCGCACTTCACAAAGCGAACGTCTGGATGGAACTCCACGGCTGGTCTCCGCGCCATTTCCCCGAGGAACTCAGGCGTGAGATCGGGAAACGGCTCCGCAAGCGGGTTTTCTTCGGCGCCGACTACCCGATGCTCAGCCACGAACGGCTGGTGTCGGAGTGGTGTGCGCAAGGCTACTCGTCGGAGGTCCTCGACGACGTGTTCTCGGGCAATGCCGAAGCATTCCTTACCGCGATCGGAGTCGAATGATGGACCTGGGACTGACCGGGAAGGTAGCCGTGGTGGGCGGTGGCAGCGATGGCCTGGGTTTCGCGATCGCTGATCGCCTCTTGCGTGAAGGTGCCTTTGTCACGATCTTCGCGCGTCGCGCGGAGAAGGTCTCGGCCGCCACGAAACACCTTGCCGGCGAGTACGGCCATGAGCGGGTACTCGGGCTTGCCGCCGACTGCTCGGTCGAGGCCGACCTCGAGCGGGTCACGGCCGCGACGCTCGCGCGGTTCGGAGAGGCTGTCCACGTCCTGGTCACCAACGACGGCGGACCGCCGATCCGCCGGATCCCGGAACTCACCGACGACGTGTGGCTTCAAGCCTTCGAGCGCCACTTCTTCTACGTTGTCAGGTCCGTGCGAGCGACGCTGCCACACATGATGGCCGAAGGGGGCAGCATCCTCAACGTCGTCTCGGCTGTCGTCGAGCGCCCGGCCGTCGGCATGGCGGCGCCCGTGGCGGTGTGGTCCGCGGTGATCGGTTACGCCAGGACCCTGGCGTTGGAGGTCGGGAAGCACGACATCACCGTCAACACCCTGTTGTCCGGCTACTTCGACACCCCGTTGCTGGGCAGAACACTCGACAGGCAGCCAGAACTGTCCAAGGCTCGGCTGGGGAGCGGACTGCCGGTGGGACGTGTCGGGGAGCCCCGCGAGTTCGCCGACGTGGTCGGTGCGCTCGTGTCGCCGAATCTGGGATTTGTCACCGGCGCGGTGATTCCGGTCGACGGCGGGGCCGGTGTCGGGATGGGCGCGAGCTTCGATACGCCGTCCGCCTCGAAGTGACCGCGGTGGACACGACCGCGGAACGTCCTCGTGGATCTGGTGGTCGGCGCCGACGGCACCCACTCGGTCGTCGCCCGGCACCTGGCGGCGGGCCCGACCGACCACCCGGCTGGCATCATCGGATTTTCCGGGCGCACCCGGCGCGCCGACCTCGGCCCCGCCGAGCAGCGGCGCCTCGGGCCGCGCTCGGCGCTGGCGATCGGCCCGCGCGGCGCCGCGCTCTACATCGGATTCCTCGACCCCGCGCGACCTGCGCGGCGTCCGGTTGCGAACCGCGCTGCTCGGCCGGTTCCGCGCCCACGGGTGGGCCGACCGCACACTGGAGGTCATCGCCCGCGCCGATCCGGACGGCGTGGCCGCGTTCCGGTTCAACGCCGCCTCGACCCGCGGCCGACCTCGCGCCGTGGCACGCCGGCCGGATCACCGACCTCGGCGACGCCGTGCACGCCACACCACCCATCGCGGGCATGGGCGCGGGCGCGGCCACCCGACTACGGCGCGATCCGCCTAGGCGGTGAGAGCGGCCCAAACGACTTTGCCGCCTTCCGCGGTGGCACTGCAGCCCCAGGCCTTGCTGAGCTGAGCGACCATCCGCAGCCCGACGCCCGGCCCGAACGCCCTGACCTGTTCTCGCTGCGCCGCGGGGCGCGGGTCGTCGTCGGCCACCGAGACGGTCAGGATGCCCGTCCGCAGCTCCAGCCGGAGTCGCGGCAGCGAAGTGGTGTGCCGGACCACGTTTCCCACGAGCTCGGTCACGATCAGTGCCGCGTCGTCGGTCAGATCCGGTACCGACCATTCGGCGCAGACGCTCCTGACGAACTCTCGTGCCTCGCGTTCCGCGCCGTCGGAGCGGCCGATCGACCGGGTGGCACGGCGGTTTCTCGGCGGGGCCGGGGCCGCCAGTGCGGCGGTGACGTCCGGGTACACCGGGACGAACCGGTTCACCGACCTCGCCGCGAGCATCGCCCGATGCCCGGGCTGCCGGGTGACCAGTGCGAACGAAATGCCCGGCCGGTCGCCGATTCTTTTGGCGACCACCGAGAACACACTCATGAGGGCGCGGTCCCGGATCCGCAGGGCGTCGATGTCGGCCACCACGCCGCCCGGTGATTCGGCGGCGATCTTCAGCAGCCCGTCGCGCAGGTCCGGGCAACTCGGCAGATCGAGCAGGCCGGTGACGGTGACGACTGTCGCGCCATCGCGGGAGGTCGTGCTCAGCCGAACGCCGGTTCGGTCAACGTCCACGATGTTTCACCAACTTCTGGGTAAACCCGGTTCCTGTCACCGCCGGCCCGGCCACGTCGTCAGCCTCGCCGTGTCACGGACGGCGTCGGCGTGGGTCGGATAGATCCGCAGCAGGTGGTCGGCGCCGGTGACGGCCATGGCACGGCGGACGATCCGGTGCCGAGGCCCGTACAACCGGAGATCGGCGCCGCGGTAGATGGCTTCGGCCAATGCGCCGAGCAGCGTCGACACGCCGGTGCCGGAGATGAACGTGAGGTTCGACAGGTCGATCAGGACCAGCCGGGGCGGTGGGGGCGCGAGGGTGGCGGTGAGCGCTTCGGTGACGGGCGCGACACTCTCCAGATCGAACTCGCCGACCAGGGTGACCTCGGCCGCGTCGTCGACACGTTCAGTGTTGACGAACAGCCCCGCGAACATCGGCCCCGACATCCCGGCTCCCTTCCCCGCTGGCGCGTCCGGGTACCCGCGCGCCGACGGGCCGAAACCCGGAGTCGTAGACCGAATTGATTGCTCTCGGCCGGTGGGTGCCTCGCGTCCGGCCGAGCGGGATGGTTTGTCCTTGTGCCGCCGGGGTAACCGGGCTTGTTCCGGCGACGAAGGAGCCAGCGCGCGGCGCACCACGCCACGGGAGTGCGGATGCGCGACCTGCCGATCACACTCGACAAGCTGCTGCCCGCACTGCCCGTCTGATCTTTCCCGCTACACGGCGTCCGGATTCCGGGCGGGAAAGTAATCGAGGCTGACCACTTCCCCGCCGGCGGGCTGGGATCGGGAATGTCGGGGTGAGAACGGTTTCGTGGCACCGACCTGCGGCCCGGTGGCGTCGCGGGGGTGGGGGACCCGGCCGATGCGGATGCCGCGGGGCCGCACGCCCTGGGTCTGGCCGTGCATGATCTGCCGGAGGATGTCGTCGTCGGCGCCGGGGATCATGTAGCGCAGGGTCTGGAGATATCGTCCTTCGAGGTTGTCGTAGGCGTCGCACACCGCGCGGTGGTGATCGCGTGCGACGAGCCCGAGCGCGGCCCGTTTGACCGCCTCGAGCCGCTCTTTCTCGCTCTTGCCCAACCGGTCTTCGAGGTCTTTCACCTGTTGTTCGAGGTTGTTGGCCCGCCTGTGCTCGTACTGGAACGCCTTGGTTATGCCGGTCAGCAGTTCGGTGCGCTTGGCCAGTTCACGGTGTGCTTCGACCAGGCCGAGGTCGAGGTCGCCGGAGATGCCGTCGTCGGAGGCGGTGTCGCGGTCGGTTCGGTCCAGCGGGACGATCGGCGGGGCGTAGGCGCGGATCGTCTCGACGGTCACGATCGGCTCGCCGGCCCACGGCGGGGTGTGTGGCTGCCCGGCGAAGCCCGGGGTGTCCGAGCTCTCGGCCTGGCCGTACAGGTACGCGGTGACGGCGCGGACGGCGGGAAGCTGGTCGGGAGGGAGGAAGACGGCGAGCAGGTCGTCGATGCGGTTCCAGCGGGGGACGCGTTCGGCGCCCTTGCCGAGCGTCTTGGCGAACAGGTTGTGCAGGCTTTTGGCGTTGCGGTGGGCCGCCCAGTGGCCGTCCCGCGCGCCGTAGGCGGCGCGCACCTTGGTGATCAGCGTGGTCAGGCTGCCCGCCTGGTCGGTGAGCACGACCACCAGGTAGAGGATCAGCTGGCGGGCTTCGAGGCTGAGCCTGCTCTTGTGCGTGAAGTCCTCGGTGGATTTCAGGTTGCGCAGGATCCCTTGCCCGCGTCCCTGGTACGCGGTCCTGTCGGTCACCACGGTTGTCCCAGCCCTCCTCAGGTGCGCTCCCGCGCGCACCGCCCTTCGCGGTACTCGGATATCACTCCCCGGCAACTCCCACGGTGCCCGCGCCCGGCCCGCGAAGGGGAGAAAACCCATTCTCCTTTGTCGTGCCCTGATCTTCCGGTGGCGGGAAAGATCAGTTTCCAGGTTTCCCGGTCGGGCGGGTGCACCACATGAGGCGGCTACAGTACCGCTAGTCCTTGCTACCTGACGTGATGTATTACGGGTCGGCGTATTCGTGTCGCCGAACGGTAGATCCAGGTCCCGTGAACGACCACCCGTATCTGTTCGAACAAGTGAACTTCCACGCCGCCCGCCTCTCCGGGGCGCAAGTAAAGGCTCGTGCACTCGCCTGGGCAAGTGCATGTGCATTCCAGCATTCGGGACGAGGGAGCGAATGCGTGGCAGGCAGAATGCGCGGCGGGGGAGCCGAGGCCCGGGGGGCCGTTGCACCGGCTACCCGGCCGGGCGCTCGACTGAACGATCCTCACCCGCAGCGCTGAGAACCGGTGAAACCGGCGCCTGGGCCAAACCCCGATCCCGGTCAAGACGCCAACGATGTAATTGAATCATCCATCATGTGTGAATACCACCCGGTAGGCCCATTCCTCGGACAGGGCCCGGACAGCCCTGTGTGCCGGGAAACCATGTTTTCCGGCGCGTTGACCTGTACTTTTGCCCGGTCGCGCGGCTGACGGAAGATAAGACGGAAAGTAATCCGCGTCACAGGGGATCCAGATGGTGGTGTTACTTGCCGGACCTGACCGAATACTTTCCGGACAAACTCGGACCGATCTTGCTTCTTTTTGTCTTGTGCAATATGGACCGAGTAGGTTCGATCGTTGTCGGGCTGGCCCCGGCCGCGCCGGATCCGACGGTTGCACCCGTCCCGGTCGCACGGGGTTCCACCCACTTCACCCGCGATTTCCGTGCTGACAAAGATTGGAACCGGAACCGATGCGTTGCTCCCCGAGGCAATACCCGCTGCCCTGCTTACCGTCGCGGGCCGTCCCGCCGCGGGCCGCCGAGGACGACCGGGCCGCCGTCGCCCCGGCGACTCCGGCCGCGTGAACGAGGACCCGGCTCGCCGCGCCGTGCGGGAGCTGCACACCCAGGTCGCCGCGCTGCCGATCGCGACCAACCTCTGGCAGATCAGGCTGAAGCTGCACGACGTCGCCGAGCACGTGCTGCACGGTGCCTGGGATCCGCGGTCCGAGCAGCTGCTCGGCTGGCCGATCTACCGGGATATCGCGCTGGCCTGCGAGGCCGACAGCGATGTGCTGGACACCCTGCGCCGGCTGCACCACGCCGCCGCGCGGGCCCGGTCTCCGCAGCGCCTGGCCGAGTCCGCCGATCCGCCGACGATCCCGCGGATGGCGCTGGTGGAGCCGAGCGTTCCGCAGGCCCCGGAGCACATCACCACGGAGAAGGGTTTCATCCAGTACCTGAAACATCTCGTCACCCGCACGAACCTGCCCTACCGCAGGATCCAGAAACGTTCCGCCGCCCTCGATCCGCAGAACCCGATCCCGAAGAGCACCCTGAGCGATCTTTTCAAACGCGACACCGTCCCGAACGAAGCCCTGGTGCGCAATCTGCTCACGATCGTCCTCAGCGCCGTGCCCGGTACCGAGAGCACACCGCTGGCCCGCCAGGTCGAGGACACCATGGCGGTCTGGAAGCGGGTCCGCGACCGGCCGGCGATCCCTCCCGGCGCGCCGGTGCTGTCCCAGGCCACGCCCCGCCCGGCCGTGACGGTGCTCGACGACGTCGTCCGCGAGCTGATCACCCTCGAGGCCGCCGCTCGCCTCCAGGGACGCTGCGAGGCGCCCGGCCTGCGCCAGGCCATCCTCATTTTGTTGCGGCACAAGAACAGAGCGCGCTCCGGACGACCACAGTGAGGCGGGCGCCCGCCGAAGAGGCGATCGGCGCGCCGCGCGAGACCTGCCCGGCCCCGCCACCCTCGTGACACGACCCGGATGCCTGATGCCCCTGACCAGCACCCGCACCCGCACCCCACCACCGCGCACGCGGAGCACTCCGCCACAGGCTGGTGTCACCCGGTGTCGCTTCGCCCGCCGCACGCGCGCGGTGTCCTCCGGGCTTTCGCCACCAGGGAAAGCCGCCGGGCCGCGACCGCGGCCGGTGATCGGAAAGGAGACGCCCATGGGCGGAAAACACCGGAAGAAGGACAGTGGGGCCAGCAGGGGCGGGTGCGCGGTGATCATGCTGATCGCCGTGCCCGCGCTCGTCCTGCTGACCACCGTCGCCGGAAAGGTCTGCAGCGACCTGTTCGGCTGAGCCGGAGCACCCGTCAGGAATACCGGGAACACACCGTCTGACCACGGGGCCGGTTCCACGACCCGAATCCTGGGCCGGCCCCGCGCCCCGAGTATGGCATCCACCCGCCGCCCGGTGGCGTCCTGATCGGTTGAGCGGACCGCGACGTCCCTGAGGTGTCACGTGGCCGTCGGCGGCCGGAACCGGTCGAGGTACGCGCGGGCGGTCTCCGGCTGGTGGGTGATCGCGCCGACGTGACCGTCCGGCCGCACCACCACGAGCGTGCCGTCGTCGAGGTCGTAACCGTCCGACTTCGCCGCCTGTCGCACCCGCACCCCCGGCCCGAAGTCCGGCAGACCCGGCACGGCGAACGCCAGTACCGTGAAGTGCGGGCCACGGAACACATCGAACAGTCGCGTGCCGTCGTCGAGCAGTCCGTCCGGCGCGCGGTCACCGGCCCGCAACCTCCCCGGCTCCCGCCGGTCGTCCACGGCCAGTGGTCCGTCGCGGTAGGTGATGTCGAGCTGGTCGATCGCCGGGGTCGTCCCCGGCGGTGGCGTGCGGAAGTTCAGGTGGTGCAACGCACTGTTCACCCCGAGCACGTGCGCGGCGATCGGCATCCGCTCGGCTTCGTAGCTGTCGAGCACCTCCTCGGGCGCGCCACCCCACACGGCCGCGAGTTTCCAGCCGAGGTTGTAGGCGTCCTGCACGCTGGTGTTCAGGCCTTGCCCGCCGGCCGAGGAGTGCACATGCGCCGCGTCACCGGCCAGCAGCACCCGGCCGGTCCGGAAGCGGTCGGCCATCCGCGCGTTGACCTGGTACAGCGAGATCCAGCGCAGATCGTGCAGGTGGATGTCGTCGCGGCCGGACCTCTCCCGCAGCAGCCCGCGCACCGCCGCCAGGGTCAGTTCCGGGACCTCCTCGGCCTGGACGGTCGCGACGAACTGGCAGTAGTCGCCGCCGGGCAGGTTCCACAGCGAGAACCGCCCGGTGATGTCGCCGTCGCGGGTGAAGACGTGGCAGCGCGTACCGGACAGGCCGTCGGCCCGGACGTCACCGATCAGGGTTCGTTCGGCCTCGAACGTCTCACCGGCGAACCCGACACCCATCGACTTGCGGACCGTGCTGCGCCCGCCGTCGCACCCCACGAGGTAGCCGGCCTCGATCGGGCCTGCCGAGGTGTGCACGGTGACCTGGTCGCCGTCCTGGTCGAACCCGGTCACCTCGACACCGAAGTCGACGGTGCCGCCGAGGTCGAGGAACCGCTCGTACAGCAGCTGGTCGGTACGCCACTGGGGGATCAGCCAGATCCCCGGGTAGGGCACCTCACGGGTGCGCCTGGCCGGCTCGGTGCCGAGGATCTCCGAGATGTCCCGGTCGGACACGATCTCGTGGCCGGCGTACATCCGGAACTTCGGGAACGGGGCACCGTCGGCGAGCATCGAGTTGATCACGCCGAGGTCGTCGAACACCTCCTGGGTGCGTGGCGAGAGCCCTTTGCCGCGGGAACCCGGGAACAGTCCGGGCGCCTTGTCGACGACCCGGCACGGCACGCCGCGGCGGGCCAGTTCGCAGGCGAGCGTGAGCCCGGTGGGTCCGGCACCCGCGATCACGATCGTCATTTCTCTCCCCGGGTGAGTAGGACGAGCAGGACGTCGTCGACGAGCCGGACGGTGAAGGCGTCGTCGAACTCGCCGTACTGCACGCGGTGAAGGATCATGGCTTCGGCGACGTCGTGGATGAGATCGGTGTCCACGTCCTCGGGCAGTTCCCCGCGCTCGACCGCCCGGCGGATCGGCGCCAGCACGGGGGAGACCTCCTCGTTGGCGAGGTGGGCCCGCAGAGCGGCGTCGAGTTCCTTGTCGTGCCGCGAGATCTCGAGCATCTCGTGGTACAGCGTGACCGGCAGCTGCGTCGACTTGACGCGCAGCATGCCCACTACGGCGAGCAGGTCACCGCGCAGGGTTCCGGTGTCCTCGACGTCGTCGTTGGACTGACTGTCGTACGCGTCGAGCGTGGCCCGGACCAACTCGGCCTTGTTGCGCCATCGGCGGTAGATGGTCGTCTTGCTGGCGTGCGCGCGGGCGGCGACGGCGTCCATCGTCAACGCCCGGTATCCGGACTCGGCCAGTAGTTCCAGGGTGGCGCCCAGAATCGCGTCCTCACGCAGCTTGCCGCGGACCATGATCACTCCCGATGTGTACGATACGCGTATCGTACACATCGGAGTCGGGCGGCTCAAGGGAGAAGGATGGCGGCGAGGCTCGGGAAACTGCCGTACCGGCTGGTGCCCATTCGGCCGGGAGGCGAAGCGGCGGCTGCCTCCCGGCCGGATGGATCTTCTTGCGTGCTCAGCAGATCACGTCGACGCCTCGGACGAGGGTGGACCGGCCGCGAACACCACCATGGCTGAACCTCTTGTCCGAGCGGTGCGAGCCGCTCAGCCACACGTCCCGACGAAGTCCATCGAAATCCAGACGCCGGCCGGGCCGCCCCACAGGTTCACCTTGTCCCAGTAGCTCCCGTCCGTCGGGTCGAAGGCGGCGCCCGCGATATCGACCCCCTGTCCGCGGTTCACCTGCCCTAAAGCCTTGTACCGCACGCCGGGCCCGCTCCGGTACCGGACGTTGTTCCCGGTGACGCAGGTGTACCTCGCCTTGGGCGCGGGCCGGGACACGCTATTGGGCTCGGTGACAGAGGAGAAAGACTGTCTGCTCCCGAGTTCCGCGGCATTCGTCCGGTCCGTGGCCGCGACCGCCGCGTACCCGGTGGCACCGAGCCCTGCCGACAAGGTGAGCGCGGTGAAAGCGACCACCAGCGCGCCTCGCCCCGAGCGGGGGCCTCGCGCACGCACCAGATCCCGAAACCTCATCGAATTTCCTCCCTTGCGAAACGGAAATCAAGGACACATCTCAGTCGGCTGGCAAGGACTCGGCGAACCCGGGCAGTGGTTTGCCGTGACCACCGGGTCATTTGTCTGCTACTTTCCGGTCACTGAACGTTTATCCATCGAGGCGATGGAAGGACGTGCTCAATGCCTTAATGCGGAGATTTCTCGCCCTGAATCTCGGCACTGTTCCGCGTCGAAGCCTCGCGGGTCCGGTGAACGTGCGGTGCGGAGGTTTGCGAAAGAAGCAAATCGCAGAAAGCCACGGTGTTCCCCCATTGGACAAACTGGCATGAAGTGGGCGTTCAGCTCATCTACTTCAGCCAGGTGTGTAAATAGACAGTAACTGCCCGTGATAGCTCTGTCAACTAGAACAGTTCGCGGAGGGTGTACTAGCGGTTTCCGGGAAAGCGTACTAGTACGGACGGGAATCGTGCGGACCCGAGTTCGACGCTCCGGCCACACGCGATTCGCTCAGCGACGACGGCTTCAAGCCCGTCGCTCCACCGGAGCCATGCGTTTCAGCTCCCGCGAGCCGCGGCGGCCGGTCGACTTTCGCGGTCCACACCGGCTCGGTGAGGCCGTCGTCATGCTCGAAACCGTTCTGTAAAGGGGAAAGGGTCAGCCGTTGTGTGCACGGAGGGCGGGGGTCCGGGGGCACAGCGCCAGCAGAATCGCCGCGATGACGGCAAGTCCGGCGAAGACGGCGAACCCCATCAGGGGGTCACTGCCGCTGACCACCCAGCCGATGACGATCGGTCCCACGATCGTGCCGGCGCGGCCGGCGCCGAGGGACCAGCCGAGGGCCCGGGCTCGGCGGCCGGTCGGATACGAGACGCTGACGAAGGCGTTGATCAGGATCTGACCGCCGTGCCCGCCGACGCCGGCCACGGCGATGCAGACCAGGAGCGGCAACGACGGCAGCTTGATCGAGAGCGCCATCAAGGCGGCGGCCATGCCGAGGCAGGTGAGGACGACGACGGGCCGGTGGCTCCACCGGTCGGTCGCAGCGGCGATGACCAGCGATCCCGTCACCGCACCGAGGTTGAGGACCAGCAGGAAGACCAGGGACGAGTCGAGCGCGTAACCCGCCTTGGACATCAGGCCGGGGAGCCAGGTGGCGAGTCCGTACCAGGCGAAGAGCCCGCAGAAGGTCGCGATGGCGAACACGACCGACGCGCCCCGGTAGGACCGGCCGAAGATCCCCTCGGTCTTCTCTCGCGTGACCACTTCGAGTGTCGGCGCGTCCAGCCCGAACCGGGCGCGGATGGCCGTGGCGCGGTCGCGGCGCCCGATGGCGTCGAGGAACTGCGGCGACTCGGGGAGGTACCTGGCGGTGAGGAACAGACAGAGCACGCCGGGCGCTCCGGCGAGCAGGAACATCGCCTCCCAGCCCCAGGCCGGGATGACCGGCAACGCCGTCACCGCGGCGAACACGCCACCGACCGGTACGCCGGACAGCATCAGGGTGTAGGTCAGGGTGCGATACCGCGGGATCGCGTACTCCAGGGTGAGCGCGGACGCCGCGGGCATGATCGCCCCGATGCCCAGCCCGGCGAGCAGCCGGAACAGCGCCAGGGGCCAGACGCTGCCGACCGTCCCGCACAGGACCGTGAACAAGGTGAAGATCGTCACCGCCCCGATGGCCACGGGCCGCCTGCCGTAACGATCGGAGAGCGCACCCGAGGACAGCGCACCGGCCATCGCGCCGACGAAGACGGCCGAGCCGATCCAGCCGATGTTTTCCGCGGTGAACCCGTTTTCCGGGTTCTCCAGCAGCACAGGGACGACGGTGCCGAAGGCGACGATGTCGTAGCCCTCGATCACCACGATGATCCAGCACAGCAGGGTCACGCGCATCGCCGCGCGACGAGCCCTGGCCGGGGCGGCGGGCGTGACGGTCGGATCCTGCATGCCGGTTCCTCGTTTCGGGTCGCCAGTGACCGGCGCGTGGTCGCGCCGTGAAAGCTCGGGAAAGCGGTCCGCCTAGAGCCAGGGCGGGAGGGGCCCGGACGATCGGCCCGTGAGGACGCCCGCCAGAACGGCGGCCTGGCCACGGGCAAGGCGCTGCTCGACGATCTCGCGGACCAGCGCTTCCAACAGCTCCTCCGGCCACTGCTCCCAGGTGTCACCGGCCAGGTCCACCCCGTGGACCACGACCTCGCGGACCCGGAGCCAGGGGATCTCCTCGGCGGAGACCGTGCGTCCCTGGGCGGTGACGACGTGGCTCGTCCACTGCTCGTCGGTCAGCGCGGACAAGAGGCTGTCGAGCCGGGCCGCCGACTCGCGGACCAGCTCCTTCAGCTCCGCGGGCGGCAGGGCCGCCCCGGTGGAGATCTCCCGCTCACGTTGCTCCGCGCCGGCGTACATCGGGGTCTCGACGCCGGTGGCGGCCCACGAAGCCAGTCGCCCCAGGGCACACGCGTTGTAGTGCACGTGAGCCACGAGATGGCCGATGGTCCACCCCGGTAGCGACGACGGCTCGGCGAACCGCGGTTCCTCCAGCCCGTCGACGATTCCGAGGAGCCGCTCGGTCCCCGCCCGCATCCACGTCAGGTACGCGGTGGAGGACGTCGTCACGACTCGGCCCTCACCGTGTTCTCCAGCGAACCGATGTGCTCGATCGTGGTGACGACCTCGCTTCCCGCGGTCAGATAGCGCGGCGGTTTCCTGGCGTGGCCGACGCCGCCCGGCGTGCCGGTGGCGATCACGTCGCCGGGGCGGAGCGTGATCATCGTCGAGACGTACTCGACCAGCGCGACCGGATCGAAGACCAGATCACCGGTGTCGGCGCGCTGCATCTCATCGCCGTCGACCGCGGTGGTGATGGTCAGGCCGGGCCGAACGCCGCCCGGAAGCTCGTCGGGGGTGACCAGCACGGGTCCGATCGGCGTGCTGGCTTCGAAGTTCTTCCCCTGCAACCATTCCCGGGTGCGGAACTGCCAGTCGCGCATCGAGACGTCGTTGAGCACCGTGAATCCCGCGATCGCGGCGGCCGCCTGTTCGGACGTGGCACGGCGGACGGTGGCGCCGAGCACCACGCACAACTCCGCCTCCCAGTCGACCGAGCCGGACTCCGGGGGGAGCACGATGTCGTCGTGGGCGCCGATGAGGGTGTCGGCGAACTTCGCGAACAGGGTGGGGTACTCGGGGAGGTCGCGCCCCATCTCGAGGATGTGGGTCCGGTAGTTCAGGCCGACACAGACGACCTTGCCCGGTGCCGGGATCACCGGCGCGAGCCGGACCTCCGCGGCGGTGTACCGCTCACCCGGCTCCTGCGCCTTCGCCCGCCACGCGGGATCCTCGAGCAGTTCGCGGACATCGGCCGCGGCCAGTGCCGTGTACGTCTCGCCGTCGACGCGGGCGGCGCGGCTGGTGTCGTCGACCAGGATCGTGGCCAGTCTCATCGTGTGCTCCCGTGGGTGGCCGCTGCTCGCGCGAGGTCGAGCCGCTCGTAGATCGGTGCGTCGGTGAACTCGAACAGGTCGATCCCGGGTTCGGTGGCGATGGTGAGCGCCTGCCAGGACGGGACGACGAACAGGTCACCGCGGTCGACGTCCCAGGCCGAGTCGCCGACCGTGACCCGGGCCGATCCTTCGAAGACCTGGAAGACCGCCGAACCCACTTCGCGGCGCTCCGCGGTGGCGGTGCCGGGTGCGAGCCGGTGGAACTGGGTACGCAGGGTCGGCAGCACGTCGCCGCCGGTCGTGGGGTTGGTGTAGCGCACCGCCGCGTGACCGGGTTCCGGGGTGACCGGGTAGCCCTCCGCCTCCAGCGCCAGCTGCTCACGCAGCGCCCCGTCGGTGTGCTCCCAGCGGTAGGCGAGCAGCGGCGTCTTGGGCGCAGGGGCCGGCCGGGTCAGCGGACGCAGCCCCGGGTGTCCCCACAGCCGCTCGGAACGCGACCGCTCCGGGGTGCCCACGTCGCCCACCTGGTCGGGACCGAACTCGAAGAACGTGGAGTCGGTGGCGTAGGCGAAGGGAATGTCCAGGCCGTCGATCCAGGCCATGGGGGCGTCGCTGGTGTTGAGGTGGCCGTGCCAGTGCCAGCCTCCCTGCGGCAGGAAATCGCCGCGACGCATCGCGACCGGATCGCCGTCGACCACGGTCCACACACCCTCGCCCTCGACGACGAACCGGAACGCGTTCTGCGTGTGCCGGTGCACCGGCGCGTCCTCGCCCGGGTTGAGGTACTGGATCGCGGCCCACACCGTGGGAGTGGCGAACGGGCGCCCCCCGAGTCCGGGGTTCGCCAGCGCCAGCGCCCGGCGCTCCCCGCCACGACCCACCGGCACCAAGGTGCCCGCCTGGGCGGCCATCGCGGAGAGCGAGTGCCAGGACCACCGGTGCGGCCGCGCCGCCGATCTGGGCGTGGTCGGCATGAGGTCGCCGATCTCGCACCACAGCGGTACGAGCGATTCCTCCTCGAAACGTGAGTAGAGCCGGTCCAGCTCGGGAGTCATTTCCGGTTGGTCCGGCGCGGTGCTGCGCGGCAGGCTCGGACTGGTGGATGAGGCCATGGCCGAACGATCTCCGAGGACGAGGTGAGCCGCTATACTTTTCCTCCATGCGGAATCCGCCGACGTCGCTGTTGACCTCGGTCGATCACGCCCTGCAGGTCGCCACCCTGCTTCAGCAGGAGGGGCCGTTGCGGCTGGTGGACATCGCCCAGCGGATCTCGATCGCTCCTTCGACGGCGCACCGGCTGCTGACGTCGCTGGTCTACCGCGAGTTCGCGACCCAGGACGCCGACCGGCTCTACCGCCCCGGCCCGATGCTCACATCCGTCGAGCCACCCGACCCCGGTGCCCAGCGACTGTGGCAGGTCGCGCAGCCCCAGATGCGGTGGCTCATGGGGCTCGTCAACGAGACGGTCACCCTGCTCGTGCCCGTCGGGACCGACGGCCGCTTCATCTCCACGGTGGAGTGCGACCGGACCCTGCGCGTCGCGGATCGCACCGGTTTCGTCAGGCCGCTGCACCACACCGCCGGCGGCCGAGCCATCCTGGCCGCGAAGACCGCCGACGAGCTCACGGAGCTCTACCGTGACGAGGAGGACGTCGACGGCCGCCGGCTTTACCGTGACCTGGCACGGGTGCGGGCCAGGGGCTTCGCCATCAACGACCAGCGCACCGAGAAGGGCCTCACGGCGCTCGGAGTGGCTGTGCGGAGCCCGCACGGGCCGGCGTACGGCGCGATGGCCCTGGCCATGCCGACCACACGCTTCCGCGCCGACCCGGTCCGAGAATGGGTCGCGCTGCTCAAGACCGCGGCCGGCCGGGTCGAGGAGGAACTCGCGACAGGGTCGTGACCCGCCCTCGGTGGTGCCGTCGTCGGGTTCTCGTCCCGTCAAGCCGGGTTCGGCGCGCCGTTTCGGGAAACGGGTGAGCCGATCAGCCGGAGCAGCACGCCGTCCGGAAGCGCTTCCAAGTCGTCGAGGCCGGCCAGTTCCCAGGTCGGCGCGGGCTCTGTCGGCCCGCCGACGCCGATCACGGGCATTCCTGCCGCGATGGCCGCGCTTATCCCCGCCGGCGCGTCCTCGATGACCGCGCACCACGAGGGTTCGACACCGAGGCGCCGTGCCGCGAGCAGGTAGCCGGCCGGATCGGGTTTGCCCGCGTCGGTTTGTTCCGCGGTCACCAGCACGCGCGGGACCGGAAGCTCGGCGGCGGCGAGTCTCGCCCGCGCCAGCGGTTCGGTACACGCGGTGACGATCGCCCAGGGGATGTCGGTCAGCGACGCCAGCAAGCGGACGGCACCGGGCAACGCGCGTACGCCGCCGGTGTCGTTGATTTCGTCGTCGAGGAGTGCGCGGCTGTCCGCGAGGTTCTCGGACACCGGCCGTTCCGGGAGGATCTCGGCCATCACCTCGTGGCCCGGCCTCCCGTGCGTGCGGTGGAAGAACGACTCCAGCGGGATGCCGACGGCGTCGGCCCAGCGCTGCCAGCTGCGCCGGACGACGGCGCGGGAGTCCACCAGTGTCCCGTCGAGGTCCAGCAGGAGCGCGCGGACTCGCAGCTCCGCAGCTATTTTGTTCTGCATCAGTACATAATAGGATGGGGGTGCGCCGGAGGAAAGAGGCAATGTGACCGAGCGGGCGGACCCGGGACAGGTTGATTCCGCGAGAGCGGGGGAGGCCGAGGGGCAGGCCCATGCCCTACGTCAGGTGCACCGCGAAGCACCACCGCGGTCGAGCGCGCCGCCCGACGCCCCGGACACCGCGCCTCGCACCGCCGCGGCCCGGCTGTTGGCACTGCTGCACCACCGCGGGCCGTTGTCGCGCAGCAGCGCCACCTCGGCGCTCGGGCTGGCTCGCAGCGCCATGGGCACGGCCCTCGCCGAACTCGACGAGCTGGGCCTGGTCCGCACGACGACCGACACCACCGCGGCCTCCGGGCGCGGGCGGCCGTCGCCGTTGGTTGTACCGGCGCCGGAGGCGCCTTTCGTCGTCGCGGCCGTGTTGCGACCGAGTTGTCTGAAAGTCACCACCGGCACCATCGGCGCGCCCATCGCGCCGCCGCGCCTCCGGTCTCTCGGTGCGCGCGACGTCGAGCCGGAACGGCTGGCCGTCGTACTCGCCGACCAGATCGGGCACGCGATCCGGCGACAGGACGGTCGGGATCGTGTGTGCGCGGGCATAGCCGTCGCGATACCCGGCGCCCTACGCGAGCGCGATGGGTTCGTGCACTCCTCGCTGTGCTACGACTGGACCGACGTGCCGTTCGGGCAACTCATGGCACCGCTGCTGCCGAACTTCCCGCTGCACTTCGACCGGGACAGCAATCTCACCGCGATGGCCGAGTACCGCCGCGGCGCCGCGGCGGGCGCCTCGAACGCGCTGGTGCTCACCTGCGACGGCCGGGGCATCGGCGGGGCGTTGATGAACGCGGGGAACCTCTTCACCGGCGGCGGGCACGCGGTGGAGGCCGGGCATCTCATGGTCGACTCCCGTGGCGAGCCCTGCCCGTGCGGTTCGCGGGGCTGCCTGGAACGCTACGCCGACGGCGCGGCGCTGGCTCGCGCGGCGGCGGTTCCCACCGCCGGGGAAGCACTCCGGAGCACCACCGCACGGGCGCGGCGTGCCCGGCGGCACGCCGCGAGCGTGCTCGGCTCCGGGCTCGCGGGGCTGGCCACCGTCCTGGACCCCGATCGCATCGTGCTGACCGGTTTCCTCGCCGGCTTGCTGGCCGCCGAGCCGGACGTGCTGACCCGGGAGATCCACCGAGGCTCACTCCTCGCCCGCACCCGAGGCATCCAACCGGTTCCCGGCGAACTCGCCGAGCCGATGCTCACCGGCGCGGTCGACCACGCCTTCGCCCCGCTGCTGCGCGATCCCCAACGGATCGGCCCCACCGGTCGCTGACCAGCCGAGGCACGCGCAGCGGGCGCCCGCTGTCGTTCGTGCCCCGGCCGGTCAGCAGGTCTCGCGGACGTACCTGTCGCCGCCCGCTGTCTTCGGGGAAACGGCCCGGTCGCGGCGGACGACGCTCAGGACACCCCAGCGGTTGCACGCGTTCTCCAGACCCGCGCGGCCGTATTCGATCACGAGCACGTTCCTGCCGAAGGCCGAGGTGAACCCGTCACAGCTGTTCTGCTCGCCGCACTCCTCGGCGATCGCGAAGTCGAGGCCGTTCTGTCGACGCCGGTCCGACAGCTCCGAGGTGTTCTTCTGCGCGATCGCGAGCCCCTTCCGGTGGGCGTGCGAGGAAAGCAGCCGGACGTACGCCTGTGCCTGGTCCGCGTTCATCAGGTCGCGCGAACGCGTGTAGCTGTCGTAGTTGTCGGGTTCCACGGCCTGGAATCCCTTGGCGGCGCACTGGTCCACCCAGCCGTTCACCTTCGCCGCGATCCGCTGCCGTTTGTCCTCGGTCCGCAGGTCCAGCAGCGCCTCGTCCCAGTTGCCGTCCATGATCACTTCGCCGCCGACGTCACGCAGGAGCAGGTCCGGATCCCAACCGCCCTGGGCACCGGGCTGCGCCTGGAAAGCGTTTACATAGCAGATGTTGTAAAGCCCGGCGGCGGGCGCGACGCTGTGGTCGCGGGCGACGACCCTGACACCCGGCGGAGGGGGGTAGGGACCGCCGATCTGGTAGTCGAAACCGGCGCCGACCGGCGGCGGGGCGACCGAGGCCGTCTCCGTGCCCGGCCCCGCCTCCGCGGTGGAAGTGACAGTGTCGGGCATCGAGGAGCAAGCACCGAGGCAGAGCGAGAACAGGACGGCGCAGCTGAGTAGGTGAACGCGGGAGACAGGCATCATCGAACTCCGGGATTCTGGTGGGCACGCCCCGCCTCGGATGCCCGGAAAAAGGAAGACCGGGCAAGACGGTCAGGTGTCCATCATGGACCTCGGCGATCGTTACTGGCGTAGGCCCCTGATGGTCTCGGCTGTCTCGCGCAGGGGCGCGAGACAGGGCTGGTCGAAGCTGACGGGCAGCGACGGTGAGCAGGGATCCGTACCGCTTCGCGCCGGGCGCACACCTGTATCGCCTGGGCCGCCGTGGTCGGTTGCGCCGACACGAGGGCGCGACGTCAGCGATCGACCTCGGCCCACCGCTTCGACAACCAGTGCAACGCGGGCAGGGTCCCCACCAGCAAGCCGGCAACGGAAACGCCGAGGCCGGCCAGGAAGACCGGAATGACATCGTTGAAGCCGCTGCCCGGTGCCTTTTGGACGAAGAGAGGACCCGCGCCCAGTACGGCGGCCCCGATGGTCATCAGGCCGACCGCGGCCGCGGTCAAGCCCCTGAGGCGCCTTTCCCGGGCCAGGAGCTGTGCGGGAGGCTGCCGGTCGCCTCTCCTTCCCCGCAGCCAGGCCAGCGCTGCCACCACGCCGAGCAGCAGCCCCGCCCCGGCCGCGCACTGACCGAAGAAAAGGGAGCCGGCCGCGCCGAAATTGAAACCGGGCCCGGAAGGCTCGGCGATCGCCATGACGGCTCCCGCGCCCAGTAGCACGTCCCCGGTGACGGTCAGCCGGCTCGCGATGACGGTCAAACGCTTGGCAGTGATTTTCCTGGTTCCTTCCTGCTGGCTGAATTCTGTGCGCGGGCGCGAAGCCATCGCGTTCGGGGTTCCCGCTCCCTTTGTCAACGGAGTCGCGGAACGGATTTCACCTACGTACGCGTTATCGCACGCGGTGTAGTGGCCGGGGACCGCGTGGTCCCGCCGCGACCGCGATCGCCATCACCAGACCGACACGCGCCATTACTTCGCCGCACGGCGCCACCCCCACCCCGAGGAACCTCTCCATTGCTTCACGCCACGCCATCCCCCGATATTCGCGGCCGCCACCTGGTGGCCGGGAACACAAATAGCGGGCAGGAAGTATCCGCATTGGATTTCGCTGAAACAATACCTTAGCGGCTCAAAATTTCCGCGAAAGGGCGCGAAAGATCTTCAACCGTGACCGAAGCGCAACCCCGGAGAGTGTTCGACACTTCCCGTCCGGCCGCCGTCGGCGAGGTCGCCCCCTGGTGCGAGAATCTAGGGGTGCCGGGTTTCTCCGGCATCGGGTTCGCGGGCGGCCGGGGCGCCGTCGTGGACGGCTGTGGCGCGGACGCCCGCGAGCACGATCGCGCTGACCCGCTGCGCGTCGGCTCGGGTGAACGCGCGTTCACCACGGGTGACGAACTGCTGGACGGGTCCGGTGAGCATCGCACCGAGGAAGAAAACGTCGATCGCGGGCAGCTCGCCGCGTTCGACCGCGGTCCGCAGGCGGTCGTGCAGGATCGCCCGTCGCCGGTCGGACACCTCGTCGACGACGGCCCGCAGTTCGGGGTTCTCCCTGGCCGAGGCCACCACGCTCAGCAGCGCCCGGCCCTGCGGGCTCGCCGTGGTGGCGGCGAGGGCTTCGAGGAAGTCGACGAGGTCGGCGTCGAGGTCGCCGGAGTCGTGCAGGGGCGCGGCGTCGGTGCCGAAGGTGGTGAGCGCGTCGGCGACCAGCGTGGTGCGATCGGGCCAGTTGCGGTAGACGCTCATCTTGTTGACCTGGGCGAGTTCGGCGACCTGTTCGTAGCGCAGGCCACCGATCCCTTCGCGGGCGATCAACGCGGCGGCGGCCTCGAGAATCCGGTGCCGCACCCGGGCGGTGCGCCCGCCCGGGCGGCGGGCGGGCCCTCGCGTCGGTTCGTCCTCTGCCACGGGTGGCAGCCTACAGCGGCTGTGCCGCGCGCAGCCGGGTGTTGCGCGCCTCGATGGCTTCCCAGGTGGCGGGGACCATGAGGTCGGCCCCGCCGCGCGCGAACTCCTGGGCCGCCGCGGCGTGGGGGCGGTGGCGTTGTTCGTAGGCGGCGAACGCCGATTCGAGGTCGTCGCCGTGACGATCGAGCTCCTCGGTGAGTGTCCACGCGCCGAGCAGGGCCAGCGAGACGCCGCGCCCGGCCATCGGGGTCGCGCAGTGCGCGGCGTCCCCGATCAGCACGACCCGTCCCTTGTGCCAGGCCGGCATGATGATCTGGGCGAGCACGTCGAAGTAGAGGTTGGGGTCCGCCAGGACGGTCTTGACCAGCTCGGGGACCTTCCAGTCCTCGATCCCGGCGAAGGCCTCGGCCAGGATGCGCTTCTGCGCGCCCAGGTCGTGGTGGTCGTAGTCGATCGGCTCGGACCGGAACTCGAAGATTCCCAGCGCCTTGTCGCGGTAGCGGGCCACGCCGGCGAAGCGCCCCGGCAGGTTGAGGATCTCCGTCACGCGTGCGGTGCCGGGAGCCGTCTGGCCGGGCACGTCCCCGATCGCCACGTACACCCCGAGGTGCTCGGTGAACTCCTTCTCCTCGCCGAACACCAGCCGACGCACCGCCGAGTGCGCTCCGTCGGCGCCGACGACGAGGTCATAGGCGGCCTCGCGGCCGGAGGCGAAGGTGACCGCGACCCGGTCCCCGTCGTCGACCAGTGTCACGACGCGCTCCTCGAAGCGCAGCTCGACCTGCTCGGGCAGGGTCTGCCGCAGGATGGCCATGAGGTCTTCACGGGGGAGCTCGATGTCGTCGGGCGTCTCGTTGATCTCCTGCAGCACCAAGGGGGCGACGGCCGCGCCGGACCGGTCGACGAACTTCGTCTGCTCGGTCATCGTGATCCGGTGTGCGCGCACCGCGTCGAGGATGCCCATACCGCGCGCGGTCTCGATGGCCTCGCCGCGCACGTCGATCGGCGAGCCGTTGGCGCGCAGACGGTTCGTCCGCTCGACGATTTCGACCTCGTGACCGGCGCGCGCCAGGTCGATGCCGGCGCTCAGCCCGGCTGTTCCCGCTCCACTGACCAGAATCCGCATGATCGCTCCTTCGTCGCGTCGGCCTCCTGCCACCGCCACTATAGCGACTTTTTGTCACTTTAAGCTAGTGGTGCCTGGCCGGTCACCGGGGCAGGGGCCTTCGTCGACGGTTCGGAAGCCGTTGAGCACACAAAGGACTCGTGCGAACGGGCGAACAACGAGGTGCGCGAGGTACTCGGCGAGCTCACTCGGCTCCATGTCACTGGACAACCCGAGATGCACATGCGCGTCGATCAACCCCGGCGTCACCGTCAACCCGGTACAGTCCAGCACCCGCGTACCCGCGGGAGGCGTCGACGTCTGTCGAGTCACGAGCCCGGACATTCCGACAGGTGACTCTTGCGGAGCCGGCCGCGGTGTCCACACAGGACCGAGTCAGGCGGTGGTGACCTCCACGGGCAGCTTTTTGATGCCGTTGACGAAGTTGGAACGTACCCTGGGGACGTCTCCGGCCAGGCGGATGCGGCCGATGCGGGGGATCAGCTCCTCGAACATGATCCGGATTTCGGTGCGGGCCAGCAGGTTGCCCAGGCACAGGTGGGGGCTGCCCTTGCCGAAGGTGAGGTGGTCGTTCGGCCGGCGGGCGACGTCGAGGTCGTAGGGGTTGCCGAAGACCTCCTCGTCGCGGTTGCCGGAAGCGAACCACATCACGACCTTGTCACCTTCTTTGATCTGTTTCCCGCCGAGTTCGACGTCGCGCGTGGCGGTGCGGCGGAAGTGGTACACGGGACAGGCCCAGCGCAGGAACTCCTCCACGGCGGCCGGGATGAGCGAGGGGTCGTGCTGGAGACGGGAGAGCTGGTCGGGGTGCTGGATGAGGGCGAGCATCGAGTGCGTGATGGTGTGACGAGTGGTCTCGTTGCCGGCGACGACGAGCAGCAGGAAGTAGTTGTCGAAGTCCTGCGGGGAAAGCGGGACGCCGTCGCGCGGCGTCTCGTTGACGAGCCGGGAAACGAGGTCGGTGCCGTTGCCGCCGCGACGCTGCCGGGCGAGCTCGCGGCCGTAGTCGAAGACCTCGAGGGCGGCGGGCGAACGGAAGGGAAGGTCGCGGTACTTCTCGCTTTCCGCGCTGTCCAGCAGGACGTCGGCGTACTCGGGGTCGGTGTTGCCGATGATGCGGTTGCCCCAGTCGATGAGCTGCCGGGTGTCCTCGTCCGGCACGTCCAGGAGGCGGGCCAGTACGTTGATGGGGAAGTCGGCGGAGACCTCGGCGACGAAGTCGAAGCGCCCCTTGGCGAGTGCGGTGTCGAGGGTTTTCGCGGTCAGCCCGCGCAGGAATTCGGTGTAGCCGTTGATGACGCCCGCGCCGAACTGTCGCTGGAGCAGGCCGCGCAGGGCGCGATGGCGCAGGCCGTCCATCTCCAGGACCGAGGCGCGCCTGGTGATCTGGTTCTCGTCGACCTCTTCGAGGTTGACGAACCTGGTGGAGGTGAAGGTCGCCGGGTCGCGGTCGACGCGCACGATGTCCTCGTGTCTGGTCACGGACCAGAAACCGGAGTTGCTCCCCGGCTCGGGCTGCCAGTGCACCGGGTCCTGGTGGCGCAGGGTGTGGAACATGCGCCACGGCGTGATCGCGTCGGTGAAGTTGTCCGGGTTCGCCAGGTCGACCTGGTCCAGGGGCAGCGGCTCGGTGACGGCCGTGTGCGGCGAGGTGGTCATGGTGTCCGGCCTCCTTGGGGGTCAACCATTTGGGCACGAACAATATGTCGCGGACGGGCGGTGAACAAGAGAAGACGCCAGAAAATTATCCATCCGGACAGGTGTTGACCCGGCCGCTGTCGTCTTCCTATCTTGTTTGGGGGCGAACGAGGTGCGCCGTCACTTTCGGCCCCCGTGCCGGCGCCCTCGGCAAAAGGAGGATCCATCGTGAAGGTTGTCGTCGACATGACCCAGTGCCAGGACCACGGCCAGTGCGTGTTCGCGGCTCCGGAAGTGTTCCGGCTGGACGAAAACGGCCGGCTCGCCTACGTCGACATGCCCGGCGACGCGCTACGCGAACAGGTCGAGGAGGCCGCCGACGTCTGTCCGCTGCAGGCCATCCGGATCGAGGACTGAGTGAACTCCCGAATCGTCGTCGCCGGTGCCGCGCTGGGTGGTCTCCGCGCCGCCGAGCAGCTGCGTGCCGCCGGCTGGACGGGGACGATCACGGTGGTCGGGGACGAGCCGCACCTGCCCTACAACCGGCCTCCACTGTCGAAGGAGGTGCTGGCGGGCAAGGCGTCGTTCGCGTCGCTGACTTTCAGGCCGAAGGCGTCCGTCGCGGACGTGGAGTGGCGGCTCGCGACTTCCGTGGTCGCCGCGAACCTGGCCGATCGCGTCGTCACTCTGCGCGGTGGCGAGGAACTGTCCTTCGACGGACTGGTCGTCGCCACCGGGACGCGTCCCCGGCGGCTGCGGTGCCCAGGGCCGCTCGCGGGCCGCCACACCGTGCGCACGCTCGCCGACGCGCGGGGGCTGCGCGAGGAGCTGACCCGGCCCGGTGCTCGGCTGGTCGTCGTCGGCGGGGGCTTCATCGGCTGCGAGGTGGCCGCCACGGCCGGCGGCCTTGGCGCCGCCGGGGTGACCGTCGTCGATCCGTTGCCACTGCCCATGGTGGGCCCGCTTGGCGAACTGCTCGCACGCGCGTTGCTCCGGCGGCACGAGGAACACGGCGTGCGCTTCGCGCTCGGCACCGGTGTCACCGGTTTCGCGGGGGACGACCGCGTCGGCGGCGTAGTCCTCGGTGACGGCACCGGGGTTCCCGCCGACGTGGTGGTGGAGTCGATCGGTTCGGTCGCGAACACCGAATGGCTGGCGGGCAACGGACTGGACCTGTCCGACGGCGTGCTCACCGACGAGCATCTGCGAGTCGGTGGGCTGCCGTACGTGGTGGCGGTCGGTGACGCGGCACGCTTCCCCAACGCGCGGTACGACGGCGTGCCACGCCGCGTCGAGCACTGGTCGATCCCCGCCGACACCGCCAAGCACGCCGCGAAGGTCCTTGTCGGCCAGCTCACCGGTGCCGAACCCGGCTCGGCGCCGTTCGCGCCACTGCCGATGTTCTGGAGCGACCAGTACGAGTTCCGCTTGCAGTCTTTCGGCGCGCCCACGCTCGGCAAGGACGACGTGCGCGTGCTGGAAGGCGATCTCGACGGTGACGTCGTCGTCGGCTACCACCGCGACGGCCTGCTGATCGGTGTCGTGGCGCTCGGCGGCCGCGCCGCCGCGGCGGCCACGCCCTACCGGGCCCGGCTGCTCGAGCAACCCTCCTTTACCACGTAAGGAAAGTCTCGGTACGGTCGCGACCATGACCGATTCGCCGAAGGTGGCGCGAAAGCCACGACGGCCGCGCAAGCGCGTTCAGTACGGAGAAGGGCGTGAGGCTCTGCTGAAGGCCGCTGTGCGCGTGGTGGCCCGTGGTGGCCTGCGTGAGCTCACCTACCGCGCGGTCGCGGAGGAGGCGGGTGTCACCCATGGTCTGGTCGTGCACCATTTCGGCTCCAGGGACGCGCTGATCGCGGAGGCGTTCGCCCACACCGTGCGCGCCAGCGTGCGGTCCAGCTTGCTGGAACCGGGCACCGGCGAGGTCACGGACTTCGCGACCGGACTGACCACAATGGTCACGTCGGAGCCGGAAACCCAGGCGTTCCAGTACGAACTGCTGCTCGAATCGCGGCGCAGGCCGGAGCTGCTGCCCCGGATCCGCGAACTGTACGACGAGTACTTCGACGCCACCCGCCGCGAGCTCGCGCGTATGCTGCCCGGCGGCGCGGACTTCCCGCTCGCCGGGCTGGTGTTCGCCGCGCTGGAGGGCCTGGTGCTCCACCAGCTGGTCCTGGCGGATTCCGAAATGACCGAAGCCGCCCTGACGGAACTGCGCTCCCTGCTCAAGGTGCTCGCCACCGACCGCGCGGGTCAGGCCACCCCCGGAGCCACCACGAAAGCGTCGTAGCCCGTCGGTTCACGAGTACCGGCACTGCCTGCGCGGTCGACGACTGGAAGAACATGGGGCTGTCGCTGGAAGGTGACGTGATGCTGCTCGCGCGGTTCGACGACGCGGAAAGCGTGGCCCGGCAGGCGGCGTCGACGCTGGTGGACTGCTTCCGTGAAGCGGGCGCCACGCTCGCCGAGAAGTCCGAGAGCGCGGGCGAGGCCGAGATGCTGTTCGCCGCGCGCCGCCTTGCCTATCCCGCGCTCGAGCGGCTGGGGCCGGTGCTGACCGAGGACGTCTGCGTGCCGATCGCGGCGATACCGGAGATGTGGGGACGAATCGACCGGATCGCAAGGAAGTACGAGGTCACCGTCGCGAACATCGCCCACGCCGGGGACGGGAACCTGCATCCGTTGCTCATCCTGGATCCCGCCGACGAGACACTGGACGCCCGGGCCCGCCGGGCATTCGAGGACATCATGTCCGAGGCGATCGAACTGGGCGGGACGATCGCCGGGGAGCACGGGGTCGGCTGGTTGAAGCGGTCCGGCCTGAGCCGGGAGCTGGACCCGGTCGTGCTGGACATGCATCGCGCGGTCAAACAGGCGCTGGATCCCGCAGGGATTCTCAACCCGGGGAAGGCCTTTTCGACGGTAGGGGAGTAGCAGCACGGTCTCTTCACCGGACCTTCAGGCGATGCCGAGTGTCGTCATGGCGTCGGCGACGGTGAGGAATCCGGCGATGTTCGCTCCCGCGGTGTAGTCGCCGGGGCGGTCGTGTTCGTCGGCGGTGGTGAGGCAGGTGTCGTGGATCTCGCGCATGATGGTCGCGAGGTGCTGGTCGGTGGTGGGGAAGTCCCAGCGTTCGCGGCTGGCGTTCTGCCGCATTTCCAGCGCGGAGGTGGCGACACCGCCGGCGTTGGCGGCCTTGCCGGGCGCGAAGGCGATCCCGGCGTCGCGGAAGACGTCGATGGCGGCGGGGGTGCAGGGCATGTTGGCGCCTTCGGCGAGTGCGCGCAGCCCGTTCTTGGTGAGGGCGATGGCGTCGGATTCGTCGAGCTCGTTCTGGGTGGCGGCGGGTACGGCGATGTCGCAGGGGATGTCCCAGGGCGTGGTGCCCGGGAGGAATCGTGCGTGGGGGACCAGTTCGGGGTAGGCGTCGAGTTTGCGTCGCGCGGTTTTGATCTCGTGCAGGACGTCGAGCCGGAGCCCGGACGGGTCGTGGAGGGTACCGGTGGAGTCGGAGCAGGCGAGGACGGTGGCACCGAGGTCGTGCAGTTTGGCCGCGGCGTGGGTGGCGACGTTGCCGCTGCCGGAGAGGACGGCGGTTTTGCCGTCGAGGGTGTCGCCGCGGGTGGCGAGCATGGCTTCGAGGAAGTACGTGACACCGTAGCCGGTGGCTTCGGTGCGGACGTGGCTGCCGCCGATGGTGTGGGCTTTCCCCGTGAGGGTACCGGCGTCGAAGCGGTTGGTGATCCGCTTGTACTGGCCGAACAGGTAGCCGAGTTCACGGGTGCCGACGCCGATGTCGCCGGCCGGGATGTCGGTGTGGGGGCCGATGTGCCGGTACAGCTCGGTCATGTAGGCCTGGCAGAACCGCATCACCTCGCCGTCGGATCGGCCGGCCGGGTCGAAGTCGGCGCCGCCCTTGCCCGCTCCGAGGCCGAGCCCGGTGAGGGCGTTTTTGAAGATCTGTTCGAAGGCGAGGAACTTGACGGTGCCGAGGGTGACGCTCGGGTGGAAGCGCAGACCACCCTTGTAGGGGCCGAGCGCGGAGCTGAAGCCGACGCGGTAGCCGCGGTTGAGCCGCGGGACGCCGTGGTCGTCGGTCCACACGACCCGGAACATCACCTGTCGCTCGGGCTCGCAGAGCCGTTCGAGCAGCCGGAGTTCACGAAGGTGGGCATGGCGGGCCAGCACCGGTTCGAGGGAGCCGAGGACCTCGGCGACGGCCTGGTGGAATTCGGGTTCGGCGGGGTTGCGGCGCACGATCTCGTCGTGGATGCGCGCGGTGTCCGGTGTCATGGCTGCCTTTCGTTTCGTCCGGTGTGGACGGTTCTCAGTGGAGGGGAGGGTGGTAGGCGAGGGTGGGTGCGAGCAGGGTGAGCAGCCCGAGGACGAGCGGTAGCAGGACGATCAGGTAGGTGAAGGTGAACCCGACGATGTCGCGGGCTTTGAGGGACAGCACGCCCAGCAGCGGGAGCATCCAGAACGGGTTGATGAGGTTGGGCAGGGCTTCGGCGGCGTTGTAGATCTGGACGGTCCAGCCGAGGCTGACGTGGGCGTCGTTGGCGGCCTGCATGACATACGGCGCCTCGATGACCCATTTCCCGCCGCCGGAGGGGATCAGGAACCCGAGCACGATGGAGTAGCCGCCGATGACCAGCGGGAACAGCCCGGCCGAGGTGGCGCCGGTGAACGCGGCCCCGAGGTAGTGGGAGACGCTGTGTCCGGCACTGTCGGTGGCCTTGGTGAGGATCGCCGCGATCCCGGCGTAGAAGGGGAACTGGATGAGGACGCCGCCGGTGGCGGGGACGGCTTTGGTGACCGCGGCGAGGAACCGGCGCGGGCGCCAGTGCAGCAGCAGGCCGAGGGTGAGGAACAACAGGTTGTAGGTGTTGAGCCCGGAGATCGCGACGATCGGGTCCTTGGCGCCGAATTCCCGGACCGCCCAGCCGCCGACGAGCGCGACGACGACGATGGTGAGCAGCGGGCTGTACTCCAGCCATTCGCCGGGCCGGGTGCGGGGCGGGTCCTGCTCGACCGGGTCACGCGGATCGACGCCCAGATCGTCCGCGGTACGGACGAGCGTGCCGCGGGGCGCGGAGAAGAACGCCACCGCGACGCACACCGCCACCACGACGGCGGCCAGCAGCAGGGACTGCCAGGCGAAGATGGTCTCGCGGAACGGGATCACCCCGGTGACCGGAAGCAGCGAGGAGGGGATGCTGGCGCGGTTGGCCTGCAACTGCGCGGCCGAGGAGCTCAGCCCGAGCGCCCAGCTGCCGCCGAGGCCGAGGTAGGCGGCGGCCCCGGCGGCCCGGTAGTCCATCCGCAGGTCCGGTCGTGCCGCGAGGCGGCGGACCAGCAACGCGCTGAAGATGAGGCTGAATCCCCAGTTGAACAGTGCGGAGACGAGGCTGAGCGCGGCGACCATCGCGATCGCGCCGCGTCCGGTGCGGGGCCGTCGGGCGAGCCGGTCGATCACCCGCCGGATCGGACCCGCGGTGGCGACGACGTAGCCGCCGATGGCTACCATGGCCATCTGCATGGTGAACGGGATGAGATCCCAGAACCCGCCGCCGAAGGCCGAGGCGACGTTTGCCGGGGACGCGCCGATCGCGACCGCGGCCACCGCGACCAGCGCCACGACGAGCAGCGCGAACACCAGCGTGTTCGGGAACCAGCGTTCGGACCAGTTCGCGGCACGGATCGCCGTCCTGGCGAGGAAACCGGCTCTCGGCGGCGCGGACGGGACCGCGGGGGTGGGCTGGGCCATGGCAGCTCCTTTGCTGCTCGGGTGTGCTGGAGGTGCGGTGCCGCCGGTCAGGCGGGCTGGGCGAGGGTGTGCAGGACGTGTTCGGCGGCGGCGAGGTCGGCCAGGCCGCTGCCGACGGCCTTGAAGACGGTGAGCTGGTCCGGATCGCGGCGCCCGGCCGCCTCGTCGCGGCAGAGCTGGCTCAGGGTTCCCGCGATCGCGGCGGGATCGAAGACCCCGGCGGCGACGGGCTGGACGAGGTCGCCGGATTCCACCAGCGCGGTCGGGGTGTCGACGTACACCGTGCCGCGCCGCAGGCAGTCGTCGTCGGATTCGCGCATGTGCGGCCGGAAGCTGCCGATGAGGTCGAGGTGGGTGCCGGGGCGCAGCCACGCGCCGTGGATGACCGGCGTGGTGGCCAGCGTCGCGCAGCTGACGATGTCGGCGCGTCCGGCCGCGGTGGCGAGGTCGGTGACGACCTCCGCGTCGAGGCCGCCGGTGCGCAGCCGGGTCACCAGCCGCCGCGCGGCCGCGGGGTCGGCGTCGTGGATCAGCACGGTGTCCAGGTCGAACAGGGCACGGTAGGCGGCCGGGACCATCCCGCCGATGTGGCCGGCGCCGACGACGAGCAGGACCCGGCTGTCCGGGCGGGCCAGGTAGGACGCGGCCAGCGCCGAGGTGGCGGTGGTGCGGCGGCGGGTCAGTTCGTCGCCGTCGAGCACGGCGAGGTGTTCGCCGGTGCTGGCGCTGCTGAGAACGTAGGCCGAGGACAGGGCGGGGCGTCCGAGCGCGTTGTTGCCGGGGAAGACGGTGACCAGCTTGACACCGAGGTAGGCGCCGTCGCTCCACGACGGCATGAGCAGCAGGGAGGACCCGGCCGCCTCGTCGAGGGTGTGGGCGTGCCGGTCGGGGGTGTGGGCGCCCCGGCGGAAACCCTCGCGCAGCACGGGGATCAGTGCGTCGAAGGTCAGTGCGCGTGCCGTGTCGTCGGCGGTGATGGTGAGCATGGTTCTCCTCAGGCGTCCAGGGTCAGGTCGGTGAGTGGTACGGCTTGGCAGGTGAGGCAGGTGTTGTCGGGCAGTTCGCCGGCCGGGGCGACCAGGTGCGCGACCTGTCCGGCCAGCACGGCCACGGCGCAGCTTTCGCACTGGCCGACCCGGCAGCCGCTGGGCAGGGTGATCCCGGCGCGGCCGGCCAGGTCCAGCAGCGTGCCGTTGGCACGGCGCCAGCGCAGCGTCCGGCCCGACCGTCCGAAGTGGACATCGGCTTCGGCGTCGGCGGGGATGTCGAGCGCCTGGGGAGCGGCGTGGAACTTCTCGGCGAAGACGTCGAAGCGCGGGACGCCGCGTTCGACGAGGCCGGTGGTGAGCTCGGCGAGCATAGTCTCCGGGCCGCACAGGTAGAACCGGGCTCGCCGCCGGATCAGCTCGGCGTCGATGTGCTCGGCGCGGATGCGGCCGGGCACATCGTAGTCGCGGCCCTGCCGATCGGTGGCGGACGGCCTGCTGTAGTGGTCGACAACGGTCAGCCGGTCGATCCGCTTCGCGAATTCCCGGATCCGCGCGGCGAAGGCGTGCGTCGACGAGTCGCGGTTGCCGTGGTGCAGAACGACTTCCGGCACGGAACCGCCGCGGTCGGCGAGTGTTTCCAGGTAACCGAGGAAGGGAGTGATCCCGATCCCGGCGGCCAGCAGCACCACCGGGAACTCGATGTCGGCGGGGATCACGAACGGTCCGCCCGGGGCGGTGACCTCGACCCGGTCGCCCACGCGTAGTCCGTTGTGGACGAACTCGGAGAACTGGCCGCCTTCGACGCGACGCACCGCGACGTGGTACTCGTCGTCGTCGGCGGGCCCGGTCAGCGAGTAGCTCCGGCCGATCCCGCGTGTGTCGGTGAGCGTGATGTGCTGGCCCGGCCGGAACTCCGGCAGCGGCCCACCCTCCACAGGGGACAGACTTAGGGCGCGGACGTCCGGGGTTTCCGCGGTGACATCGGTCAGGACGAACTCGCGGCGCCCGCTCCAGCGTTCGTCGGTCACGGGCCGGACGTCGCAGGCGGTGGAGCGCAGCGGGACGGCGCCGCTGAGTGGATCGTGGTCGGTGTCGTCGACGAGCAGGTTGTAGTTGGCGCCGCCGGTCTTCTGAGGGTCGGAGCCGGGGAGTCCGAGATCGGGCGCGGACTGCCACCAGCCGTACTCGGCGACGACCACTCGCGGGTCCAGCGCGGGGTCGATCCTCGCGCGCATCCGCGCCGAACCGTTGCGCGTGGAGATCGTCACCTGCTGCCCGTCTTCGATGCCGCGGTCGACGGCGAGGTCCGCGGCGAGATCCACGGTCGGTTCTGGAAAGCGCTTTCGCAGCGAGGTGATCCCGCGGTGCTGGCTGTGGCAGAAGTAGCCGTTCTTCGCACACGTCAGCAGGAGCGGGAAACGCGGATCCTGGTCGTGGCGGGGAGTGTGGTCCGGAACGGGGAGATAGCCGTGGTCGGCCAGCCGCTGCGAGTACAGCTCGACGCGGCGGGTGGGCGTGGCGAAACCGGTGACCGTCCCGTCCTGGGTGACCTCGGCGTACTTGCGGTGCCTGGTTTCGAGCGGGAGACGTATTCCACCGGGTTTCTCGCGCAGGTCCGCCGTGGTCAGCCCGAGCGGGGCGAGCACGTGGTCACGGGCGGCCGTGAGGTCGCCGCCGAAGAAGTCGTCGGCCATGCCGAGGCGGCGGGCGAGCTCGAACACGATCTCGGTGTCCGAACGGGACTCGCCGGCCGGGGCGACCATGCGTGGCCGGAACTGGACGTGTTCCTGCGCGCGCTCGGTGATCTCGAAGCCCGCCTTGATCGCGTCGTGCTCCCACGGGCTGGTGACCGGCAGGACGATGTCGGCGAAGTCGGCGGTGGGATTGGCGAACAGGTCGAGGTGCACGAAGAACTCGAGTTCGCGCAGCGCGGCCGCGGTCCGCCGGGGATCCGGCTGGGACAACATCATGTTGCCGCCGAAGCCGACCATGGCCCTGGTCCGGTACGGCTCGCCGGACAGGATGGACCGGCACAGCGCCCGGGCGGTGACCCAGCCGTTGGCGGGCGGACCCAGCGGGTGCTCGTCGAGCCCGAGCGCCTTCGCGCGCTGGGCGGGCGCGAGCTGATCGGGCGCGGTGACGGCGTTGACGGGCGGGCGGGGGAGCACGACGTTGCCGCCGGGCGCGTCGAAACTTCCGGTCAGCGCGTACAGGGTGGCGATCGCCCGCTCGGTCTGGGTGGCGTTGGCGTGCTGGCCGACGCCGGTCCAGCCGTGATAGGCGACCGAACGCGCGGACGCGAGCGCGTCGGCGAAGGCCGTCAGGGAGGCCGGGTCGACGCCGGTGACCGAGCAGGTCCGTTCCACCGGCCACGCGGCGCAGGCGTCGGCGTACCGTTCGAACGCGGGAACGCAGTCGACGGCTCCGGACCTCGTGGTGACGCGACGTTTCCCGCGCAGTGCGAACCGGTCCGGATCCGTCGCGGGGTAGTCCGTGTCGTAGGGCCGCGGAGCGCCCGTTCGCTCGTCCCACACCACGAACCCGCGCAGTCCGGCTTCGAGCTCCTCGGCGCGCAGGAAGCGGCCGGTGTCGGCGCGGACCAGCAGCGGACCGTTCGACCAGGCCCGCGCGAACTCCGCGTCGAACCGTCCACTGTGGAGTAGAAGTCCGGCGGCCCCCAGTGCCAGTGCGGCGTCCGTACCGGGCAGCACGCGGAGCCAGTGCTCGGCCTCGCGCGCCGCGGCCGAGCGCCGGGGGTCGACGACCGCCAGCGCCGCCCCGTTCGTCCTCGCCTCGGCCAGCGCCGCCGACTGCGCCAGCCACGACTTCGCCGGGTTGTGTCCCCACAGCACGGCCAAGTCCGTGCCAGCGAAGTCCGGTGCCGGCAGCCCGCAGCCGAAAGTGAACGCGTGGGCGAAGTCCTTGTGCCAGTTGCAGTTCTCGGTCGAGTAGCAGATGTTCGGGCTGCCGAACAGCCGGACGAACCGCTCGATCCAGGCGATCGAGTCCGACAGCGGCGTCCCGCTCGGGGAGGTCACCGCGAAGGCGACCGCCTCCGGTCCGCTCTCGGCGGCGATACGGCCGAGCCGCGCGGCGATCTCGTCGAGCGCCTCGTCCCAGCCGATGGCTTCCCACTTCGGGTCCGGGTTGGACTTCGGCGTGGTGCGCCGCAGCGGGGTGGTCAACCGGCGGGGGCTGTGCACGATCTCCGGCGCGGCGCGGCCCTTGGGGCACATCGCCGCGCCGGTCGGGTGTGCGGGATCCGGCCGGACGCCGGTCATCGTGCCGTTCTCGACGGTGTAGATCGCGCCGCATCGCGAACGGCAGAGCGTGCAGTAGCCCCGTACCTCGGTCTCCATAAGTTACTCCCGGGTAATCGGTCACCGGTAACCGCATACCGGTGACGTGTAAGATGCATCGCGGAAGCCGAGAAGTCAAGAACGGATGAATGGAGACGCGCGTGGCCGAACCCGCCGCCGGGCTGCTGCAGCACACCAGCCTGCGGGACCAGGTGCTGGAACACGTCCGGCACGCGCTGGTGTCCGGAGAGATCCGGCCGGGCGACATCTACTCCGCCTCGGCCCTGGCCACGCGCCTGCGGGTGTCCAGCAGTCCCGTGCGGGAGGCGATGCTCACGCTGGTCAACCAGGGGCTGCTGGAGCCGGTGCGCAACCGCGGGTTCCGCGTGGTCCCGATGAGCGACCGGGACCTCGACGAGGTCTACGAAATGCGAGTGCTCCTGGAACTGCCCGGCACGCTCAAGGCCGCGGCCCGGATCACCGACGCCGACCTCGACCGGCTGCGCGCGCTCGCCGGGGACATCGAGGACGCCGCGGAGGCCGGCGACGTCGTCCGCTTCCTCGACGCGGACCGGCACTTCCATCTCGACCTGCTCGCCTGCGGCGGCAACGGGCGCCTGGTCGACGCCGTTGCCACCCTGCGCGACCAGACCCGTCTCTACGGCCTGGAAAACCTCGCCGAACGCGGAACGCTGGCCGACTCCGCGCGGGAGCACCGCGAAATCCTCGCCGCGATCGCCGATCGTGACAGCGCGCGCCTGGAAGAACTGGTCCACGCCCATCTGCGGCACATCCGGGCCGACTGGGCGCAGACACAGGACTGATTCGTGATCACCACGCTCCGCGTGGGTGAATCCCCTGGCGTGACCGGATCCGGCTCGGCCGACCTCGCGGGTCGAAGGGGAAAGCTACTCGATGTACGCGCCCGGCTCCGCGTGGAGGCGGTGCTGGGCCAGTTCGGCGATGGCGAAGGCGAGCGTGACCGAGAACCAGTTCTTGTCCTCGGGTGGCACGGTGGCCAGCAGGCGCAGGGTCGCGTGGTCGGCGTTGCCGTGTTCGCGCAGCAGGGTGGTGTAGGTGTCGGCGAGGTCGTCGATGTTCGCGCGGAACTGGGCGAACGGGTCGTCACCGTGGCCGGGGTGCATGGCCACCATTGTGGCCGTTACCCTTTCGTAACACCAATAGTTCGTTCAGGGCCACTTCACCATGAGGCCCCTTCGGGTCCGATCAGCGGGGATCCCGAACCACGCGACGAACCCGCCGAGGGCGAACAGACCGGCACCCATCCGTATGCTGTGGTCGAACCCGCGGTCGAGCACCCCGCGATCGCCCGTGGCGTCCTGCGGAAGCCGGGCGAGTAGCGGCAGCGCGGCGACGACGAGGAGGCCGGCCATTCTGGCCACCCCGTTGTTCACCGCGCCGGCGATGCCGGTGCGGGTGTCGGGGACCGCGGCCAGGACCGTCGCGGTGATCGCCGGGGTGACGAGCGGGATGCCGATCCCGACGAGGGCGACGACGGGCAGCACGTCGGTCAGGTAGGCCGCGGTCCGGGTGGCGGGGCAGGCCCACTTCCATCCTCGGCGGTGGCTGCTCGCCCTCGCCGGACGCATCGAGGAGGCGGGCGGCGTCATCATCGAGGACCTCCGCGCGCAGGCACTCGGGCCGCGGGGGCGGGTCCGCACGTCGCGGGGCGACCTGACCGCCGGCGACATCGTGGTCGCCACCCACTATCCCTACCCGATCTTCGACCGCGGGCTCTGTTTCGCGCGGCTCGACCCCGTGCGCGATCTCGTCGTGGCGGGCGAGTCGGCCGGCGGCACTGTGCCGGACGGCATGTACCTGGACGCCGACACGCATCATTCGGTGCGCGGCTACGCCGAGGCCGGGCGCCCGATGGTGCTCGCGGGAGGCGAGCACTACCGGGTCGGTGCCACGAGTGAGGTCGAGCGGCGCTACGCACGGCTCGCCGCGTGGGCGCACCGGCACGCCCGGCTGGGCAAGGTGACCCATCGGTGGTCCGCACACGATTTGTCCACTGTGGACGATCTGCCGTACGTCGGACGCTATCTGCCGGGCACCCGGCGGTTGTGGGTGGCCACCGGCTTCGGCCAATGGGGTATGACCGGCGGCACCGCCGCCGCGCACGTGCTGGCCGGGCACCTGCTGGGTCGCGAGCATTCAGCCGCGGCGTTGGGTCGGTCCAACCAGCGCAGGCGGTTTAGGTTGTGGCGGGTCGGGACTCGGTGGACGGTCGAGGTGGGCAGTCCCAGAATCGGGCCGATCCTCGCTGGGCCGACTTTTCGTTCACGCCGCAGCTCGCAGATGCGGGCCTCGATGTCGGCGGGAGTGCGGTGGGGAGTGGTCCGTGGCCGACTGGGGCGGTCGTACAGGCCGGCGTCACCTTCGGCTTTCCAGCGGCGGACCCATTTGTGGGCGGTCGCGCGGGAGATGCCCATCTCGTCGGCCACGTGGGCGATGGGCCTGCCGCCTCGGACCCGGTCGACGAGGAGCCGTCTGCCGTGGACGGTCAGCCGGGCGTTGGAGTGGGACAAGAAGACCTCTGCGGATGTGTGCGGGGGATGTCGCCGGTGACCGCGGACACGCGACTGGACCCGGCTTCGGGCGGGTCGCAGTCATGAGGGGTGCAATCGAGATGCGTGGAGCCGGGACGTTCGCGTCGCTGCCGTGGCGACGGTGGAGATCCTCGGGCCGTCCGGGCGGCCCGAGGAACCGACCTGGGTTCAGTTCACGTGCGCGATGTTGCCGGCCAACCAGGCGTCGAAGCTCTTGAGCGCGGGGTTGAGCTGCCGTGCCGTGGTCAGGTCGCGGGCTCCGGTGAATTCCCGGTCGAAGTCGCCGTAGTACTGGAACATGTTGCCGATCTCGTCGGCGGCCGGGACGTCCAGGGAGCGGAAGACGTCGTAGGGCACCGCCTGGAAGCGCACCGGCTCGCCGAGCGCGGACGCGAATTTCTCCGCGTACTGCGCCCCGGTCAGGTGGTCGCCTGCCAGGCCGATGGTCTCGCCGATGAACCGCTCGCCACCCTTGAAGACGGCGAATGCGGTGCGGCCGATGTCCTCGACGTCCACTCCGGCCAGCAGCTTGCCGTCCTCGAGGGGCAGGGCAAGGGTCAGCACGCCGTCCTCGCCGCGCCGGGGAGCGAAGTTCCGCAGGAAGCCCTGGAAGAAGAAGGTGGCGTTCAGGAAGGTCGTGGGAACCCCGGCCTGCCGGAACAGCTCGTTCGCCGCGCCCTTGGCGTCGAAGTGCGGCACGTTGTACTCACCCTGAAGGACGGGCATCCGGTCGTCCTCCAGGGGAAGCAACTCGCGGGTGTCCTCAAGCGTCGACCAGACCACGTGCCGAAGGCCCGCCGTCTTGGCGGCCCGCACCAGGACGTTGATTTCCTCGGTTTCCTTCGCCGCCGAGCCGTGGGCCCAGAAATTGGTGACCAGGAAGGCACCGTAGGCGCCCTCGAATGCCTTGTGCACGCTCGGCTCGTCGTCGAAGTCGGCCTGCACGACCTCGGCCCCGAGCGCGGCGAGTTCCCTGGCCGCGGGCGAATCGGGATTCCTGGTGAGGGCGCGCACCGCGAAGCCCGCATCAGGGTCGGCGAGGATCGCCCGGGCGGCACCGCCACCTTGGCCTCCCGTGGCGCCGGTGACCGCGATGATCTTCTTGCCGTTCATGGCTGCTGTCTCCTTTGAAGCATCAAATTGATGCTTCAACTCGATTGAATTGCGGCCGATGGTTCAGCTCACGGCCGGCGGCGCTTCCTGTGTGACGAGGCGGAACGGCTTCAGTCCATGTGCTTGTCGAACCACTCGATCAGCTGCTCCGGATGCTCGGGGAAGTAGGTGTAGCCGTCCCAGCGGCGGGTGCTGCCTTCGATCCAGAACAGCTTCTTGTCGGCGACGGGGATCGCGTCGAAGATCGCTTGTACGTCCTCGGGCCGGGTCAATACGTCGTCCCGGACCTGGGTGATGAAGGTGGGGACCCGGCAGCTCTTCGCGTACTCGATGGGCGACACCTGGTCGATGGTGAAACTGGTGACCAGCTGGAACGCGCGGTCGAAGTCGTCGATCCGGTCCGCGATGCCCACCGCGCCGAGGGCCTGTCCGGCCATCACGCGCAGGGAGACCGGCTGCGGGTTGACCAGACAACGGACGTCCTCGAAGAGTTCGGGGTGGCGGGCCATCGCGACATAGGTGGAGTTGCCGCCCATACAGCGGCTGAGCAGACCAAGCGTCATACCGGCGGCGTCGGGCCGGGACTTGACGTACTGCAGCGAACCGGCGACGTCACGGGACTCGAACAGACCCCAGGTGAAAAGCTCGCCGTTGGCGGCACCGCTGTGACCGTGGTTGCGCGCGTCGTAGGTCAGGATGTTGTAGCCGGCATCGTGCAGGGCCTTGTACTCCGGCAGAAAGTTGACCTCGAAGTCGTTGCCGCCGGGGACCATCTGCTTCCACGGCTCCAAGTGCGAGGGGAAGCCGTAGCGGTTCATCGGCAGCGGATGGTTGGCGACGATCAGCTTGTCCGAGCCGGGGGCGGGGATCCACCACGCCTCCAGCGGGGTGCCGTCCAGGGACGGGAAGGTGACATCCTCATAGGACATCCCGTACTCGTCGGGAGTGTGCAGGAGCGGTGTCCGGACCGGGCGGGTGAACATCCCGCCGACCAGGCCATTGATCATTTCCGAGGCATCAGACATGACAGTTTCTCCTGTTCTTTCCTCTTTATTGTGAGATCGTCCGGTACTTCCCTCTCGCCATAGGAACGTAACTTTCGGGCTGGGGGGAAGCCACTGGGGAAAGGTGTACTGGTAGGACATCCCTCTGTAGAGCGAACGTCGTTAAACTGGACACTGTGGACCACGCAGCCGAGATCCGGGCGTTCCTGACCTCCCGCCGCGCCAAGATCAGCCCACAGCAGGCCGAGCTGCCCGCCTACGGCAACCGCCGGGTGCCGGGACTGCGCCGCTCCGAGGTCGCCCAGCTCGCCGGGATCAGCGTCGAGTACTACTCACGACTGGAACGCGGCAACCTCTCCGGAGTCTCCGGCCAGGTCCTCGACGCCCTGACCCGGGCGCTGCGGCTGAGCCAGGACGACCGCACCCACCTGGAGGACCTCGCCCGCACCGCCGGTCCAGGATCCCGCCGCCGACGCCGCCCGGCCACCGCCACGGTACGGCCGAACGTGCGACGCCTCCTGGACTCCATGACCGGTCCGGCGTTCGTCCTGAACGGCCGCGGTGACGTCCTGGCCGCCAACGCTCTCGGCCGTGCCCTGTACGCCCCCATGATCGAAGCCGCCCGGGGCGCCACTCCCAACCACGCCCGGTTCGTATTCCTCGACCCCCGCTCCCACCAGTTCTGGGGCGACTGGGAACGCGCCGCCGACGACCTCGTCGCACTCCTGCACGCCCAGGCCGGCCGCGACCCCTACGACAAGGACCTCACCGATCTCATCGGTGAGCTGTCCACCCGCAGCGACGAATTCCGTACCCGCTGGGCCGGCCACGACGTCCGCCAGTACCACCAGGGCGCCAAACCCATCCACCACCCCGTCGTCGGCACCCTCCACCTCACCTACGAATCCCTCGAACTACCCGCCGACGGCCTCATCCTCTTCGCCTATGGCGCCGAGCCGGGCAGCGACTCCGAAGACGCCCTGCGTATCCTCGCCAGCTGGGCCGCCGACCACGATCCCGACCCAGCCGGCCACCCGCACCGATAGCAGCCGGGTGCCCCGTCGACCTCGACACACTGACGCGCCAGCCCTGAGGACCCGCTGAGATCGAGAACACTGTCAACAACGCTCGTGGTCATTACACCCCGTCCGGTTTCGGAACCACGCAACAGCCACGGCCGTACGCCCGGTCCACGCGACTCACGCAGGTGCCGGTAGTCATGCAGCCTGCGAGCCAGTCACAACCGCGGAGACCGGTCTCCCCACCACGGCTGTACCCGCGGCGGATTGGCTGACAGGCCCGGTAAGGCGATCCCGGTCAGCCCGTCCCGGCTGGACTGCGGCCTTCTCCTGCCCTGCCCAGATCGTCCGCCGGGCCATGGGACCACCGGAGGTGGAGCCGGTCGCCGTTTTCGCTCTCGTACAGCTCGACCAGGCTGTCGATGTGCCCGATCGTCGGCATGTCCTCGGCGTTCACGGGTCTCCGGACCCGGCTCAGCTCCGGAGACTGTTTCGGCGCAGGAAACCGAACGCGGCTGTCACGAGGAACAGCACGATTCCCGCGATCGCCAGCCATACCAGCCCCTTGATCACGAAGCCGAGGACCGACACCACCGCCCAGACCACGAGCAGCGTCACCAGCAATGCGAGCACGACAACCTCCGGTGTGTCAGGAACCGCCCGGTACTCCACCGGGCCGAGAGGACCGGATACCCCGTGTCCGTGCGGAAAAACGCCGAGCGGCCGTCCCGCCCGGCACGCGACCTGGTCGAGTGCTACCCGGCGAGCGTGCTCTCCTGCGCGGGCACCGTCTGCTCGGCCAGCCAGCGCACGGCGCCCCGCGTCCCGTCGGCCGCTGCGGTGCGCTGGCGTGCCGAATCGGTGCCTTCCCGGCGCAGGACGCCGAGCAGCGTCTCGACTTCGTCGAGGTCGCCCGTGGCGGCCAGCGCCGGTCGTACGTGCGCGAGCAGCGCGCCGACCAGTTCCCACGCCGGCCTCGGCCGCTGGACCGCCGGATCCACCAAGGACCCGGTGAGCCCGTGCCGCGAAGCGGTCCAGACCGCTGTCGCGGCGACCTGCGGGCACAACGGCGCCGCTTCCCGTCCGTGATCGAGGTCGGTGAGGGCGCGGCGCACCAGCGCGCGGCTCAGCAGCGCCTGCAACACCGCGCCGTCCACGGTCAGCGCGGTGTCCGCGACCCGGAACTCGACGGTCGGGAACCGGCTCGACGGCCGCGCGAGCCAGAAACTCTGGTCCGGGTCGACCAGCCCGCCACAAGTCACCAGCGTGTCCACGGCCTTCCGGTATTCGGCGTGCCCGCGCAGATGGGGCGCGATGCCCGCCCCGGGGAACCGAGACTGCAACACCATCCGCCAACTGTGGTGGCCGGTGTCCCGGCCGTGGTCGGACGGTGAATTGGCGGACAACGCCAGCAGTGTCGGCAGCCAGCGGCCGAGGTGGTTCACCACCGCGACGGCGGTGTCCGGATCGGGTACGCCGACGTGCACATGGCATCCGCACACCTCGTAGTCGGTCACCAGGCCGCGGTAGGCCGCGTCGATGTCGGCGTAACGCCCGGGGCCCGCCCCCGGAGCGTCGCAGGGGCCCGGGCCGATCGAGGTCCCCGTGGCGAGCAGCGCGCACTCCTCCGCCCGCGCGGCGCTCGCGAGCACCCGGCGCGCCGTGGTCAGCTGGCCGCGGAGCCGGTCGGCGCCGGTGCACACCCCGGTCGCCGATTCCACCTGGGTGAGCCGCAGCTCTCGGTTGATGACCGCGCCGCCGGGAAGTTCTCCCGGAGCACAGCGGGAGATGACCCGGTCGGCCCGCGGGGACGTCCGTCCCGTGCGGGGGCTCGCGAGGAGGAACTCTTCTTCGACGCCCATCGTCGGCACCTCGTCGGACATGGCCGCCCTCCTTCCGGCAGTACCCCGTGAGTTACCCGCCCGCTTCGTCGCGAAAAGCTCCGGGACGTGTAATCAGCCGGATCTCGGGAACCCGTTTCACACTCGACGCCCCACGCGGGGCAAGCCACCGGCCCCGGAGGGCGTCGCGCCCGAGGGTGGCCCGGTCGGACGGCGTCGGCACAGCAGGGGGCCGGCGCCGCCTCCCCATCGACCGGGCCACCCTCATTCGCCGTGTCGAGCGTGGCTCAGCTCAGCCGGGGGAGGTCGCCGGGGGCGCGCAAGCCCAGCCGACCGAGGCCAAGGCCCGCGGCGGCGAGCACAGCCGCGGCGGTCACTAGCGTGAGCTGATCACCGGGGCCGGGACGCACCACCGAGACAGCTTCGATGCGGGCTGGCGGGCCCAGCCGTGGCATCCCGCGGTCACGTCGCGTGCGCATCCCGGCCCCGGTGCCGGATCGGTTCACGGCCGCCCGTCCGCTAGCAGCGGCCGGGAGCGCGGAGTGCGGTCGCGATCGACCGGCAAACCACCGGCCCGATCCCGACGTTGACGTGGAGTGCGGGGCTGGGGGAGACGACGAGAGCGTGATCACTGGCCGGGAGCGGCCCTCCGTGATAGAAAGTGGAACAGGTATTCAACTTGTTTCCTGGACGACGGGACGCTCATGCCCAACCTCTACCGCGAGCTGTTCGCCGCCCCCGGAGCCAGGGGTTTCGCGTCGGCGGGTCTGGTTGCCCGGCTGTCGCTGCCGATGACCCATATGGGCATCCTGACCATGCTGTCGGAGTTGAGCGGGCGCTACGGGCTCGCCAGCGCCGTCGCGGGCACCTTCACGCTGTCGATGGCACTGATCGGCCCGCAGGTTTCCCGGGTGGTGGATCGGCTCGGGCAGGGGCGGGTGCTGGTGCCGGCGACCGGGATCAGTGTCGCCGCCCTGGGCGCACTGATCCTATGCGCCTACTACGAAGGTCCGATGTGGACGCTGTTCGCCCTCGCGGTACTGGCCGGGTTCATGCCCAGCATGGGCGCGATGGTGCGGGCGCGGTGGACCGAGCTGTACCGTGGCTCGCCGAAGCTGAACACCGCGTACTCGCTGGAGTCCGTTGTGGACGAACTCACCTACATCATCGGGCCCGCGCTCGCGGTGATGCTGTGCACCACACTCCTCCCGGCCGCCGGCCCGGCACTGGCAGCGGCACTCCTGGTCGCCGGCGTCGTGTTGTTCACCGCGCAGAAGCGCACCGAGCCGCCCGTGCGGCCGCGCACCCAGCGGGACGGGGGCTCGGCGATCAGGTCCGGTGCGGTGCTGATCCTTGCCGTCACCCTGCTGTTCGGCGGGGCGATCGCGGGCACCGTGGACACCCTGGGCCTGGCCTTCGCCGAGCAGCAGGGCCAGAAGGGCGCCGCGAGTATCGTCTTCTCCGCCTACGCGCTCGGTTCCGGCCTGTCCGGGCTGGTGTTCGGCGCGCGCACCTGGAACGTCCGGCCGGTCCGGCTGCTCCTGTTCGGGGTGGCGGGTACGGCGGCGACCACGCTCCCGTTCCTGGTGGTCGGCAACGTCATGACGCTGTCTCTGGCGGTGTTCTTCGCCGGGATGTTCTTCGCCCCGACCATGATCGTCGTCATGGGCATCGCGGAACAGGTGGTGCCGGCGGCCAAGCTCACCGAGGGCATGACCTGGCTGATCGCCGGGTTGAGCGTCGGGATCGCGCTCGGTGCCGCGGTGTCCGGGCAGGTGGTGGACGCGCTGGGCACGCGGGCCGGTTTCGGCGTCGCCATCGCCGCCGGTGCCCTGGGGTTGCTGACCGTGGTGCTCGCCTACCGGCCGCTGCGGTCCAGGACCGAGGCGAAGCCGCATGCCCCGGTGGGCGAACTCGCCGCCTGCGGTTAGCTTCGGGGCATGACCGAACCGAGCCCCGCAGGCAACACCGACGAGTTCTCCGACGGCCGCCGGGCCAAAGGCGAGCGTCGCCGACGCGCACTGGTCGAAGCCACGTTGCGGGTCATCGAACGTGACGGCGCCTCCGGCGTCACCCATCGCAGCGTCGCCGGCGAGGCCGGCCTGCCCACCACCACGCCGACGTACTACTTCGACGGTATCGACGGCCTGCTCACCGCGGTCCTGACCAGTTGCCTCGACGAGGACGCGACGCGGCTGCGGCTGCTCACCGACACCCCCGGCGACAACGTGTCGAGCCGCCGGGCGCTGGCCGAGCTGATGGCCGAGCGGGTGGCGGGCCGGTCACGGCTGCTGGCCGAGTTCGAACTGTGCCTGCTCGCCGCGCGACGGCCGGAACTGCGCGACTCGACCGACCGCTGGGCGAAAGCACTCGCCGGCTTCGCTCGGCGCCACACCGCCGACCCGGCACGGGTCGAACTGTTCGTCGGTGCCTACGACGGGCTGCTCCTGCGAGCCCTGCTGGCCGACCGCAAGCCCACCCCGGACGAGTTCGAAGCGATGCTGCGGAGCCTGCTGCCCGACGAACCCGGGGCCCGAGCCTGACCGAGTGACCGGCCGCCCGGCCAGGTGCGGCAGCGGCGCCGGTGTGGGTGACGGCGTGCCCATCCGGGTGCGCGCCCGACGATGAGGCTGCGATGTCTTCGTGGGCGGCGAATACGGCATGCGCAGGCAGGCGCACAGGACGTTCACGGTCATCTGACGCTGGCTCGGGTTGTCCTGCGCTAGGCGCTCCAGCGCCTACAGTCCCGCCAGCCGCACGGGTGCCTTGTCCGAACCGAGCTGGTCAGCCGCCTTCGGGTACAGGTCGGTGATCCGCCGCTCACGGGCGTCGTCCTCGGTGGCCGACGCGACCCGTTCCGGGTGGGCCCAGGTGTCGACGGCCTGCTGCTGGAAGGCGAACAACTGCTCGGAACCGGCTGGGTTTGCGGGTCAGCAGGGAGATGACGACGCAGCCGAGTCCCATGCACACGACCATCGTCCGGGTGCCGGCGAGGTGTGCGACGGGCCCGAGAACGGCTGTGCCGATGGGGATCATCGCGCGGTCGGTGCCGGCGATGCCCATGACGCGGCCGAGGAGGTGTTCGGGCACGGTGAGCTGGATGGCCGCCCGGTTGGCGGTGCGGTAGCACTGGCCGGTCAGGCCCACGGCCACCATCACGACGCCCGCGCCGAGCGCGGCGGCGTCCCCGGTGAGTCCGCTGGGGACGAGCAGGACGAGGAGCGAGATTCCCAGGAGCACGGCACCCCCGGCGGCCAGGCGGGCGGGGTCGGCCGGTGGTCTTCGCGACATCGTCGTGGAGGCCGCGAACGCGCCCACCGCGCCGCAGGTCAGCAGTAGGCCGGCGGTGCCTCCGTCACCGTCGAACAGGTCCTTGGCCAGCAGCGGCATCATCGAGGTGTAGGGGAAGGCGAACAGCATCGGCCCCATCGCGAGCGCGATCTGGTGCCGCACCGCTCTGTTCTCGCGCAGGAAATGCCGTACCGAGTGGTTCGATCGCGGCGGTTCGATCGCCGTCGGGGGAGCAGCCGGCGAGGGTGGTGGAGACGGCGGATCCGGCAGCAGGGTCAAACAGCACAGCGCGGCCAGCGTGCAACAGGCGTTGAACCAGAACGCGGTGGTGACGGAACCGATCGTGAGGAGGAGCGCGCCGATCGCCGGGCCGAGGATCATGGCCGTGTTCAGGCAGGCCGAGTTCATCGCGACCACCGCCGTGAGCGCCCGGCCGCCCCGCAGTGATGGCAGCAACGTCTGGCGCAGTACCGGTTCGGCGCTGCCCGCCGATGCCCGGAGGAGGACCGCGGCGTACAGGAGCCAGAACGGACCCGCGACGGTGACGATCCACGCGAGCCCGAGGGTGGCGGCGAAGAGCGTCACGCGTGTGGCCGCCAGCAGGCGGCGTTTGTCGAAGCGATCGGCGAGCCATCCGGTCGGGGCGGTGAGCAGCAGGATGGGCGCGAGCCGCAGCACGTTCACGGTTGCCAGCGCCGTCGCGGAGCCGGTCCGTTCGAGGACGTACCAGTTCAGCGCCACGAGATCGGCCGCGTCGCCGATCCGGGACGCCACGGTCCCGGCCAGGAACACGCGCAACGGCAGGCGCTGGGAGCGGTGGGCGGTCATGGCACCCGGTTCCCGGCCCCGTGCAGCGGATTGGGCTGGGGAAGGTAGATGTCCTCGCCGGTGGGGTGCAGGCGCATGAGCCCGAGTGCCTTCTGCGGCAGGTGAGGAGCCAGCAAGAACTCCAGGTCCGAGGCGGCGCGGGAGCGCAGGTTCTCGGGCAGCCGGTCGGGTAGGCCGACCATGGTGGCGCGGACTGTCGCCCAGAGGCGTTCGCCGGGAAGGCCGTAGGACGAGGAGAGCGACTTGACCACCTGTGCGATGTTGGCCTGTAGCAGCGCGTGTGCCACCTTGGCGCGGACCTCGTCGATGTCCTCGGTGAAGTTGATCGAGCCAGGATGGGCGGTGAATTCGAGTCCCGCGTCCCGCAGCCTGCCGGTGTGGACGCGGATCCCGCCGAAGTCGCGGAGGAGGACACGGACCGGCGTTTCCCCGCGCATCACCAGCATCGTGTTCTGCATGTGGGCTTCCAGGCCGATCCCGTAGTGCCACAACAGGGGCAGCCCCGCGGAAAGCATCAGGTCCGCGTACGCACCGAAAAACGCGAACGCGGCGTCGCGGGTGGGGACGGCAAGGCGGCGAGCGCGTTCCTCGATCAGTTCCGCGAGCACGGTCCCGCCCGGATGCGCGGACAGGCCGAACAGCGCGCAGGCGGACAGGACGACTTCGCCGGGGCGCGCGTGGTCGGCGGGATCGGCACGGAGCAGGGCGGACAGGCCACGTTCCCGCGCCCGCGAGGACGTTCCCGCTTCGGGCGAGAACGCGATTCCGGCCAGATCCGGTACGCAGTCGACCTTTCCGCAGGTGATGGGGTCCGCCGCGAGGAGGCGGCGCAGGAGACGGCTCAGCCGAGGACCGTTGGCGGTGGTGGCCGGCGAGATCGTCCGGCGGGTCGAAGTGAGCTGGACATCCAGCGAGACCTTCACACTCAGTCTCCGGCCGTGCCTGCCCGGCGCGGCGGTGACCAGGGTGCGGACCGACACGGTCGGCCGGCACGCCAGGCGCGCTTCGGGGAGCGCGACGATGGTGCCCGCCGCGAGTTCCTCACGGTACTCGTCCGGCAGCATCACCCTGGCCTGCCACGGGTGTACGGGAATCAGCTCGTAGTCGGAGGGTGCGTGTCCGCGGGCGGTGAGCGCGCCGACGGCGTGCGCGGCGATCGCGGGGTAGTGGTCGGCCAGGACCGCTCCCACCGAAGCACCGGATCGGTCGGGGGTCGAGACCACGGAGTCCTTGCGTACCGCCACGAAGACGAGGCCGACGGTGTCCGCGCTCTCCGGACAGTAGGCGAGGGAATCGGCCGGGGTGAAGCCGTGGCGGGCCCGCGGACACGGGTGGATCGTGTGCCCGTCCGCGCACGAGGCGTCCAGATCGAGCGTGCGGTCGGAGGCGGCGCGCCCGCCGGGTGCCGTCCCGGCTCCTTCGGGGTGCGTAAGGAAACGGCGCTGGACCGCGGCCCTGGCCAGGGCCAGGTTGCGGGCGGAGTCGACGAGCTCGGCCCGCAGGCCGCGCCAGCCGGCAGCGCCGGTGGACGGCGTGTCGTCCAGGATGAGGTCGGCCAGTTCTTCGGGCCGCTGGAGCCGGCGGACTTCGTCGCCGTCGCGGACCACGATGGGGCTCACCACCTCGTTGGCCGCGAAACCGGTGTCGGCCCGGCACACCGCCGACAGCGTCCGCCCCGACGGCATCGTCACGCAGGCCAGCGTTCCCGTGCGCGGAAGGCCCGGCCCCAGCGCGGTGAGGACGGCCGAAGGTGCCGGAGGCCTTCCCACGAGGAGTTCGCTCTCGGTGATCCGCGCGGCGAGGACGAGGCCACGTTCGCGGAGTATCGCGCTGAAGGCGCCGTTGAGAGTGCGCAGCCGCGCCTCGCCGAGTTCGTCAAGCCAGGGTTGCACGAGGTCGGGTTGGTTCTCGCGGAGTCCTGTCAGCATCTCGTCCTCCGCCTCGCTGAGCCCCGCCGGGACGGTGGCCGGCGCGGAGGCGGCGAGCGGGTTCGGGCCGGTGACGTAGCGCTGGTCGGTGACGAGGGCGTTCAGGCGCATGGTCAGCATCGCCTTGTGCCGCCACGGTTTGGTCAGCAGTTCCTCGGCGTCCGTCCTGGCGTCGGTGGCCTCGTCGTGGCAGCAGGCCGACCTGCCCAGCCGCAGGAAGGTCCGCTGTACGCATCGACGCACCACGGACCACAGCCGCTGCTGCGCACACCTGGTCGCGTCGGCGATCGCGGCGACCAGTTCCCCGAGATGGTTGCCGAAGAGCGGGAAGTACAGCTTGGCACGAACAGAGGCCGCGTCGGGCGCGAGCAACGCGGACCCGGGACGCAGCTCGGCGGTGAAACCTCGACGGGCAAGGCGGGGCTCGAACAGGCGCGCGCCACCGAGGTCCCTGACCAGGACGCGGTGCGGCCACCGGTCCTTCAGTACCAGCACGGTGTTCTGCGGGTGCGGTTCCAGCGCGATGCCGTAGCGAACCAACAGGGTCAGCGCGGGTGGGACACACCGCTCGACATGTGCGCCGAGCCACCGCGGGGCGACGTCGGCCACGGGCGTGCCGGTGACCGACGAAATCTCGGAGAGCAGGTCGTGGACGAGACAGGCACCCGTGAGCGGCGATTTCGCCAGCAGCGCGGCGATCGGCATCGCGAGCTCGTCCTCGCCGAGCAGGTCTTCGCTGTCTTCACGCAGGATCGCGCCCAGCGAACGCTTCCTGGCCGGGGTCCCGTTCGCCGCCTCGCGCGCCGACCGGGGACCGCGGTCTTCGGGGGGAACGTAGGCGACGCTGCCCAGCTCGCGCAGTACGGCGAACCCGGGGCGTCCGTCCGCCGTGGTGAGCGCCAGGTCCAGGTCCCCGGCCACGATGTCCGTGAGCAGCGCCGACATGCGGGGGCCGTTGTGCACCGCGGCGGGGGAGACGCCACGGACGGCGTTGGTGAGCTGCACCTCCAGCGCGGTCTTGATGTGCAGCCCGGTGCTCGCGGCGGGCTCCCGCACGGCCAGGGTCCGGACCGACATCAGCGGCCGGGCCGGGAGCCCGGTGCGGAGCGGAACCACCGTGCCGTCGGACAGCGCGTCGGCGTGCAACGCGGGCACGGCGTGCCGCAGCTGATGCGGATGCACGGGAACCAGCACATGACGTGCGGGATCCAGCCCCGCCGCCCGCATTTCCAGTTCCGCCGCGGCGATGGCGCGGGGGAACGCGCGGCGAAGCACCGATTGTGCGGATTCGAAATTACTCGCTCCCGTCGCCGCGACCCGGGACACCGCGATCAGGGCGACATCGAACGCCGCACCGAATTCAGGAGAAAACCGGACGACCTCGTCCGGGGTCATCCCGATCCTGATCTTCGCCGCCGGATGCAATGGATGCCCGTCGACGACCATCCGTTCGAAGGGGACGAGCAGTGAACCTCGTTCTCCCGAAATGCGGAACGCATTGACCAGTGAGGTGAACGGATGCTCTTCGACCTCGTCGGCGAAAACACTGTGATCCCGAAGCTCGCTGGCAAGGCGATCCGCGGCCGCCAGTGACAGGGCGTGTCCCGTGACGCTTTCGGCGATCTCGGAACGCAGGCGCGCCCAGCCTTCGGGAGTGCCGCCGACAAGGCCCTGCTCCACGAGAGCATTCAGCAGGTCCACGGGATCCTCGACCACCCGCCGGCCGGCAGCCGGGCCGAACATCACCGGGCCGCGAAGATCGAGACGACCGGTGGCCGTGGCCTTCTCCATACGAAACTCGAGACCACGGTCCCGCGCCGAGGTCGCATCGAGCAGGCCTTCTCGAAGCAGGGCGGACAGCAAACGGGACATCGCGGTGGATCGGGCGCGCGGCAAGGACGTGAGATATGCCCTGGCAATATCCTGCGCGGCCGCGCTCTCGGATTTTCTGAGCGTCATGAAGACGGTTTCTTCATGGGGCGCCAGTGCGATGTCCGAAGTGTCTTTAATGCTCTTTTCGCTCGCCTGAGCGGAAGTTGACATGGGACACATGCTGTCCACGTCGCGGTTAACCGTACAGGAACATTCAGGTAAACAGGAGGTGAACGAGTTTATCGTATCCAGTTGTTTAGGGTGCCTTATTATATTGTCTCGCAGAAATTGTGTAGTAGATCGGCTCTCGATTTAAATTGCACCTAGAGTCTTACTGTCGTGTTTAACCTTCCGCAAATGTATGACCGCTTGTTGGTGCCCGCTACGGATACCGCGTGTGTTATCTGTCAGGTTATGGCCGGTTGATCCGCTCGAGGTGCGGCCCGTGCGTCAGCAGGTCGCGGCCGTGAGGTCGTGGTCCGTCTCCGCCGGCGCGGTCATAATCGCGCAGCGACAGGCCGGTGTCGCCGTTGATGATCTCGCTGGAATGGAATGCCCCGAATTGTGACTTCGTCCGGGTGAGCCGTGGTGCGATGCTGGTACGCGTGAACGAGCCGTCCCGGCCGACGAATGTGACCCGGGCCGATGTGACCGGCGTGGTGGTGCAGGCCGGTACGGTGACTGGTGGAGTGCATATCCGGATGCCGGGCCGGGATGTCGTCGTGCCCCGGCAGTTGCCCTCGGCGCCCCGTCGGTTCACCGGCCGGGAGCGGGAACTCGACAGGATAGTCAGCTTGGTGGGTACGGCGACGGGAGGCGGCGGCGCGGTCGTGGTGTCGGCGATCAACGGGATGCCGGGAGCCGGTAAGACGGCACTGGTGCTGCATGCCGCGCGCCGGCTGTCGGAGCGATTTCCGGACGGGCAGTTCTTTCTGGACCTGCACGGCCATACCGCTGGCCGCAGGCCGGTCGAGGCAGTGGACGCTCTCGGTTCGCTGCTGGTCGCCGACGGGGTGTCCCCGCGGTTCCTGCCAGTAGGTCTGGATGATCGCGCCGCGCTGTGGCGTAGCCGGGTCACCGGTCGGCGAGTGCTGCTCGTCCTCGACGACGCTGCCGGCCATGCCCAGGTCGAACCGCTGCTTCCTGGGTCGGACGCGGGGATGGTCCTGATCACCAGCCGCCGACGGCTGTCGGCGTTGGACGCCGACTCCCTCGAGCTGGGTATCCTGACCGGGCACGAGGCCGCGCAGATGTTCCTCCGCCTCGTGCCGGTCGCGCGGACCGATCGCGCCGCTGTCGAGGAGTTGGTGGACCTGTCCGGCCGCCTTCCGCTCGCGATCGTGCTCCTCGCGGGCATCCTGAACTCGCGTCCTCAATGGACGGTGAGGAGCCTGGTTTCCGACATCTCCGCCGCCACGAGCCGGCTTGCCCGGTTGAAGGTGGACGACCGTGCCGTGGCCGCGGCGTTCGAGTTGTCCTACCGGTGTTTGCCCGGCATCGGGCAGCGTCTGTTCCGGCGCCTCGGACTGCATCCCGGTGCCACGGTGGACCCCTACGCGGTCGCGGCACTCGAAGAGGTGCCCGTTGCCGAGGCCGCCGAGCGGCTTCGGGTGCTGTACGACGACCACCTGCTCGACGAACCGACCCAGGGCTACTACCGGATGCACGAGCTGCTCCGCGAGTACGCTCGTGACCTGGCCGCGGCCGAGCCCGCACAGCAGCGTGGCCGGGCAGTCGGTCGCCTGCTGGACTACTACCAGCACACCACCGCCATCGCCTGCCTGGCATTCAGTCGAAATTCGCGTGCTCGCGCACCGGTGGTGGCCCGCGTTCCGCCTACGGTGCCACAACTGTCGGATTCCGGCGCGGCGTTACGGTGGCTCCGCGCCGAACGGGGAAACATCCTGGCGTGTGTCGACCACGCGTATGCGTGCGCCGACGACACACGCGCCGTTGGCCTGACCGCCGCCGCGGCTCCGTTTCTTCGGTACGCCGGTCCCTGGGATGTGGCTGTGCGTTGCCACGAGAACGCGGTCGACGCCGCCCAGCGCGAGGGTGACCGGCACGGCGTCGCTCAGGCACTGGGGGATCTCGGCGAGATCCGATCGTTGACCAGCGACTTTTCCGGTGCGATCGAGGCGTTGCGCCGCGCGCTCGCGATCTGGCGTGACCTGGTCGTCCTGGGCGGCGAGGCCGACGCGTTGACCGGACTCGGTGTCGTACAGGAGCAGACAGGTGAGTACGGCGCCGCGATCGACTCCTACGAGTCGGCACTGGCGATCTACCGTGGGATCGCGGATCGGTCGGGCGAGGCGAACGTCCACCGGGGGCTGGGGGCCGTGTACCTGTACATCGGGGACTACCCGGCCGGGATTCGAATGCACGAACGCGCGTTGGCGCTTTACCTGGAGCTGGACGATCGGCTCGGGGAGGGCAACGCGCACTGTGCGCTGGGCAATCTGGGCTGGCTCACCGGCGACTATCCCGGCGCGACCACGTCGCTGGAGCAGGCCATCGGCATCTTCCAACAGGAGGGTGACCGAAACGGTCTGGCCACGGCGCTGAACAACCTCGGCATCGTCCTGCACCTGTCCGGGAGCTTCGATCGTGCCGGCCGGGCACAGGAGCGTGCTTTGGGCCTGTACCGGGCCCTGGGCAATCGCCGTGGTGAAGGTAACGCGCTCAACGAACTGGGCATCGCGCGGTGGCTGAACGGGGACTACGGCGGTGCCCGGCAGGCGCTGCGACAAGCGCTGGGCATTCATCGTGCGATCCACGACCGTCGAGGCGAGGCCAACGCGCTGCACCAGCTGGGCGCCGTGCACCGGCTCGTCGGGCGGTATCAGGACGCGATCACGACGCTGCGTCGGGGACTGGTCGTGTTCCGCGAGATCCACGACCGTCGCGGCGAGGCCAACGTGCTCAACGAAATGGCCAACTCACTGTGGATCATCGGCGACTACGGTCAGGCGACCGAACTGCTCACCCGGGCGCAGGCGATCCAACGGGACGTGGGGGACCAATACGGCGAAGCGAACGCCCTCCAGCAGGTCGGCACGATACGCCGGCTGACCGGCGACGCGCCGGGCGCGGGAGAGGCGCTCGTCCGGGCGGTCGGACTGCAGCGCGACGTGGGCGACTCGCGCGGCGAGGCGGCGACGCTGCGGCAACTGGGCGCGCTGCACATGGACGCAAGGGACTACGTGGCCGCGGCCCAGGCACTTCGCCGGGCACTACAGCTCCACCGGCGCGTCGGAGACCGCGTCGGTGAGGCGGGCACTCTTCACCGGATCGGGTCACTGCACCTCGCCCGTGGTCGGCCGGACATCGCGTCACGCTGCTACCGGCGCGGGGTGGCTTTGGCGAGGGATCTCAAAGCTCCGTGGGAAGAAGCCACCGGACTGGAAGGGTTGGGACGGGTCGCCGAGCACCTGGCGGACGTCCGTTCCGCCGCTACCGCACTGAACCAGGCTCTGGACATCTACCACCGGATCGGTACGGCCGACGCCACGCGCCTCGCCGCCCAGACGACAACGAACCCCGCGTGGCAACGTCCTGAACGCGACACACCGCCGGATTGACACGGCCTCCCGTGCTCGCCGGGACCGTTGACGACACAGGCGGTGCGCGAGGTCTTTGCCGAGGGGAGGGGATGGCCCCACCCCGGATCGTGGTGTGTGCCCGAGTGCCTGGTGGTGTCCGGGCTGGGATCGTGTTCGCGTAGACGTGGTGGCGGACGGGCTGGGGAGGCTCTCACGATGTCGAGGTCTGGTTGGGTGATCGGGGTGGCCGCGACGGTGATCGTCGCTGGTGGCGGTGTCGTGTCCGTGCCGGCCAAGGCGGACGCGGCGACGGGTTCGGTGCTGCGGGCGGCGGTGGACAGGCTGACGCGCGAGGTCGGGTTTCCCGGCGCGCTCGCCACGGTGAGCGACCCGCCCCGGCCGAGCGGCGCCGGCGGGCACCGGACCGTGCGCAGCGGAGTGGGCGACCTGAGCACCGGGCAGCCCGTGCCGTACGACAGCCGGGTCAGGATGGGCAGCAATGCCAAGCCCGTCCTGGCCACGGTGGTGCTGCAACTGGCCGAACGAGGCCGGATCGACCTGGACGCACCCGTTGAGCGTTACCTGCCGGGGCTGGTGCGCGGCCATGGCAATGACGGCCGCGAGATGCACATCCGGCATCTGTTGCAGCACACCAGCGGGGTGCCGGACTTCACCGGTGATCTGCCGTTCACGCCGCGAAACCTGCCCGGCCGGTTCCAGCGGTTCAGCGGCAAGGAGCTGCTCGGCCTGGCGCTGGCGCACCCGGCGACGTTCCAGCCGGGGGAGGCGAACCGCTGGGCGTATTCCAACACCGGCTACGAACTGCTCGGCATGGTGATCGAGAAGGTCACCGGGCACAGCTGGCAGCACGAGGTGACCGAGCGCGTCATCCGGCCTCTGGGCCTGGACACCATGTATCTGCCCCGTACCGGGGAGCTCGGCCTGCGCGGGCCGCACCCTCGCGGCTACGTGACGGTGCCCGGCCCCGATGGCGCGCGGCTGGCGGACATCACCGAGTTCGAACCGTCCGCTCTCGGTGCGTCCGGCATGCTGGTATCGACCCCGCGCGACTTCAACCGGTTCCTGACCGCGCTGCTCGAGGGCGATCGTCGGCTGCTGTCACCGGGCACGCTGGCGGAGATGAAGCGGCCGGACCCGGCGACGCGGTTGTGGCCTGACGCGGGCTACGGGCTCGGCCTGATCCGCACGCCGCTGTCCTGCGGCGGCTACTTCTACGGCCACAGCGGTGATGTACCCGGTTACTCGACCTTGACCGGCGTGGCCGTCGACGCCGGCGAGCGCACGGGGCGCAGCGCCACCGTCGCCGTCACCCGAGCAGCCGACACCATGGACCAGGGGATGAACCTGGTCAAGACCGTGGACATCGCGTTGTGCGACCGGAAGACGACCTGAGCCGCGGCCGGGATATCCACGCGCAAATGAAGCAGACCGTCCCGTCAGCGCGGAGGTCCAGCAGCTGTGGCCCGGTGACCGCTACGGGCTCGGCCTGGTCGAACGCCCCCTGGGATGCGGCGGGACGTACTGGAGCCACGAGGGCGGGGACGGCGGTTACATCAACCTCAACGGCGTCACCGACGACGGCAGGCGAAGCGCCGTGGTCTCCATGTCCGAGGCTCGCGGCGACACAGCCGAGCACATTCTCGCCCAGGAGAACGCGGCCGGCGCCCTGATCGACCACGCACTGTGCGCGGGGCCGGCACCGGCATCTTCTGCTGTTCAGTGGGGGAAGGTCCAGAAGATCACTTCGCCGGGTTGAAGGGTCAGTGAATCCGCCGCTGTGTCGGGGATCGTCTCGCTGAGGACCTTGGAGTCACCGACCAGTCGCGTCCGGGTGATGGGCCTGGCGGTCCGGTACTGGGTCAGGCTCGCGTTGATCTGCTGGGGGACCTCGGAGATGTTCACCGCGATCAGCGCGTTCCCGTTGGGCCCGCGTTTGGCGCCCGTCCGGACGGAGTCGCCGAGGTCGATCACGTTGGCCTGCGGTTGCAACAGATACGGTTCCAGTCCGGCGACCACGTTGAACACGTTTGACATCGCCTGCCAGCGTGCCGCTCCGACCCCGGTCGGCCCGGCGCCGGTTTGCAGATCGCGTGCGCCGACGTTCGCGTTGGCGCGCACGTCTTTCCACTCCGTGGAGTCGAATCCGTAGGCCCGCACACCGGACATGCCGCGGATCGCGGCATAGGCGACTCCCGCGGCCACGGAAGCCGGGCGCATGCCCGGGCCCTGCAGGGTGTCCTGGCCGGCGGTGTAGTGGGAACCCGGGCCGCGTTTCGTGTAGAACGGGCCGGTCGTGCTGACAAGCAGGATGCTGGGCTTGTCGGGCTGGAAGGCGTCGCCGCGGCCGATGGTTCCGGCGTCGATGCCGTCGATGTACTCATGGGTCGACTGGCCCGACGGATACGTCCCACGCGCTGTCAGTATGCTGTGGTAGATGCCGTTGTAGTCGGAGAAGCTCGGGTTGCCGGTCCAGTTCCGCACGGCGTCCGCACTCGCGATTCCCAGCGCTGTCCACGTGATTCGCGGGCGCGGGGTGGAGTTCATGGTCGCCATCAGCTGGGTGAACGCATCGTCCGCGACACTGGGCGGTGGGCTCTGCCACCGGCCGTCGGTCGGTGTCGGGGTGCTGCCCCAGGCCGCGGTGACCTCGTCGACCATGTCGATGCCGATGGTCCGTCCGGTCGACGCCGCCCAGCTCAAGGCATCCCGGATCTTCGCCTGGGAAGTCGGTTGGGGGCACGCCGCGGCCGAGCAGACGCTGTCGGCCGCTTCCGTCTTGGTCCGCGCGATGTCGTCGCCGGTGAGGTACAGGCTCATGTTGTTCTGGGACGCCACGTCGGTGATGTCCTTGCGGAAGCGCTGCATGCCCTGCGCCCACAGGGTGAAATCCCGAGCCGCGCCGTCGGCCGGATTGGCGTAGAAGCCGGTGGTCATCGTGTTGATACCGGCCTGTTGCGCCAGCCCGCCGAGGGCGGGGTTGCGTGGGCTGGTGTACTCCGCTTGTCCGAGGTTGAACATGGTCCGCATGAACGTCGAGTCCGGCTGGTACGCGGTGACGATCTGCCCGCTCTTGGTGAACTGCGGGGCGTCGTGGTGCTCGCGCACCGCCACCCGGGTCACCGAGCTGAGGCCGTCGCGGGTCGCGGTGACCTCGGCGAAACCCGGCTTGTTCGCGGTGACCAGGCCGGACGGCGACACCGAGGCGATGGCCGGGTCGGAACTGCTGAACGACGCGGTGACGTCGTTGGACACGCCGTCGGTGTACACCTCGGACGCCTGCAGCCGCTGGGTTTCCTGGGGGACAAGGAAGACATCCTTGTACTGTGACCGCAAACCCATCAGGGTGTGGCCGTTGTCGACCTCGACCGTCACCTGGGTGGCGCCGAGCGCCGGGAACGGGGCGAACCGGGCGTCTTCGAGGGTCAGCGCGAAGAACAACTCGTGCTTCCCGTTGCGCAGCTTGGTGGTGTCGAGCGTGTAGGTGAAGTCGTTGACAGGGGCGAAGGTCCGCGGAATGGGGGTACCGTCCACGTAGAAGTTCCAGATGTGGTTCTGTCCCTGGCCGAGGTTGTGATCGGTGTGCACGGTCCACGGGACCTGGTTCCCGTGCAGTGTCGTGGCCGGATTCGGGGACACCAGCGAGACGTCGGTAAGGCCCACCCCCGGTGTTTCGTTCGCGATCTTGAACGGGACGGGAGCGGTACGGCCGGTGATCCGGCCGGACGCGTCCCGCGTGACGGCTTCGACGGTGACGGTTCCGTTGTACCAGTTGGCGGTGTGCCATCCGAGGTCGTGGACAGGGCCGGGCAGCGGCGGGATCAACTCACCGTCGGCGTACAGCGGCCTGCCGTTGAGCAGGTATTCCACACTGCCCGTCGCGCCGGCCACCCGGAACACGGTGGGCCCGCCTATCGTCGCCCCTGGCGCGGGCGAGGTGATCCGGAAAGCACCACCGGACGGGACGATCGAGTCCACGGCGATGTTGTCGAGGAACACTTCCGGCGCGTCTCCCTGCCAGCCCCGCGTGAGCCCGAAACCGGGGCCGAACAGCACCGCACCCGTGTTACGTGGATCGCGCATGGCGCTCGGCCGGAAGTCCACGGTGACCGCGGCGCCGACCTGGTCGCCGTTCAGGAAGTACCGGAATGTCGCCCGCCCACTGTCGTCGGACGGGTCGGGCAGCGTCCCACCGTCCGTCGTGATGTCGGCGCGCACCTGCAGCAACGCCCATTGGTCGAGCACGCCGGACAGGTCCACCTGGTGCGTGCCGAGGCCGCCGGGGTCCGAAAGACCCCACTGGCTGCCGCCTCCCTCACGGGCCAGGTAGGGCTGTGGCCTGATCCCGTAGGTGGACGTCCCGGCGTGTGACGGGGTGTAGACCTGGGTGGAGACGAGCAGGCTCGTGGTTGTCACCTGGTTCGTCCGCACCGGGATGGCCAGCAGCCGCGAGTCATCCGCCCGGACGTCGGTGCCGGTCTCCGCTGTCCCGGCTGTGCCACCGGCCAGCGTCCCGGACACGGGCGGGCTGTCCGACCCGACGGGCGGTGCTCCGCCGGCGCGGAACCTGCTGTGCCCCAACCACAACGCGCTGCCGTCGAACGAGCCGGTCGTCGGGGGCGCCTTGCTGGCGACGACATCGGTGACCCGCTCCGGGGGCTGGCCGGCACCGTTTTTCACCGCGATGTCATACGTGCCCGCGCGCTGGGAATTCGCGCCGTCGAAGAAGCGCAGGCTCTTACCTGGCGGATAGGCGAACGCTCCGTGCAGAGCCATCCCGCTGCCCGCCAGTGCGTCGGTTCCGCTGCCGGCCGACCCGAACCCCAGTGTGTAGTGGTTGACACCCAACTGCTCGCCCGCGGACAGCGGGCCGATCGGAGCCGCAACGGCAACGGTTCCGTACACACCGGACAGTGTCATCGTGACGACCGTTGCCAGGCACAGTGTCTTCGGTCCTCGGCGCACTTTCCTGCCCCCCGGCTCGGCTCGATCTACGGCGCACTCGGTGCCAGGCTATCGATCACGTCCGCGACGGTCTTGCACGAAAGGGCCGCGAAGCGGGCCGCGTTCCGGGCGACACGGCTCGTGGGCGACGAACGCGGCGAGATCGGTGGGGGAGCCGTGGACACCTGGACGACCACGCACCTGCGGGTCCGGCTTGGAGCGTCAGGTTTTCCGGGCTCCGAGCGACTCGCGGTACCAGCCCGCTGCTTCGGCCAGGCGTGTGGCGAACCCCGGGCCGGGTGACACGCCCGTCCGTGCCCAGATCCGGCTGCTCTCGTACCAGTGGTCCTGGGTGAGCAACGAGTACTGGTGGTCGGTCAGCGCGGGGAGCGCCGCGCGGGTGAGCGCGCGGTGCTCCTCCCACGGCAGATCCTCGACCGGCACGGGGACGTCGAGGAGCGAACACACTTTCGTGATCAGCTCGCGCATCGGGACCGGCACCGGATCGGCTACCTGGAAGACGTCTCCCGCCGCGGCGAGCCCGGGGGTGAGCGCCAGGACCGCGATCACCGCCGCCAGGTCCGCCACGGCCACCAGGGAAGTCCGCGCCGAGCCACCCGCCGCCCACGCCGGGACCGCGCGAGCCCAGCGGACCAGCGTCGGGACGACATGGCGGTCGCCAGGGCCGAAGATCAGGTGCGGTCGTAGAACCGCTCCTCCCGCGGCCAGCACCAGGCGCTCGGCCGCCAGTCTGCTGCGGCTCGTCGGGGACGCCGGGCCCGTCTCGAGGCCGGAGCCGCCCACCGGTTCCCGTTCACCCCGGTGGACGCCGTCGCGGTAGACCGCGCACGTGCTGAGGTACAGCGTGCGCGCGGTACCCGCCTCCTCCAGAAGTCTCGCCGTGCCCTGCTCGTTGACCGCCGTGCACAGCGCCGGGTCGCCGCCCACCTGAGAGGCGAGGTGGAGCACCGTCGTGATCCCGGCGCCGGCTCCGGTCAGGCTCGCCGGGTCCCTGAGGTCGCCTCGCCACGTCGTCACGCCCGCTTCGGACGCCCGCGCCGGCAGCGGACGCCGGGCGAGGGCGCGGACCCGGGGGCCAGCGCCCCGCTCGACCAGCTCCCTCAGCACCGCGGTGCCGACGAAGCCGGTGGCACCGGTCAGCAGGATATCCGTTTCGCCGTCGGCGTTCACGACAGACGCATCTCCAGGGTGCCCCGCGCGGCCGTGGCGTCCCGCTGCCGCAGCTCGACCCGGACGGTGCGGGTGCGGTCCGGGTCGGCGGCGCCGGCATCGGTGACCAGCAGGCACTCCGAGTCGAACTCGACGTAGGTGCCGAATTCGAAGTCCGCGCGCACCGGGAGCGCGTACGGATCGCCGACCGCCAGCAGGGCCGCCTGCCGCGCGCCTTCGATCAGCGCCATGCCCGGCACGTGGTCGACGGGGTGGTCGAAGAGCACCGCGTGGTCCGGGTCGAACCGCAGCGACCACGTGCCGTCGGTCGCCGTCGCCGACACCAGTACGTCTTCCGCGCGTTCGCGGCCTACGGCGGCCGGGTTCACTGGCGGCAGGATCGTTGCCTGGAACGGCGTCGCCGCGAAGTGGTCGCCCCGCACCCGGCGGTAGACCGCCGAGGCCACGCAGCGCCAGCGTTCGGTGGCGGTGCCGATCAGCCGGTCGTCGCGGAAGCACTCGAAGTCCAGCCGCATGCCGCCGACCTTCCCGCCGCGATACTCGACCTCGTGCGCGGCGACCCGCAGCACGACGTCGACCGGGCGGCCCAGGGTGGCCAGCCCCGTCTCGCCGACCGTGTAGGCCTTGTGGTCGGAAAGGAAGCTGTGGCTGAGCGGGACGCCGTAGGCGCGGTGCGCGATCAGCGGCACCGCCTGCCGGACGGTTTCCGCGTACAACATCGGGTCGTGGAACTCCGGTGTCCGCGGCCCGAAGAAGCCGTGCCGGCGCGGCCACTGCGCGCCGACTTCGAACCGGCCTTCGCCGAGGACGTTCAGGTCGGTGACGAAGACCTCCGAGACGGCCGCGCGGTGCACGAGGCTGCGCGGGACCGTCTGCTGGAAATCGACTTCCCTCGTCACCGGAAGCTCGTCGATCGCGGTTTCTCGTATCGCACTGTGCGCAGCGGTCTGCACTTGTTCCTCCCCAGTCAAGGGCCGTCGCGTGGGGCCCGGTGTTCGCGTTCGTCGCGGTGTGGAAACGCTCTCCGATCTTCGGGTGTAGTGCATCCGGGTTGTTCGATGTGGCGTGCTGGACGTTGAACAACAACCTCTGAACAATGACCACATGGGGAGGGGGGCCGACCATGCCACGTCCGGAGCGTCCACTGGGTGGGGAAGAGACGTCGTTGCTGCGGTTCGCGGCCGATCTGCGGCGGCTGCGAGCGGAGGCGGGGAGCCCGACCTACCGCGATCTGGGAGCGCGGACGCACTACTCGGCGGCGAGCCTGTCCGAGGCCGCGGCGGGCCGGAAACTGCCCAGCCTGCCGGTCGCACTGGCGTACGTGAAGGCCTGCGGCGGGAACGACGCCGAGTGGGAACAACGCTGGCGCGCACTGGTCGCCGAGCTTTCCGCGGAAGCCGGCGTGCACGAAGCCCACGTCCGGAATCAGGCCGCCCAGATCCGCGACGCGGACACCGCGAATGCGGCTCGTGATGCCAAGCGGCGTGCCGCCGCGGTCAATCTGGTCGTGGCGACCCCGGAGTTGCTGATCCAGACCGATCGCGACTTCGTCTACGTGATGTGGGAACGGGCCTCGGGTCCGCGGGTGAAGTCCGCGGCACGAGCCGCGTTCGAGGGAACCGCCGACGGGCTCCGGGAATTCATCGAAACCGGGATCTTCCGTGCCCGCGCCCAGGATCAGCGGGACAGGATCGAGGCTGACGAACGCACCGGCAGAGAAGAAAAGGCCGCCCTCGCGGCGAAGGACGCCCGCACCCGTGCCGCGGCGGTGCTGGGCATCCTCGTCACCCCGGCGATGCTCATCGAACCCGAGGACAATTTCGTCCTGGATCTGTGGGACCGGGCCGCTCCGGGTACGGAAGTCGCCGCGGCCGCCGAGGCGGCGCTGCGTGACCCCGAACCCGGTGCGCTGCGCCGGTTCATCGAGACCGGCATCTTCGGGGCCAATCGCCGCGACCGCGACAACAGGCTCAAGAAGAAGATCGGCGCCGACCGGCTGCGCGCCTTCGAACCGCGCACCCACGCCGACAACGGCAAAGTCCATCCCGCACTGGTCGCCGCCCACTGGCACTGACCGTGCGTGCCTTCGGCGGGATCGGGTTCGTCCGTCAGGTGGCCGTGGCTCCGGCTGTGAATCCTTGTCTGATCAGTCGCTGGCCGGACATCGAACAACCCCGGTGCCCTACACCTGAAGACCGTCCACACCGGCGAGACAATCCGCGGGAAAGGCGCCTTCGTGAATTGCGGAAGACATATCGAGGGGTTATGTCGTCCAGGGACCGAGAACAACGTTCCGGTCGACGGTCGCACACCGAGCCAGGGAGCCGATGGGCACGGATACGCCGGCTTACTCCGATGACTTCGGGACGGGACCGGTGTGCGCGACTCGGCGTCGTACCACTACGGCGATGACGGTCGCGCCGGCGAATACCGCGGCGAGCAGGACCCAGCCGGCCGGGCCGAGTGCGATCACCGCGCCGGTGAGCAGAACCGGGCCGATCAGGCGGGTCGCGGCGGCCCTGCCGAGCCCGAAGCCGGACAGGTACTGGGCCCGCTCCGCCGGTGGCGCCAGATTGAACGACAGCGTCCACGCGGCGCTTACCTGGCACAGCTCACCCGCGGTGGTGGCGAGCACGGACAGCGCCAGCAGTACGACGGTGCCGGTTCCTCGTGCCAGTGGAGCGATGGCGAAGCACGCGCAGGCCGTGGCGAGGAAGACGCCGGAGGCCGCGTATGACCGCCAACTGTCCATTATGGATCGTATGCGGGCGCTGACCGGCACCTGCAGCAGCACGCACGTTATGGTGTTGACCGCGTACAGCACGCCGAACAGCCCCACCGGCGCGTCGGTGCGGGTCGCCAGCCACACCGGCAGCGCCACGTTGAGGATCGGCAGCCACAGGGTGAGAACCGCGTCGTAGCAGGCGATGGCGAGCAACCGGCGGTCGCGGAACACGGCCAGCCGGGAGGGCCGCTTCGCCCCGGCACGTCCCGGCACCGGCGCCAGGCGGCTCAGCAACAGCGCGGCGACCCCGAAGGTGAGGGCGTCGGCCACGAACAGCCAGTGGTATACGACCTCGCTGCCGGTGGCGACCGCCGCGGCGGCGATGAGGCCGCCGATGCTCATCCCGATGTTGAGCACGGTGCGCTGGGCGCCCATCACCGTGGTGCGGGTTTCCTCGGTGGTGCGCTCGCCCACCGCGGCCTGGGTAAGCGGTATGGCGGCGGTCTCGGTGACGATCACGATGGTGGTCAGTCCGAGGAAGCCCCACCACTCGCCGACGAGCGGGTAGCACAGGGTGGCCGCCGCGCGGCAGACGTTGATCAGGATCAGCACGCGCCGGGTTCCCCACGCGTCGGACAGCGCGCCGAGCGGGACCGCCGCCAGCAGGGCCACCGCGCCGGCGAGCGAGAGACCGACACCGACCGAGGTCGGGGTCAGTCCGATGAAGCGCACGAAGTACACGGTGGACGCCGTGACGAACACGCCCGTGCCGATCCACTCCACCATGGACGCTGTCAGCAGCCATGGGAGAAAATGCCGGACGCGTTCGCGCACGGTGCTCATCCGATCAGCTGACCTTCATCCGCTCGAACATCCGGTACAGCAGCTCGGTGCCCTGCCGCAGTTGCGCGACACCGACCCGTTCGTCTACGCCGTGCATACGGTTGATGCTCTCGTTGTCCAGTGCGTACGGGTAGATGCCGTAGACGGGGATTCCGCGCGAGCGCCATGGGTTCCCGCTGGTGGACGCCTCGAACTGACCTGCGGTCGTGGTCACGTTCGGATACACCGTGCCCACCGCGTCGGCCCAGAACCGGAACACGTCGGTGTCCGCTGTGGATGGCGGGATGGCCAGGTTGCGGAGGAGCGTGTCGATCGCCTCCTGTTCGGACTGTCCCGTGGCGCCCAGCACCCGCAGCTGGACGTCCGCCTTGGCGGCCAGCCTGCGGAGGTCGGCGATGGTCTGCACGGGGTCGTCGCCGCCCGGCAGGAAGCCGACGCGTGCCTGCGCGGTGGCCCGGCCGGGAATGATCGAGGAGTAGTAGCCCGCGCCGGCGGAGACGAACGACACGGTGGAGCGCATCAGCGCGTTGTGCAGGTGCGGGTAGTCGCTGCGTTTGACCACTTCCGCGCCGGCGTCGTCCCTGGTCCGTTGGTCCCGTGCGGCGAGCATCTGGCGGATCGCCGCGGCGAACGCGGGGTCGCGCGTGCCGGCGGCCAGCGCGGTGAAGTACTTCTTCGCCAGTGCGTTCGGGTTGACCGGGGTGTGGAAGTTCTGCATGAGCTCGATCGCCTTGGCGATCCGGGTGATCGCCATGCCCGGATAGGGCTTGGTCGAGTGGGTGGCCCTCGCCTGGGCGACCAGCTCGACCACCACCGAGCGTTTGTCCGCACAGACGAGGGAAGCCAGCATCGGGCTGCCGTCGGGGTGATTGATGAGCCAGCCGCCCTCGGTGAGCACCGCGCCCGCGGCGACTTTCGCCCAGTGCTGCTCCACCAGCCAGGCGGTGCCGTACGGGCCGCCCTCTTCGTCGCAGTCGGCGAGGTAGATGATGTCCCGGTCGAACCGGGCGCCCGCGCGGAGATGCCGTAGCAGTGCGGACATGAAGGCGGCGTTGGCGCCCTTCATGTCCAGTGCTCCGCGACCGTAGAGAAAGCCGTCGGCGATCACCCCGCCGTAGGGGTCCACGTTCCACTGCTCGCCACCGGCGGTCACCACGTCGGAATGTCCCAGCACCAGCAACGGCGGCGTCGAGCCGCCGCTTCCCGCGACCCGGGCGAGGAAGTGCACGTTGTCGGGCTTGGGCGTGGGAACGATCTCGGCCGGTACCCCCGCGGCCTGCCAGATGTCGCGCATGGCCTTCGCGTAGGGCAGGGTGACGCCGCCCTCGCCGAGATGCGAGGTGTCGAACCGGATCATCAGGCGCGCCAGCTCGACCGGATCGGTCGGATCGGAGACGGCGGTCACCGCCGGGGCCGCCGAGGCGGTGGCCCCCGCGCCACCACGCGCGCCGAGCAGGCCGACGCCACCCGCGGTCACCCCCAGTCGCAACATCCGGCGCCGGGACAGCCCCGACCCGCCCTCGCCGTGGCCGGTGACGACCTCGCGCACCACTTCCGTGGCGTGCGTTTCGTGCAGCAGGTGGGAGCCGGGGAGGCTCCGGTAGCGGAACCCGGCGGTGGTCAGCTCCTGCCAGCCGCGCATGGCGTCCGCGGCCACGATCGTGTCCTCGGTCCCGGCGACCGCGGTGATCGGCACGTCCACCGGAGCCGCCAGACGCCCGTCGTATCGGTCGGACAGGGCCAGATCGGCCTGGCACACCGGCAGGTACAGCTCGTCGAACTCGGGATGCGCCAGCAATTCCGGCGCGGTGAGTCCCCAGTCGGCGAGTATCGAGCGGACCTCGTCCGCCGAGCGTGTCCCGGGAACGGGTCGCAACCGCGACGCCGGTGCCACCGAGATCACGCACAGGCGGGCCACCTCGATGCCGTCCCGGCGCAGCGCCCGGCAGGTCTCGTAAGCGAGCAGGCCGCCGAGGCTCACCCCTACCAGGACCAGCTCGGTGCCGGGTCGCTCGTCGAGCGCCGCTGTCACCTCGGCGGCGACCGCGCCGGCCACCGCGGCCGGTTCGGTCACCGGTCGCTCCGCGATCCGGTCGCCCCGGCCGGGCAGTTCCACCGCGGCGAGGGCGGTGCCCTGGGCGAGGAGGTTCCGCCAGGCGTGGAACGACACCGGCGAGCCACCGGTGGGCGGGAAACACACGAGCAGGACTTCGTCGGTCCGAGCGGGGGTCAGGTAGCGCAGCCACGCCATTGCGGTCGTCTCCCTTGGTCAGTCCTGCCGAACCAGCGCGGCGATCGCCTGGACGCATTGCGCCGCCAGTACGTCGCGCAGCGCGAAGTGCTGGTGGAACGTCTTCTCGAGTTGGTTGGCCAGTTGCACCGCGAGCAGTGAATGGCCGCCTGCGTCGTGGAAACGCTGCTGGTCGTCGGCCGGTGGACGGCCCAGCAGTTCCGTCCAGATCGACACGATCGCGGCCTCGACCTCGTCAGTGGGCCGGTAGGTGTCGTGGGCGGCCTCGGCCGCCGCGGCGGCCGAGGCCGCGACGGCCAGCGCGCGCCGGTCGAGCTTTCCGTTGCCGGACAGGGGGATTGCCGGTACCCGGAGCACGTGGCCGGGCACCATGTAGTCGGGAAGCTGCCCGCGTAGGTGCTCCCGTACCGTTGCGGAGTCCACTGACTCGGGAGCGGTCACGCAGGCGACGAGTTCCTGTGCGTCGCCGCGTGACTCGGCGAACACGCCGGCCCCGGTCACGCCGGGCACGGTCCGCAGAACGGCTTCGATCTCCTCCAGTTCGACCCGGTAGCCGCGGATCTTCACCTGGTTGTCGGCCCGGCCGACGATTTCCAGCGCACCGCCGGGCAGCCACCGGCCCACGTCGCCGGTGCGGTACCAGACCGTGCCCTCCCGATCGGCGACGAACCGTTCCGCGGTCAGTTGCTCGTCGCCGGCATAGCCGAGGGCCAGTGGCGGCCCGGAAACCCAGATCTCGCCTCGCATCCCGGGTGGCAGCGGCCGGTGGTGCCGGTCCCTGATCTCGATCACCGCGCCGGCGACCGGCGAGCCGACCGGCACCGTGACCGCGTCCGGGGACAGGGCCACGGTGTCGAAGGCCGCGACGTTCGACGCGGTCTCGCTCATCCCGTACAGGTTGAGCAGTTTCGTGTCCGGCAGCAGCGTGTGGAACCGGTGCGCGACCTGGGCCGGCAGCATGTCCGCGCCGCTGGTGACCAGCCGCAGCCGGTGGGTACACCGGCCGCGCCGGTCCAGTTCGGACAGCAGGCCGTCGACCAGTGGTGGGGTGAGGAACAGGTGCGTGACCCCCGCGGTGAGCACCCGGTCCACAGACAACTCGGGGTCGCGCACCTCCTCGTGGGTGAACGCCTCGGTGGGGATTCCCCGCAGCAGACCGCCCAGCATCTCCCACGCCGACGCGACCAGTCCTGGTGGCTTGTGCAGTCCGACGACCGACCCGTCGGGGAACGGGTGGGCGTTCCACATCCAGCGCAGCCGGTTGAGCACGGCGCCATAGCCGATCCGCACACCCTTCGGCGTGCCCGTGGTGCCCGAGGTGTGCACCACCTGGAACACCAGTGTGTCCAGGTCGGTGTCGCGAGGAGTCCGGGGCTGTGGGGCGGCTGGCTCCGGTTCGTCGTCCAGCCACACCCGCGGCGCCGCGGTGACCTCCGCCCCGGGGTCGAGCGCCCGCTGGGCCAGCACGGCCACGGGGCCGTTCTGGGCCACGATCAGCCGCTGCCGGTGCGCCGGGACGTCCGGGCCGAGCGCGACGTAGCCCGCGCCGATCTTGATCAGGGCGAGTACGGCGGCCACAGTGGACGGTCCCTGCGCCGCGGCGAGCGCGACGAGGTCGCCGGTGCCGACACCGTGCGCGGTCAGCAGGCCGGCGATCCCGTCGCTCCACCGGTCCAGCCGCGCGTAGCTGACCCCGTAACCGTTCTGGCGTACCGCGATCCGCTCCGGGCCGGCGGTCACCTGGTGGGCGAACAGCGTGGCCAGCGCGGCCCGGGGGTCGGTGGGTGGCGTCCGGCCGGGGAGCGGCTCGATGCCCGTGCGCGTCATGATCGGTTTCCTCCCGCGAAACGGCGGAGCAGGGCATGGTCGGCGACGCCGAGCAGATCGAGTTCGACGATCGGTGTCCCCGGTGCGAACACGACGGCGTCCAGTGCGAGCGCGGTGCTCTCCAGCACCCGGTTCGCGGTCTGCTCGCTGATGATGTCGGTCTGGTACGGGAACTGGGCGAGCAGTTCGTTCGCGCCGTGGCGCTGCACGTACAGCTCACAGTCGTACTTCGCGTATCCGGTGTCCAACTCGGTGAAGGTGAATGTCACGTCGCCGCCGGTGACCTGCTGCGCGGGGTAGGTGATCATGTTCAGCATGGTTTGGAACACCGGTGTGTTTCCCGACGTCGAGGGCAGGTCGCGGCCCATCCAGCCGAACGGGTAGTGCGCCGCCGAGATCCCCGCGACGATCTGGTCGCTGGTGCGCTCGAGCAACTCGCCGACGGTGGCGGCCGGATCGAGGCGGATCCGGAACGGCAGCATGTTCAGCAGGAACGAGGCGACGTCGGCCTGTTCGGGCCGTTCCCGGTTCGCGATCGGCGCGCCGATCACCACCTCGTCCGTGTCCCCGTAGTAGCCGAGCGCCAGCGCGTACGCGGTGAGCAGGTACATGAACGGCGTGCGGCCGTCGCGCGCGCCGAGCGCGCGCATCCGCGTCACCACGCCGGCGTCGAGCACCCGCTCGACCAGCCCGGCGCGGTAAGAGCGCCGCCGTGGCCGCGGCAGGTCCTCCAGGCCGAGCACAGGGAGATTCCCGGCCAGCTCCCGGCGCCAGAACTCCCCGGCCTCGGCGGTCGCGGGCTCGGCCAACCGTGCCTGCTGCCAGTCCAGATACCGGTCGTAGCGTAGGCACCGCGCGCCATCGGCCGTCGGCTCCGGCTGTCCGTACAACTCGGCCAGCCGGCGGAACAGCACGGTGGCGCCCCACCCGTCCAGCATCACCTCGTGGGTGGTCACCAGGATCCGGTGCTCCCGCTCGTCCAGCGTGAAGGCCCGTACCCGGAAGACGGGTTCGTTCTCCAGGTCGAACGCCCTGGTCGCCTCGGCCGACGCCTCATCGTGGTACCGCCGGTCGCGCTCTGCCGGTGGAAGGGCGGAGAGATCCTCGAACTCCGGCAGCGGAACGCTCCACTGTGGATACTCATGCAACAGTTCGTCGTCCCGGCGCAGGAACCGGGCGAGCAGTGCCGGGTTCTCCGTCAGCAACGCGTCCCAGGCGGCGGTCAGCCGGGCCCGATCCAGCGGACCGGCCAGGGAAAGCGTTCCCTGGTAGTGGTAGTAGGGGTTGTCCGGTTCCAGGCGCCAGTGGAAGTAGAGCCCGGCCTGCTGCGGAGTCAGCGGCCGGGTCCGGGAGGATGCCGCCGGCCCGGCGGCGTCCTCGACGGCGAGCTGACCATCCGATGTGGACGGACTGGCCAGTGTGGCCAGCGCGCGGGGACTGCCGGCCAGCAGCATGTCCCGCAGTGACACCGCGAAGCCGCGCGACCGCAGCAGCGCGACCGCCCGCATGGCCAGCAGCGAGTCGCCGCCCAGCTCGGTGAAGGAGTCGTCGCGGCCGACCCGGTGTACGCCCAGGAGGCCGGCCAGCACGTCAGCCACCTGCCGCTCGGTCGGATCCTCGGGCGTCGCGCCGGGTCCGGACGTGTCCTCGGGCCGGTCCTCCGGCGCGGGCAACGCCTGGTAGTCGATCTTGCCGTTCCGGGTGAGGGGAAGTTCGGGCAGCTCGACGAACACCGCCGGGACCATCGGCAGCGGAAGCCGGGCGGCGAGGAACTCACGCAGCTCGTCCGGGCGGGCTGCCGTGGTCGAGGTGAGGTAGGCGACCAGCCGGGCCGGGCCCGCGTCCGCCGGCGCCAGCGCCGTCTTCCTGGCCACCAGCGCGGCCGCGTCCGGTTTCCGCGCGATCACGGTACAGGCGGCGACCGCGGGGTGCTGGCGCAGCACGGCCTCGATCTCCGGCAGCTCCATCCGCACACCGGCGACCTTCACCTGCCGGTCCACCCGCCCCAGATACTCCAGCACGCCGGTGTCGGGCAGCAGCCGGACCGCGTCTCCCGTCCGGTAGAGCCTGCCCGTCCCTGCCGGCTCGAACGGATCGGTGAAGTAGCTGTCCCTGGTGCGCTCCGGGTCGCCGAGGTACCCCCGGCCGACCGCCACGCCGCCGACGTACAGCTCGCCCGGCTCACCGGGAGCGCACGCCAGCCAGTGGCCGGTCTGCTCGTCCTGGCGCAGCACGTACAGCGAGACGTTGCCGATCGGCCCGCCGATGGGCAGGTGGTGCGTGCCGGGCGCGGGCGGGGCGACTCGGTAGTGCGTGACGTCGTCCGAGCACTCGGTGGGCCCGTAGGCGTTGAGCAACGCGGTGTCGCCGCGGGTGCGTAGCCACCTGGCCGCGACCGCCGGTGGCAGCTCCTCGCCGGTGGCGATCAGCCAGCGCAGCGTGTCCAGTGCGCCGGGCGGTGCCTCGGCTAGTTCGTCCAGCATGAGCCGGATCAGCGTCGGCACCGTCTCCAGCACGGTGATTTCTCGTTGGGACACGGCCTCGAGCAGGCGTCCCGCGTCGTGCGCCCGGTCGTCGCCGAGCACGTGCACCTCGGCGCCGACCAGCAGCGGCGCCAGCATCTGCCAGACGGAGATGTCGAAGACCAGCGGCGCGGTCTGCGCGAGACGGTCCCGTTCGCCGAGTTCGAGGTCGTCCACCTTCGCCCACAGATGATTCAGCATCCCCTGGTGCTCCACGAGCGCCCCCTTGGGCTTCCCGGTGGAACCGGAGGTGTAGAGCACGTACCGGACCTGGTCGACGCCGGTCAGCCGGGGCCGACCGGTGAAGCGGGCGGTGTCGCCGGCGGGCGGGGCGAGCAGCGGGCGGCCCGCGGCGCTCGCGCCGGAGACAAGCCCCTCAGTGGCCGGACCCGCCACCAGCAGCGCCGCCGCACCGCTGTCGACGAGCACCTCGCGCACCCGCAGAGCCGGCCAGCCGTGATCGACCGGCAGGTAGACGGCGCCGAGCAGCTCGCTCGCGAGGAAGGCGGCGATCACGTCCGCGCCGCGTTCGCCGCCCACTGCGACGACGTCACCGTGCCGAACGCCGGAGCGCTCGAGGTGGCCGGCGATCCGCCTCGCGCGCGCGGCGAGCTCGGCGTAGCCGATGGTCTCGCGCTCGTCGCACACCGCGACGCGCTCGGGCGTGGTGGCCGCGAACCGCTCCACCGCCGTGATCACCGGTTCACCGAGAGGGTAGCGCGCCGTGCGCCGCAGGGCGTACCGGACGGCCAGCGCGCGCTGGCCGTCGTCGATGGTCAGCGGCGGCAGCGCGCCGCCCGCGTCGAGTGTGGTACCGGATACCTGTGTCGTTGTCATGCCACACCCCTTGTCAGACGGGCAACAGCTGCCCGATGTCGTCACGACGGGCCAGGCCGGCGGCGGTTCGGTTCCGCGCCGATCCGATGGGGTTCGCTTCTCCGAGTGTGCGTGGAACGAGGCGTTCCGCGGAGCAGAGTGCCCGGCTCCCGCTGCCGGGCAGCGTCAACGTCTCGGTGCCGAGTCGACCGGCGGACGAATCTGCCGGAAACATCCTGGTTTCCCGGTGCTGACGGCTGGGCGCGCTCGTCGGCACCTGGCCGAGCCAGCAGAACACGGCACCACAAGGGACTGGGTGAATAATTGCAAATTATGTTCGCGATACATGTAGTTGTTGAAATTGTAGGGGAAGCTGACGACATTTCCGAATTGAAAGAATTTGGTGCAGAAAGTGTCGCTCGGCCAGAACTTACTCATGGTGACGTGCGGGCAGTTGCGGATTTGGCCCCCTATGGGCTACTGCCTGCACTCTGGCTTACCCCCACCTCGTCGACGATACCTTCCGGAATGAAGTTGTCAAGCCTTTCTTAATATTTCGACCACCTTTCAAGATCATTTTTCTCGAACTCGTGGGTATTGCGGCTGGTAGTCGACCTTGACCACCGCGGCCTGGCGGCCGACGATCGTCTTCTGACTGGGCCGGGCCTGCCGTCGTGTGCCACTGCCGGCACGCCTGCGTCGCGGACCGCGCCAGGGATGCGACGGCTCCTGCGTCAGCCATGGCGATGGGGTGGTCAGCGCTGCGATGTAAGGGGTTTCAATGAACTTTGTGGCCCGGTCGGCACCGGGTGTCCGGTGGCGACGTGCCACATCGGCGACATTCGTGGCCGCGTCGGGCACTCGATGCGGAAGCGATAGGGGACGAAGCAGGCAAGAACAATACTCTTGTCGGCCGATCTCTGTTGATCCCGCGAGACCTGGCTGCTCGTGAAGGGATGGCCGGACCGAACACTTCGGCCGTCCAGCAGGGAAAGACATTCCGGCGCGTGGCACACGAGCCGCCGAACATCGCCCCGCTGCCGTTCAGTCGTTCCTGCGGTGAGCGATATAGGGGCGCCAGGTTAGGCGCTGGCCGAGATGGAGGCTCCGAACCCGGAGATGGGCGACGGGCGCCCGGGATACTCGGGCGGACGACAACGCGCTGCCCCTCTTTCCCCTTCGGCCGCGGCAATGCTTCCGGAACCCAACTGAGCTATGCGGACGTGCGGCACGGAAGACTCGACGGCCTGTCGGTTGTGGTCCGGCAGCGGGACGCTCCCTATCGGGCGACCGGTAGGGTGAGGAGTTCCGGATACCTGGATTCTGGCCGTCGGGCGGCGCGCTTTTGGCGCGTGCAACGGTCGTACATCTGAGATGTTGTCGCGGAAGTCGTCCAAAGTGGTGAAGAACCGGCCGGTCGGGTCGATCAACCTCGCCCGATCGGCGGCTCGCACTCCATACAGCGTGACCAGACGCCGACCGTGACCCTGCTCGGCCAACCGCGTCTGCATGGGCGTGTACACCTCGGCCGACAGCGGTCCGAACACGCTCGGCTCTCCCCGTTGCGGACCGCGCAGCGCTGAGAAACGTCCGCTCGGCGGTAGAAGAGTGCGTTGCGCGGGGACTCGAAACAGCAGAAACACCCCTCTTGGAATGGCCTTCTGTCGGTGACGACCTGTGCTGGGTGTCCTGTGCGGAAGCCAGGCCGTCAGCGTCCTTCGCAGTCATGTCACGCCGTGGGCTCGCAGAAGACGTAGACCGAATCGGTGAGGTTGTGCGGGTCGAGGCCCCGGTTCGTGTTGGCCCCGGTTGCGGGGATCAGTTCGTGCCCTGGCGGACGTCGGTCCCGTGCTCGGCGAACGCCTTGAAGTCCTCCATGTGCTGCCGCGACTGTTTGCGGAAAGAGCCAGGCATCACGAGTCCCACCAGTCGCATCAGCAATCCGTCGAACCGGAACTCGCTTTCACTCTCCCACAGCGTGGTGTCCGGACCGGCGTCGATGAGCCGGTCGCGCTGCGCCTGCCACATGCCTTCGCCGACGATCTCGCGGTCGTAGTGCACGACGACCGAACTGGGGATGGCGTGCAGGTCTTCAGGTTCCAGTCGCGTGATGGTCTCGGTGGCCTCCATCCTCTGCTTCCCTGTTTGAAACACGACTCGCGAGGTGGTGCCGAGCTGGCCGTGCACGCCGTTCACCGGCTCGTGCAGCACCAAGCCCCGCAGCCACTTCGGCAGGTGCGCCGGGTCGGCGAGCATCTGGAGCACCTTCTCCCGCGGCAGGGAGATCTCGATCGAGGTGGTGTACTTCATCAAGCGTTCCCTCCGGGGGCGTAGAACGCGGTTGTGGCCTCGACCGCGGCCGCCACGTGATCCGGATCGCCGCCGGCGGCCAGGTGAGCTTCGCCCCATGCCGCGGCGCTGCGCCGCGCGAACTCGCGCCCCTCGGGCGAGCTCCGGAACTCCTCGTGGTCGAGGGTCTGACCGTCGGACAGGAACCGGGCCAGGGCGAGGAGGTGCAGGTCCCAGCCCACACCGCCGGCACCGGGGCCGTAGGTCGGGAACATGGGCTCCCCGACGGCCGCCGCATGGACCAGTTCAAGCTCGGTGTCCCCGGCGGGGCCGGGGGACAGCCGCACCTCGACCTCGCTCGTACCCGGCCACTCGTCGGCTTCCGGTCCGAAGAGCCAGGACACCCGCAGCAGCCGCGGCGGGTCACACCGGAGGATCTCCCCGTGCTCACCGCCGTCCAACTCGAACGACCCGCCCAGCCGCAGGTCCCCGGTGACCGACTTCAACCAACGGCCCAGCCGCTCGGGGTCGGTGATGGCGTTCCACACGTCGTCGACCGGCGCGTCGTAGCGACGTCGCAACTCCATCGTGTAAGCGTCGCCGGCGGGTAAGGTCGCTGTTCCCATCGTCCGGCGCGCAGCGGCCAGTTCGTCCAGTACGTCCTTCATGTCATGTTCCTTTCGTTCGCGGACCGGCCTGGCCGACGTCGGTGTCGTCCCGGGCTGGGCAGCCCGGGGCCGGGATGTGCGCCTGCTTCGGGCCAGCTCGGTGCCCAGGGCATCGAGCCGCTGATCCCAGAACCCGCGAAACCGGTCCAACCACACGTCAACCTCGCTGAGCGGCTTCGGGTCGACGGCATAGAACCGGCGAGCACCCTCAGCCCGGACCGACGCGAACCCGTTCTCACGCAGAACGCGAAGATGCTGGGAGACGGCCGGCTGGGACAGCGCGAACTCGGCCCGGATCACGTCCGTGATCGCCCCGGAGGTCTGCTCACCGTCGGCGAGCAGCTCCAGAATCCGCCGACGCACCGGGTCGCCGAGCATGTCGAACGCGTGCACGAACCAGAACATACCAAACCTGACTTATATAAGCCACTACTGGTACTTCGGCATCCGGTACGCCCCATCGATACTGGTATCGAACGAGACCGACACATCCGGTGTTGTTCCATCAGGCGCGAGGCCCGGGTCGGAAATTCGGTGGAATGAAGGGTGCCAGGGCGGCGCGTTCGTGGTCGGTGATCGGGCGAGCGGCGCGGGTGATTTCGTGCAGGTACTCGATGTGCTGGGTCCGAAGGACACAAGACGGGGAGCTCGTGCCGAGGCTTTTGAGCAGCCACACGGCCCGCGTTTCCGCCAGCAAGCCGAAATACGAGGTCGCGGTGAGATGGCCGAGCCCGTCGATTTCGGTGGGCCGGAGCCGGTAGTCGCTGCGCCACATGGGCATACGGTATTTCTCCCGGCTCGCGTTTCCCGGTCCCCGCGCGTTCTCTGCCCGGGTGGGGGAGCATCCCCCACCCGGGCGCGGCGCCGGTCGTGTCCGGCTTCGACCGCAGGTGCGTGCGGGACGGTCGAGCCGGGCAAACCGTCAGCGATCACTGGCCGTTGGCGGTCCACACGAACGAAGTCGCCCGGGTTTGCATCAGGCGTGGCTGTTGCGGCGCATGCCTGAAGTGCGACAGGTCCGCCGCTTCGACTCGCGAAGGGCAGGTCGTCGAGGAAGCGAGTGCCCCATGCAACCCGCCACAGCTGCAGTGGACCCACCGTGCTGGCGATCGGGCCGGGTCCTCGATCGCGCCCGCCGCCGCGGCGAGCGCCAGCCGAATGAGTTCCGGGAAGCTTGAGACCGCCTGTCGAGTTACGGTCAGTCTGTTCGTCATCCTCTTCGACGGAATCTCGCAGCCCGAACTGGAGGACACATGCAGTACATGCTGCTGATCTACAACTGCGACCGCCCCGGACCCGGCGACCCGCGGTTCCCCGAGTCCCTGGCCGCCGTGAATGCCTTTGCCGACGAATGCCGCCGGCGGGGCGCCTTCGTCGCCGGGCTCCCGCTGCAGGGCGAGCACACCGCGACCACGGTGGCCGTGCGTGAAGGCAAGACGCTGATCACCGACGGGCCGTTTCCCGAGACCCACGAGCACCTGGGCGGCGCCTACGTTCTGGACTGCGCGACGCTCGACGAAGCGCTCGAACTGGCCGCGCTGTGCCCGATGGCCGCGAACGGCACCATCGAGGTCCGCCCGATCGCCGGAGTCCCGGGCCTCGACCACCGGGCCCCCAGCGGCGTATGACCGCCGCACCGGTTCTGCGGGAGACCTACCGCGAGCACCGGTCCCGGATGCTCGCCGCGCTGGTTCGTGCCCTGGGCGACTTCGAACTCGCCGAAGACGCGCTGCACGAGGCCTGCGCGCTCGCGTTGCGCAAGTGGGCGGACACCACCCCGGATGACCCCGTCGCCTGGCTGCTGACCGCGGCCCGCAACAGCGCGATCGATCGGCTCCGCCGGGCCCGCCGGGGCCAGGAGAAGCTCGTCGAACTCCGGCCACCGACGGAGGTGACGACCATGGACCTCGGCGACGAGCGTCTGCTCGGTGTCGGCGACGAGCGGCTCAGCCTCATCTTCACCTGCTGCCACCCCGCCCTGGCCGAGGAATCCCGTGTCGCCCTGACACTGCAGGCCGTGGCCGGGATGACCGCCGGGCAGATCGCCCGCACCTTCCTGGTCACCGAACCCGCGCTGGCCCAGCGCCTGGTCCGGGCGAAGCGCAAGATCCGGGACGCCCGGATCAGCCTGGACGTCCCCGCCGACCACCTGCTGCCCGAGCGGCTGTCCGGCGTCCTCGCGGTGATCTACCTGATCTTCACCCAGGGCTACATCGCCGACGGCGACCAGCCGGAGTTCCGCGAGCTGCAGCAGGAAGCGATCCGGCTGGCCAAGCTCGTCGCCGCCCTCATGCCCGACGAGGCCGAGGCGCTCGGCCTGGCCGCGCTGCTGCTCCTGCAGGACTCCCGGGCCGCGGCGCGCTACGACGCAGACGGTGACGTCGTCCTGCTGCAGGACCAGGACCGGTCGCGGTGGGACCAGACCGCGATCACCGAAGCGGTCGGGCTGCTGGACCGGGCACTGCGGCTCGGCGTGCCAGGGCCGTACCAGCTGCAGGCCGCCATCGCGGTGCTGCACGTCCAAGCCCCGGCCGCCGAGTTGACGGACTGGGCGGGCATCGCCGGTCTCTACCGCCAGCTGCTGGAGCTGGCCCCGTCTCCGGTGGTCGCGTTGAACCACGCCGTCGCCGTCGCCATGGCCACCACCCCGGCCGACGGGCTGGTGCTGATCGACCGGATCGACGGCCTCGACCGCTACCACCTGCTGCACGCCGCGCGAGCTGACCTCCTGCGCCGCCTCGGCCGGACTGCCGAGGCGGCGTCCGCGTACCGGCGTGCCTACGACCTTGCCGCCAAGCCCGCCGACCGGCGCTACCTCGCCGGCCGGTTGCGCGCCCTCGACCCCGTGGAGTCCTGATGAGACTGTCCATCCTCGATCACGGCCACCGCCGCCGTGCCAAGGCGTTCTTCGCGCTGACGTCCAGGAAGTCGGGTGTGGCCAGCCCCGACATCGTGAAGCTGCTGCTGTACCGGCCCGGGCTCTTCGCGCGTCCCCTGTTGGCCTTGACCGCTGACGCGATGCGCGGCCCGTCGTACTGGACGGCCGGCGAACGCGAGTACCTCGCCATGTCCACCGCGAAGCTGCACGAGTGCCCGTTCTGCGCCGTCACCCACGCCGAACTCGTCCGGATCGCCGCCACCGGCGAGATCGACCCGGACGACCCCCGCTCCGCACGCCCCGAACTCGAGGCCGTCCGCGCGTTCCTGGAGACCGTCAGCCAAGACCCCGACCGCGCCGACGCGGCCGGGGTGGCCGGCGTGCCCCGGCAGGCGGTCGTTGAAGCGCTGCGGGTAAATCTCGTGTGGAACGTCGTCAACCGCCTGGCCAACGCCTTCGGTTTTGTGCTGCGCGAGGGTCAACTGGAGACGGGAACCCGGTCACTGCATCGGTTCGGCTACCGCTTCCCCGGCTTCCTGGTCGCCGAAGGCCACTACACCGATCTCGGCGAGGTCGCGCAGAACCTGCGCCACTCCGTCCTGCACACACCGGGCGCGACCGGCCAGGCGATCCGCTCTGCCGCCCTGCTCGCCGACGAACTGCCGCAGCCGCTGCAGGCCTATGCCACCACCGTCCGCGACGCGTCCTACAAGATCACCGACGCCGACATCGACGAGCTCACCGCGGCCGGCTACAGCGAGGACGCGATCTTCGAAGTGACCGCCGCCGCGGCGGTCGGTGCGGCCTTGGCCAGCTACGACGCCGGACTCCGAGCAATCGGGGAATAACTGTCGAGAAGCCGTCGCGGCGTTCGTCCTCGAGGCGACAGCAAGTTGACCACCGAGAGGACTGATCATGCCCGGACAGATCGACTGGATCGAGATCCCCGCCGCCGACACCGCCAAGGCCCGCGCCTTCTACGGCGGGTTGTTCGGCTGGGGCAGCGCCGAGTTCGGCGGGAACTACCACGTGATCGACCACGGCCCAGCCGGCGCGATCGCCCCGGCGAGCGTGGGTTTCACTCACCCGCGGGTCTACTTCGGCACCGAGGACCTCGACGCCTCGGTCAAACGTCTGCACGAACTCGGCGGCCGCGGCGAGGAGGTCGAAGCGGTCCCGGGCGTCGGCCGGATCGCGCACTGCCACGACGACCAGGGAACCCCGTTCAGCCTGTTCGAACCCGCGACACGGAGCTGAGCCGACGACCGGGCGTGAGCCCAGGCCAGCTCGTGCCCGGCACGACGCTGTGCGTAGGTGAGCGTGGTAGCACGGATGATTGCGGAGTGGAGTTTGTCGCCGACGGGTGGGTGACCTGGATGTCGATACCGACCAACCCGGCGGGTTTGTCGGGCGAGAGGGCGATGACGCAGTTGGAGATCACCACGTCGATCGAGTGGTCCGGGAGCGGGATGTTCTCGATGGTTCCTTTGTGGAATTCGGCGTTGGATCGGGCGGCGGTGGCGTACGGCGTCCCGCTGCTGCTGGTGGTCGGTCATGAGGCGGCCTCGCAGGCCACGTCGGTAAGCACGAATCTCGCTTCGGTCAGGATCTTCAGGTGCGCCGACACGGTGGATTGCCCGACCGTGACCTGCACTGGTCAGGGTGCGATACTGCAGGCGCGCATGCGCTGTTCGATCCGCGGCCTCCCATCCTCGAACGGAAGCCGTGCACGGCGAGGGAGCCGGGCCGGACGGCCCAGCCCCCTCGCGTGGTTCCAGCGGGAACCTAGTGCAGGAGCGCGGTCAGCTCGTGCACGAACGCCGTTGCGGCGATCAGGAGTGCGGTAGTTGCTGCTACCGCACTCCTCGCCCGACGACGTATCCGGGTGCACGCGCAGCCGGCACCTGGCCGTTCGGCCATGCGAGTCCTCCCGAATCCGGGATCGTTCGTCCGGTCGTCCAGCCGCGTCCGGCTGGTTGGAGCCCGCTCGGCGGGTTGCGCCGCAGTGGCTCCTCAAGGCCTCGTGAGTAGCGTATCCGGCCCCCAGTACGCGCATTTGACAACACCAGTGTTGACAGCGGCGAGCCCCGAGCGCGTCAGCTCCGTGTCGATCGAGTGTTTATGCTGGTCAAGGCGCTAGTGGGGCAAGTTGCCGGGATCAAGGCGCGCCGGACTCCATAGAACGGAAGTTGCCGAAGGTAACTGGAAGCCTCTTTTTTTGCTGGATCTACGTAGTTTTCCTTGGCATTTCAGTCCAGCAGATGGCGGTAGATGTACTTGACGACGATCTGGTTCTTGCCGGTCGCCGAGAACGATGTCAGGTCCACATCGGGACGAGTTCGGGGAGCAGGGCCTGGACGCGACGATCGATCTCGTCCCGGATCGGGCGGACGGCGGCGATGCCCTCTCCGGCGGGGTCCTCAAGCTGCCAGTCGAGGTAGCGTTTGCCGGGGAAGGCCGTCGCCACAGCCCATGGTGATCACGACGTCGGCGGCCGTCTGGGAGCGTCCGGCGTTGTGGGCGCAGACGAGCAGCACTTCCGGGGACACTCCTGCTGCGGGACCTCCACGGTGGTGAAGCGGCGCCGGAGTGCGGGGGAGACGTGCCGGTCCCGTCGGCCGAGGCGTTCGACTTCGGCGTGGCGTTCGCGGCGGGCGTGGCCGAACGCTACGTCGACCACGCCCGTCAGTGCTACGCGGCCGCGCGCAAGCTTGAGACGGCCCGCGCAGTGCGGGCGTTTCCCGCCCTGCTCGCCACGGCCTCCGTCCCCGCCCGGATGCGCCCGCGCGACCGCCAATCTCTGCCCCGGAATCCGACGAACTCGCGGGTCAGGGCGGCGACCTTAGAGCTACTCACGGCAATCATCAGCGGAATCCGCCATGGATAGGCTGCCGTGAAGTGCGCCCGAGTTGCCCGCGGCCGATAACACAGAGTAAGGACGATGGGGTCCTCCTGCTATCGAAGCCCCCGCGCGACGCGTCCCTCCGCTCTCGGAGCCGCTGACCGGCACCCCCCCCTGAAAGCTCGCCTCGGGACGACGTATACTCTTTGATCAGCAGGTCCGAGTGGCGGAATGGCAGACGCGCTAGCTTGAGGTGCTAGTGCCCTTAACGGGCGTGGGGGTTCAAGTCCCCCCTCGGACACTCTAGGGGTTCAAGTCCCCGGCGACACCATCGCGGCGCATGCTGATTAGCCCAGCTTGAGCGTTGTGCGTCGTGTGCAGCTCGCACTCTGGACACGGGAATTTCATGCCTTAGGGACATGAACCTGGTGGGTAGGCTTCAGGGGCGACCTTGCCTGACGAAGACATAGTGTGGACAAGATTTCGTGACGGTGCTTTGCCAACCCACTCATAACAGTATTCGCGGTTACTGCAGTGGGTGCCCAGTGAGCTGCCTTACATCGGCCAGCGCTTGCCGAACTGTCTCTGTCATCTCATGTGATCGGCCGTATGCCTCAATGGTCTCTTCAAGGAGTATCTCCATGTCTGAGCCAGCTGCTGCAGCCTCTCCGGTTACGGCCTGTTGCTCGGCATTGACGATCCGGTCGTTGATCGATTCGCGGGTCAGGTAATTGATCTGGCGGGATCGGCGGAATTTCGGCTTCGGCGCGCGGCTCGAGCGGTGTCGCCGGTTGTGCGTCCGGGACCGTTCCGGGTCACGGAAAGGCAGCGTGAGGTCGATGTCGAACCCGGGGTTCGGCTCGGGTTCTCCCTCAGTGGGCAGGTGGCGAGTCAGAACGTCGATCACGTCGTCACACGTAGGCCGGTCGGAGAAGTCCTTCTCAAGTAGCCCGAGCACGAGCTCGTCGAGTTCGGCCGGGAGATCGCGTACGCATCCGGTCAGGCGATCCGGGGTGTCATTGAGGTGCTGATCCTCCACCGTGTCCATACCTGCGCTGGTGTCGAACGGTTCGCGGCCGCTCAACATCAGGTAGAGAACGCAGCCCAGGCTGTACAGGTCGGAGGCCGCGACGTCCCGCGAGCGCAGGATTTGTTCCGGTGCCCGGTACCCAGTGGTGCCGACACCGAGCCGGGTGTACCTGGTGGGATCGCCGTCGGTTGGCAATGCGATTCCGAAGTCGATCACGTAGACCCGGCCGCCGTGGGTGAGCATGATGTTTTCCGGCTTAATATCCCGGTGGAGAATCTTGCTTTCGTGAGTGGCGCGCAGTGCCCGGGCCACCGAAACCCCCAGGCAAGCGACTTCGGTCACCCGCGGCCGATTGAGGCGCAGGTAGCCCCTCAAGTGTATGCCGTCGATGAATTGCATCGCGATGTAAGGACGACCGTTATGCAGCCCTTGCGTGAAGAAATCGGGAATGCTCTCGTGGTGCACTCTAGCCAGCATTCGAGCCTCCCGACTGAACCGATCGAGCCGCCTTTCTTCGGTTTTCTTGTCTTCTTGTGTGAAAGTTCCAAAAGACGGTGTCTTGAGTACCACGGCGCGATTTCCGTCGAACTCCACTGCTTTGTACGTGAGGGCCATCCCGCCTCGGCCGAGAAGTTCTTCGACCCTATAGCGGAATTCCACCACATCGCCGTTCTGCACCACTGCTCCTCGGTTCTAGACCCTTCGGGGAGGGCTGGGTGAACTGTAGTGGATGGTTGATCGGGCCCAGCGGTAGGATGGTGTCGGCGTGTCGAACGATCTTCGGGGTGGTTTCGGTTGTCAGTGGGAGCTTTATTACCGGCGGGTAGCCGACGTTGACCCGCAATGGTACGCGAGCGATCCGAATCGGTGTGGGCGACCTCCGCCCGGACGAATGGGGTTGTCCGATGTCGTTGGCGGCAAAGATCCGCCAATGGAGTCCGGACGCGCGCAGGTTCGACCTGCCGCTGGAGTCATTCACCCTTGGTCCGTTGATGATCGCCCTTGATCGGCTGGAATTCGGCGGGGCATCTCCGGAGGAAGTGATCGTGGAGCTGGCCCGGCGGGACTACGGTCTTGCCGGTGGCCGCAAACCGGTGCATCCGGCGCTGGCGGAATGGACGATCGGGGCGCTGCGCAACTACCTGGCAGCCCGCTCGGATGCCGATACCCCGGCGGTGGTCCCGGTGCCGTTCACTTGGGTGGTGCGAAAGGAGCTGGAGGCCTCCGACTCCCGCAGTGTGGATCTGTACGAGTGGACCAGCTGGGGCAGGCGTTACCGTTCGGCGGACGGACGGATCCGCGAGATGTGGTTGATGTCCTTCGACGAACCCAAGCCGAAGTCGGCGGCAGAGCTGGCGGCAGCGGCTCACGTGGCAGCGCACGGCGATCCTGTCGAAGGGCTCCGCCGGGGCACCTCATGGTTGGCGCAACCCAGGCCGGCTGACCGCGTTCACCCGCAGGAGGTAAGGCTGGCTGCTTTCGGGGCGGGTTCGGCCCGAGCCGAACCGCTGGGACGCTGGAGCCGGGCCGCGACGCCGGAGCTCTTCGGGACGGACGTCCTCCGCGTGGCCGTGGACATCATCGATGGCAGGCGAAGGGTTCCCGGTGGCAGCTGCGCCGACTGCAAGGTGATCGACAGGTGCCCGTCGGCGCCGTCGCATGACCTGCTGCCGAACGTCCGGATGGCGGTGAGGGGCCGCCGCAGCATCTCCGCGACCGACCTGCGCAATTACGCCGCCTGCCCGGCTCGGTACCACCTCTATCGTGAGGTCGGCCTGCCCCGCTCGGCCCGGCCTGAGTCACCTCCAATCGTCCTCGGGCGAGCAGTGGATTCCTGGCTGAACGACCGACATCGGCTTGCCCGGGCGAGGTGCGAGCCGGACGACGTTCAGCCGCTCGAGTTCCCCGGGATACCCACGGACATGGCCGAGGCAGCTACCCGGATGGTCCGTCAGCACACCGGTCTCTGCCCGGTGACGGCTGACCCGGAGGCGCGGCCCCGCGTCCAGGAACTGGTTTCGGCGTACGACTCGCGCTTGGATGTAATTCTGCTGGCTACGCCGGATCTGCTGTACCGGCGGCACGGCGGGTGGATGTGGAGGGAAACCAAGACTGCGGCGAAGCCCTTGTGGCGGGGACAGTCCTTGCTGCGCCGGATTCCGCAGTTGGCGGTCGGTGTCGTCCTGCTTGCGGCGAGCGCCGCCGGCGAGATCACGAAGCACTCGCGAGTGGAACTGGAACACCTTCGCGTGGACGATCGCGCGTTCGAGGAGTTCGACCCGAACATGCCCAAGGTCTTGGCAGAGGCCCGCGATGTAGTTGGGGAGATGCTGGCGCCGCTGCTACGGGACACCAGGTACGAGCCTGCGACCGGTGACGGGTGCCTCGACTGCCCGGTGCGCCGGTGGTGTGCCGACGGTACGGATTACGTCTCCGCGCGCGGCGGGCAGGACGCCCTGGGGGAGGCCGATCGCGTTGTGGAATGACCCGGACATGCTCTTCGTCGGGGACGTCGCGCGCGCACTAGTCGACCTGGACCAGGCGGACGGGCTGCTGGCCTTTCGCCTACCCTACCCCGCGAGCGCCCAGCGCGTGCTGAACCGCTGGGTGCTCCGGGCACTCAGGGAGGGTACGACGCCGCCCGCGAGCGTTCCCGGAATGGTCGAGTTCTGCCAGGAACGGCCGGTGGTTGACTGGCCGTTGAACTTGCCGCGAGGCGTTTTCACCGAGCGTAGCCTGCTGCTTGACGAGGAGCACGGCCTGCTGACCAATCTGTGCTACGAGGTGGCGTTCACCGTCGGTGTGGCGGATCCTTGGGCCGAGATCCTCGGGATGCCGGACCACGCCGCAGACCTCTGCCGCCACCGGCGCGACGCACAGGCTTACGAGGCATTCCGTCGCCTGCTGGCTGAGAACCCGGTGCTGGACAACGACGCCGTCACGTCAATCGCCTTCGACAGGCACCTCGGACCGCTCGAAGGTCTTCCGAACGAGATCTACAAGGAGGTTGGTGGCCGCTGGCGCGAGAGTGGCGAAGCCCGCGACTGCGAAGTGTGTGGACACCTCACAGTGCCACTGGATGTCGATACGTGGGTGTGTGAAAGCGACGGCTGCACAGGTGCGGGCACCGGCCGGGAATGGTTCGCCGACGAGGGTCTGCTGTTCCAGCTCACACGCGTGCACCGCCAGTTCGTGTCACGTCCAGGCCGGGTGGTGCTCGACCTCGCCGCTCGCCTGGAGGAGTGCGGCGTCGACGTGGCTAGGTGGGCAGATTACGGCTCGTACGACCTGACGATCACCTTCCCTGGCAACGTCGTGTGGGCGGTCCAGGTCGTGGATTGGAGCAGCCCGGTCCTGGCGGGGAACGTGGCGTTACCGATCGCCGACTCGCCGCAGGTCCGCCAGGCGTTCCGGGTGGTGCCGGCACACCGCCTGGCCGGCGAACCCGGCTACATCGCGACTTTTGAGCAGTTCCAGCCGGACAGCGGCGTTCCGCTGCTGTCCGATGCTGAACTGCTCGCGCGCGTGCGACGTCAAGGTGGGCCACACGCACGGCGATTCGATCGAGGTGGGAGTGCGTAAAGCGGACGCCTGGCTTCATCCCCTGGTGAAGAGCCTGAGGAAGAACTGGCCCGAGGAGGACTCAAAGGTTCCGCCAGCGCTGCTGTGCCGGGTGGAACTGGGATTGCGGCTGCTCCAGCACCTCGATCCAGACCAGCCGGCGGCCGGAGCCTGGGTGTTGTTCGGCGGGTATCCGTTCGGGCAGGTGGCCGGCATCGTGACCACCCCGGAAAAGGAGTGGATGGTGACCTGTGCACGGCACCGGCTGTGGACGCTGCGCCGCCGGCGGTCGTGGATCGACCACGTCGCGACGTATCGGAAGCTCTCCGCGCAGGTCAGGGCATATTCGGTGCCGGAGGACCTGGGCCCGGCGGTGCTGACCGGTCCCGGCGGCGCGGCGAAGGACCGGTTGACCCACTACGACCGGGCACTGACCGAGTTGCCCGAGTTCAGCAGGAACGCCCTGCGTCCCGCGGAACCGGGGCGTCACTACTTTTTCCGCCGGGGCAAGCCCGCCTGGATCGAGATTCCCGAGGATCTGACGGCGAGCCACCGGCCGCCGGTGAAACACCCCGTCGACGAGCATTCCCGGCTCAACGGAAAGCCGATCGAGATCACCCGGGACGACCTGAAGGACGCGGCGAAGTGGCTCATGGGCCGGGAACGCGCACTCCCGCAAATCGAGCCGAGAAACTGGCTCGAACATCTCGGTGACGTCAACTTCGACGTGCTGGAACCGAACGGCTCGAAGTACACCGAGCGCCAGTCGTTCACGCTCGACGGCTTGCTCAACGCCGTGGGCATCGTCGGGGCGGGCAAGAGCACACTCATGGTGCTCATCGCCGTGTGGGCAGCGCGGAACGACCCTGCACTGCGCACGACCCTCGTGGTCGGCGACGTCGCGGAACAGCTGCGGCTGACGGCTTACCTCCGCGATGTGCTCGGTCTCGGCGCGGCGTCGCCCGTCATCGGGTTCTCCACCCGGGGACGGCACATTCAGAACCTGCACCGTCGCCTGGCTGCGCAGGGGCGGGCGACGCTGATCGACCACCGCACCGAGGTGGCGTTCGGTGACCTGAGCACAGCCTGCCCGATAGACGCCCTCCGCGAGGACGGCACCGGCGAGCCGACCCGGCTGATCGATGCCCCGTGCACCGGGCTCCACCCGAGCGACGAAGGTGAGGCCGACGCTCTAGACGACCTGCCGGCCTTGACCAAGGCCCGCGGTTGCCCTGTCTGGCACGACTGCCCGCGCAACGCCGCCGCGCGCACCCTGGTCGACGCACAGGTCTGGATCGCCAACATGGCCTCGCTGGTGACCAGCCCGCTCTCGCCGCACATCAGTGACGCGCGGTTGCGGCACCTGGAACTTGCGTGCGTGCGCAGCGACATCGTCGTCGTGGACGAGTCCGACCGGGTGATGATGAACCTCGACGACGTCTTCGCACCGGTGGCGACCCTCGTCGTCAAGGGGCCGGAGTCGTGGCTGGACGTGCTGGACATCCACAACTCCCGGGAACTCTCGCGCGAAGGCCGCCTCCAGCTCCGCGAGGAGCACGTCACGCAATGGGAGGCCTCGCTGGAGGTCGTGACCAGCGTGACGAACCGGCTGTACCGGGAACTCATCGGCCACCAGGACATTCGCGAGTGGGCCGGGATCGAGTTCTTCAACTCCTGGACCCTCCAGGAGCGGCTGCTGAACGAGTTCCTGCCGAGGGCCGAGCAGAGCACGCCGTTGCTGCGGGAGGAGGACCTGGCGATCGAGGACCCCGACTATGACGAGCGCGGCCACGCTCGCGCCGCCAAGGCGACGAGCCCGGACGGTGCGGACCGGCGGGCCCGCGCCGAGAAGGTGTTCGACCTGTTCCGGGACGACCCCCTAGGGGATTCGGGTTCTACGGACACCGAAGCCGCCCCGCTGGTCGCCGCGCTCTGGGCGGTCCTGCACCCGCTCGACCACACCGTTGCACGCCGGCAGGTCGAAGCGGTCTTCACCAGCCTGTTCGGTGATGGCGCGTCGGACTTGGACGTCCGGAAGCTGGAGTTCCTGCTGCTGTTGTCGGCGCTGCACCACCGGCTGGACCTGTTGACCCTCTTGTGGCCCGAGGTGGAGGCCGCGCTGCGGCTCGAGCTGACCGACAACGAGCTCGTCCGAAGGCCCCCACTGGACTACATGCCATTGGTTCCGGAGTCCCCGATGGGCAACCTGCTGGGTTTCCAATACATCCCGGACGAAGTCGAGACGGAGGCCAACCGAGACCACCTGACCGGCACCCTCCGGTTTTTCCGGTGTTCCGGAGTCGGCCGCCAGCTGCTCGTCACGCTGTCCGGCCTCGCCGCCGATCGAGCTGCCGGCCGGTCGGGACCGCATGTGCTGCTGATGTCGGGTACCAGCTGGGCGGGGACGTCCACCAGGGCGCACGTCCCCGCGCCGGTGGGCATCATCCTCCGGCCTGATCCCAAACGTTTGCAGGCGGTGAGCAAATCCACCTTCACCCCCCGGTTCCTGTATAACCGCGGCCGGCCGATCAGCCTGTCCGGGCAGCCAGTCGCCATGCGGTCCGCAGTGCTGCGGCTGATGGTCCAGCAGCTGGGCGAGGAGCGTCTCGGCGCGCCGAGCGTACTGGACGAGGAACTCGACCAGGTCGAGCACAGCCGGCGACGGGCCCTGGTTCTGGTCGGCAGCTACCGGGAAGCTGAGATCGCGGCTGAGCAGCTGCACGGCATCGGCCGGTGGAAGGGCCACGTGCGCGTGCTCACCGCCGACGACGCCGACTTGGACGAAGCGGCGACCGGTACGCGGGACGCTCCGGACGCCGCGGTGGGCTCCATCCGGCGAGGCAACGTCGCCACGTTCGCCCACGACCCGCACGCGATCGTCCTGGTGGCTCCGCTGCTGGCTGTGGAGCGCGGGCACAACATCCTCAACCAAGGGAAGGCCGCGTTCGGTGTGGTGCTGTTCCTGTCTCGGCCGCACCCGGTGCCCAACGACCTGGGGCTGGCGGTGTTCGCGATCAACGACTGGGTCAGCCGGTTCGTGGACGGGACCGCTGAGAAGCCGGCCGACCCGGAGGAACCCGCGAGCTTCCGGGAGCTGGTCTCCCGTGCAGGCTCGCTGGACGCCGCCGGGCAGGCGTTCCGTGACCTCGCCCGGCACCGTTGGGGCAAGCTGCTCACCCGCCGGTACTCCTACCGGCAGCTGTCCAAATCGGAGCGCAGGTCGTTCGCCTGGGATCAGCTGGTGACCATGTGGCAGGTGATCGGCAGGCTGGTGCGTGGTGGTGTCCCCGCGCGGGTTGTGTTCGTCGACGCGAAGTTCGCGCCTCGGATGGCGGAGGCCCACGCCCCTGGGGCGCCCAGCAGCGCGCAACCCGCCTTCGACACCGCCGCGACGAGCCTACTGGTCAACATGAAGGAGGTGCTGGATCCGTACTTCGCGGCGAGCGACGCCGACGCAGAGCTGGTCCGCATGCTGTACGCACCGGTCTACCACGGGTTGAAGCAGCTTTTCGAACGCGACCGCCAGGCGCGGGCGCTGATGGCACGGCAGATGGATGGTGAGTGACGATGGGATTCGAGTACGCCGAGATCCGCCGCGCCGTGTACGAACCGGCGCCGGACTCGGACCCGGGCGGCGTCGGTTACGAGACGCTGCCCTTCCCGGAGCAGTTCGCATCCGGGATCCTGGACTTGCTCAATCGCGATCGGGAGGGCAAGGAGAACCTGCGGACCGCGCCCACCCACCAGCTGAACGGCCTGGTGCAGGCGCTGGCGTCGGAAGTTTCGGTGATGCGTCGCGGACGAGCTGCCGAGGACTATCGCGGTCACAACTGGCTGTACCACCCGCGGGGAACGCTGAATCCGTTGCCTGAGCCGGTGCTTCACCGGCTGCTTGACTACTGGACGTCGGGGCTGGGAGCAGGTGAGGGGTACGCGCGGGCGGCCCGGCGGCTGGGCGAGCAGTTGCGCGAGGATCCGCCGCAATGGGCCCCGGTCGACGTACCGCTGCTGCGGACCTGGGTCGGTGACGGGGGGACCGCGGCGCCGAACAGCCTCCAGTACACGCTGATCCCCGACCACTACGCCCGCCGCATCCAACGGCTGGAGCCCTTCAGACACAAGTCGCGGACGCTGAAGTTCCGGGCGATCGCCCGCGGTCCGCGCCAGCAGGGCGCCGAGTTGATGTCGCAGCCGCTCGACCACGTGGACGAGGACGGCCGCGTCTGGTGGTTCTCCGTGCTCATCACCGTGACCCTGCACACCGTGCCCTTCGATCCGCGGCCCAAGATCCACCTCCACGCCGGCCTGCGTCGTTGGGCGACACACCCGGATCCGGAGAAGGGGATGCTCCGGCTCGGCTACGGTCACGGCACCTCGGTCTACCTCAGGCCGACCAGTCCGTGGCTACCGGGCGCCCCGGTGAGCGAGCGGTTCGGCGTAGCCCGGCTCGGCTGGGACCGGGGCATCGGGCGGCACTCTTGGAAACGCGGTGGACCTGCGGAGTTGCTCAGCAGACTGGCCGGTTGCCGGCCGTTCCCCGAAGTCGACGCCCTGCTGCGTGAACCGGATTCGTGGCTGCACGGCGGAGGTGGCCTGGAAGCTCTGGTGGTGCACGCCAACACCATGGGTGGGCACGGCGTGGGAGCCGGGCTGATGTCCCACCAGCGGTCCGAGATCCTCGAATGGGCCGAGAAGGCGTTACAGCCCGATCTGGTGCGGGTCCCCGATCTGGTGCGGTCACAGGTTCCGTCGGACGCACCCGTGAACGTTCGCCGGGCGGTTTCGAAGGAACGACGTCCCGCCGCCGAGAAGGAGGCCGCGCACCGGCTGCGTTCTTTGCTCGGCGTCCTGTGCGCACACCGGTCAGCGTCCGGCGAGGCCGTCTTCGAAGCGCGGCTGTTGTGGCAGTCGCACGGGGTCCGCAACGCCGCGATCACGGCACTGACCGAGGTTCTCGGGCTCTCCGGCGACGGCGGCGCCGAAAAGGTGGACGACCTCGCCCATGAGTCCAGCGTCCCCGGTGGTCCGGTGGTGCTTGCCTGGGATACTCCGGAAGTCGTCGTCCGGCTTAGCTGCCTGCGCTTGGGGTCGGGGCTCGGAGGCACCCTGGGCGTGGATCCGAAGTCTCGTACGAGACGCGCCGACCGGGCGAACGCGATCGACCTGCGCCGCCAAGAGCTGGCGAAGTTCTTGGCGGCGGACGGCGCGAGCGTTGCCCAGCCCGGCCTCGCCTTGGTCGAGATTCCCCGGCGACGAAGCTTCGACCACCGCGGAAACGACCCCAAGTTCCCCATGCGCCTGGGGTGTGCAGACGCGGGTGTCGTCACGCAGTTCATCGTCGACCGGGGGGCCCATCGTGCCCACAGGGCGCGGGCAGCGTGGCTGGACGGCCTGCGGCAACTGGGCGTGAGCACCGTCCCGATGCCGGATCTGCCCGCCGGAGTGCCCGCGGGTACCCAGTTCCTCGCGATCTGGCTGGCCAGCACCCAGCGGGACAGTCCGGCCGGTCCGCGGCACAAGCTTCCGGTCGCGGTGCTCGTCCGCCCGTCCGCGGTAACGGGGGAACGGGTACTCGGGTGGGATCCCGAGGCGCTCGCCGGTGTCGGGGCGTGGACGTCATATCCCAGGCTGTTGACCAGGCTTCCCGCGTTGGCCCGCGTCGAACCGGAAGAGCTGGACGAAGACCCCGGGGAACGCTGGGTGCCGTGGTCGGTGCACCACCGCGACCTCGAACAGCAGAAGGCGGTGGTGGAGGGCTTCATCCAGAAGGTGCTGTGGTCGCGGGAAGCGACCGATCACCCGATAGTTGTGCTGGTGCACGCGCAGAACGCTCGCCAGCACTGGACCTGGATCCAGGACGGCGTCGTGCGCCGTGATCTGGTGCGCACCGGGCTGGCTCCGATCCGCGGGGTTGACCCGGACCTGCGGTTGGTCCGCGTGCGCACGGGCGAACAGCGAGAAACGGGGGCGTGGTGGGCGATCGGCCACCCAGACGGGATCAACGGCATCTCGGCCGGCCTGTGGACGGCAGGGAAACATGCACCGGACGATCTGCGGATCTTCTACAGCACCACAGCCAAGGCCTCGTCCGCCGGAGGCGCGGCCGTCTCGGCCGACAAGCTCGCGCCCCGTCCGCTGCGGACCGGCGAGCGCAAGGGGGAGCTGACCATCGACACCGAGGTTCCCGGCTGGAACCCGGCGCTGGTCGAGCTGGCGGTGCTGGGCTGCCACCGCGACCAGGGCGACCACCCCGAGGTCGTGGCTATGGCCCTGCACCAGCTCCGGCAGGCTCCTGATCACCTCAACGCGTTGCGGCTGCCGCTGCCGTTGCACCTGGCGCGGCACGCTCAGGAGTACGTCCTGCCGGTACTGGTGCCCGACGAGGAGCGGGACGAGGACTTCGGCCAGGTGCAGGAAGAGGTGGAGGTCGTGCAGGCCGAGGTCGTGGAGGACTGATCGGTCGTGATCAGCCGGCCAGCCGTTCGTTCAGCTCGGCGAGAACGGCCTTGTCCTGTTCCCGTCGGTGGGGGAGGTCGAGTAGAAGGTCTCGGGCGCGCGCCGCGGCGCGGCGTTCGTCTTCGGGCCGGTCGAGCCTGCGGTAGGCGAGCAGCAGCGAGTGCAAGACGTGCGCCTCGTTCGCCGGGGAGTCGGCGACGTAGAGCGCGGCCGCGGCCTCACCGTGGTCCACCGCGTTTTCCCAGTCCTCGAGGGCTTCGTAGGCACGCTGCAGATTGCGGTGGATCGACGCCCGGCCGTAGGCGTCGGTGCTCCGTCTCGTGGCCTCAGCTGCCTTCAACCCGCTCGCGACCGCGTGCTCCGGGCGCCCAGCGTTCAGGTCGATGCCGACCATGGTGTTGAAGGTGTGCGCGATGCCTCGGTAGTCGTCGCAAGCGGTGTAGATCGCCTGTGCGGCGGTGGCCTGTTCCAGCGCGTCGTCCCACTGCTCTGCATCCTCGTGGACGACGCAGAGCTGTTGTCGCGCATGAGCTTCGTCCAGCGACCACCCGTGCTCCTGGCAGAGGCGGATCGAGCGTCTGGCGTGCTGGGCCGCCGGATCGAGCTTGCCGAGCTTGCGTTGAATCAGGCAGACCAGGCGAAGGTTCACGGCCTGGAAGTACAGCGCTCGCTCGGACCCCAGGTCCGACTTGTCTACGTCCAGCGCCTCGCACAGCAACTGTTCTGCCGTTGCCCAGTGGCCTGCCCGGTTGTGGTAGGCGCACAGCGCGGCGGGTAGCAGCCAGCGGTAGGAAGGCCAGCGCGCGAACGCAGGGGAGCGCAGCACCGCCAGGTAAGCCTCGTGTTCCTCGGCCAGCCAGGTCGCGGCTTCCTCCTTCGTCGCCGGGGCCGGCACCGGCGCGCCGTCGTCCGGTTCGCCGACTGGGAGGTCACGTCCCGAGTCAAGCGCCTGATCGCAGCGCACTGCCGACCAGAGCAGATACTCGAGGAGCTTCTCCCGGACGCGTTCCGCCTCGTCGGGCGCAGCCTGGGTGGCGGTGTCCACGGCGAATTCCCGGATCACGTCGTGCAGCGCGATCCGATCGTCCGGGGCGGAGTACACCAGGTTGTCAGCGAGCAGTTCGTCCAACGCCAGTGATGTGTCCCGCCGGCTCAGACTGGCGAGGTGGGCGATCACCTCGGGCCGGACGGACGGCCCGGGATGCAGGCCGACGACGTGCAGCACATGGGCGGCATCGGCACCCAGGGCGTTATAGGACCAGGTGAAAGACTCCCGCAGGCCAGAACGGTCCCTCATCGCGCCCACGTCCAGGATCGCACCGGTTTCCTCCAGTTCCGCCTCGATCGTGCGCAGCCTGCGAGACTTCCACAACCTCGCCCGCGCCGCCACGAGCCCGATGGCCAGCGGCAGCCCACTGCACCGGTCGACGATCTCTGCGGCAGCACCGGGTTCATCACGAACCCGGCGGTCGCCGATCGCGTCGGACAGCACCTGCAATCCGGCGGCGGCCGGGAGGGGAGAGAGGTCGATCGCGCACGAAGGACCGCCGACGTCGGAGACCAGCAGTGCGAACCGGCTGGTGATGACGGTCCTGCTGGCTTCTCCGATGGCGATCAGCTGCTCGACTTGGGCGCGGTCGGCGGCGTTGTCAAGCACAACAAGAACCGATCTCCCGACCAGAGCGGTGCGGTAGGCGGTGACGAGTTCGTCATGGGTCAATCCGTTCGGCGAGATCCGCAACGTGCGGAGGAAGCCAGCGAGTACTTCTTCCGGCGACACCGGCGTGCGGCCAGCAAATCCGGCGAGGTCGACGTGGAGGTTGCCACCCGGGAATCGGCCAGAAACCTTGTTGGCCCATTTCAGCGCAAGAGCGGTCTTGCCGACGCCCGGCGGCCCGGTGACCACTGCCAGGCCGGGTGCCTCCGGGGAGCTGCCGAGCAGTTCGTCGAGACGGGCGAAATCCGTTTCCCTGCCGCGCACGACTGTGTCGTACCGGGGAAGCTGATAGGGGCCAGCCAGGTCGTCGGCTGCGGGCACCCGACGGCCGGCGGTCGCCCGGCGTACCTTGGCGCGCAGGTCGGGGGAGACTTTCTTTCGTTCGCGGGCCGCGTTTTCCTGGTATCTGGCGAAGTGGTGTTCGGCCTCGTGAGCCCGGCCTGCCGCAACGACCGCGTCCACCAGACGCGACCAGACCGCCTCGTCAGTCGGCCACAGTGCGGCAGCGCGTTCGGCGTCGGCAATGGCTTCGTCCGACTCGCCCAGGTGCGACTCGGAGTCGATGAGGTCCAGGTACATGGCGTACCGACGCCTGCGGAGCCGGTCGAGCCGGTCGGCGAGCGGATCGGGGCGCTCGCGGAACGGCTTACCCGGACCCCACAGGTCACGGGCCTGCCGCAGCAGCGGCACGCGTCGATCGTGAGGCAGACCGCGCGCCCGGCCCAGCAGTACGTCGAAGAGGACGGCGTCCACTTGATCCCGGTTGACCCCTAGCCGCACGCCGCCCCGGTCCGCTGGAACAACCGCTCTGCCGAGCTGGCCACGCAGGTCGGACACGTGCGCCCGGACGGTGCTGGGCTTGTTCTTTGGGAAGGTTCCGTACAACTGCGGGTACCCGACGAACAGGCTATCGGACAACGCCACGACCGCGAGAACCTCCAACGGCCGGGGGCGTATCGCGACCGGCTCACCGTCCATCAGGACACGAGGTGTCCCGAGCACCTCGATGCGAATCCGGCTGGTATCCATCGACACCAGTCAAGCAGATCCGGCACCGCCGGCTCCTGTCGAAACGGGCGGTGCTCCATCCAGCGTTCGTCCAACAACGGGCCAACACCGCCCGGCAACGCTGTGCTCACTGCTAGACATCGAGAGGCGGAGCGCAAATGATCGAACAGGACAAGTGGCTCGTACCGTACGGAAACGGCGGCGGTGTGGGATACACCCGTGCCGTAGACCGCGTGGTCCTGGTGGTGGTGCACAGTGTCGCGGCGGGGCAGCGGTTGGCCGATGCGGTTTCCGCGGTCGAGGAGGCCGCCAGCATCCAGGTCGTATTCACCCGCCCGCCGGGACCGCATGGCGACGGTGTAGGCGATTTTCTCCGGTCGGCGGCCGTGCTGGAGACGTCGTGGCAGCAGGCCGTCAGGGAGCGGTTCGACCTCGTCGTGTCGGCCTCACCGACCGGCATCGGCGTGCTGGACGCCCCGGTTCTTCTGCTTCTTGGGGGCACCGCTAGTGGTCGGCTGGTCGATCACCAGGGCCGCTCGGGGGTCGCGGCGATCCGCCGGCTACTGGGACGCGGCGGTGATCCACTGCTGGTCGGTCTGCCGCATCGGGACGACGTCGAGGTAGTGCGCGAGGACTTCCCCGACATCGGACGGCAAGCGATCGTCGTCGGGGACCCGAGTTTCGATCGCCTGGTGCACATGGCCGGGCGTCGCGAGGCGGTACGGGCGGAGCTCGGCGTCCAGCCGCACGGGCGTGTCGGTGTCGTGCTGTCGTCGCGTGGTCCCGAGTCTCTGTTCGGCAGGTCGCACGACCTGCTGGCGCGTATCGGACGCAGTCGGCGGGGCCAAGCTGACCGCCTGTTCTGCCAATTACACCCGGACGTGTGGGTCGGTCACGGTCGTCGGCAGGTGTTGGCGTGGTCAGCCGCCGCGCGGCGGGCGGGCTTGGTGATCGTTCCACCGTGGCGCGACTGGCTTGACGCGCTGATCGCCGCAGACTACGTCGTGGGCGACCACGGGGTCGTCACGTGCTACGCGGCCGCGCTGGGCAAACCGGTGTTACTCGCACATCCCGCCGATCGGTGGCCGACCGATGCGGTCCTGCATGGGCTCCCGGTGCTGGACCCGTCCAAGAAGCTGTATGCCCAGCTGGCCGCCATCACCGGTACCAGGCCGCGATATCACCAGATTACGTCCGCCCCACACCGCTCCTCCGCGTTGTTGCGGTCGGCCTTCCGTCGACTGCTCAAGTACCAGGTCTGACCCACTCAAGGGCGGACCGTGTAGTTGAAGAGAAAGAGGTGATTGTATGAACCGGATTGAGGTGCCCGCGGTTTTCCGCAATAGGGCAAACGGCGAGAGCAGGGGGGGTACAGGCGACCGACTGTACTAGCCAGTGGGCAGGGTGATCGAGCGGTTGCCAGCGCAACCGCTCGATCACCTGCCCGTTGTACCGAGCATGGTAACGACAGCCTGGGCCGAATAGCTTGGCGACAGACCATCTTGTCGAATGCCGCCCGCCATCCCCGAGAACATCGCGTGAGATCGTCTGGCCGCAGCGTGCATCAAGCATATGTCGATCTTTGCGTCTTGTTAAGCGAACAACATGAGTCGTGTATTTAGCGTGTAAAATCGCCTTCGGACATTCTGGGGGTCAAGTCCCCGGCGACACATCACTGCGCAGGCAGATCAGCTCAGCCTGAGCGTTGTGGTTAACGTGTAGGACCGTCCTCGGACACCAGCACTATTCACCCGCAGTGAGGTCGTCGCATCGACGGCCTCTTTTTCGTAGTCGAACCACATGTCTAGCCGGACGTCGCGATAGAGCCGAGCAAGCTTCTCCACACTCGCCCCGCCGAGCGCGGCGCCGACGTCTCCGAGCGAGTCGACCATGGCGTATATCTCGGCGCGGTCGAGTGCGGAGGGCTCCGTCATGTTCGCTAGCTCCGCCTCGGCGGCTGCCTTCTCGGCCTGCGCCCGGTTGAGGCTGTCGACCAGCGCCACCGGTTCGGCGCCCGCCTCGATCGCGGCTTGCAACCGGTGAAGCTTGGTCTCGGCCGCTGTCAGCCGCTCACGTACCTTGTCACGCTGGCCGCTGGAACGGCCGACCTGTTGATGCTCGACAAGCTGATCAACTGTCCGGTCCACATTGTCCGGATGGAACAACTCGCCGATCCACCCATTCACCGCGTCTCGTAACGGATCTTCCCGGAGGTAGACCGTCGGCGGATGTGAAGCCAGCGCGGGTGATCCCGGTGCGAGTGTTCGTGCCGGGCACCGGTAGTACATGCCGTGCGCGCGAGGGCTGGCCTCCATCTTGCGTTTGCAGACCGCACAGCGCAGCAGCCCCCGGAACAGGTAGACACGCTTCGTCGCCCGTCCCGCTCGCTCGGTCTTCCGTGCGGTTCGCAACCCGCCAGCCGCCTTCGCCTTCCGCTTGAGCTGCGGCCTCGGTGAAGTCCTCCACCGAGACGATCGCCGGATGCGCGGCGTGACGCGAGCGCACCACCTGTTCCGGCGCGGCGCGGCGGAACCGCACCACGTGCCCGGCCGCCACGTCGTCGGGGTCAAGCAGCGTCTCTTGCCGCGCCCACCGTCCGAAGAACGCGTAACCGGTGTAACGCGGGTTGTCCAGGATCGCCCGGACGGTGCCCCCTTGCCAGCCGTCGGCGAGCCGGTGACGGTTCTGTTCAGGCCGATTCATCGATGGGCACGGAATCGCGTCACGGTTCAGGCCGTTCGCGATCGCCCGATCACCCCTTCCCGTCCAGGTACTCGGCGAAGATCCGCCGCACGACCTCGGCCGTCTCGGCCTCGATTGCCAGCACGCGCAGCCGGAACCCTTCCGCCGCCTTGCGCGGGTTCGGGTGCGGTCCCGCGTCAACCGCAACGTAGCCGTACGGTGCCCGGCCACCCTGGTGCCGCCCCTCGTTCACGACCTGGGCATCCATCGCAGCCCGCACCTGTGCCTGGACGTGCTGGCGCTCCGATTCACTCATCCCGCCGAGCACGCTCATCAGCATCTTGTGCGAGGGGTTGCGCGGGTCGTACTTCCCGCCCAGTGTCAGCTTCGGCACGAAGGGCGCCTGAACTGCTGGAACAGTCAGGCGCCCGGCACGACAACCAACCCGGTTCCCGCCAAGAAGGAGAGTCGCACCTTGAAGGCTACTACCTGCATGTCTGACCACGAAGAGAACACATGGCCCGCGGCCCTGGTCACGGTCCTCACCGACCATGAAGTGTTTCGGCGCCTGATGTGGTGCTTGTCGCTGCTCAGCGGCGTCCTCGTCGTGACGTTCGGCATGGCAACCGCCGTGCTGCTCGTGCGGGGCGACGTGGCCGCGGCGCTGCTCGGCGGACTCACGAAGTAGTGCACGATGGGCCGTCGACCTCTTGGCGGGCGACCCATCTTTGCAGGAACCCCCTGCGGGTGTTGATGGCCCGCGGGAGTTCGGGGACGCGGCCGGCCGGGACTCGAACCCGGGTGCCTGGCGCTCTCGGCCGCGTCGTGGGTACCTGCGCCGGTCGAGGGTGCGGCCCCCACCGGAGGGACTCGGCGGGGGCCGCGGTCCGGGAGCCGACCCCGGGTTACGGCGCTATCAACAGGGGGACAATGGGGTGCGGGTACAGCTCCGCCCGCCAGTAGCGTCACAGGCCGTGCCGCGAGGCGTCAATTGGCACGCTCCCCGGAGGCGTCGGCCCGGCGGACACGGCGGTCGAGGTACGCGAGGATCTCGCCGAGGTCGTAGCCGGACCCGCCGCTGATGTGCCCGCGGTACTTCCAGTTGCGAAGCGCACCCGCAGTGACGCGATACCGCTCGTCGCCGCGGGCGTCCGCTTCGGCCTGGAGGAGCAGCAGCACGTCGGACGCGCGCACTCGGTTCACGCGGCATCCTCGGCGGCGCCGAGCCGGATGAGGTCGAGCCCGACATACGGGCGCCCGCAATCCTTGCACCGCGCGGGTTTGCCGGGCCCGCCTTCGAGCACCGGGCCTTCGCATGTGACGTCGAGGCAGCGGCCGAGCGCGGCCTGCGGCCGATCGCGGGCAAGCTGACGTGCTCGGCGGTGCAGCTCGTGCACGGCGTCGGCGAGCACCTCGAACCCGGGCCGCTCGGCGCACCACCGAAGGTGATCGCCGATCTCGCCGAGGTGTACGGGTCCGCCGCGCTGCTCGGCGATCCACTCGGCGATCCGGCCGAGCGTGCCCGGGATTGACCACACGTCGTCTTCCGGTGTGGGCAGCGTGGCCGGGTCGAGCGCGGCGAGCCGGACCGGCGCGTTACTGCCGTAGCCCGGGTTCCGGCGGCCGGTCTGCCCGCGGAGCGGCTCGACGAGGTGCGGGAGCAGCGACCAGTACCCGCCGATCTCGTGCAGCAGCCGCGCGACGTCGTTCACGCACTCGGGGCAGGCGTAGCCGAGGTGTGCGTCGCGGGTGTCGCAGACGATGCAGCGTCCGGCGGCGGCAGAACGCGCGAGCCTGCCGCGCGACCGGTCGGCGTGATGGTTGGTTGTACTGGTCATGCGGCCCTCCTTTGCGTTTTGAGCGATTTGACGGGGTGGTGAGTGTTGTGCACAGTCTTAATTTCAGGTGCTTATGTCTCCATCTCGAAGTGGGAAATTTGTAATAATAAACTCGCGGAGTTGTTCCGTTACGTCAAACAGCGCAGTTCGTGTTTCATCCATTTTTCCCCGGATTTCAAAGGGCTCCTCAAATTCGTGAGGAACTTCGTACCATTTTTCGAAGTGTTCTCGATACTCTTTTACCCAGTTGACACGCTCGGTGGTGGCCTGCTCAAACAGTTTCAGCAGGTCTGGGCAGTATACGCCTAGGATGGTGCGTAGTCCGCGCCGCAAAGCTCGTCGTTTGCGTGGCCTGTGCAGCTTCTGCGTAAAGGGGACATGTCCATCAAGGAGGTCATTGCTGTCGCGAATGGCGCGATCTACATACCTTCTGTCGCCTATATTGCTCCGCTTGTCGTAGAGATGAAATGATAGCCTTTCTTTTGTTGCCAATTCCTTGGGTGTATGAGAGAGAATTTCTGCATATTTACTCGTTCCGTCTGCCATTCTGCACCATTCGCGCAAAATTTCATGAAGTTCTAGAAGTGAGCTTCGCGCGTCTGGCCATGGTGGAGGTTGAGTTGCCTTTTGTAGTCCCTGTAGGACACTTGTACCCACTTTGGTAACGATTTCCACTTCCTTTTTTCCGGGGAGTGGAGATGAATTCATGAGCGCCGTCCTGTGGGTTATGGTGTCTTGTTGGATGTAGTCATCCTAAGAGTAGCGGTTGTTCGTGGTTGCCGGATCGATCTTGTTCGGAGTGCTGGCTCGCAACTCCATCACTTCTCCCAGTTGGCGGTTTCGGTGCGGCTGGGGTGGTAGCCGCGGATGGGGTGGAATTCGCCGAGGTGGACGCCGCGGGCGACGCGGCGTCCACATGGTCGGCCGATTCCGGCGGAGCACGGTTCGTGCGGGCATCGCACGCGCAGCTCGGGGTCGTCGGCGTTGGTGGCGCGCTCGGGCCAACCGAGGTCGGCGGCGATCTCGGCTACGGCCTGGCGGACGCGTTCGGGTTCGGCGGGTGGCGCGGTGGCGACCTGGCGCTCGGCAGGTAAGGGCGCGTGACGGCGCTCGGCCTTGATTCTTCGGGTCACGTGGCCGGGTTTCAGAAACTCGACCTCGTGCGTGTAGTGGTGGATCACTGCTTGCTGGGCCTCGCCGAGGGTCCATCGGCCCTCTTCGGCGGCGGCGAGCCAGGCGGCGATGTCGCTCTGCCCCGGTTTGCGGTGGTCGTAGGTCATGGCGAGGGCGAGAACTGCGCGGATCTGCGTTTCGTCCATCGGCTGCAGGGTCAGGCTGTGGCACCTCCCGGGAGTCCTCGGAGTGGTGGTCGGCCGCCGGACAGGAAGGCGGCGATCTCGGCGTCGTGTCGGTTCGCGCCGGGGGGGGCGGTGCGGTGCGGGCGGTGGCACCGCGGGCTTCCTTGCAGACGTCGTCGACGAGGCTGGGGAGCAGGCGGGGACCGATGCCGGTGCGGGTGTTCCAGCGCTGGAGCGCGGCGACGAGGGTCTCGTCGTCGACTTCGGGCAGCAGCGCGGCCACTTCGAGGGCGAGCGCGGTCCAGGTGCCGCTGGTGACGTCGCGCCCGATGTGGGTGTCGACGAGTCGGTACGCGGCGGCGCTGTGCGGTCCGGTCGCGCCGCGCGCGGGCGCGCGATGGCTTTCGTAGGCGGCCTCGGGGTGTCTCTCGGTTCTTTTCTCTGTCTCTGCCTCTGTCTCTGGCGATGAAGTGCGATCGTGTTCTGATCGCTTATGCGAGTCGCTTGACCGATCGCTATGCGATCGCTTGCGCGCCGGTGGTGGAGGTGGTGGGTCCTCGGCGAGGCAAAAGTCGCACTCGGGGTCGTAGCGGCCGGTGTCGCGGTGCCAGCGGTTGTGGTTGCCGAGCCGGGCACCGTGGCGTTTGGCTTCGATCTTCTCGGCGATGAGTTCGGCAGAGCGCTGCCAGTCGAGGTAGTCGTGCATCACGACGTGTTCCTCGACCGGTTGCGGACACACGGGGCAGCTGTGGCCGGGCGCGTGGATCAACCCGGCGTGCTCGATCTCCCGGCGAGCCGCCGGGGTGCCGCGCTTCTTCCATATGGCGGCGCGAACGTGCCCGTTGGTTCGGTGCTTCGAGCACCACGCCCACGTGGTGACGAGGAGTCGGAAAGCCTTGTCCCCCAAGGGTTGAATCTTCGGTGGTCCTCGATCTCGTCGTGTACGCGGATATACGTGCGGTCGTTTGCCATTAGGCAACTGCCCCTGTCTTGCTCGGGTGCGCCGCAAGGCCGAGCCGGGCTTGGATGCGACCGGTGGTGTAGGTGGTCATGTGGGTGTGCGTGGCGATCTCGACGTCGGACCATCCGGCCCGCCAGAGTTCGCGCACGAGGCGCTCACGGTCGGCAGGGTCGGGAAAGGCCTCCGCCGGCAAGTCTCCGCGGCGGCACGCCGCGAGGAGGTGCCCGCGCGCGATCGGCGCGGTGTCGGGACGTCCGATGTGGAGTACGGGCGCCTCCTTCATACGGCGGCGCTCGTACCCTGGTCGAGCACACCAAGGAGGTATCGGAATGCCGCGACCGCTTGCGCGGGAACGACTCCGTTTCCGGCGAGCTTGAGTTGCTGGGAGCGGGTGAGGCCCGGCACTGCGGTGATCCAGCCGTCAGGCAGGCCCATCATCCACTCGGGTAGTTGGGGATTCAGGACGCGGACCGCCTTCGGAGGCATCAGCGAGCCGCGCATACCAACCGGTCGGCGGTCTTGACCGGCGAGCCGCTGCCGCACCGTCTCCCGGTGCCGAGCCAGCCGCTTAAGGTACTGCTCGCTCAGAACAGTTGGGGCTGGTTTTGTCGGTGTGATGTGACCGCGGATGTCCGTGGTTACTGACCGCACCGTGCGTGGCTGCCATGTGCGTATCCGTGAGTTTTGACCGCACCGAGGGGGTTACGGTGGGAAGATGTCTGTGCCTCAGAGCAAGGAGCACGGATGCCTCCACAGACGAAGGTAGAGCTCTACGCCGCGATCCGCCGGGACGCTCGAACGGGAATGTCTGCGCGGGCGCTGGAACGCAAATACAACATCGGTCGCCGCACCGTGATCAAGGCAATCGCCTCGGCCTGGCCGGAACCACGGAAGAAACCGCCGCCCCGGCCGTCGAAACTGCACCCGTTCAAGCCGGTGATCGACGAAATCCTCCGCAAGGACCTGGACGCGCCACGCAAACAACGGAACACCGTGAAACGGATCTTCGCCCGGCTGATCGACGAACACGGCATGACCGGCGTGTCCTACCAAGTCGTCCGCACCTACGTCGCCACCCGGGCGTCGCAGATCCGCACCGAAGCCGGCCGCGGCCCTGCCGCTGCGTTCATCTCGCAGACCCACCGCCCGGGTAGGGAGGCCGAAGTCGACTTCGGCGAGATCGCGGTGCGGCTGCGCGGCCAGCAGGTGACCTGCATCCTGTTCGCGTTGCGCTGCTCGTTCTCCGGCAAAGCCGTGCACCGCGCATCCGCCTCCGGCGGGCAGGAAGCGTTCTTCGAAGGCCACGAACACGCCTTCCAGATCCTGGGCGGGGTCCCAGCCGGGCAGATCCGCTACGACAACCTGCGAGCGGCGGTCGCCCGGGTGATCGGATTCTCGCGGCAACGAGTGGAAACCGATCGCTGGGTCGCCTTCCGATCCCACTGGGGCATCGAGCCGTTCTACTGCCAGCCCGGCCTGACCGGTGCCCACGAGAAAGGCGGCGTCGAAGGCCAGATCGGCTGGTTCCGCCGCAACCACCTCGTCCCCGTCCCTGAAGTCGAGGCGCTGGCTGAGCTCAACACGATGATCGACGCCTTCGACGCCGTCGATGACAACCGCCGCATCGGCGCCAGGACCCGCACGGTCGGGGAGATGTTCGCGATCGAAGCCCCGCTGCTGCGATCGCTGCCCGACGAGTCGTTCGAGACCGGCCGCTGGTTCACCCCGCGGGTCAATCGCTACGCCCAGATCCCGGTCCGCACCAACCAGTACTCGGTCCCGGTCCGGCTGATCGGCCGCCGGGTTCGGGTTCTGTTGCACGCTTCCGAGCTGGTCGTGTTCGACGGCCGAATCGAGGTCGCCCGGCACGAGCGGCTGCCGGCCAAGGGCGGCACCCGCCTCGAACTCGATCACTACCTCGAGGCGCTGTTGCGCAAACCCGGTGCCCTGCCCGGCGCGACCGCGCTCGAGCAGGCCCGCGCCGCGGGCAGGTTCACCCCGGCCCACGATGCCTGGTGGGCCGCGGCCCGCAATGCGCACGGCGAAGCCGACGGCACCCGCGCACTGATCGAAGTCCTGCTCCTGCACCGCCACCTCGCCCATGAGCATCTCGTCGTCGGCCTAGCCGCCGCCCTGCGGGCTGGCGCGCTGACCGCCGACGCTGTCGCCCTGGAGGCCCGCAAGAGCGCCGAGAACGACACCGCATCGGATCCGGCGCCGGCCCAAGATCAGGCCGCCGAGGTCACGTCGCTGGCCCTGCGCAGGTTGGCGCAGCTGCCCGGCGACACCCGGCCGCTGCCGTCGGTTGCGGTCTATGACCAACTTCTGCCCAGCCACCGACGCACGGAAGGAACACGCCGATGACCACCAAACGCCACTGCGGACTGACCGAGCAAGCCGCCGACGCCGCTGTCGACCAGGCCTGCCGGGCGCTGCGGCTGCCGACCATCCGCGCCCAGTTTCCCGACATCGCCGAAGCCGCCGGCCGCGACCAGATGTCCTACCGCGGGTTCCTCGCCGAGCTTCTCATGGCCGAACGCGACGACCGGGCCCGGCGCCGTTCCGAGCGCCGGATCAAGGCTGCGGCGTTTCCGCGGGAGAAGTCGCTGCGCGGGTTCGACTTCGACGAGAACCCCAGTGTCGACCCGGCTATCATCCACACCCTCGCCACCTGCGACTGGGTCAAGAAAGGCCTGCCGCTCTGCCTCATCGGCGACGCCGGCACCGGCAAGTCCCATCTGCTCATCGCACTCGGCGCAGAGGCTGTGATGGCCGGGTTCCGGGTCAGATACACCCTGGCGACGAAGCTGGTCAACGAGCTGGTCGAGGCCGCCGACGATCTCGTGCTGACCAAGACGATCGCCCGTTACGGCCGGGTTGATCTGCTTTGCATCGACGAGCTGGGCTGTGCGCCACGAGGCGCTGTTGGATCTCGCGGAAGGAGGAGTCCGCCGCCGGCCATCGCAGTGACCGGTTGAAGCTGGAGGCAGGCCGATCCCCGGGTTGGGGGTGAGGCTGGGAGCAGCCTCGACAACGTAGGGGCGGGCCGACACCACCAGACGGTCCGTGCTCGCAAGCGAAGACGGAATGGGTGCAAGGAAACTGAACCAGTGGTTGACGTCCCGTGAGTCGTCAGCGGCCTGCCGAATCTGGTGGATGGGCCGCGCTGTGGTGCTGGAGAGCGCCCTATCCGATGGCCTCTCCTCTCCCGTCGTCTCTATCCCATGGGCGGCGGGAGGCCTGGACCAAGACTGCGATGTGCGGTCCGTGGCGATGCCACCGGGATATAGCTGGGCACCGACGCCGTCACAGAGATCCTCAGTGAACGTGGGAAGCGATCTGGCATCGCCCTTCCCGTCCGGCGGCCAGCCGGACGGCGGGCAGGCGCAACGCCCGTCGGTGGTGCCAGGTCGTGGCGGAGTCGCCGTAGCACTCGGAGGCCGGGAAAGCCGGTCATAGAGGGAAGGGCGACAGCGTGGTAGCAGCGTGCTGCTGTCGGGAAGGAACGTTGTTGAATAGCGACGCGCCGTCTGCTTGGCCGGGCAGTTTCACGGCCCAGCAACGGGTACTCGACCACCAGCTCAAGCTGCACCGATGGGCAAGGTCTGAACCGCAGCGGCGGTTCGGGGACGTGTTCAACTTGATCTGCGACCGGGCCACTTTGTTAGTGGCCTGGGAGCGGGTGTCTGGCAACCAGGGCGCCAGGACAGCGGGCGTGGACGCGGTGACCCGCTACTACGTTGAGGAGCGCCAGGGAGTGATCCCGTTCCTGGAGGAGCTGCGTACTTCTCTCAAGGACGGGACGTTCAGTGCGCTTCCGGTCAAGCAGGCGGTGATCCCCAAGAAGAACGGCAAGGTCCGTTATCTGGGCATCCCGACCTTGCGCGACCGGGTCGCGCAGATGGCGCTCAAGCTGGTCCTGGAACCGATCTTCGAGGCCGACTTCTACCCGTCCAGCTACGGGTATCGGCCTGGTCGTCGGGCTCAGGACGCCATCGCCGAGATCCACCATTTCACCTGCAAGCCGTCGACTTATGACTGGGTCATCGAGGGCGACATCAAGGCTTGCTTCGACAACGTCGACCACCATGTCCTGATGGGACTGGTGGCCGAACGTGTCAAGGACCGTAAGGTTCTGCGCCTGGTCAGCGGGTTCCTGCGAGCCGGGGTTGTCGAGTTGCATGGTGGGTTCGCGGAGACCCTGACGGGCACTCCGCAAGGAGGAGTCGCTTCTCCGTTGCTGGCCAACATCTATCTGTCCGTTCTGGACCGGCATTTCTCGCGGATCTGGGACGAGCAGATGAACTCTGGACCTCGCCGACAAGGTCGGCGGCGCAAGGGTTTGCCGAACTTCCGGTTGGTGCGTTATGCCGACGACTTCGTCGTGCTCGTGCACGGCACCAAGTCCGACGCCGAAGCACTCAAGCTGGAGATCGGGCAGCTGCTGGCCAGCACGTTGAAGATGACCCTCTCGGACGAGAAGACCCACATCACCCATATCGACGACGGGTTCGTCTTCCTGGGCTTCCACATCCAGCGGAGAACTTGGGGCGGCGGACGTCGTGTTGTGCTCAGCATCCCGTCCAAGCAAGCCTTGGCCTCGGTGACGCACAAGATCAAGAAGCTGACGGGGCGGGACACAACCTCGCTCTCGTTGGAAGCAGTGCTGCGGGCGGTGAACCCGGTCTTGCGGGGCTGGGCTGCCTACTTCCGCTACGGCGTGTCCAAGAAGACGTTCTCCTACCTCGGTTGGTATGCGTGGTGGAGAGTGCTTCGCTGGATCCGCTACAAGCACCGCCGACTGACCTGGAAACAGCTGCGGCGCCGCTACTACGGGGCCGACCGCATAGCCGAGGGCGGCGTCGTCCTCTACAACCCGGCGAAGATGCGGGTCGAGCGCTACCGCTTCCGCGGAGCACAGATCAGCACGCCATACAACGTCGACGAGGTCGACCCGGACGGAGCACGCTTCCGCCGGACCGGCCACGACGACATGGCCTTCGTCGGCCAGGTCAGTGAACACCTCGTCTGACCCATTGGATCACGTGGAGAGCCGGATGCTCGGCCAACGGGCACGTCCGGTTCGGCGGGCGGGGACGGGAAAACCGACACCTGAAAGGGTGCACGGCGTCCCGTCTCCGACCCAACACATGGAACTCGACCGCCGCGGCGCCGAGCTGCTGTTTCAGGTCCTGACCGAACGGGAGGAGAAAGCCTCGGTCGCGATCGCGTCTAACGAGTCGTTCGCAGGCTGGACGAAGACGTTCACCGACCCGCGGCTCTGCGCCGCCATCGTCGACCGGCTGACCTTCGGCGGCAACATCATCGAGACCGGCACCGAGTCCTACCGCCTCGCTCACAGCCGCCGAGCCCAAAACCACAACACCTGACCACAGCAACCAGGTGCGGTCACTTCTCACCGACATCGATCATGGAAACAGCCCCCGACTGCGGTCACAAACCACGGACATCCGCGGTCAGTTCACACCAACACAGCCAGGTTCGGGCAGGCCGGGCACAGCGTTGGTGAGCGTGTCGGCGACTTGGTCTGCGGGCAGCCCGGACAGGGCCTCGATCTTGTCCCGGGCCGCGGCCGTGACGTCGGCGGGCAGGCCGCGCTGGCCGACCAGTTCGGCGGTGACGCCGTCCCAGCCGATCTTGTCGAGCTTGTCCACCGTCACGAAGAACCCTGGCTGCGCGGCGGACGGGACACCGGCGGCGGTCGCGAGCGCGGCCAGGAACCGCCGATCCGACAACCGCACCGTCGCCCCGGCCAGCCCGACCGCGGCGAGCGCGGCGGTGGTGGCCTCGATCAGCTCGGCCTCGGCCAGCACGCTCGGTTCGCTGACCAGGTCGATGTCGCACTGGTAGAACTGCCGGTAGCGGCCCTTCTGTGGCCGTTCGGCCCGTCACACCGGTCCGAACTGGAACGACCGGAACGGTGCGGGCAGCTGCGCCCGGTACTGGGCGTAGAAGCGGGTCAGCGGGACCGTGAGGTCGTACCGCAGTCCCAGGTCCACCAGATCCGTCACCGCCGTGTCGGCGGGCAGGTGCGTGTCGAGGCCGCGGCGCAGGATCTGGAACAACAGTTTCTCGTTGTCCCCGCCCTGCCCGGAGCTCAACCGCTCGATCCGTTCCAGTGCCGGGTCTCGATCAGCTGGTACCCGAAACGCCGGTAGATGTCCTGGATCACGCCAAGAACCCGATCCCGGGTCGCCACGACATCCGGGAGCAGGTCACGGGTGCCCCGGGCGGGGCTGTTGTCCATCTTCACGACACGACCTCACAACCGCTGGTAGACAGGGGAAATCCTGCACACCGACCGGCACTGACAAGGCTGGGGTGGATCAGCCTAGTCAATGTCGTGCGCGCACATCCCCCAACAGCACCCTGTACCGGTCGGCGCCGAGGCTGCCCCAGGCCGGACCGCCGGAGACGGGTTCGGGGCGCCTCGACCGGAACGGTGCACAGCCGCGCGCATCCTGCGGTCCTGCGCGGTCTTGTCCACTGTGGTCAGTGCCAGGTCATGGGTGATCGTGTCCGCCGCGACCACCTGAGGGTTCGCAGCGGCCGGGAAGGTGGAGGGACAGATCACCACATCGCTCCGCACACATTACCGTTGGACACAGCGCAGATTCTCGCACGTCCGCTGTCGACACTGTGGTGGGGAGGTTGCCCGGAAAGGCGGGAATGACGGCGGCCAGCTCGGCGTGCCCGCACTCGACGTCCCGACCGACAGACAAAGCAAGCCACGGTCGACGGGGCAATCCGCCAGGTGGCCGAGGGCGGACGGGCTCCACAGTCATAAGCATGGCCGGTGCGCCTGCTGGGGCATGCTTGTCCCTAGGCTGGCCCCATGGATCTGGCGCAGGTGAGTGACGACGCCGAGGCGGTTTCGCGGGTCTATGCCCGCAAGCACGGGATCGATCGGACCGAGCAGTGGTTCGTCCTCAAACTTCAGGAGGAGCTCGGCGAGCTGACCCAGGCGTACCTGATGCGGACTGGTCAGGCCCGAGGCAAGGGGTACTCGCCGCAGGAACTGGACGATAACTTCGGTGCCGAGGTAGCCGATGTGGTGTGCCAGGCGCTGTTGCTCGCTCGGCACCACGGCGTTGACCTGGAGGACCAGATCGAGCGGAAGTGGATGATGTGGCATCCCGACAGGTCGGTCTCCGCCGTAGGTGACTGACACCGCCAGGTCAGAACCTGGCCGCTGCCGGGCGTTGCCCAGAACAAGTCCAGCAGTTAGTTGCCCTGCACACTGTTTCGCTGCGCCTGATCTCTCGCCAGCAACTGCCGTATGGTGCTGACGGTCAACCGGCCGGTCACGCCTACGCTGTTGCGGGCGGCTTCGTAATAGCGTTCCCGCGCCTCATCGACATTCTGTACAGCGGCTGTCCAATCGACTGAACCAGCGTCGTGGGGTCGGCTTTGGGCAAACTCCGCTTCGATTTTGACCGTGTTGTGCCAGCGTAGGGCGGCCTCCACGGTTGGTCCGTCTGCCAGAAGCAGCATCTTCTCCCACGCTTCCGTCCGCCGGGCTTCCGCTTGGGCAATCAGGTCGAGTCCGGCTTCGTGACTGATCGGCTCGGCTAGGCCGTGGACGCTGGATGGATTGACCATCCCCAGTGCGGTCATATGGACCTTATTGATTGTCAAGGCGTACTCCGCGTAGACGTCAATACGACGTTCGTCCCATCGAATCGCCTGGTTTCGCTTCCAGCGGAGCCGATCGGTCCAGCCAGTGGTGATGACGCCGACCACTACGCCGATCAGCGCCGGTATCGCGCTGAGGAGGTTGCTCATGACTCCAGGATCTCAGAAACAGACGGAAACCCGGTCATCGATGGACGGCGTTTGGGCTCCGCTCACCAGCCACCGCGCGCTGCCGGAGGTGCCGGACGCCGCGACCCTGTGACACCGGGACTGCGTCGTCTACAATGGACTTTCGCGGCGGGTCACCGCACGGCGTAACGGAGTCCTTCGTCTTCGAGTTCGCGGCCGTTGCCGTCGTTCCAGCCCGGCGCGTCGCGGGCGGGGTCGTACTTGCCGTCGCCGTCGTCGACGGTCAGCACCGCGAGCAGTGAGTGGATGCCCGGTGCGGGCGGGGCCGCGAGAGTGACCGTGGTGCCGAAGTTCCGGCCCGGCCGCAACGGTGCGGAGCCGAGCAGGGTGCCCGCCGGGTCGTACACGGCGACCGGGAGGTCGGTTTCCTTGATCAGCATGTGGGTGCCGTCGCCGCCATGGCCGTCAGCGTCCAGTTCGGTGTGCGGGAAGGACACCCGATCCAGCAGTTTCAGCGGCCTGCCTGCCACAGGTGAGGCGTTCGGCGCGGGGCTGCCCGCGCACGCGGTGAGCGCGATGCAGAGGGAACCGGTGGTCGCGGCCAGGAACAGGGCACGGCGTGAGGTCTTCATACTGCTCAGCTTCGCCGGTCCGGATGGGGCCCGGATGAGCCGGAGATGAGCGAATCTTCACGAAGTTTCCTGGCCGGTGCAGGTGGGGCGGCCGATCGGGGCTGGGCGAGAAGTGCGGCGCAGATGATGACGAGGATGCCGAGCAACTGGGGAAGCGACAACGTCTGGTGCAGGAACACATAGCCGAGCAGGGTCGCCACGATCGGGCTGCACAGGGAGAGAAAGGAGACCGCCAGTGCGGGCAACCGCTCTATTCCCCGGAACCAGAGCGCGTAACTGATGACCGCGCCCACGGAGATCAGATAGGTGAACCCGACGACGTTGAGTCCGGTGAGGCGATCCGGGAGTCCCTCGAAGAGCAGCAGGAAGGGCAGCAGCACGAGCCCGCCCGCCACGAGCTGCCAGCCAGTGAAGGGAAGCAGGCCCACGCCGCCGGGACGGCCCCAGCGTTTGGTCAGCGTGATGCCCGTGGCCATGCAGGCCGTCCCGCTCAACGCCGCCGCCACCCCGATGGCGTCCAGTGCCACCGTCCCCTTGAACACGAGCAGCACGACGCCGCCCGCGCCGAGGGCACAGGCGACCACGTGCGTGCGCCGGATCCGGTCACCGAGGAACAGCGCGGCCAGTATCAGCACGAACGTCGGCTGCAGCGCCATGAACACCGCCACGATGCCGCCCGGCAGGCGATAGGCCGCGACGAACAGCAGGAAGAAGAACGCGCCGATGTTGAGCGTGCCGAGTATCAGCGAACGCCACAGCCAGCTCCCGGACGGCAGCGTGCGGGTGCAGGCCAGCAGGATCAGGCCCGCGGGCAGCGCCCGCGCGGTGGCGGCCAGCAGCGGACGGTCCGGGGGCAGCCATTCGGTGGTCACCAGATAGGTGGTTCCCCAGGACGCTGGTGCCAGCGCGGTCATGCCCGTGGTGAGGAGTCGCCGGCCGCCGGTAGGTGCGTCGGTCATGCACGGACGTCGAGGGCGTCGAGCGCGGCGGCGACCTCCTGCCGGGCGGCCGGGGGGATCTCGCGCAGCGGCCGGGGCAGGTTCGGCGGGACGACGAGCCCGAGGTGCGCGGCGGCGGCGGTGATGACGCGCATGCTGCCGTAGCGGCGGAACAGATCCCAGAACGGCGCCATGCGCTCGGACAGGGCGAGGGCCTGCGGTACGTCGCCCTGCGCCACGGCCCGGGTGATCGCCAGGCACTCCGCGGGCAACAGGCCGCCGATGACGCTGAACCATACGTCCGCGCCCGCGCCGAGGCCGCCCGCGCCGAACTCGTCCAGGCTGAAGCCGACCGCCACGTCGGCGGGCAGTGTGTTCCGCAGTGCGGCGATCCTGGCGGGTGCCTGATCGAGGGGCGCACCGGGGGTCTTCACCGCGCCGACGTTCGGCAGCGCGGCGACCCGCCCGTGCAACTCGTCGCTGAAGGTGAACTGCGTGGTGCGCGGGTTCTCGTAGACGCACAGCGGAACGGACAGCTCCTTGGTGACGTCCTCGTAGAGCCCGAACACCTCCTCGTCGGTGAGGGTCTGGTACGACACCGGGGAAAGCAACACCGCCGACGCGCCCGCGTTCTGGGCGTCCTCGGCCAGTGCGAGAACCTCGCCGGTGGTGAGGGCGCCGATGCCGATCATGACCGGCACGTCGCCCGCGGTCTCGACCGCGAGCCTGGCCACGAGGCCACGGTGTTCCCGTGTGAGGTAGGCGTAGTTGCCGGTCGAGCCGAGCGCGCCGATCAGGTCCACGCCCGCCTCGGCCACCCGGGAGACAAGGTGCGTGAACCGTTTCTCGTCGATGCCGGAATCGTCGAACGGCGTGAGGGGAAAGACACTGAGACCAGTGAACATGGAGTTCCCTTCCGAGCGGCTCGTCGGTGGTCGTTCTCGACGTTTCCACGCCAAGTGGACTTGAACAAGGTCCAATTGTCGCCGTAGTCGAGAGGCCATTTTGTGGCTTGGGTGCTGTACGGGGTCAGTGGAGGGTGAACACGTGCTCCGGCGCGGTCGTCGGGTTGCCCGGCCACAGCCGCAGTTCTCGCCGATCCGGCCGCAGCACCACGGCGGCCACGGTCCGTTCCCGGCGGATGTCCCCGTTGTCCACGACCCGGACTGGTGCCGTCGAGAGCACCCGGTGGTGCCCCGCGGTGTCCTGCGCGGCGGGGATGTCCGACGCGCGAACCGCTTCGAGGCGTCGCCGGGAGGAGTTTCCGGCGAACACATTGAGCTCGTCGCGTGCCGCGAAGTCCGGATGCAGGAAATGGTTGGTGTGAAACAGTTTTTCTCCTTCCAGGACGCGCCGCTCGGTGCCGAGGGCCTCGACGCACACGGTCCGGTCGGCGGCACAGAGCAGGAAGGCCCGCGAGCTCGACAACGGGAGGTCGTGCAGGATCGCGACCGCGTGCTCGACGCTGTCGGCGGTGTCGAGCAGATGCCGGATCGCCAGGTAGACCGGCACTCCCCGGCCCCACTGCCCGCCGAGGACGAGGTTGAGCCCGACGGCCACCCCCGCGTCGTTGACGCCCAGATAGCCGAGGAGCCCGGCGAAGCTCAGCACCAGCGAGCGGTGACGCGGGCCCGAGACGGCCAGTACCGCGATCTGGTCGTCGAGATTCCCGTTCAGATCGACGGTCTGGGCCAGCACCGGTGCGCCGCGAGCCGTGGCGTAACCGGTGCAGTCGCCCGCGGTGACGCGGTTGTACCCGAGTATTTCGCGGCGCAGTTGCAGCAACCACGCCTCGTCGCCGTCGATCCCCGCACCGGCCGCCAGCCCGTCGACCTCTTCGGCCAGATCCGGCAGCGCGGACGTCATCGCGTCGCGGTGTGCGGTGATGACGTCCCGCGCCGCGCCGAGGCTGACTGGCCGGTCGGTCAGGTAGCCGAGGCGGGCCAGAGAGTCGTCCAGGAAATCCCGCAGCCGATCACCCCTGGTCCGCCCGTGGGTGTGCCCGCGGGCGCGGGCGGGCCCGGAGAGTTCGAGCAGCGGTGCCCCGGTCATGACAGGGTGACCGCCCGGCCCAGCGTCCGGAGCTGCTCCTTCACCGGCGGCCATTCGGCGGCGAGGATCGAGTAGTAGACGGCGTCCCGCCTCCGCCCGGACGGCATGGTGTTGTAGCTGCGCAACACGCCTTCCTCCCTGGCACCGATCTTGCGGAGCCCTGCCCGCGCCTGCGTGTTGAGCACGTCGGTCTTGAACTCGACACGCTGGGCGAGCATTCGTTCGAAGGCGTGCTCCAGCAGCAGGTACTTCGCCCAGCGGTTGATGTCCTTGCCCTGGAAGCCGATGCCGAGCCACGACCAGCCGATCTCCACCCGCTGGTCGGCCTCGGCCAGGTTGCCGTAGCAGGAGCTGCCCGCCGTCTCGCCGGTGCGGGCATCGACGATGATGTAGACGACGCGCTTGCGGGCGGCCTGATCGGCGAGCATGACGTCGAAGAGTGCGTCGAAACCGGCGTCGTCCTCGGCACGGGAGACAAAGTAGGTCCAGATGCTCTTCTCCAGCGCGATCTTGCGCAGCGGTTCCCGGTCGGCCTCCACGACGGGATGCAGCTCCACATGGTCGTTGCCGAGGCTGGCGGAGGCGGTTGCGCTCCAGGCGGTCTCGTTCATGGCGTCTCACTTCCGCGCGTTCGTTCGGAGGGCGTCGACCACGTCGCCGAGGGTGTGCATCCGGACGAGGTCGTCTTCGGTGAAGCGGTCGAGGCCGATGTCGGCGGCCTTGCACAGGGACGTGAGGAACAGGACCTTGTTGAGCGAGGTGAGCCCATAGGCTTCGACGAGGTCGCGGGCGGGGTCGATCGCGGCGGGCGCCGGTCCGTCACGCAGCACCTTCGCGAGCTGCTCGCGGGCCAGGGTGTCGAGGTCGGCCGGCATGGATGCCCTCCTTGGGGTCGGCGAGGCGGTCGCGGTAGCGGTCCCGGATCCGGTTCCGGAGCGGTTTGAACTGGGCGGTGCTGAGCCCGTTGCCGACGGTGAAGGGCTCGTCGGCGACGACGACCCGCGCGACGCGCTCGTCGGGTTCGCCGGTGGCGTTGACCGTTTCCACTGCTTCGGCGATGGCCGCCGCGCCGGCCGGGCCGGGCACGACCACGGCGACCAGATCTGTCTGGTTAGGACAGAACACCACGCAGTCGGTGACGGCGCCCGTGGCACGGAACCGGGCCTCGATCGGCCGGACGATGACCTTCTTGCCGTTGTCGAGGACGATGACGTCGTCGGCCCGGCCGAGGATGTAGAGGAAACCGTCCTCGTCGAGCCGGCCGAGGTCACCGGTGCGGACCACTCCGCCGGGCTGGAAGATCCGTGCGCTGTCGCCGGGCGCGGCGTAGGTGTAGGCGGTGTTGACCGGGTGCTCGCTGCGGACGCAGACCACGCCCTCGTCATCGATGACGATTTCCTTGCCGGGTAGGGGTTTCCCGACGCTACCCTCGCGGTGGGCGCCGGGATGGTTCTTGGTGGTGATGCAGGTTTCGTTGAGGCCGTAGCCCTCGAAGATCGGCAGCCCGGCGCCGGTGAAGAATCGCAGCACTGCCGGGTCGGCGGGCGCGGACCCGGTCCACAGGTACCGGATACGGTCGCCGAACAGCTCGGCGGCGGCCTCGGCCGGGCCGAGCCCTTCGCCTGCGCTGCCTTCGATGTGCCGTTTGGCGGCGTCGAAGAAACCGGGCACCCCCATGACGACGGTCGGCCGCACGGCGGGCAGCACCGCGAACACCGACTGATAGGTGGTGATGGTGAGGTCGTGCCCCCAGCGCAGCGCCGAGTAGAGCCAATAGCGTTGCTGGAGCAGCGAAAGCGGGAGAAAGACGAGCAGATTGTCCCCGGGGCGGTGATCGAAGATGCGTTGCACGGCGAGGAGAGAGGAGTCGATGCTGCCGACGGTGGCCTCCAGCCCCTTGGGCACCCCGGTGGAACCGGAGGTGAACTTGACTGTGGTGCAGTCCGTGGGGGCGTACGCGACCGGGTCGAGCGTGCCGGGCGGTTCGCTCGCGTAGGAGGAGATCTCCGTGATCGGCCGCACGCCGGACGGCGCCTCGCCGGTCATGGCGTCGGTGGCCGCCGTGTCGCAGTACAGCAGATCGAGGTCGTAGCGATCGATCAGCTCGGCGCCCGCGGTGAACTTGCCCGGCTCGAAACCGGCCGTCTGTGCCTTGAGCATCAGCGCGGCGAGGTCGAGCAGTGTCCATTCCAGACTGTTCCCGGCGAGCACGCCGATCCGCGACCCGGCACCCACTCCCTTACGGCGCAACGCGTTCGCGACGGCTCTGGCGCGACCGTGGAACTCGGCGAGTGGCATCGTCCGGCTGCCGCCGAGGCCGGCGACGGTGAGGGTGCCCGCGTGCGCCGGTCGGTCGGCGACGACGCGGTTGAGGACGGATTCGGTCACGGCTGCTCCGTTCGCTCAGCGCGCGTCGGCGGTCAGTGGCGTGGGAATCGCGTCGTGGCAGGGAACGGCGGCGAAGTAGCGGGTCCCGGCCGGGGCGCACCGGGTTCCCGGGGCGACGAGCTCGACCGTGTCCGGCCAGGCGGTGATCTCGGGGATGCCGAGGGCGGCAGCCAGGCGTCCGGAGAAGCGCGGCATCAGCGGCGCCGAGACGGTGGCGAGGAGCCGGGCGGCCCCCAGTTCCAGTGCGAGCGTGGTGCGTGCCTCGGAACTCCACCGGTCGAGCCCGGCGAGGCAGGACTGCTGGCGGGCGAACTCGCGGGCGTCGGCGACGATGCCGTCCAGGACCGCCGCTGCCCGGCGTACCGAGAACCCTTCGGGGTTGAGGGCGGCGGTGATCTCTTCGAGGTGCCCGGATAAGCGGCCGAGGAAAGCGGTGTGCTCGCTGGTCCAGGTGCCGGCGTCGGGCACGGTGCCGTCATGGTCGCGGCCGACGCGACCGGCGACGTCGTTCAGCCACGTTTCCCACTGTCCGATCAGGACGTCGCCCACGGCGCGGTCGAATTCGGCCCGGCGGAAGTCGGTGCGCTCGCTCTCGGGCCGGGTGCGGCAGAGGTAGTAGCGCACCGCGTCGACCGTGTCGGGACCGAGAATTTCCTTGCCCCAGACGGCATGGCGGCGGCTGGTGGAGAACTTCTCGCCGTCGAGGAGATAGAACTCGTTGACGTGGTAGTCGATGTCCGGATTCCAGCCGGGGAAGGCGATGCGGTAGAGGACCGGGTAGAGGATCGCGTGGTAGAAGCTGTTGTCGTACCCGAAGAAGTGGACGATCTTCCAGTCCTGGTCCGGTGCCTCGCGCGACCAGCTTTCTCCCCGTTCGGCACCGAGCCGTTCGATGCCGTGCAGGAACCCGTAGCTCATTTCGGGCCAGGCCCAGATCACCTGGTCCGCGGCGGCGGATCCGGCGGGCCGCACGCCCCACCCGGCGGGGTGCGACAGCGGCAGGTCGAAGATGTCACGGTCGAGGACGCGGTGCGCGAGTTCACGCAGCCGGGCGGGCACCCGCCCACGCCGGTGGTGCTCGGTCAGGAAGGCGGCGAACTCGTGCAGCGGCACCGTGTAGCGCTCGACGTCGGTACGGCGCGGGGCGGCTTCGCTCAGCCGCGAGCGCGGCGAGCCGAGGTCGGCCACGAGGTTGGGTTCCCCGCATTCCTCGCAGATGTTGCCGGCGGTGGCGTTCGCGCAGCCGGGGCAGGTGCCGGAGACGTTGACCTCGTAGAGATACTCGCCGGTCGTGCCGTCGACCAGTCCCGGTGTGGCCAGTGGCCGGACTCGGCCCGAGTCGGCCAGCCGGGTGAAGTACCGCCGCAGCCCTTCAGTGTAGCCCTCGTCGGCGCTCGTGACGGAGTACTGGTCGATTCCGATGTCCATCGCCTCCAGCGTCGCGGCGATCTCGGCCGAGTAGTGACGGGCGACCTCGGCGGGGCCGGTGCCCTCGTCGGCGGCGAGCGCCTCGACGTAGCTCTGGAAGTCGTCGCTCCCGGTGAGATGCCAGGCCCGGTTGCCGTTGAGCCGCTGGTACCGCACGTAGACGTCGGCGCCGAGGTAGGGGCCGGAAAGATGGCCGAGGTGCAGATCGCCGTTCGGGGTCGGTGGTGTGGAGAATACGAACTGGGGCCGGTCTGTCGCGTGTGGACGGACACGGGAGCGTGCGGAGAACTGGGCACGGGCGGCGTCCCGCCAGTACTGGGTGAAGAAGACCAGATCCGTGCGGCCGGTGTTGGTGATGACGTGGGACTCGAACGGCTCGAAGAGGGCGACGGTGCCGGGCCGAGCAAGCCGGCGGCGGCCGTCGACGAGCAACTCGCCCTCGCCGGCGACGATGACGAAGAACTCGGTTTCGTCGTGCCGGTCGGTCCGGGAGCTGACGCCGGGGGCGACCCGGCCCCAGCCCGCCCCGACCCCGATGCCATCCACAGTGGACATTTCGATGCCGAAGACGCGGGTCAGGTCGGATTCGCTGTAGTAGTTCAGGATCATGGCTACCTCCGCGGAAGGCGCTGGAGCGACGGGATGGCGGACGCGGAATCGAGACGGGCGAGCGTGTCGGCGGCGATCGCGGGCGCGAGCCGGTAGCCCGAGCCACCGGCGGCCCCGGCGAAGACCAGGCCGGGGCCGAGTTCGGCGACGACCGGTTCGCGCTGGGGGCTGTAGGCGTCGCAGAACGCCCGGCCGGATCGGCAGCGCTCCGCCAGTTCGGGTGCGTAGCGCGCCAGCACGGTGCGGGCATCGTCCAGATCCGCAGGGCCCAGTCCGGGCGCGACCGTGTCGGGGGAGACGTCCCACACGTCGCAGGTGTAGCTGAACAGCAGATGGCCGCGGTGGTGGACGGGGAGCAGAAAGGCGTCCTCGTCGTGGAAGACGGTGAGCGGATGGTCCTCGTCGGGTACCGCCTCCAGATGCGCGGCGACGATCTTCTTGACCCGCAGGTCGAGCGGCGCGAGCAGCTTCGCCCACGCCGGATGCGCGATCCAGGGGCCGGGGCACAGCACGACCCGCCGGGCCCGCAGCTCGGCGCCGTGGCGGAGCACGAGGCAAGTGTCCTCTCCGCGCTGGAGAGTGACGACCTCGCTGCCCTCCCAGACGGCCACGCGGCCGCGCAGCGTGGTGAGGATCCGCTGGGCGACGGCCCCGACATCGGCGTAGTGGCAGCCGGGCAGCGTCCAGGCTGTCATGCCAATCGGGGCGGGGCGACCGCGGGCCGGATCGGCCGCGGTCGTTTCCCTCCCGAGTCTGATGTAGATGGTCCGGACGGCATCGCGGCGGTCGGCAGGGGCCACCACGACCGCGTCGATCGCGCGCAACGGCAGATCCAGTTCCGCGGCCAACTCCCGCCAGTAGCGGTGGCTGTACGCGGTCATGGCCCGGACCCGCTCGGTCGCGCCGCGGGGGAAGTGGACGCCCGCGGACCGGCTGGACGCCCCCAGCCCGGCGAGTCCCCGTTCCAGCACCACAATGTCCGCACCGGGATACGCCGCGGCGAGTTCGTGGGTGACTACGGCGCCCACGATGCCGCCCCCGACGACGGCGATGTCCGCCCGGTTCACTGCGGGCCCCAGGCGTTCTTGGCCGACCAGTCGATGAACGAGGTCAGCGGCTCCGCGCTCCGCCTGCCGCACAGCCAGTCGGTGATGCGCCCCGCTCGCCAGGCGTTGAGGCTCAGGTTGACGTCCGGCAGCCCGCGCTGGCCACGCGCGGCGTTCTGCAGGAAGATCCGCCGGTCCGGTGGGCCGTCCCAGATCGCGGCGAAGTCCTCGTCGAGGCGGAACTCGCCGTTCTCGGTCTCGATACGGCCCGCCAGCGGGGCGAGGAATCCCTTGTCGGCCGGGCGGAACCCGGTCGCCCACACCAGCGCGTCGACCGCGACGCACTTGGTCTGGTCGGCTTCGTCGTTGTGCCGGAGCGAAAGTTCCCAGCCGGGGTCGGCACGGTCGACGGCGGTGACCGTGCGGCTGGGCATCAGCCCGAACCGGTGTGCCGCCCCTTCGATGAACTGGATCCGGTACAGCTCCTGGTAGATCGCCCGGAGCGTGGAGTCGGAGATGCCGTCGGAAGTCAGCAGGTGGGCCGCGTTGATCTCGGTGCGCTTGCCCTCCGGGAGCTGATAGAAGTAGTCGGAGTAGTCCGGCATGTAGAAGTCGTTGGTGAACGTCGAGTCGTCCAGTGGGAAGTAGCTGCGCCGCTTGGAGATCCACACCACCCAGGCCGGTCCTTCCGAAGCGGGTCGCGAGATCAGGTCGAGGAACGTCTCGGCCCCGGACTGGCCGCCACCCACGACGGCGACTCGCTTGCCCCGCAGATCCTTCGACCGCGACAGGTACTCGCTGACGTGGAACTGGGTGGGGCCCAGGTACGGCTGGGCGAATCCGGGAACCCAGGGCACCGTGCCGACGCCAACGGCGATGTTGTCGGCGGTGACCTCGCGGCGATTGGTGACCACGCGGAAGACCCGGTCGAATTCGACGCACTCGACCGTTTCCGAGAAGACGACGTTGTCGTTCTTCCCGGCCGCCCACGCCAGGTAGTTGCGGAACTCGCTTCGCGGCACGCTCGTGAACTGGGCGTTGAGGAAGTGATACAGCCGTCCTTGCTCATGCAGATAGGACAGGAACGAGAACTGGTTGGTGGGATCGGACAGGCTCACCAGATCCTTGAAGATCGACACCTGCAGGGTCGCGCCGGTGATCAGCTGGTCGTCGTGCCAGCGGAAATGTGGTTTGCGGTCGAAGAACAGGTTCGGGAGTTCGGCGTGGTCGTACAGCATGGCCGCCAGGCTGAGGTTGGCGGGCCCGGCGCCGATTCCGGCCAGCCGGAGGTGTTCAGCTCTCATGGCTCCGCTTCCCATCGGCTGCCTGGTAGGTCCAGCGCAGTCCCCGCGCGGCCAGCCGGTCGAGCCACGTGTGTGCCTCGTCCGGGTCGTCGCTGGCGCGGTGGAGCCCCGGCGGCCAGGCCGCGGCGAGGACGCGTTCGAGACCGGTGGCCAGTGCGGTCGAAACGCAGCGCGCCATCGCGGTGTCGGTGTCGTCCCCGGTAACGTCGAGGGTGTAGCGCCCTTCCCAGCGTTCGCCGTCGGATTCCGCGTGGAGGGCGACGGCGAGGAGGACGCGGTCACGGTGCGCCGCGGTGGTCGGATACTTCGCGGCCAGTTCGTCAGCGAGCGCGGCGATCCGGCCCGTGTCCTCGGTGGCGACGACGTCGAACACGGACTTCCACGCCGTCTTCCAACCCGCCGAGCGGAGCGTGCCGCGTACGAAGGACTCGACGGCCCAGTGCTCGGGAAAGCCGTACTGGGCAATGAATCCGACGCTGTCGCGGTTGGGGTAGACCTCGAAGACCTCACCGTCGAGCACCAGGTCCTCGCAGTCCTCCCAGGGATGGCGGATCTCGCGGACCGCGCCGTCTCGCACGTAGCGCGCCGGGGTGGCGAGTGCGGTCAGCACACTCGACGGGGCCCAGCTGAACTGGTAGCAGAACTCGTCGGGCTCGGCGGGGACACCGCCGCAGTGCGAGGCCAGTGTGACCCGCGCGGGTCCGTCGCCGACGTGGCGGCGGGCCCGCGCGACGAGCGCGTGGGCCATCAGGTGATCGATGCCGGGATCGAGGCCGGCCTCGGTGAGCACGATCAGCCCCTTTTCCCGTGCCTGCCGGGCCAGCTCGGCGAGTTCGGGGGAGGTGTAGCTGGTGCAGGCGAAGTGCGCGCCGGCGTCGATCGCGGTACGGAGCAGCCGGGCGTGCTCGCCCGCCGGGAGCATCGACACGAGGATGTCGCCGGGCCGCAACGTTTCGGTCAGGTCGTCGCGGTCGAGACCCCGGATCTCGACGGTCGCCTCCGGCGTGAGGGCGTCGAGGCGGGCGCGGGCCCGCTGCCGGGTCCGGCCCCACAGGACGACGTCGGCGCTCTGCCAGAGCACGGCGAGCCCGGTGCGTCCGGTCGAAAGCCCGGTGCCCGCCCAGTGCACGGTGCCGGTCGGGGGAACGGAGTGCTCAGGCATGATGCGGTTCCATCTCTGCTGGGGCCGGTTCCGGCCCGTGGACGGTCGCTCCCGCCCCGCGTGCGGCGGCGCGGAAGGCGCGGCGGCTGCGTGCCCAGCAGTCGCCGTCTGGCAGCTGCCGCAGCCAGGGCGTCAGCTGGGCGGAGAAGTCGGTGCTGGCCTCGCGGGGAAGGAGCGCCGGGAGGTTGCCGATCGCGATCACCGTGAGCCCGCCGGCGACGGCGCGGGCGGGCTCTTGCCAGCTCGTGAGCTCGTCGTAGACCGGCAGCAGGTGCGCGGGCGAGCCGACGTCGCACGTGACGTCGACGATCAGCGACAACCGGTGACCGGACCGGAGATGTTCGGGACCGAGGAGGATTTCCCCGGGTTCGTCGCGGGCGACGGCGTTGAGGAGGATTTCGTGGCCGAGGAGCGCGTCCCGGTCGAGCCGGGCGGTCTCCGCCAGGTCCCAGGCGGTCGGCTCGATCCCGGCACGCGCCAGCGCGGCGCGGGCCCCGCGGCCGCAGCGGCCGAGTGCGCCGACGACGAGTACGCGAGGCGGCGCGGAGGTGCGCGGCAGCGAGGCGTCGAGCCGGTCCTTCGTGGTCGCCCGCAGCGGGCCGAGGGTCCCGTTCCAGTGCCGGAGGGCCAGCGCGGCCCCGGCGTACCCGGCCCAGTGACCGAAGGCCGCGAGGCGGCGGCCGGATCCGTCGGTGAGGTGTTCGAGGTCGAGGATTTCCCCGCCACCGGCGGCGAACCGCGCCAGCACCGCGGCCGAACCGCGTTGTCCCTTGTACGCGTGGGCGAAATACAAGTGCCGCCCGGCGATCGGCCCGGTCTCCTCGGGAAGTTCTTTGAGCCCGAGGACAAACGCCTCAGGTGGGCATCCGGCCCACGACCCTGGGGCGGCGAGGTGCGCGCCCGCGTCCAGGTAGTCCGCCGCCGCGAAGCAGCGCGACGGTGATTCCTCGACTGTGACCTCGGTTCCGGCCTCGACAAGGGTGGCGACGTCGGCGGGAACGAGCGGGGCGCGGAACTCGTCCGGGCGAGTTTCGGCGCGTATCCACAGATGCCGGCCGGTCACCGGGGTCGCACCTCCGGCGCCCGGGCGGGCCGGGGGCCGCGGTCGATCGCGCTGGACGGTGTGGACATCATCGGCCTCCTGTCGATGGCGGTCGTTATAGGGCGTCGGCGATGATCATTTCGAGCACTTCGGACGGTCCTTCGTAGATGCGCAGGGAACGGACCTGGCGATAGAGCCGTTCGAGCGGGCTGTCCGCGACCAGCCCGGCGGCGCCGAAGATCTGCACGGCGGCGTCGGCGATCTCGCCGGCCGCCTCGGTGGCGTGTAGCTTGGCGGCGGCTGCGTACCTGCCGTATTCCCCGCCGTGGTCGGCGGACCAGGCGGCACGCGCGGTCAGCAGCGAGGCGGCGGCGATCTTGACGTCCATGGCGGCCAGCGCCGACTTGACGAGCTGGAGGTCGGCGAGGCGGCGGGAGTAGGCCCGCCGGGCACGGGCCCGTTCGAGCGCGTACGCGCAGGCACGCCGGGCGAACCCGAGTGCGGCGGCCGCGACGGTGACGCGGGCCCGTTCGAGCACATCCAGCGCGACCACGTAGCCGTGGCCGCGGTCGCCGAGCATCGCGTCCGGGCCGATCCGGCAGTCGGTGAAGGTCAGTTCCGCCCATGAGCGCGGCGCGATCGCGCGGATCGGCGTGGCCTTCAGCCCACCCGCGTCGCCGTCGACGAGAAAAGCAGTGAGCCCCAAGGGACCCGGCCCGTCCCCGGTCCTGGCGAGCACGACGAGCACGTCGGCGATATCGCCCTGGGCGATCCACGTCTTGCTGCCGTTGAGGACGAATCCGTCCCCGTCCTCGGTCGCCGTGAGTGCCACCGCGCTGAGATCCGAGCCCGCCCCCGGCTCGGAGAAGGCCAGCGCTCCGGCGCGGGTGCCCTCGGCGAGGCCGGGAAGGTGGCGACGGTGCTGCTCCTCGGAGCCGTGGCGGATGATGGCGGAGGCACTGAGTTCCTGGATGGAGTAGACGAAATCGGCGAGATCCTCGTGGAAGGCGAGGGCCTGGCGTCGGACGCACACCGAGCGGAGATCGGTGCCCTCGCCCGGTTCGAGACCGAGGTGGCCGAGCCAGCCGGAGTGGCCGAGTTCGGTGCGCAGGGCCCGGCAGTGCGCGGCCGGATCGGCACCCGTGGGGGGTGCCAGCGTGCCGTGCCGGTCGGCGCACCAGCGCTCGATCCGCCTGGCCAGCGCCCGATGTGCGTCGTCGAAGAGTGGGAGTTCGAGCAACTCGGGCTCGAACGTGGTCGGGAGAGGAGCCATCACGGTCTGCTCACAGGATCAGTTCGGGGCACGAAATACTTGCACCTGCTGGGAAAACCCGGCGGGCGGCTCGGGTGTGCTCCACAGTGGACTGCCCGGCCGCCAGGCTTCTTCGTGGTGTCCGATCGCCGGATGTGCGGCGCAATCGGGAGCGTGCTCGATCGCCCCACGGTGGATCACCGGAAGCTATTCGGCTGCGTACTTCGATGGCTGACTATTGTTCAGTGAACATCTGCACATCCCCCAAGGGAAGGGAAATACCACCAGTCCCCGGCCCGAGTCTTCGCTCTGGGCGGGAGATTTGACTGTACCACGACACGCAACTGTTACGGAAGGAACCGGGCATTCGCCGCGGGGTCACGCGGCCGGTGTGTTGCCAAGATGCCGGTCGCACAACGGGATTGCCCGGTGCTGGCGCGGTGTGCTTCACTGGGTCGCCCGCGTGCCGGTTGCACCGGAATATCGGGAAACCGAAGAATCCTCGCCGATCCCCATACTCCGATCCCAATACTGTGGGGGCGCATATGATCACAGCTTCCGCAAGCATGATCCACGTGCCGAAGAACTGGTACAACATTCTCGCCGACATTCCGTTCGAGTTGCCCCCCGACATTCCGCAGCCCGTACGCGCCGACCGGCCGGAAGCGGTGAAACCACAGCTGCCGCTCGCGCTGGTCCGGCAGAGTATGACACGCGATCCGCTGGTTCCCATTCCGGAATCGGTGTTCGAGAAGTACCTGTCCTGGCGCCCGACACCGTTGCGGCGGGCGCGGGCGCTGGAGCGGCATCTCGGCACTCGGGCCCGGATCTACTACAAGTACGAGGGCGGGAACGCGAGTGGCAGTCACAAGCTCTGCACGGCGATGGCCCAGGCACAGTGCTACGCGGCCGCCGGGGCCCGGCGGCTGGTGACCGGCACGGGCGCCGGCCAGTGGGGCACCGCGCTGGCGGTGGCGTGCCGGGAGTTCGGGCTGGCCTGCAAGGTCTACATGGTCGCGAAGAGCTTCCACGAAAAGCCCTACCGCAAGACGATCATGCGGTTGTACGGCGCCGAGGTCGTCCCCAGCCCGGACCCGCGTGCCGGGCGTGCCGCCGGCCGGGGCGAGGTCCACGCGGGGAACATCGCCTTCGCGGTGACCGAGGCCTTCGAGGACGCGTTGACCCACGAGGGAACGCAGCTGAGCGTGGGCAGCGGAGAGGCATACGCCATCCTTCATTCCACTGTGGTCGGTCTGGAGGCAGCCGAGCAGTTGGGCCCGGCGGACCAGCCCGACATCGTGATCGGCTCGCTCGGCGCCGGCAGCAATTTCGGCGGTATCGCCCTGCCGTTCGCCGGGCGGAAGCTGCGCGGGGAGTCCGACGTGCGCTGCGTCGCCGTCGAGGCGGAGAGCTGCCCGAAGCTCACGCGTGGCCGGTACTGCTACGACTACACCGACGGATCCGGCGTTTCGCCGCTGCAGAAGATGTACACCCTCGGCTCGCGGTTCACCACGGCGGGCGGGCATATCGGCGGCCTCCGCTACCACGCCTGCTCGAAGATCATCAGCGCGCTGCACCACCACGGTGTGGTGGAGGCGGCCGCCTATCCCCAGCCGGACATCTTCGCCAGCGGCGCGCTCTTCGCCAGGACCGAGGGCATCCTGCCCGCGCCGGAATCGGCCCACGCCGTGCACGGTGCGATCGAAGCGGCGAAACGGGCCGACGAGGCGGGCACGGCCCCGGCGATCCTGTTCTGCCTCAGCGGTCACGGCCTGTTCGACCTCGCCTCGTACGAGGAATACCTGAACGGGACCATGGCGGACGTGCCAGTGTCCGAAGAGGACATCCGCCGGTCGCTGGCCGAGCTCCCGCAACTGGACGGACAGGCGGTGCGATAGTGGAACCACGGACGAAACACCCGAGCAGGGCGGACCTCCGCGCCACGGTGGTCTCGGCGCTGCTGTCGGCCAAGGCCGGTCCTCCCGGCACCGCGGCGACCGTCGACGACGAGACGCCGATCGGCGGCGCCGGCCTGGGAATCAGCTCACTGAACATGCTCCAGGCGCTGGTGCGGATCGAGGACGATCTCGGCGTCGCCTTCGGTGACCGGGCCGTGGCCGAGGCGGACCTGCGTTCGGTGGGCGCCGTGGTGGACCTCGTCGAACAAATGCTGGCGGAGCGGGACGAGTGATCCCGCACGGGGTCCGGCGGCTGGCCACCGGGCTGACCGTCGTCGAGCGCGTCGGCGACAGGGTGGCGAACGAGCACGTGGCGGCTGTCGTGCTCCTGCACGGCTTCGGCCGATATCACGGCCATCTTCTCGATCTGTGGCCGGAATCGGATGCCGAGTGGTCGGTCACGGCGGTCCAGGCGCGTTTCCGGCTGGGGCCGGCGGCCTACCGGTGGTTTGCCTACGAGGACCTTCCGGACGGCAGCGTCGCGATCGCGGAAGACGAGGAGCAGCGCAGCCGGGAGGCGCTCCTCTCCTACCTGGACGAACGCCGCCGGGACGAGCCGGAGCGGCCGTTGTTCCTGGTCGGGCACAGCCAGGGCGGGATGATGGCGTTGAGCGTCGCGTTGCTGCGGCCAGGGTTGATCAGCGGCTGCGCGGTGGTGAACGGGCGCATCCTTCCCGAAACGGTGGCCCTGCTGCCGCGCCTGCCGGACCTCGGCCGGCTGCCGGTATTCCTCGGGCATGGCGTCGCGGACGCGATCGTCAAGATCGACCGGGGCAGAAACGCCCGCGACGCGCTCGCGCGTATGGGGGCGCGGCTGGAGTATCGCGAATATCGCGGCGCGCACGAGGTCACTCCCGGCATGGTGGCCGACGTGGTGGCGTGGCTCCGGACGATTTTGGCCGAGTGCGGGGAAAGCAAGGCCGGTTCGTGAGCGCCCGGGCGTCGGTGGGAGGGGCGGCCTATGAGCTCGGCGAGTACGAGGCGGGCTACCGCGAGGCCCCTCGGTTCGCGGAGAAGATCGCCCGGTACGAGATGCTGGACGAGGCCGGGGTCTGGGGCTGGGGCCGGTTCTTCGTCTCGGGACGCGATCGCGCGGAACTCGCGGTGGCCGCGGCACGCCGCACGCTGGCGATGACGGGATGTACCGGTGGGGACGTGGACGCGGTCGTCCTTGGCGCCGCGGAGTTTCCCGCCGACGTGGACAGCCATGCCCGGTACTGCCGGACGGTGCTCGAAGCGCTGAAGCTGGGAAACGCGTTCGTACTCGGTGTGACACTGGGGCGGTGCACCACGTTGCTGTCCGCGGTGCACCTCGCCGAACGTCTGGTGGCGTCCGGGACCTATGACAACGTCCTTGTCGTCGTGGCCGATCGGGTCGAGGACGAGGAAAAACGGTTCCAGCAGTTCGCGATCTTCAGCGACAGCGCGGCCAGCTGCCTTGTCACGTCGCGACCTGGTGACCTGGCCATTGTCGCGACCGCGTCGGCGCTCGACCCCGCCGCGCTCGACGCGGCGGGGCGGTTCAGCGGGCAGCTGGGCCGTGCTGCGGCCGAGGCGATCACCCGCCGGTCCGGTGTGCGTCCGGAGGAGATCGCCGCGGTGCTGCCGCCGAACCTGTTCACGCCGATCGTCAGGATGAGCGAAGGCCAGGCGGGATTCCGGCCCGGTCAGCTGTTTCTCGCGAACATCGCGAACCGGGGACACTGCTTCAGCGCGGACCCGATCGTGAACCTCGTGGACCGGCAGCGCGCGGACGGCTTGCGGCCGGGCGACCATCTTCTCCTGACTTCGGGGGTACCCGGAGCACGCGTGAGCATCCTGGTTCAGGTTCGCTGAGTCATGACGCGGACCGGTGCGGCGGCAGCCGACCCGGGGCATGACCGATCTGGCAGAGCCACCCTCAACCCATCGGACCAGGCCTCGCCACTTTCGGTGAGGACGACGGTGCCGTGGCCCATGCGTGCCCGGCAGTTAGTTTGTGCTGGCCAAGTAGACTGGCGGCGCACCAGCCCTGTCCGTGAATCGTGTTCTGAGGAGGAAACGATCTTACCCGGTCAGGGCGGCTGTTCATTTCTAGGCGATGAAGCCGCCCTAATAACGTTCTTGGGGATTATTCCATGAAAAATCAGGGTGAGAGGTATCGGAACAATGACGACAGTTCTCCCTTGGCAAGTCAGGCGTCCGTAGCGCCGGTCAACGGAAGTTCGATCCGGGCGACCCGGCTCGGCCTGCAGTTCCCCGATCGGCCGATCGGATTTCCCGAGTGGCAGCAGGCCGGCCTGAAGATAGCCCGCATGGCTGATTCCTCAGCTTGGTACATGGGAGATTGGCTTGCCTACGGCGAAGCCCAGTTCGAGAACAAGTACCGGCGGGCAGCGGAAGCCGTCGGCCTCAACTATCAGACCCTGCGAAACTTCGCCTGGGTCGCTCGTCGGTTTCCGCTGTCTCGACGTCGAGACAAGCTCACCTTCTATCACCACATGGAGGTGGCCAAGCTGTCCGATGTCGAACAGGAACGATGGCTGGATCGCGCCGTCCGGGAACGCTGGTCCGTGCGCCGGCTGCGGCAGTGCGTGAAGAACGCGAGTTGTCTGGGGACGGCCGCCGAGGACGCCACTCCGGTGATGCGGAAGATCAGCGCCGATCGCACCCGAGTTGATCGCTGGCGCGCCGCCGCGGAACAGGTCAACAACAGTCTTGACGACTGGATTCTGCTCACGCTGGACGACGCGGCCTGTCAGTTGCTCGACACCTGATCGCCCTCCTGGCCGCCGAGGGTCGCGGCGGAGCCGGAGCCATGGGGCACTCCTCAGCCGTGGGCCTGGTGGCGTCGTCGCCACCAGGCCCACGGCCGTGGGGAGAAGTCAGGCGTCTTCCACCGGCGTGGCGACTTCGGCAAGGCCCTCAACGGTCGGGTGCCGAACCACCGCGCACGGCAGTATCTTGAGCCCGGCGGTTTCCTTAGCACGCTGAATGAGATCCATGGCGCGAATACTGGTTCCGCCGAGTTCGTAGAAATTGCTCTCCACGGTGATTTCGGCGTCGTCAAACAGTTCACGGAAAATCGCGCACAACGCTTCTTCCGCCGGGTTGCCTGGCGGCCTGCCTGACCGCGGTGCGGGCACCACCGGATCGGGCAATGCGGTGCGATCTACCTTTCCGTTCGGGGTCAGGGGAACGGCGTCGATCGTCGTATAGGTCGAGGGAACCATGAATCCGGGAAGATGCTCGACGGCATGATCGCGCAAATCGTCCGGCGCCGGGGTGGCGCCGTTTATCGGTACGACGTAGGCCATCAGCTGGGCGTTGGTGCTGCCCTGTTCGGTGCGCACAACGGCCACTGCGTGGCCGACGTCCGGATGCGCGCCGAGCACGGCCTCCACCTCGCCGAGTTCGATCCGGTAGCCGCGCAGCTTGACCTGGTTGTCCAGCCTGCCGTGGAAAAGAATCGAGCCGTCCGGCCGCCACGCGGCGAGATCGCCGGTGCGGTACATCCGGGTGCCCTCCCCGTCGAACGGGTTCGCCACGAACCGTTCCGCGGTTCGGCCCGGCTGGCCGAGGTAACCGCGGGCCAGTCCTGCGCCGCCGATGTACAGCTCGCCGAGTTCACCGCGGGGCACCGGGCGCAGGGCTTCGTCGAGAATGTACACCGAGGCACCCGGTATCGGGTGGCCGATGGTGATCTCGTCGTCGCCGTTGAGAGCGTCGCTCGAGGCCGCGCACACGGTGGCCTCGGTCGGGCCGTACGAGTTGAGCACCCGGCGCCCCTTCGCCCAGCGGGCGAGCAGATCGGGCGGGCACGCTTCGCCGGCGAGCACCAGCGTCCGGAGACCGGGCGCAGCCGAGGGGGTCACCGTCGAGGCCGCGGCCGGTGGCAGCACGGCGTGGCTGATGGCGTTGTCCCGCAAGGCTTTGGCCAGCGGTTCGCCGACCAACGTGGCGCCAGGAGGGATGACGAGGGCCGCCCCTGCCGCGAAGGTCCCCAGGAACTCGGTCAGGAAAGCGTCGAAGCTCGGCGACATGAACTGCAACACCCGGCTGTCCGGGGTGACCTGCATAGTCGAGACCTTCACCGCCGCGAGCCCGTGCAGGCCGGCATGCGTGACCGCAACGCCTTTCGGTCGGCCGGTAGACCCGGACGTGTAGATGACGTAGGCGAGGTTGGCCGTCGACGGGGTGCGGGCGGGGATGTCACCGCCCTCCAGCGTGTCGAGTTCGGCGATGGCTTCGGCGGAGTCCAGTACGACCCGGGGAACCGGCGTGTCGGCGGGCAGGGTCGTGGCGGCGGAGTACGTGTTGGTGCACAACAGGGCCGGCGCGGCATCGGACACCATCGCGTTGATCCGCTCGGCCGGATATCGGACGTCGACGGGCAGGAAGGCCGCCCCGGCCTTCGCGACGGCGAGCACGCTCACCACCATGTGGACCGAGCGGGGCAGCGCCAATGCCACGAGACGCTCCGGGCCGGCGCCGCGCCCGATCAGCAGCCGGGCGAGCCGGTTCGCCCGCTCGTTCGCCTCCGCGTAGGTGAGCGTTTCCTCGTCCGACACGATCGCGGTGTTGTCGGGATAGGCTCGTACCGTCCGCTCCCACAGTTCGGCGAGGGTGGCCGTGCCGTCGGGGCTTTCGCGGCTTTCCGGTGTGCGTAGCAAACCAACTTCATATGTCATGGCATCCTATTCCCAGCGTGCTTGTTCTCAGCGTTACTGCCGCGCGTGACAACGGTTGCGAAAGTGGTGTGCCAACGTGATCATTTTCCGCAGAATATGGGGAAACGGTACCGCTCCCGGCGGCCCGTGGCAAGTAAGGCCATTCGGCTGCCCGGCGACGGACGACGTCATTTCGTTGGCACAAAAGGGGTGTCCGGTCTACACTGCGAGGCGGGGGTGTTGCTGACGGACCCGGCGAGGCGGTGTCCCGCCGTCAGGTCGCGCATTCCACCTTCGGTCGAAGAGGTGATCATGAGCAATCCGTTCGAAAACGAAGAAGGCAGCTATCTCGTCCTCGTGAACAACGAGGGACAACATTCACTGTGGCCGGAGTTCGCGGATATTCCGGTGGGCTGGACGATAGCCCGCGGTGTCGGGACCAGAGCGGCCTGCCTCGAGTACATCACCGAGAATTGGACGGATATGCGCCCGGCGAGCCTCGCCCGGCTGATGACCGAACAGTGGTCGTCCTGAACGACACGACACGTTCGCGACGCTCAGCGTCCCCGGCGCTTGCCGTCGAGTAGACCCGTGAATGCCTCATTGAGGTTTTCTCAGTAGTGGTGGGGTGGGGGTGTGTTGGGTTGGGGCGTGGGGCCCCTGGTAGGACTGGATTTGCGAAGATCAAGTCCGAGGATCCAGAGGGCCCCACGTGATTACCCATGATGCCACCCTTGACGTGGCGCGCGAGTTGACCCTGTTCGTCGCCGGTGTGCTACGCACCGAACGCCGTCGCCGCAAGACCCGCCGAAACCGGCGGGTCTTAACGCCGTTTCGGCAGGCGGTGCTGGTGCTGCGCTGGTTCCGCGACGCCATCCCCGTCCACCGGCTCGCCACCGACCACAAGATCAGCATCGCCACCGCCTACCGCTACCTGCACGAAGGCATCACCGCGCTCGCCGCCCACGCCCCCGACCTGCACCAGGTCCTCGCCGACCGTCACGCCCGGGGCGACACCCACGTCATCCTGGACGGCACCCTCATCCCCACCGATTCCGGCCGCACGTCGAGGACAACTGCCGCGCCATCGAGCTGGTGCTGCGCGCCGGTGTGCCCGGCGAGATCTACAACATCGGCGGTAGCACCGATCTGACCACCACCGCGCTGACCAGCCTCCTGCTGGCCGAGGTCGGCGCCGACTGGGACGCGGTCACCTTCGTCCCGGACCGCACCGCCAACGACATCCGCTACGCGATGGAGTGGACCAAGATCGCCGAACTCGGGTTCCAGCCCACGAGGAGGGTCGCGGACAGCCTCGCGGGGACCGTGGACTGGTACCGCGACCACCCCGGCCGCTGGGCACCCGAGCCCGGACCGGACCCCGCCGGCCGGGTCATGGAGGTGACGAGCGCATAACCACCGTCACCGCCGCGAGCGGGGTCGCCGCGAACGCCCGCCCCTACCTCTACGGGCAGGAACTGGCCGCGATCGGCCGTGCCCTGGAGACCGGCCAGTACGGGCACGGCCCCGAAACCGAGCTGCAACGCCAGCAAGCCGCTCACCGGAACCGGGACGGTGAGTACTGGATCGCCGAGGCGTCGCGGCCGTACCGATGAACTCTCCCTTCCGATGCCCTCGAAGTCGTTACAGCAAACCGAAAACCGCATAGTCCTGGCTGCTTCGATACGATGACTGCACATCGACGGTCTCTACGGGACGAGGAACCGTAGCGGCCATCGATGATGCTGGTTGTTCGCACGTCACACCGCAGGTCGTAAATGATCCACCGACTGTCGAGCGACCTTGATGCTTTCGCCTGTTTGGCCCGATGCGATACAAATCGGACCTGGTAGCTTCGACGATGGGAGTACGGATCGCACCTCGGTAGGGCTGCGAGCGAGCGCATAGGCTCAGCAATCTCTTGCACAGCAACCGGTTGTCGTGCGTAATGAACGCCGCGGGGCCACGAACGGGGTTCAGGGGCTGAGCAGAAGGGGGAAGTGGTGTCGGCACGAGGCAAGGAAATGAGACGCGGTGCGCTCGGTTTGTCACTTTCCTCCGCTGTCATAGTCGTGTCGTGCTCGCCACCGGCGGAGCACGCCAGTGGACACGCGCCGAGCACGACCGCGCCGCGGGCAAGTCGTCCGGCCACTGTGGAGCGTGTCGCACAGGAGGCGCAACCTGATGCCCGGTTGCGGCGTATGGAGTCCGCGCTTCGCTCGGTCGATACAGGCTTGCGCGGAGCACGTGTCGCGGAGGTCGCTTCTCGGGGACTCCCGCAGGGGAGGTCGATCAGTTACCAGGCATCCGGCCTGATCAAAGGTGATGGTGGTGGGTACGGCTCGGTGTCCGTTCGCATCGATGACCCCCCGATCACCAGCGCTGAAGCCGAGTGTGCGGACTACATGAAGCCGTGTGACACCAAGGATGTTCCGGGTGGCACGGCCGTGATCATGGATCACCGGGCCAAGCCGTCTCCTGACGTGGGCATCGTCATGGTGGAGTTGTACCGCCCGGACCGCACGCAAGTTGTCTCTGTTCACGTCACCGACGTCGTTGAGCAACGCTCGTCGATGTTCTGGAAGGGCGGCGAACGACTGAAGAGTTCTCTGCCTGACACGGATTTCATCGTCGATCTGGCCTCTCGGCTCGCTTCGATCAAATAACCGCCTCCTGGCTGGCGCGTTCGTTGTAGCGCCAGTTCTGTTCCGCCTCGAACTGCACAACCGCGCGCACACGTGGCCGCACGAGGAGGTGATAGCCCTGCGCTCCTGACTGGCAAACTGGTTCCTACTACCTCGTTGATTTCCTGAAGGGTGTGCCGTCTTGGGAACCAAAAAAAGATCCATGGTAGCGGTGGCGGCCTCAATTCTGATCACCGCCGCTACCGTAGTTTCCCTGCCTTACATGGAAGGAATTCCGGCACCGCCACCGCGGCGGTTGGTGGCCCGCCGAAGGCAGGGCGATGCTGCTTTGTCCGGCGAAGGTGCTGACCACCCGTTATCCATACCTGGGAACGGCAATACCCTCACCCTGGCCGAGTACGCATGAAGTGAACCGTCTGCGCCGAGCGGGCTTGCCGCATCGCCGACGCCGCCGGAGCCGACGACTTCGCCTGGTGGGGCTACTCGTGGGGCGGTGTGGTCGGACTCCAGCTGGCACTGCGCACCGACCGCGTCACGGCGCTGGCGGTGACCGGTTTCCCGCCACTAGGCGGCCCGTACCAGGAGATGCTGCGCTACAGCCGCCTCCTGGCCGATGTGGAACTGGACGCGTTCGGCGCGAAGATCCCCGACGAGCAGCGCGCCCAGCTGGCCCAGTTCGCCACCTACTACGAGCACCTGGCCGGGTTCGACGACCGCGCCGCGCAACAGCGCCTCGCCTGTCCGAGCACGGCCAGGAAGTGTTCGCCTTTGCGTTTGTAGCGCAACGCCAAGGTGTCCGGACAACCGGGGGAACCTCAGATGACGTGACGGGATCTGCTTTCCCCGTTGATCGTGAGGTGGCTATTCGAGCTGCTGTCCTGTGCCGGGGGATGTTCGCCGTGGTCTGGGTTGTCCATCGCCGACTAGTTCGTGGGCCTCGTCGCGGGTGGTCACGAGCTTGTCCAGCGCGGCGTTGAGCGTGGCTTCTTCCCGGCCGAAGTGTTCGCTCATACGCAGGTGTAGCTGGTCGAGGTGTGCGTGGAGGTCGTCGTTTGTCGTTCGACCGCTTGCCGAGCAGGCGTCGAGGGCCTGTTCGAATTCGGTGATCAGGCCGGCGAGGACGAGGTGGTCGGCTTTGAGTTGTTCGATCGTGGGTTTCAGATCGGGGTGCTCGGCGAGCAGGCGTATGAAGAGGCCCTTGTCTTCGCGTACGTGGTGGTCGGTCAGTGCCGAGCAGAATCCGTAGCAGTGCGCGAGGAGATCGTCGGACAGGGAGGCCGTTTTCGTGGCTCTGCGGGCGCGTTTGAGTTCGCGCTCGAGGCGGTGGTGGATCGTCTGGAGCTCGAACTTCCAGGCGGTGACGCGGTCTCGGCTCATTCCGTTCCCCCGGCGCACTCCTGGAGGGCGCCCGCGAGGTGGGGATACCGGAATGCGAAACCGGCCTCGATCAGACGGGCCGGTGCGACGCGGCGGCCGCCGAGCACGATGTCGGCGCCCGCGCCGAGGAAGAGCCGAGCGAGCAGTGTCCGGGACGCGCGCGGTCGATCGGCGCCGGCCACGTGTGCCAGCGTTTCGGCGAACTCCCGGCTCCGGACCTGCTCGGGTGCGACCAGGTTGTAGGCACCGTTCCAGCCGTCCTCGTCCATCACCCGCAGGATGAACGCGACGACGTCGTCGAGGTGGATCCACGGCAGCCACTGCGAACCTGGCGCGAAGTACGAGGCCTTGCCCTTGCGGGCCTGCTCGAGCTGCCACCGCACGCCGCCACCCTTGGCGGCCAGCACGAATCCGAGACGCAGGAGCACGGTTCGTGCCTTCGGCTCCGCGATCGCGGCGGCCTCCCACGCACGTGACCCTTCCGCGTGCTCACCGGGAAGAGGGCTGGTGTGTTCGTCGACTTGCCCAGCCGAGGGCGTGCCGAACCCGTAGACACCGACGGAGGACGCGCTGATCAGAGTCCGGGGACCCCGCGACGCGCGGTGGATCGCGCTGACGAGTTGCCGGGCACCCTCGATGCGCTGGACGGTGACCTTCCGCAGGTACCTTCGGCCGGTGAAGGGTTTGAACAGGGGAGCACCCGCCAGGTTCACGACATGGTCCGTGCCGGCGAGCGCGGACTCCCAGCCGCCGCTCTCACCTTGTCGGTAGGCGAGGTATCCGGCTGCGCCCGGCACGAGGACCCGAGCACGTTCCGGGTCTCTGGCCAGCACCACGACTTCGTGGCGGCGGGCGATCAACGCCGAGGCAACGGCTTGACCGAGGAGTCCGGTCGCACCGGTCATGACGACGTGTTCGGTCATCGCTCACTCCTCGGCGGTGCGGGACGGGGCGGCCACCAGCGTGGGCAGCTGGTCGAGGAGTTCGTCGTGCCAGTCGATTTCGAGACGCAGCCTGCGCAAGGTGTGTTCGAAGATCATTTTTTCCATCGCGGTGAGGTACGGGTCGGCTTCCTCGCGAAGGTGGCACATCTCCTGGTGTTGATGGGTGAGCGACGCTCGGCGGTCCTCGAGGGCCGAGCGGACCGCGTCCTCGGTCATGTCGGCGACGTGGCCGAGCGCGAGGTCGATCGGATCCGGACTCAGCCGCGCCTCGCGCAGGGCCGACATGCGCTGAACCACCAGCTCGTGCCGGCCTTCCTTGGTGATTTCGTACACCGTGCGTGGCGGTCGGCCGCCTTCCTGCTCCGTGCAGACCCTGCGGACGAGGCCTTCGGTCTCCATCCGCTGCAGCGCGCCATAGAGCGATCCGGGCTTGATATTCGTCCACCGATCGACGTGGTCGAGCTGCGCGACTCGCCGGATCTGGTGGCCGTGCATGGGGCCGCGGCGTGCCAGTTCGCCAAGGACGAAAAGTCTTGCTGAGCTCACGAGTAATTCATACGTGATTACTCAAACATGAGCAAGCAAGATGATCGTCTCCGCAACACCCATCGCGGCCCGGCACAACCGTGGCGGCGGCAGATCGCGACAGGAACAGGCTTCGCGTCGGACGGGCGATCACGACAACCAGACACGCCCGCACATCGGCTTGTGCGGGCGGTCTTCTGCGGCCGAAGTGCTGGCAGTCGCGGGGCGCACGATCACTCGGTGGCGGCCCGTGCCGGGATGGCTTCGCGTGCGGCCTCGGCGAGGGTCTGGCATGACATGTCCCATATGGGCTCATGCCAGGCACACAACGCCAGGATCTCCGGACGACCGGGGAAGCTCATAGGTGGTGCGGTAGCCCGGATAGGCCACACCTTGATCACGTCGAGGGCACGACCCGGCTGTGGAGTGCGAAACTTGTGGCAACGCGGGCTCATCGTCGCCTCGCACAGTCCCGGCGTCACCATGTCACTGAGCGTGTGGCCCCGGCGGGGCTAAGGCGTGGCGTGCCGGTCGCGCGTTCCGTGCGGGCGAAGACGGCGAGTTCTGTCCGGCCGCGCAGGCCGAGCTTGGCGCCGATCGTGGCGAGGTGGTTGCGGATGGTTTTCGGCGCCAGCCCGAGGTGCCGGGCCATGTCCGCGGTCGTTCGGCCCGCCGCGAGCAAACCCAGGATTTCGTGTTCCCGCCTGGTCAGTCCGCTCGCGGTCGTTTCCAGTGCCGTGCCGAGCAGTCCCGGCCCGAAGAACACGCCGCCTGCGGCGACCGTCAGCACCGCGCACCGCAGGGTCTCGACGGGAACTTCTTCCTGGAGGAATCCTCGTGCGCCCGAGCGGATCGCGGCGGGAAACGACTCGGCGATCACCCAGGCCAGTACCCGCGCGCCGGACGCCATCTCGGCACGTTCGCGGAAGTCGGCCGCGACCACGTCCGGCCGGTCCTGGCGCTGCTCGACGACGGTGAACCCCGCGCTCCGCAACCGCGCGCGGAGGACACCCGAGTCGGCGAGGACCGTGGTCACCGGAGGCTCGCGGGGTCGGCAGACGTCATTCGCATGAACACCCTTTCCCAGCTGAGCGGCGGCGAGATGCTTGAAGTGGTCGACGCGTCGCTCGAGGAGAACCCTGACATCACGGCGACCACGTATCCCGGTCGAGACGGCACCTGCGCCGTGTGGTCCGAAGGGCTGCGCCACCCCCGGCGGTCGGGGGTGGCGCAGACCACGAGGCGCGACAGCGTGGCCTTCACACCGGGTGTGTTCGCCGGTACCGACGGCCGGCGTCACCGGTAGTACAAGTTGTATCCGATCAGGACGAACCGGCATTCATATTCGTTCCACAGGCCGATGGCCTTGCCGTTTTCCCCAGCGTCGACGCACTGCACCTTTTTGGGGTAGTAATCGTAGAATTTCCAGTCCGCGGCCGTCGGAGTCGACGCCGGTCGCGTGTTCGTGGCCGGGTTCGGTGCCGATTCGGCGATGGTCCCGACGCAGAGCATCGAAAGTGCGGCGAAACCGGTTACGAACGCCGATCTTGTCATGGTGCGCATAGCTTTTCCTTTCCTGTTTTCGAGTGTCACCTTCTGCTATTTGTTCTTGCAGTAGTTGTACAGAAATATGCCGCCGGGGGAGGGGCTGTCCTGGGTGATCGAGACGCATCCGCGGTACACCGGTTTCCAGGCGCCGCCCCAACCGGTGTCGGCGTGCAACCAGTGCCACTGGTGGTCGGCGGCGACCAGGCTGGAGCCGCCGCCTCCCGCGACCTGTGCTCCGGCGGAGTCATAGAACGCGGTGACGGCCCAGACATGCCGGGGCTGCCCGCAGTAGGCGTGGAAGCCACCGGTGGAGCCCCAGTTGTCGAACGTCAACTGCACGTTCGCGACTTGGCAGTCCGCCAGCGCCGTCGTGCGGGCCGGGGTGGCGTTCGCCGGTGCCGCCCCGATGGCGAGACAGCCCGCGAGCAGGGCTGTCGCTGCCAGGAGTTTGCGCATGATTCGCTCCGTCTCCTTGTCGTTCTTCGGCTTTCGCTGTGCGCGGTGTGCCGCAGTCCCGCGCCCGCGGGAGGGGTGAGCGGGGTTGTTCCGCCACCAGGGCGGCAGGTGCGGTGTGCGTGGCCGGGGAGACCCCGTCGTCGCGGCGACCGCGCACCCGGTGCCTGTCGTCTTGACCGACTCGCGCGTACTACCGTCCCCAATTCTCGCCCTGGCGGCTACACGTTCGTGCGTGGCCCCGACAACCGATGGGAGAAGTGTGTGCGGACGCCACCTGTGTCGATAGGGGTGCGCGGTATCCTTTACTCGGCGGGAAATCGGGATACGGTCGTTGAACAGGGGAAATCGGGGTGGACGAGGGCCGGGGTTTCGCGGCGGAGTTGCGCCGTTTGCGCCAGGACCGGGGTCTGTCGCTGGCCGATCTGTCCGCGATGGCGCACTATAGCAAGGGATACCTGAGCAACGTCGAGAACGGGCGCAAGCCGGCGACGGCGGACTTGGCGCAGCGCCTCGATGAGGCACTCGAGGCGGGCGGCGAACTGATCGCCCTGGCCGCCGCGTCCGAGCGACCCCGGTGTCCCTACCGCGGTCTGGCGGCGTTCCGCCCGGAGGACGCCGAGTGGTTCTTCGGACGGGAGCGGCTCACCGCCGAACTGTTGGACCGCGTCGCCGCGACGGTGCACCGCGATGTCCCGTTGATGGTGTTCGGCGCGTCGGGAGCAGGCAAGTCCTCGTTACTGTCGGCAGGACTGCGTCCCGCGTTGGTCCGGGGCGCGTTGTCACCAGCGGCGGCCAAGTGGCCCGTGCTGGCCCTCACTCCGACCGCGCGTCCGATCACCGCGTTGACCGAAGGGATCTCCACCGTCACCGGGGTGCCTCCCGAGGACCGGCGAACGGGGCGGTTCACCACGGCGCTGCGAACCGCCCTCGGAGACGGCGAGCGCAGGCTGGTGCTGATCGTCGACCAGTTCGAAGAACTTTTCACGCTGTGCGAGGACGATGCCGAACGACACGCCTTCATCACGGAGCTGTGCGCGCTGGCCCGGCCGGAGCACGACAGCGCTCCGGCTGTCACGCTGGTGCTGCTCGGCGTACGGGCCGACTACTACGGACATTGCCTCGCCTACCCGGAACTGTTGTACGCCGTGCGGCACAACCAGTTCGCCGTCGGCGCGATGAGCCGCGAAGAACTGGTCACGGCCATCACCGAGCCCGCCCGCGCCGCGAAACTCGCCCTCGAACCCGGGCTGGTCGAGGTCCTGCTCCGTGACCTCGGTATGGGCCCCACCGGCCGTGGTTACGAGCCGGGTGCGCTGCCGCTGTTGTCGCACGCATTGCTGACCACGTGGCAGCAGCGTCACGACAGCGCACTGACGCTCTCGGGGTACCAAGCCACCGGCGGCATCCACGGGGCTGTGGCGACCACGGCCGAACAGGTGTATCTCGCACTGGACGAGGTGGCCAGGGACGCCGTCCGCCGCCTGTTGCTGCGGTTGGTCCGGGTCGGCGCAGACGGTGAGGACACCCGGCGACGGGTCGACCGGGCCCGGCTTCTGGCCGGCGAGGACGACCGGAAGCCGGGCGCGGTCGCGCTGCGAGCACTGGTCGAAGCCCGGCTGCTCACCCTCGACCGGGACACCGTGGAGATCACCCACGAGGCGTTGTTGAGCGCCTGGCCACGGCTGCGGGACTGGGTCGAAACCGACCGTAGCGGGCTACGGGCCCGCCAGCGGATGACAGACGCGGCCGAGACATGGGATCGGCAGGGCCGGGGCAACGACCTGGTCTATCGGGGTGCCACGTTGGCGAACACGCGGGAATGGGCCACCCAGCATCCCGGTGAGCTCGCCGGGATCGAGCACGAGTTCCTCGCCGCCAGCACCCGCGAGGCCCACCGCGGTACCCGTCGGTTGCGGCGGCTCGTCGCGGCGTTCGCGGTGCTCGCGCTGCTGGCCGGTGTCGCCGCGGGTGCGGCGTTCTGGGCCCAGGCACGTGAACGAGAGCAGCGTGACCTCGCGCTCGCACAGAAGGTTGTTGCCGAGGCGCCGGCGTTGCACGAGGCGAACCCCGGCCTGGCGGCCCAACTGGTGCTGGCCGCCTACCAACTGGTACCCAACAACGAAACCCGCAGCGGACTGCTCAGCACCGTGGCCCGGCCCCGGTTCACTCGGTTGGAGCACCCGGACACGATCACCTCGGCCGGGTTCAGCCCGGACGGACACTGGTTGGTCACCACCAACGACGATCGCCAGGTCCGCTTGTGGAACACCGCCACGCTCGCCGATCCGGAGCTGTTGGCCGGGCACACCGGGGTCGTGACCTCCGCCGCCTTCCACCGCGACGGAAGATGGCTTGCCACCGGCAGCGAGGACGGCACGATCCGGCTGTGGGACCTGGCCGCGAGGAGGAACCCACCTACGGTCCTGCGCGCGGGCGGACCGGTGCGGTCGGTGACATTCAGCCGGGACGGAGCCGTTCTGGTAGCCGGCGGCGACGATCGCGTCGCGAGGATGTGGAACGTCGCCGATCCCGCACGCCCGAGTCCGACAGGGACGTTGGAGGGGCACACCGGCCCGGTGACCGCGGTGGTCTTCGCCGACGCACACACCGTCGCCACCGCCGACGGCACCGTTCGGCTGTGGGACCTCACCGACACCGGCCACGCCCGGCCATTGGCCGGTCTGGGTGAGGGACAAGGCATCAGCACGATCGCGTTCAGCCCCGACGGCCATACCCTGCTCTCCGGTGGTACGGAGAACACCGCTCGCCTGTGGGACCTCACTACGCCACACCACCCGGGCCCGTTGTCGGTTCTCACTGTGCACACCGACCGGCTCTACGCGGTGGCATTCGGCCCCGACGGTCACACCGTCGCCACCGCCAGCGCTGATCGGACCACCGCCCTGTGGGACGTCACCAACCTCCGCGAACCCGGCCTGCTGGCCCGGCAAACCGGACACACCGACAGCGTCGAGGCGGTCGCGTTCGCCCCGGACGGCCACACCCTGGTCACCGGCAGCTATGACAACTCCGCCCGGATCTGGCCGCTACCAGGACCGATCCTGACCGGCCACACCGAGCTGGTGCTGTCGGTGACCCTCAGCCCCGACGGCCGCGTCCTGGCCTCGGCCGGCGGGGACGGCACCGTGCGGATCTGGAACACCGCCGACCTCAGCCACCCCGCAGTACTCGCCACCCTGCCCCACGCGACGAAGCTCCGCTCCCTCGCACTGCGCCCGGATGGCCGCGTTCTGGCCGTGGCCGACAGCGATGGCCGGATCCACCTGTGGAACCTGACCGACCCGGCACGGCCCGTTCCCCTCGGGAAACTCTCCGGCCATACCGGTTGGGTGCGCTCGGTCGCGTTCAGCCCCGACGGCCGCACCCTGCTCTCCGGCGGCGAGGACCACACCGCACGACTTTGGGACGTCACCGACCCCGGGGCGCCGGCCGGACTGTCTACTATGGATGGTCACGCCGACCGGGTGATGGCCGTGGCGTTCAGCCCGGACGGGCGCACCCTGGCCACCGCCAGCTACGACCGCACGACCCGGCTTTGGGACACCGCCGACCTTCGTCACCCCATCCCGGCCGCCGTGCTCACCGGCCATGCTCACGCGGTCCGCGCGGTGACCTTCAGCCCGGACGGCCGTACGCTGGCCACGAGCAGCTGGGACCGCACGACCCGGCTCTGGGACACCACCAGCAACCGCCAGCCTCGCGAACTGGCCACCCTCACCGGACACACCGGTCAGGTCAACATCGCCGCCTTCAGCCCCGACGGTCGAACCCTGGCCACTGCCGGTGACGACGCCACCATCCGCCTCTGGGACGTCGGTCACCCCGACACACCGCAGACCCAGGCGATCCTCACCGGACACACCGATCTCATCTACGCCCTGGCGTTCCACCCCGACGGCCACACCCTGGCCTCCGCGGGCCGCGACCGCGCCATCCACCTCTGGGAAACCAGCACCGACCACGCCACCCGCCACATCTGCGACTCGACCGCACCCACGATCACCACAGCCGAATGGGCGGCACGGTTCGGCCAATCCCCCTACCGCCCTCCGTGCCGATAGCGCGGCGAATGTCGGGGGCGGTCAGATGCGGATGACGTCGCTGTAGACCAGCCTGCCACCTGCGCCGTACAGCTCTCGTTCGGTGATCACGAGCCGGAACGGCGTGAGCAGCCGTGGTTTCGGCAGCCGCAGGACGCCGGTCCAGGCGGTGGTGCCGTCGGGGCGGCCGGTGGCGGTCAGTTCCTGGCCGTCGGCCGGGCCGACGGTCGTCCAGTCGAGATCGCCGGGGAGGAGTGACGACGTCGTCTGCAGGATGACCGACACCGTGTTCGGCCGGTTCTTCGCGCTGTCGGTGCCCGAGGGAGACCAGCCCGCGACGGTGACGGTGACCTTGGTCAGGTCGAGCACGTCGAGCAGAACCGTGGCGGCGCGGTCGGGGGCGAGCTGCGCCCATTCGAGCGGGGCGACGGCCGAAAGTTCCACGCCTGCCAGGGAGTTGGGCTGGTAGCGGGCCAGCGCGAGGTGGGCGAACGGCTGGTACACGCGACCGGGCGGCAGCACGATGTCACACGTCCAGCGTCTGCGCTCGGCGTCCCACACGACGTCGTGGATCGCGGCGGCGACCACGCCCGCGGTGCCGCGCGCGGCCAGCTCGGGCACGGTCAGGCCCTGCCTGTTGTCCTTGGCGAGCGGGAACTGCCCGATCGCCGGGAACGTCGCCGGGAGTGCTTCGGTCTTGACGACCGGGTCGGTGCCGAGTTGCGTGACCAGGTCGAGGAGCTGGGAGTCCCCGGCCGCGACCGGCGCGGAGGCCAGGATGACGGCGAGCTGCTCCCCGGTGCCCGAGGAGTACCACGGTCGTTCGAGGAACACCCGCAGCCCGCTGCCACCGCGGGTGCGGGTCCGCCGCAGGCCGAGGTCGGAGGTCTCGTCGGTCCAGCCGAAGGTCGGCACCACCCAGGCGACCCGCGGCGGTGCCGGGCGGGCGGTGCTCGGCAGGTCGAGGGTGACCGCGTTGCCCGTCCTCGTGACCGGCGGGGCGACGATCGCCGCTTCGACCGGTTGCCCGTCCGGGATCGCGCCCGCGGCGGTGCGGGTGATCGTGCCGGCCTGGGTGTCGACGACGAAGTCGGTGTCCGGCCGGTACGCGATCTTCCCGTCCAGCGACCGCACGGCGGCGGTGCCGGGGACGATGCCGGCGCTGGACAGCGGCAACGGCGTCACCCCGGTGAAGGTGACCTTGCCGCGCTGCACGAAGTGCTCCAGATACCGCGTGGTCGCCTCGGCCGTGTAGCTCACCTGATGGCGCCGTGTGTCACCGAGCAGGTGACTCGCCACGAAGCTGACCTGACTCCCGGTCACCGGGTCGGGGGCGTAGCCGACCGGGATGGCCGGGGACTGCCCGGTACTGGTGGTGGAGTTCTCCCGCAGCGGTGGCCGGGTGATCGTGGTGACGGTCGTGGGCGCGGGCGCCGCCGGATCGTCGACCGGATCGGTGCGCGTCGCGGCGAGCGCGAGCAGCCCGGTACTGGGCCGGTGGACCTCGGCGTTGCCCACCAGACTGTGCGTCGTCGAGCCGAGGGCCCGCGGATGGGCGGAGTCATTGCCGATGGTCAGCAGCGACGGCGCCGTCGTCGGCGTGCGGACGGCGTTCACCAGCGTCAGGGTCCGTGGCGGCGTCATCTGCCACGCCTGCCCGTCCTGGGCGTCGGCGGAGGCCGCCGCGAGGTCGGTGGACGAGGCGCCGGCCTCGGTCAGCCAGCTGACGTGTCCGAGCAGTCCGACGTCGTCGGCGTCGACGAAGCTCGACAGCCGGACGGTCCTGGTTTCCCCGCGTGGCACGAAAAGCGTGAGCACACCGAGGAACAGGTTCCAGCCCGCGGCCCCGTCGGCGAGCTGGACGCGGGTGGGCTGGACGTCGGGCCAGGATCCCAGCAACGGTGGGTCGAAGCGGGACTTCGCCGGGCCGCCGGGCAGTCCGGTGATCACCGCGCCCCGGCAGATCGGATCCGGCAGCCAGCTGACGCGCAGGCCGCCGCCGACGTACCGCTGGTTCGGCTGACGCGGGTCGGGTGTGCCCACAGTGGACAGATCGGCACGGTCGCGTTCGGCCAACATCGGATACTTCGCGGGATCGGGTTTCCCGGAGGGGGTGTCCACCATGCCGTGTTCTTCGACCAGCGCGACGCTGACCTTCGGCGGGGCGAGATGCCGGGCGGGCTGGGTGCCCAGGATCGGCGCGAGCAGGTTCGAGACGACGTCGCCGGGGCCCGGGTCCGGACGTACCACGAGGGTGTCGATCGACTCGCCCTCGGTCATCGGCGCGGTCGGCACGATGACCGGGGCCAGCACCGGGTCGAACCGGAGGTGTTTCGCGGGTGGTGAGCCGGCGGCGGGGACGGCGCCGCCGAAGTCGGTCGACGCCGGGTCGAACGGGTCGGCGTGGCCCGCGACGTCGACGGCGCGCAGCCGGAACCGGTACCCGCGGCCGAAACGCAGCACCGGCAGCGTCCCCGGCCGCGGGACGAAGGTGACGTCGAACCCGGGCAGGGCGGGGGTGGTGGCAGGCCGCGGTCTGCTGCCTTCGGGCTCGGTGATCACCGGCTTCCCGACCGGCGGGGCCACCAGGCTCCAGCCGTGCCAGCGCGCCATCGACTCGTGCAGGTACATCATGGCGCCCGTGCCCGCGTCGGGTCTCGCGGTGGCGGCCGAGGAGACGGCGCCCTCGTCGTCGGCGGTGAACGACCGCCCGCCGGGGAGGCGGTAGGTGCCGCGCCGCGCGCAGAGCGTGTGCCACCGTTGCGTCCGGTCGTCCCAGACGTCGACGAGGTAGCCCTTGACCGCGTGGCCGGGGTCGTCGAGTTTCGTGGCTTCCGTTGCCGAGAACACCTTTCCCGCCGTCTTGAGCCGCTCTCGCATCTTGCTCGCGCGGTCGGTCTGGGTGAGGCTCAGCCCGGCGTTGCGCAGCGAGGGCAGGGAAAGCCGTTCGGGCAGCGGTGCTCCCGCCCCCGGTGCGGCGGATTCGCCGGGTGGCGGCGCGCCGACGAGTTGCCGGGCGAGGCCGAGCAGGCGGGACGCGGCGTGGTCGACATCGATCTCGGCGATCCCGAGCCCTTCGACCGCGGCGTCGAGATGTCCGTTCGCCAGCAGGGAAAACCGGCTGGGTGCCAGGTGCACGGGGACGGCGACCGGTGCCACGCGGAGGTTCTTGCCGGGTTCTTCGCCGGGATTGGGCGCGATCCGCGCCGTCCAGGCGGGCGTGGCGCTGACGGTCACCGTCCCCGCGGCGGACAGGTCGATGCCGGTGCCCGCGAGGTCGATCTCGACGATCCGGATCGCGCCGAGCCGTCGCAGCATGACCGGGTAGTCGGCCATCGCCGCGAGCGCGGTGTGCAGGTCGAACTTCGGCTGTTCCATGGCTTATCCCGTGTAGGTGAACAGGTCGGCGGCGGATTCGGTGCTGTCCCCGGCCGGTGCCGTGTGGACGACGACGTGCACGGAGCCGCCCGCGGTGCCCGCGGGCGAGGTGACGGTCAGCGAGGTCGGGGTGACCCCGGTGAGCGACGTCCCGGGGACGCCGCCGAAGGTGACCGAGGTGGCGCCGGTCATGTTCGTGCCGGTCACGGTCACCGTCGTGCCCCCGGCGGCCGGTCCCTTCGCCGGGGTGAGCGCGGTGACGGTCGGCCGGGCCAGGTAGGTGTACCGGTCCGCGTCCGACCGGACGCTCGTGCCGCCGTCGGTCACCACGGTGACGTCGACGACGCCCGCGGTGCCCGCCGGGCTCGTGCAGGTGAGCGACGTGTCGGTACCGCCGGGGGCGGGCGAGACCCGCGCGGGTCCGAAGTGGACCTCGGTGGCCGCGGCCAGGTGCGTCCCGGTGACGGTGACCGCCTGCCCACCCGCGACCGGGCCGCTGGCCGGGGTGAGGCCGGTGACCGCCGGGAGCGGGACGTAGGTGTACCTGCTCGCGGCGGTCTTCGCGCTCGAACCGCCCTTCGTGGTCACGACGACGTCGACGGTCGGATCCGTACCGGCCGGGGGAGTGACGCAGGTCAGCGAGGTCGGGTCGCTCCCGACGGAGACGGCGGTGGCGTCCGCGTCGCCGAACTTCACGCTCGTGTTGGGCTTGCCGTCGGGGCCGTTGCCCGCGACGAAGTTCGTGCCGGTGACGGTGACCGTCGTCCCGCCCGCCGACGGCCCGCGGTTCTTGTCCACTGTGGACACCGTGGGTGGGTCGAGGTAGGTGAACCTCGCGGCGGGCGAGACCGCGCTGATCCCGCCGGGAGTCCGCACCAGGACGTCGACCTGGGCGCCGAAGGTGCCGGGCGGCGTGGTGCAGGTGATCGACGTCGGGCTCACGACGCGCACCGAGCCCGCCGCCTTGCCGCCGAAGAAGACCTCGGAACCGTTCTGGACGAACGACGTCCCGGTGAGCGCCACCGCCGTGCCGCCCGAGGGCGAGCCGGTCGGCGGGGCGACGGCGGTGATCGTGGCGGGCGGGAGCGCCGATCCCGGGCGGGCGCCGTGGAAGAGGTCGAGCTGCGCGAACACCCTGTCGAGGGCGGTGCCGACGACGCCGCCGGTCAGCTGGGTGTCCAGTACCTCCTGGACCAGCGGCGGCGCCAGCGCGTTCCTGATCGGGGTGAACTCGGCGAGGTTGCCGAGCTGGGCCGCGGGCGGGAACTCCGTGCGATGCTCGCGCAGCACGGTGACGTGCAGCTTCTTGACCGCGTCCCGGACCGCGCCGACCGGGAAGGTCGCGACACCGGGGAGGGCACGGGGGTTGGTGCCCGCGTCCTCGGCTACGGGCGGGACGTAGGGCGTCGTGGCCATCGTCGCCGGGAAGATCGCGTTCCACGTCTGGACGTCGTAGGGCCCGCCGATCTCCTGCGCGGGCCTGGTCACCGTGGTGGTGCCCTGGGTGACCGTGACCGTCCAGGTCGGCAGTATCGCCGCCCAGTTCAGCGCGTCCGGCCATTTCCCGAGCTGGTCGGAGGTGACCGGGGCGCCGCCGGGGACGTCCGGTTCGGCGCTGAGGCGTGGGCTGACGACGACGGCGAGCCGCAGCTTCGTGCTCTCGGCCGACTCCGGCACGGCCGTGCAGAGGAAGGTTTCGTAGTACTTCGGCATGGTTCGGGCTCCCTCAGGCGAACGCGGCGCAGTAGGCGGACCAGTCGGCGGCGGAGATCTGGTCGCCGAAGCTGGGGTCGACCCCGGACCCGATCTCCTTGCGGAGGGTCACCGAGACCGTGGTGCTGAACAGGAACACCTCGACGCGGACCCGCAGCGTCGCCTCGCCCTGGACCCTGCCCTCGGCACCGCCCTGCTTCTCGAAGGTGAGCCCGAGGTAGAACTCCAGCGACGCGTGGATCAGGCCGAGCACGGAAAGCTCGCCGATCGCCCGGACGTAGCCGGTGATCACGATCGTGCTGGGGCCGGGCGGGCCCTGGTCGCTCGGGCGCGGGCCGTAGGCGAGGTAGATCCCGGCCATGATCGACACCGATCCGCTGGCGACGCCGAGGTCGAGGGCGACGGCGGCGCCGAACTCGAGCGAGCCCTCGATCATGGGCGGACCGCCCGCGGTGCTCAGCCCGATGGTCAGGAACCCGCCACCGCCCAGCGCCATCACCGTGCACCGGAACGGGTGCTCGCGGGTGCCGAAGGAGAAGTTCAGCGTCGCCGGGGCACCGGTGAACGGCAGGTCGAGCAGGACACCGACGGACAGGTTCTGTACCAGCACCACGCCGATCGGCACCGAGGGCACCGCGAGGGTCATCCCGGCCTTGACCCCGGTGGGCAGCCGGTCGATCTTCACCCCGCCGGGCAGCGCGGGCAGGAACTCCTGGAGCTTGGTGAGGAAACGCAGGTCGCCGCGGAAGTTCGGGAGCCCGAGCTTGAGATCGATGGCCGGTTTGGCTCCGTTGTGGCTTTCGAAGGTCAACCGCTCGATCGGCTGAGCGATCATGTCGAGGAACACCAGCGAGGCGTTGCGCAGTTCCCCGCGCACCACCGACGAGGTCACGCCGTCACGCGTGGTGGTGAAGCGGACTTCGAGGCGCAGCCGGCGGTCCGGGTCGGTCGTCGCCGGGACGAAGGTGAACAGGTTCCCCGCGCCGTCGGGGAACTGCTTGAGCTTCGGGTTCCAGGTGACGACCGTTTCGACCCGGTCGCCGGTCCGGTTGGTCTTGATCTTCGGGATGTTCTCGTCGGTGGGCGGGATGATGTCGGTGAGCTTGTCGGGCTCGATCACCTTGCTGAGCGGGATCGCGCCGAACAGCTTGATCGCCTCGTCCTGGAAGTACGCCCGCGGGTCGAAGTGGTTGGTGGCGATGTTCTCGAGGTCGGTGATCGTCCCGTGGACCCGGGACAGCGCATCCACCGCGAACCTCGGCGCGGCCATCCCGCCGCCGGTCGCCTGGGACAGCGCGAACCTCAGCGTTTCGTCACCGGGCCCGGCCGCCGGCGTTCCGCTCGTCGCCGCGGCGGGCACGGGCCTGAGTTTCGCCCACACCTCACCACTGTTGGCCGTGCCGCCGAGGCCGTTCCCGAGGTAAATCTTGTCCTCATAGGACAGTCGGGTGCCCTGCTGCGGACCGCCGAGAGCGTCGAGTTCCTCGACCCGTACGTCGGCGAACTTCAGTACCGGGAACGCGGCCTGTTCCTTGTCGGTGCCGGCGGCGTCGCGATTCCTCGTGGCGAGGTCCGCGGCGAGCACGATCGAGGTGGTGGGCAGCGAGTGGTCCGCCGGTGGCGCGGGCGGGACGTAGGCGACCTTCTGCCCGCCGAGTGCGAGGGTGCGGCGGGCCACGGGCGTCTGGGTGTCGTCGCTGTACTTGGCGACGAACGGCTTGATGGCGTTCATGGTGAGCGCGTCGGAGTCGAACAGGAACACCAACGGGACGTCGCTGGTGACCGTCCTGCCGTCCTTGGTGGTCAACGTGACCTGGTACCGGAGGTCGGTGGCCTTCCCGTCCTGGCCGGCGATCTGGACGAAGTCGCCGCTGGTGATGAGTTTGGCCAGTGGCGGCGAAACGAGCGTCGAGGTCGTGGCACGGGTGAAGGGCTGGTTGCGTCCGAAGAACGGCTGCGGGTTGATCGCGGGATCGGTGCTCTGCGCGTAGTCGACGTGGGGCCGCCGCACGACGACGAACTGCCGTTTGCGCAGGAACGCGACGCCGTCCTGGATGACCCGCTCGGTGATGTCGACGGCCTCGGCGGGGAAGCCGAACGGGAACAGGTATCCGGCGCGCTCGACGCGGACGTAGGTGTCCCGGCCCAGCCAGGACCGGTGGCGCCACCCGATCAGCCCGTTCGAGGTCCATCGCCCGTCGACGTCGAGCGACGCGCCCATCGGGGAGACGAGCAGCAGGGCCGACTGCGCCGGCGCTTCGGCCGTCTTGACGACGATGTCGTGCCGGTCCTGCGGGAGCAGCGAAACCTTGGCCTGGTCCTTCGCCCAGTCGGGCAGGTCGACCGGCGGGAGAAGCATGTCGGGCGTCCAGATCGCGCGGACCGGGACGGGCGTGGGGTCCTGCTGCGGGCCGCCGCCGGGCAGGCGGGGAACAGCCCTCGCGTGCCAGAGCTCGGTGCGGCCGTTGCGGGTCACCGGGTTCTTCGCCGCGGCGAACAGCGCGGCGGACGGCGGGGAGAGGAAGAGCCGGAACGGCGCCTCGATCGCCGTCTCGCCGGGCCGGGGCGCGGCGGGCGGGGCGGTGCCGTCGGCGGACGGGCTCACCGCGAGCGGATAGCGCGCGAGGTCGAGCAGTGTCGGCAGGTCGTAGGGGAACGGCGCGGTCCCGGCGGGCACCCGTAGCACTATCCGGCTCGGCCCGGACACCAGCGCCGGGATCGGCTGCGACGGTGTGGGCGCGCCGGTTCCGTTGTCGAAGGTGGTCTGTTCGAACACACTCTGCGGGGTGAGGCCGAGGATGATCAGGCCGTCGGACGCCGCGTCGCGCAACGCCAGCCGCGGCGGCTGTCCGAGGCTGGTCTTGACGTCGAGGTTCGTGAACGACAGCGTCGCGAACAGGCCGTCGTCGGGGCGGACCGCGAGCAGCGGTGCCGGGGGAGCGGCGGGGTCGCCGGCGCCGAGCAGGACGCCGAGGAAGTCGCCGACGACACCGGCGGGGTTCATCTCCGAGACCGCGCCGAGCAGCGCGGCGCCGCTGCCGAACGCCAACAGACCGAGGATCGGTCTTCGGCCGAACTCACGGCGTTCCGGCGGCTCGTCCGGCGATCGTGGAGCGTTCGCGGACGGGGATTGCTCACTGTCGCTCATCTGCCGCTCCTGTCGCCCGGATTTTCCGGTGGCCGCACCGGTTTCCCGCATGCCGAGGTGGCGGCCCGACCGAGGAGGCTACCCGCGGCCCGCGGTGCGGTGTAGCCGCCAGACGCCGCACTCGTCCCGGGGCCCCGCGCTATCGGGTGACCCGGCGGTCGGTGCCGCATGCGGCCGGACTGTCCTTTGTGGAGTTTCCGCAGGCCGGTGCTCCCGGCGGTGCAACGGGAACCGCGCGCGAGGATCGTGGACGTCGCCGCCAGCCGATCGCGTGGTGCGCCGAGGTGGCGTGCCGAGGCCGCCGGTGTGCGGCACCGCGGCCGGCCCGGGTGCGCCGAGAACTGCCCGAAAGGACACCCTTCCGGGCAGCTGTCGGCTCTGGCTCTCCGAAGCCGGCGAAGACCTCGACGGCTTCAACTACGACGGCAGCTCGCTTCCCTGGTGAACACGCGAAGCGACGGACGGCCCTGCCCCGGCCGCGGGGTCCCGCCGGAACTCGCGAATCGTCGTCCACAGCACGGATACGACCGCGACGGCCATGAGCGCCGCGAGGAGCCGGAATTCCAGCGTGGGCGCGTACAGGTTCGACATCAGGTCCGTCATGGCCCCTGGCGGGGGACGGCCACCCGGCAGGGGAAAGACGCTGCCGTCCGGCGGCGGCCCGCCGATGATCACGCCCGGTCCGCCGCCGGGAGACCGCGGCCCCATCGCCGGGACCAGCACCTCGAGATAGGCCAGAAACGAAGCCACCTGCACGAGCACGGGCACGTACCAGAGGCGGCGCGGCAGGTGGAACGCGGCGATCACGGTGAGTACCTCGGCCAGATAGAAATAGCGCTCGTGCATCGACGGCAGGAGAAACGGCACCAGAAGGGCCGAAGCCGCTCCCATGAGCACGATCTTCGTCGTCGTCAGCCGGACTCGGCTGAGCAGAACGCCGAGGCACAACCCGAGCACCACCAGCCCGGTGACGGCCACACCGATGGGCCGGATCACCGCCGCGTCGGCACTCGCCGGGAAGAACTGGTAGATCGACGGCGCGCGCAGGGACAGCTCGGGATACGAGCTCGTCTGCTGTACGTAGACCGACAGCAACTGTCCCAGGGGCGCTCCGGCCAGCAGCGCCGGCACGTCGAGCAGCAGGACGACGCCGGGCACGACCGGGAGCACCCGCCACGGTAGCCACCTTTTCAGGAGTAGCACCAGGAGCAGCGGGAACAGGAAGACCGCCTGCAACTTGAAGGCCAGTGACAGCCCGAAGAAAACGGCGCTGAGCCACGGCCGCCTGCGGAGGGCGAAATACACGCCGCCGAGCCCGAACGCGGCGTAGAGGGAATCGGCCTGCCCCCACATCCCGCTGTTGGTGGCCACGGTGGGGAGGAACAGGACGATCAGCGCCGCCAGCGGTGGCAACCGGCCGCCGGGATGGCGCAGTGCGACGATGCGGTAGGTGAAATACGCCAGCACCAGGTCGAACAGCACCGAGATGATCTTGACGCCGGCGAGCGCGGGTATCGGCAGGTAGGTCAGGATCGTGATCAGGTACAAGTAGGGGACGTTGTAGTCCGAAAAGCGGTACTTGAGCGCACTGAACCCGCCATGCGCGGAAATGAACTCGTACCAGTTCTTGAAGAACACCTTGTAGTCGAAGGACTCGTGGTCGAAGAGGGCGACCCTGGCCGCGACCGCGAGCACGACCGCGGCGGCCACCAGTCCCGTGCGGCGGAGCGTTCGCTTCCGATTCTCGTCGAGGGCGACGACTTCCGATTCTGCTGACACCCCAGCGACCGTAGAGCGCCTTTGTGTGTGTTACCTGGAAGCCAGGTAAGTGAACGGTGAGAGACGGCGGACGTACACTGTCACCGCACCACCATGCGATCCACAAAGTCTCTGAAGGCCACCTTGAGGGACTTGGAGTCCCTCAAGGTGGCCTTCAGAGCATGAGGTGTGTTTAGTCGCCGAGGGGAAGGGAACTCCGGTCCGCGGCCGCGGCTCGCCGCGCGGCAAGGTCCCGTTCCACGGCCGGGTAGATCCGTTCCAGGCGGTAGGCCCAGAACAGGATGATCAACAACACGAACAGGGCCATCGGCACGTAGACGAACAGCGCGTTGATCGGACAACGGTGACCTTCCAGTTCCTGGTGGCGGGTGCCGTGCTTGGACTGGTCTGTGGTCTGGGCTACGGGATCCTGAACTCGCCCGGGGTCCTAGCGACCCGCAGCGTCGGGATTATTTCCTGGACGACGCCCACCAGCGTGGCGTGCTACGCCAGGCAGACGCCACCTACCAGTTCCGCCACGCCCGACTTCAGGACCACCTGGCCCGACCATCGAGACCCGTCGATACCAGCAAGCTGCCCACCCTAACGCGGCGAGCGACAGCTGGTGCGGCGTGTCAGGCCGGAAACACCAACTGCACAGTCCCGCACTAGGCCGTATGGATTCTGTACGAACCGCCTCGAGGCGGTTCGTACGCCACACCCTTGCGCCTCAATATCAGCCCGAGCTACTGTTTATCGCATGAATACGCATCCTGTGCATGGATGCGACGAAGAGGTGTTCGATCCCCCCCTCGGACACCAGCACTATTCACTCGCAATGAGGTCGTCGCACTGACGGCCTCTTTTTCGTGGTCGAACCACATGCCTAGTGTCCTGCGTCTGAAGTTCGTTGATTAATTGTAGGGTTGACGGATGGCGGGTAGGGGTCGGCCGGTGGCCGCTGTGGTGTTGACCGATGAGGAACGCGAGACGCTCCGGCGGTGGGCGCGGCG
>NZ_BAABHG010000022.1:0-149154 GCF_039541975.1 Amycolatopsis samaneae
CGCCGTCATCCAGGTCATGGACGAACTCGGCATCGACCTGAACCACGAAACTCCGAAACGGCTGACCACCGACGCGGTCGAGGCCGCCGACGTCGTGATCACCATGGGCTGCGGCGACGCCTGCCCCATCTTCCCCGGCAAACGCCACCTCGACTGGCAGCTCGACGATCCCGCCGGGCAATCCGCCGACCGGGTACGGCCGATCCGCGACGAGATCGACCGCCGCGTCCGGGCCCTGCTCGCCGAACTCCTCCCCACCGCCGGGCCGTGAGCGGGTGTCACTCCCCGGCGTCGACCGTGCGGTACAGGGCGACCGTGCTCAGGTACGGCCGGGCCCTGGACTGGGTGAGCAGCACCCGGACCCGGTCCGTCGTGACCGGCGCGGGCAGCGTCACCAACCGCGAGTACCCGATCGTGGACACCGTCGCGACGGTCGTCCACCGGCCGTCCCGCATCGCCTGCACCTCGGCGCCCTCCACGTGCTGGCCGTGCCGGATGTCCTCGCCGAGCCGGATCTGGTCGAACGTCCTGGTGCCGGGAAGCGGAATCTCCAGCGTGCCTTCGAGCGCGCCGCGGTCCGGTGACCACGAGGTGCCGAGCGCGTCGTCGGTGACCGCGCGCACCCCGGGCGAGACCGGCTGTCCCGGCGACGGCGCCGCGAGGTTCACCGCTTCGGTCCGCCGGATCGCGGTACCGAACGCGGCCAGCGCGGCCGAGTCCGCCGTGGCGATCGTCCCGTCCGTGCCGGGCGGGACGTTGAGCAGCAGGGAAGCGTTGCGGCCCACCGATTCCCGGTAAAGGTCCACGAGCTGCCGCGGTGTCTTCGGCCGCTCCGCCGGATGCCAGAACCAGCCGGGCCGGATCGAGACGTCCGCCTCGGCGGGTGCCCACTGGAGGTAGCGCACCGACGGGTCGGCCAGCACCGCGCGGGAACCGAGGTCGGTGGCGGACGCACCACCGAGGAACAGTTCCTCGTTGTGCGCCGTCCGCGGATCGCCCGTGGTCGGCAGCGGACTCCATTCGGTCGAGCGGGCGCGTCCGTTCTCGTTGCCGACCCATCGCACGCCCGCGGGCCCGGCGAAGGTGACCGTGTTCGGCGAAAGCCGTTGGATGAGCTTGAACCAGGTGGCGAAGTCGTAGTTCTCGGTCACGCCGGAACCACGCCACGGATTGGCGCCGTCGAGCCACATCTCGTCGATCGGGCCGTACTGGGTGAACAGCTCGTAGAGCTGGTTGAGGTAGTAGGCGTTGTAGTCGTCCTCCTCGACCGAGAACTTCGGCAGTTTCCCGGCGGCGAGCGCGGCGGCCCGGTCGTCGCCGGGGACCAGCGTCGGGATGGTCCGGCGGGTGACCGCGCTGCCGGACCCGTACCGGCCCTGCCCCGCGGGCTTGTTCGCCCGGTCCTCGTAAACCGCCTGTTCCTCGATCGACAGGCTCTCCCCCTTGGCCACCTTCGCCTCGACGGCCTTGACCTCCTCGGCGAAGAAGGACGACGTCAGTTCCGAACCGTCCGCCGGCGAAAGGTAGACCCCGATCTTCAATCCGGCCCTGCGCGCGGAAGCCACGTAGCCGGCCAGGATGTCGCCACCGGGATTGGCGCATCCGGCATTTCGCACCTGCCAGTACGCGGACGCGTCGCCCGCCCGTTCACGCTGGGCTTTTTCCCGCGCCGCCAGCACTTCCGGCAGCCGCGCGCAGTCCTTCCCGGACAGCCACCACGGGCTCGCGACGACGGAGTGGTTGGTGTAGCGGCTCGGGTAGAGCACGAACCCGTCATGGTGTTTGACCGTCAGCATCACCTGGGACACGCCCGCGGTCTTCAGCGCGCGCATCCACTGATCCGTGTCCACTGTGGATGGTGTGAACGTCTGTTCCCGCTCCGCGCCCGAACCCCATTCGCGGTTGGTGAAGGTGTTCATCCCGTAGTGGGTGAACGCGGTGACCGGGCGCTGCTGCCAGGCGAGCTGGCCCTCGCCCGGCACCGTGTTCGCGGCCTTTCCGAGGATCCGGGCGAAGTCGTCGCAGGGCAGCACGGGCATGATCGGCGACGGCGTGATCCGCTGACCGCACCGGGAGTTCGGGGCCACGGCGGCCCCGGCCGGGATGCCCGGCAGCAGTGGGAGAGCCACGGCGAGCGCGACGGCTCCGGTCAGCAGGCGGCGTAGGCGGCTCATCTCCTCAGGACTCCGGGTAGAGGTTCGCCGCGGGGATGATCCGCTGTGGGGTGTCCGGGCCGGACCACAGCAGTTTCATCGTGGATTCCCCGCCCTGCTGGGTCTGTTCGACCTTGATGGGGTACCACTGCCCGGCGAGCAGCCGGACGCTCGCCTTGTCGATCGTGGCGTCGTGCGGCGTGGAGTTGTCGATCACCAGCCTGCCGTCGATCCACACCTTCACCGTGTCGTCGGAGATCGCGGTGATCGTGTAGTCCTCGGAGAAGCCGGGGGTGAGCTGCCCGGTCCAGCGCGAGGAGAACGTCCCGCTCGGCACCGACGGCGCGGGCGAGCCGCCGAACTTCCAGCTGTAGTTGACCGTCGGGTCCACCCGGGACACCGTGGGCTCGCCGGAGAACGTCGCGTTCGGCCAGAACCGCGCGGTCAGCCCCGTCCCCGCCACCGCGGCGGGACGCGGGGTCCGGATGCTCAGCTCGATCTCGGTGGCGGTCGGGTTGGTGGCACTGCCCGACGGGGTGAGCACGATCTTGTTCCGGTCCCGCACCGCCGTCACCCGCTGGGCGCTGCCCAGGACGCGGGCGCCGGTGACGTCGAACGGCGCGAGCGCGTCGAGGGTGAGCGGCTTGCCCGCGCCGGGCCACTGGAACACCGACGCGTACAGCTTGTCGCCCTTGCGGCTCACCACGCCCCAGGACGGTTCGGCCACCACGCCAGGACTGCCCGCGCCGGCGATCGCCCTGCCCTGCCCCGCGGTGCGCTGCCAGTCCCCGATCGCCTTCAGCCGGTCGATCGACTCGGCGGGCACCGCGCCGTAGCGGTCCGGGCCGATGTTGAGCAGGTAGTTCCCGCTGCGGCTGGCGATCGACAGCAGCTTCCTGGTCAGGTCCTCGGCCGACTTCCAGTTGTGGTCGTACTCGGCGAAGCCCCAGTGGTCGTTGAGGGTCATGCAGGACTCCCAGAGCTGCCCGTCCACCGGCGCGGCCGGGATCTCCTGCTCCGGGGTGCCGGTGTCGCCGTCGGTCACCCGCCGCTTGCCGACGCGGTTGTTGATCACGATCGACGGGTCGAGACTCCGGACGTAGGTCTGGAGTTCCTCGCCGTCGCGGGCGGACCAGTTGTTGACCGGGTTGTCGGTGTTCCACTCGCCGTCGAACCAGAGGATCTTAGGGTGGTAGTTGTCGACCAGCTCCTTGAGCTGGGCGTACATCCTGGCCTTGTACTTCGGGAAGGTCGCCGGGTTCGCGAAGTCCGGGTCGTGCCAGTCCCAGATCGAGTAGTACAGGCCGTAGGCGATGCCCGCCTTGTCGGCGGCGGTCTTCATCTCGGCGAGGATGTCGCGTTTGCGGTCGAACGAGGAGTGGTCGCGCAGGTTCCAGGTGTTGACCCTGGTGGGCCACATCGCGTAGCCCTCGTGGTGCTTCGCGGTCTGCACGATGTACTTCTGCCCCGCGGACTTCGCCGCGGCGACGATCTTCGCGGCGTCGAAGTCCTTGGGGTTGAACTGCGACGCGATGGTCTCGTACTGGTCCATCGGGACGCCGCACTGGCGCTTGATCCACTCCGCGTCGTGACAGACCGTGCCGTCCGCGCGGGTGTAGCTGCCCTGGAGCTGGGAGTACGCGCCGAAGTGGATGAACATCCCGAACCGGTCGTCGCGCCACCACTGGGTGCGCGGCGAGGTGAACGGGTCGTCGGTGGCGTAGTTGGTGCCCGGTCCCGGCTCCGCCGCCGCGACGGTGCCGACAGGGGCCGCTTCCGCGGCGGTGACGGGGGTGCTCAGCGCGGCCGCCGCGGCCAGTGCCGCCACGAGCCCACGTCGCAAGGTCCGACCGATCATGACGCCCTCCGCGATGAGGTTCCGCAAGACGATCCGACGCTAGCCGATAAACATCCGATGAAACACCCTCCATCGGTGGATCTCGCGAGGCCTGTCCCGTACTTGTCTCGCATTCACCACTGAGACATCGGATTATTGAGGCACCAGACGTCAGATCTCTGTTGAAGGCGCCCCGCGGGCCGTCGGCCGTTTCGTGACGGCCATCACGGCGAGTTATCTGAGGGTTGAACTATTCGGGTGAACCTCGAGCCGTGGCCGTGTGGTCGACTGCTCAGGGTTATCCCCTTTGGTGTCCCTCCGCGGGGGCGCGGAGGAAAGCTAAGGAGACACGGATGGCGACAGGACCGAAGGCACCCGAGCACCGAGCGACACCCCGTGCGAGCCGCTCATGAACAGCCCTCGACAGCCGTACGTGTCCGTCGAGGCCTACAACGCGGCGCACCCGGAAGCCCCGCTGCCGCTGGAGATGGCGCGACGGCACCGCCTGCGCAGCTACACCGCCGCCCACCGCGGCCTTGCCGACGACGTCACCGGCACCGGCTTCACCTGGACCGTCACCTTCCTGCCCGACTTCCCCGCCGCCGGGGAACGCGACCGGACCGGCGTCGTGCTGGCGACCCGCTGGGGCACGCCGCCGTTGCTGGTGCTGGGCAAGGACATCCGGCTGCGGCAGGCCTGGACCGCCCTCGTCGAACGCTGGCCGACCCGCCTCTCGGAGGCCGCCGCCCTGCTCGGCGCTCTCCCCCGCGTCCCGGCGCCGACCGACTCCCCCGCCTGACCCCTCGCGTGCGCGGGACCGGTCCCCGCGCTGTGCGGGCACCATCGACGGCATGCGCAACGCGTGGCTGATCCCGCTCCCGGCCCTCGTGATCGCCGCCTGTGGGTCTCCGGAACTTCCCCCGGCCGCGAACGGGACGAACCTCGCGGCGTGCGCCGCGGGCAGCTGCGAGGTGCGGGTCAAATCCGGTGATCAGCTCCCCAATCGGGAACTCGGCCCCATCACCGTCGTGGTGCGCGACGACAGGATCACCCTCTCGGCCGGGTCCGGCAACGACCGGAACGGGTTCAGCCTCTCCGCCGAGGGCACCGCGGGCAAGAACCTCGTCCTCAATGGGCACCGCTTCCACGTCGTCGCGGTACTGGGGGACCAAGGCGTGCTCCGCGCGGGCTGAACTCGCGCCCGGCGGCCCGGTGCCTCGCGGCCCAGACCGCCGGGCCCTGTCTCAGCGCAGCGGCTCGAGGGCCTTCGCCAGCGGCTCCAGCACGGCCGGGGTGTGCGGCGGCGGCAGGTAGACGATCGCCAGTTCGAGACCCGCTTCCCCGAGCGCTTCCGCCTCGGCGGCGACCTTGGCGTAGTCCAGGTCCGGTTCGAGGCGGACGTGCGAGGAGAGCGTGATCTCGGCGGGGTCGCGGCCGATGTCCGCGCAGTGGCGGTGCAGCACCTCGCGCTTGCGGGCGAACTCCTCGGGCGTACCGCCGACGAAGTTCCAGTGCTGGGCGTACTTCGCCGTCGTGCGCAGGGTGCGCTTCTCACCACTGCCCCCGATGCAGATCGGCGGGTGCGGCCGCTGCACGCCCTTCGGCTCGCAGCGGGCGTCGGTGAGCTGGTAGTGCTTGCCCTGGAAGGTGGTGGTTTCCTGGGTCAGCAGGCCGACGAGGACCTCGCAGGCCTCCTCGAACCGGTCACTGCGGTCCCGGACACTGCCCAGCTCCATGCCGTAGGCGCCGGACTCCTCCTCGTTCCAGCCCGCGCCGACACCGATCTCCAGCCGCCCGCCGGAGACGATGTCGAGCGTGGCGGCCATGTTCGCCAGCAGCGCGGGGTGGCGGTAGTGGATCCCGCTGACCAGCGTGCCCAGCCGCAGCCGCTTCGTGGCCTGCGCGAGCGCGGTGAGGGTCACCCAGCCCTCCAGGCACGGCCCGGTCGGATCGGAGAAGATCGGGTAGAAGTGGTCGAAGGTCCAGCCCGATTCGAACAGCTCGATCTCGTCGGCGGCCTGCCAGACGGCGAGCATGTCCGCCCAGGCGGTGTTCTGGGGCGAAGTCTTGAAGGCGAATCGCATATCCGTGATCGTAACCCTGGAGTCCCTCCAGGACGGTCCGCTTTCCCCGCGCTCAGCGGACATCGGTGCCGGCGACGGCGATGCGGGTCAGCGCGGCCTGCGAGTCCGTGCCGGGGCTGAGGTAGTGGTCGTGGTCGGGCACGTCCGCGGTGGCGAAGACGCGGGCGCCGAAGGCCGGGTCGGCTGGCTTCGTGCCGTGCCCGAGCCCGCACAGCCGCACCCCCGGCACCCAGCGGATCCAGTCCCTTGTGGACTGTCCGGCCCACACCCGCGCGGTGGTGCGCAACCGGGTGACGTCGGCCACGCCCATCCCCGGGCTGCCGAAAACCGCGACGTCGGTGACGGCCACGGGCAGACCGGGCGCCGCGAGCCCGAGCACCGTCGAGCCGTAGCTGTGGCCGAGCAGCGCGATGGTCGCTTGTGGACGGACGGCGGCGAGTCCGGCCACGAACCGCCGCAGCGCCACCGCTCCCGCGCTCGCGAGGTCTTCGCGGGCGGCGGCGAGGCCCACGCCGTCCGGGGTGTCGTAGCCGAGCCAGGCGATGACCGCGAAGTTCCTCGCACCGTTCGCGAGGGCGGTGCGGTACAGGTCGGCCGCCTGCACCGCCGGGGCGCGGTGGGCGAAACCGCCCAGCCCGGTCCAGAAGTCCGCCGCCCGGTTGGCGACCCCGGGGACCAGCACCGCGATCCTGTCCACCGTGGACAGGTCCCCGAACACCTGCGCCACCCGGCCGTCGCCACGCGGGTCGAACAGCAGGAACTGTCCGTCCCGATCACGGTAGGGCGCCCCGGAGGTACGCATGACGAGCCTGTTCGCCGCGTAGCGGGCCTCCGGCGGCGCTCCGTCCAGTGCCCCGACCACGCCCGGGTAGCGGGCGACGAGATCGCGTCGCCCGGACTCGCCCGCCGCGGCCAGGACGTCGTGGACGCGGCGGGGATCGGCGTGCACGGGGTCCGGCAGCTGCCGCGGGTCGGCCAGCCAGGCGGCGACGCCCACCGGGGGCAGCGGGGCGGCGGGCGGTGCCGTCGCGGTGGGTGTCAGCACCATCGCGGCGGTGGTGGTGAGGGCCCAGGCCCATCGCCGGGAGGCCGTTTTCGGCTCGGCAGAAGCGATCATGGGGCAGAACGGTGCCGATTCCCCGCCCGCGTTTCGTCGGCTCGCGGGCCGCAATGCCCGCCGTCGCGGGTAGCCCGTGGGCGTACGCCCGCGGGCCGATGCCCGGCCGGTGCTCGCTGGCTACGCTCGCCGCATGCCTGTCACACTCCGTGTCCCGCGACGCCGGATACCGGCGAGGGCGCGGACCGTTCTCGCGTGGACCGCGCTCGCCCTGTCCCCCGTCACGCTGTCCCTCTGGGTCGGCCTCGGCGGCCCGCCCTATCTCTCGCTCGCGCTGAGCCTGGCCCTGCTGACCGGCGTCCTCCGGCGACGGCCGCTGGTCGTGCTCGGCGTGCTGCTGGCCGAGCTGGGGCTGGTGTGGGCGGTGCCGCTGCCCGCGTACCAGTCCACCGTCCTGATGATCCAGTGCCTGGCCGCCGACCTCGTCGTCGGCTACCTCGCCGCCCACCGGCGGCCACGCGTCTCGCTCAGCGCCGCGGCGGTGACCTTCGCCGTGGAGCTCACCATCGCGAACGTCTTCTGGTTCCGGGACAGCAGCAGCATCGATCTCGCGCTCCGGATCCTGGTGCTGCTCGTCTTCTGGCTGATCGCCTGGTTCACCGGGAACACCGTCCGCATCCGGCGGCAGTACCGGCTGGACCGGCAGGCGCGGGCCGAGGCGGAGGCGGTCCAGGCCGAGCGGCTCCGGATCGCCAGGGAACTGCACGACATGGTCGCGCACACGATCGGCGTCATCGCCATCCAGTCCGGGATGGGCAGCCGGGTGATCGACACCCAGCCCGCCGAAGCGGGAGAAGCGCTTCGCGCCATCGAAGCCGCCAGCCGCGACACACTCGCCGGGCTGCGCCGGATGATCGGCGCGCTCCGCCGGTCCGACGGTGAGCCGATCGACGCGCAGCACGGCCTGGCCGACCTCGACGCACTGGTCGCGCGGTCCCTCGGCGCCGGGGTGCGCGTGGACCTCGAGTGGCGCGGCGAACGCGGCGCGCTGCCGCCCGACGTCGACCTCTCGGCGTTCCGGATCGTCCAGGAGGCGGTCACCAACGTGATCCGGCACGCCGGGACCGACCGGTGCGCGGTGGTCCTCGACCGGCGGGAAGAGGAGCTGTCCGTGGAAATCACCGACCACGGCAAAGGCGGTGAACCCGGCGCGGGCTACGGCCTCCGCGGCATGCGCGAACGGGTCACCCTGCTGCGCGGCGAGTTCACCGCGGGCCCACTTCCCGACGGAGGATTCCGGGTCACCGCCCGGATCCCGATCCCGGTGGGGGTCCGATGACGATCCGGGTCGTGCTCGCCGACGACCAGCCCCTGATCCGCAGCGGCCTGCGTGTGCTCATCGCCGACACCGGTGATATCGCCGTGGCCGGGGAAGCGGGCACCGGCGCGGAGGCGGTCGAGCTCGCCAGGGACCTCCGCCCGGACGTGGTGGTGATGGACATCCGGATGCCCGGCATGGACGGGATCGAGGCCACCCGGCTGATTACCAATCCGGCCGAGCCCGGCGCGCCGCACGTCCTGGTGCTCACCACCTTCGACGAGGACGAATACGTGTACGGCGCGCTCCGCGCCGGTGCCGGCGGCTTCCTCGTCAAGGACATGGCGCTGGAAGACATCCTCGCCGCGATCCGCGTGGTCGCCGCCGGGGACGCGCTCATCGCGCCGGGTGTCACCCGCCGCCTGATCGCGGACTTCGTCGGCCGCGCCGAACCGGCGCCCGCCCGGCGGCCACTGACCGGGATCACCGAACGGGAACGCGAGGTGCTGACCCTGGTCGGGCGCGGCAGGTCCAACCACGAGATCGCCGCCGAGCTGTACATCAGCGCGGCGACCGCCAAGGCCCACGTGGCGCGGCTGTTCACCAAGCTCGACGCCCGCGACCGCGTCCACCTCGTCATCATCGCCTACGAATCCGGCCTGGTGGCACCGCCCCGCTGACGGCCACCCCACACAACGACGGGAAACCGATGCTCCGCTCCGCCCTCACCACCGCGACGACGCACGCGCTGGCCCGCTGGACGCCCTGTCTGGACACCGAACTGCACACGCTGCGCGACCTGGTCGGCCCCGGCGACGTCTGCGTCGACGTCGGCGCCGCCGCCGGTCTCTACAGCCAGGCGCTCTCCCAGCTCGCCGGTCCCGCCGGGACGGTGCACAGCATCGAACCGCTGGCCTTCTCCCATCCCGGGTGGGCACGGGTGCTCGGCGTGTGGGCACGGCCCAACGTCGTCCGGCACACCCTCGCGCTGGGCGCCGGGACCGGCCGGGCGGCGATGCGCGTCCCGTTCGGCCCGCGCGGCCCCGCCACCAGCAGGTCCTTCCTCGACTGGCACACCAGCGGCCTCGGCTCCAACGCCGAGTACCCGTACCACGCCGACCTGCTCGTCGACACGACCACGCTCGACGGCTTCCGCGACGAAACCGGCCTCACCCGGCTCGACTTCCTCAAGATCGACGTCGAGGGCGGCGAGCTGCACGTCCTGCGGGGCGGCGCGCGGACCATCGCGGAGTTCCGGCCGACGATGCTCGTCGAGATCGAGGCCCGGCACACCGAACGGTACGACCACACCCCGGACGACGTCGTGCGGTGGCTGGGCGAGCACGGCTACCACCTGTACGCCTGGCGGCGGGGCTGGCAGCCGGTGGACCGGGTTTGCCCGCACGCCAACAACTATCTCTGCCGACCGTCCGAAAAGGACTGAACAGCTAGCGGCGCCAGAGCACGGCGTGGAACCCCTGGCCCGGGATGTCCGAACCGCCGGCGATCCACCCGCGTTCGCTGATTCCGCGCGGATCCATGAAGGCGCCGGGGACCAACGGCGGGAGCTCGAAGATCCGGCCCTCCCGGTCCCAGTACACCGGGCGGTCCAGCCGGTCCGCGGAATCGGCGAGGCCGAGCACCGTACCGGCGCCGTTCGCCGCGGTGAACCGGCTCCGCGCTCCACCCAGCGTCGGGAGCACGGTCAGTTTTCCCCGCGCGTCCCAGCGCGCCACCCTGGTCTTGCCGTCGCCGGCCCCGACCTCACCGATGACCTCCCCGCCGTCGGTGATCGCGCTCGCGGAGCTGTACTTCCAGCCCGTCTCCAGCACGGTGATCCGGCCCTTGTCGTCCCATTTCGCGGCGTGGAGGTTGCCGTCGGCGGCCTCCGTCCACCCGACCACGGTGCCCCGGTCGTCGATGGCCGAGAGCGCGGCCCGCGTCCCGCCCGGTGGCACCTGTACCGGGATCGCCTTCCCCGCCGGATCCCAGTACAGCGGCTGGTCGGCGGACCACCCGATCACCGCGCCCCCGGCGTTCATCGCACGCACCCGGCCGCGCCCGAGTTCGGTCACCCCGCCCCGCGGGTCCCACCGGCGCGCGATCGCTTCGCCGCTACCGGGTTTGTACGCGAAACCCGCGACCACACCGCGATCGGAGACCGCCACCGCCTCGGTCGAGGGATATTCCGCGGTTCCCGGCAGCTCCACGGGTTTGCCGTCCCGGCCCCACCGGGTGGCCGTACCGCTCAGCACGTCCGGCCGGGAGACGCCGATCGCGATCCCCGTCTCGCTCATCATGACCGGCCTGACGCTCGAAAACCGGGGCAGCGGCGGCAGGTCGGTGATCCGCCCCGCCGGATCCCACCGCACAGCGCGCTCGTGCCCCGCCGAGTCCAGCGCCGCCCCGAAGGCCTCACCGTGGTTGGTCACCATCATGGCGTCACTGAACTGCCCGCCGGGCAGCGTCCCCAGATCGGCGGGCTGGTAGGTGTCCCCCGCCTGCGCCGGAGACACCATCAGCACCATGGTCAGCGTCGAGCCGGCAAGTCCCGTCCCCATCGCCCCTCCTTCGTGCCCGTCACCACAGGCACGCACCAGGGATCCGCGAGGTTGCCCGGACGTGGTGGGCGGCGGCATCGCCGGACCGGGGCCTGGGCCACCCGTCCGGCGATGCCGCCGCGCTCAGCTCGCCAGCTTCGCGTAGACGATGATGTTGTCGCGGTAGTTGCCGGTGCCGTGGTCGAACACACCACCGCAGGTGATGAGCCGGAGCTCGGGATCGGCGGTGTCGCCGTAGACCGCGTCGGTCGGGAACGCGCTCTTGGCGACCTGGTCCACCTTGCTGACCACGAAGGTGAGCGTCCGGCCGTCCTGTCGTCCGACGAGCACCTTGTCGCCCGCCTTCACCTCGCGCAGCCGCCAGAAGATCCCCTTCTCGTGGTGCCCGTCGATGTGCCCGAGCACCACCGAGGGGCCGATCTGACCCGGTGGCGGGCTGTTCTCGTACCACCCCGCCTGCAAAGGCTGGTCGACCGGCGGCACCTCGACCGTCTTGTCCGGGTTGAGGCCGAGCGGGATCAGCGTCGACTTCGCCTGGATCGACGGCAGCTCCACCCAGGCGGGCCGTGGCCGCGCGGCCACGGCGTCGGCCGCCGCCCCGGGAGCGGCTCCTCGCTGGTCCGGGGTCGCGGCCGGGCTACCGCACGCACCGGTGAGCAGGGCCGCCAGCAGTGCCACCAGCAGCGCGCCCCACCGGGCGCCCCTGTTGTTCCAGGTCATCGCTCAGCGCCGGTCGCCGTCGAGGCTGCCGTCACCGGTCTGCGGCGCGCCGACCGGGACCACGGTCACCTGCTTGCCACCGCCGGCGGGATTCGAGCCGGCGGGCGCGGTCGTCGCCGGGGCGGGCGACGTGCTCGGCGCCGTGGCCGCGGCCGGGGCGCAGGTCGCCGAGGATAGCACGACGTCGCCGCTGCCCAGCGCGCCCACGAGCTGGCCGCCGAGGAGCTTGATGTGCAGCGCGTTCACGGTCAGGCTGCCGTCGTCGTTCTTGATCTGTTCGTTGACGGTGATCTGCACCAGGCCGGGCAGCCCCACCGTCTGGTTGGGCCGGGTGGCCGCGGGCACCGTGCCGATCCTGCCGAGGTCGAGCCCCGCGATCTCCGAGCTGCCGGTGATCCCGGACGCGGTCGACTCGCACTTCGCGTCGATCACCCTCGCCGAGACGGCCCCGCCGGCGAGCGGCGCGAGCACCGGCAGCGTGGCGTCGACGATGGACGCCGTCGAGGTCACTCCCCCGCCGTTCTGCTTGACATTGCTGCTGATCGCCTTCGCGGTCAGCAGCCCCTTGAGCGGCGCGTCGACCACCGAGGCCGACGCCGGGCCCGCCGTGCTCGATCTGGCCAGTTTGCCGGTGTTCACCGCCAGTCCCTGGTCGCCGAGCACACCCGCCAGCAGCGACACACTCGCCGACGCGCCGTAGGCCGAGCCCGAGCCGGCCGTCGCGGCCGACGCGGGCACGGCCACGACGCCGCAGAGTGCCGCCACGGCCACGCCGGTCGCGCTTCCGGTGCGCAGCAGGGTTTTCCGCATGAAGTGTCCTTCCGAAAATTGCGAACAAGACGCTTCGGGCGTGCGCTTTTCACCTGATCGCACCACCGGAAGCGAGAGCACGGAAACTATCAAGATCACCCGCGAAGACGAAAACCACTACGGAGTCCACTTCGGACAAATGGATTTCATAAAATCAGAAACCGCCGACGCTTTTCACTCGATCCGGTGATACGAGCCGGACCCGACGCCGCTCCCGCGCTTGCCGACCGTGACATCGCCGCGTTCCTTCGCGGAGACTGTCCCAGACTTCACTCGTAAAGGTGATTTCGTGCAAGTTTCACATGCGGACACGGGCCGTCATGTGACGAATACACATGTAACGAAACCACACTTCGCTGACCTGCAATTTTCACGGACCGTGAGTTCGGCTCCAGCCGATACGAAAAGGTCCCGGTTCGCCACCGGAGCCGGTCGGCCGGGCTCGGTAGCATGCGCCCATGACCATCAAACTCGAGAACGTCGGCATCACCGTTCGCGACCTCGAAGCAGCGATCTCCTTCTTCACCGACCTCGGTCTCACGGTCATCCACCGTGACACGGTCAGTGGTGAGTGGACCGACACCGCCGTCGGCCTCGATGGCAACCACACCACCATCGCGATGCTCCAGACGCCGGACGGTCACGGTCGCCTCGAGCTCTTCGAGTACACCCACCCCGAAGCTATCGAGTCGGAGCCCACCCGTCCCCACGAGATCGGCATGCACCGCGTCGCCTTCTCGGTCGACGACATCGACAAAGCCCTTGAGACGGCCGCGAAGCACGGCTGCCATCCGCTTCGCGGCGTGGCCACCTATGAGGATCTCTACAAGCTCACCTACGTCCGCGGCCCCAGCGGCATCATCGTGATGCTCGCCGAGGAGCTGCAGAAGAACTGACCTCCGAGCTGCCGGACAGCCCTAGTCGACGCAGGGGATTCCGCCGCCGTCGACGACGCCGCCCTGCAGTCCGTCGGCGGGCGGGGCCGCCGCACCGCTCGGCGCACCGCTCGGCGCGGCGCCGGTGGACGGGCCGGGCGCGGCGTCGGCACCGTGCGGCCCGAGTTCGGGCGGCAGGGTGAACTTCGGGCCGAGGACGATCCGGACGTGCCCGGCGGGCAGCCCCGGGTCGAGCCGCCCGAGTGGTTCCTTCACCAGCCGGGCCGCCGCGGCGGCGTCCGCCCGCGCGCCCTCGCCGTAGGTGACCGAGGAGTCCGCGGCGGTGGCGGTGTCCAGGGTGCCGGTGCGGAACCCGTAGGGCTCCAGTGCTTTCGCCACGGTCGCGGCCAGTCCGGCGGCACCGTTCGCGTTCCGCACGTCGACGGTCGAGGAAGCGCGGATCTCCGGTGTGGCGGGTACCGGCGGATCCATGCCGAACGCGGTGCGCACGGCGGCGCGCACCTGTCCGGTGTCGACCTTGTTCACGTCCTGGCCGTCGACGGTCTGGTACCCGGCGATCGGCAGCGTGGAGAACTCCAGGTTCCCGCCGGTGAGTCCCTGCGCCTGCTGGGCGAAGGAGACGAGGTCCCAGCCCCCCGAGACCACGACGTCCTTCCGCGCGGCGTCCACGAGCTTGCGCAGCTTGCCCAGGTCGGTGAACGTACCCGCGCTGCGCAGCTTGTGCGCCACCGAGGCGAGGAACGCCTGCTGCCGGTGTGTGCGGTCGAGGTCGTCGTTGTCCAGGCCGTGCCGCTGCCGCACGAACGCCAGCGACTGGGCCCCGTTCAACGTCTGCCGCCCGGCCGGGAAGTTCGCGCCCGAGAAGCTGTCCCGGACCGGACGCTTCAGGCACACCTCGACCCCGTCGAGCGCGTTCGCCAGATCGAAGAACCCGGCCAGGTTGACCTCGGCGAACCGGTCGATCGGCACGTCCAGGAACTCCCGCACCGTCTCCAGTGTCTTCTTCCGGCCCGCCTCCCGGCCGCGGTGCTCCAGCTCGGCCTTGCCGGTGACGCCCTGCTTGACCAGATCCTGCTCGGCGTAGTACTTCGCCAGCCCGTACGCTTCCTTGATTTTCGCGTTGCGGTATCCCGGGATGCCCTTCACCGGCACGTAGTCGTCGCGCGGGATCGACACCGCCTTGACCTTCCCGCCGCCGGCCGGGATGTGCATCAGGATCAGCGTGTTCGTGTTGTAGCCGCCCTGGGTGCCGTCACCCGCGTGCAACTGGTCGAGGATCTCCTTCGGCAGCTGGTTGCCGTCCTGGTCCTTCCGCGAGTCCAGCCCGATCAGCAGCACGTTCGTGTCCCCGCCCGCCGACTTCGGCGCGCCCGCGTCCAGCGCGTCCGAAGTGGACAGACCGCCGAGCAGGCCGCCGGCGACCGACCAGGCCACCCCGGTGGTCGCCAGCACCATCACCGACAACGCGCTCAGCGCGACCTTGCCCGCCGTCCCCGGCCCACGCCCACGCGCCCGCCGCGGCGCGGCACCGGCCGGGCGGATCCGCACGGTCGGTGCCTCCGCGGGCGTCTCGGCACGGGATGGCTGGCTGCGGTCCATGGCGCTCCTTCACCCGGACACGTGCCCGCCCGGTTCGTCTCGGTTCGCCCCACTTGACGCGCCGGGCCCGCTCCCCGCTGCACCCCGCTCAGGTGACCGTGCTCACCCCGAAGCCCGCCAGCGGGATCGCCGCGGCGGATCATGTTCCCCGCCTCGACAACATCCGTGGCGGCCACCCCGTCCGCGCCGAACCCGGTGCGACCGCGGCGCTGACCTGGCCGGGGCCGACCTACTGCGGGGTGCCGCGCTGCTTCGCTGCGGCTGTAAGGTGACAACCAGTCTCCACTGACAAAACCGTTGTTTTCTCCGTGGACAGCGACAACTGAGCTTGATATTGATCTTTCAGCTCAAATTCAAAATGCGGCGGCCGGTCAACTCGAACCCCCTGCTGATTGAATCCGAATTCACCGCCGACTTGCGATATGATCCCCACCGCGGCAGGCCAACGCTCAGCAGGAATGCTGGACGGCGCGGTAATGAAGCTAAGAAAATTTCGGGCCACGTCTCGACTGTTGACATCAGGGAACTCATTTGAGCATCCAGACTGCCGACCATCGTGCTTATCTTCCCACCCGGATATCCCAAGCTCGGAAGTGAGCCTCGACTGAATCTTTCCTCGCAACTCCTCGTATTTCTTGGAGATTTCCTCAAGGCTGGGTCGTTTCATGAGTTCCGCGTATTGCTGCTGGGGTTGCATGGGTTTCCCTGAAGGCGTCGGCGTCGGGTTGAGGTACTGATGGCCATCACTGCACCCGGCGGTCACCAGGACGCACATCGCCAGTGTTGCCGCTGCCAGCGTTCGTAGTTGCACGTGACCATCTTCCCTAATGTGCCGCGACCGTGAGTTGTGGCATTCCCGCGACGATGGCGGCGATGTTGTGTTTGCTCGTGCTGTCCGAGCCGTCGGGCATGGTCTTGGTGTATTCACTGTGTCCCTGCGATCCCGCCAATGGTGTGCCGTCAGGGCCGGTCGCGCTGTCTGCGGATAGCTGGTTCATGCCGTCCATGGCGTAGGGGGCGCGTCCGTAGCGCCAGGTTTCGGGGACCCATTGGGCGATCGGGTCACCCTCTGCCTTGATGTTGTAGGCGTGCCCTTGGGGGATCTTCAGATCGGCGGTGGTGTTGTCGGTGCCGAAATGGTCCGCGATTCCCGGGGAGCCGAAGACAACCGCATCGTCAACACCGGTTCCGGCGCGAGTGAGACTGACACCTGTGACGATCGATCCCTGTGAGTGCCCCAGGGCGGTCATGTGCGGATCGGTTGTACGGGATGCGTTGATCCCCTCGTCGAAATGAGCCAGCTTTTCCCCGCCAAAGGAGGCGTTTTCCCCAGTCACCAGACCAGCCAGCGACAACGGGTCATCGAAGGAAGACGGCTCATAACCCAACCATGTCACGGTCGCCACCGAGCCACCGCCTTGCGTAGCAAGCATCTTTTCGGCGGTGCGCTGCACGCCATCCATATCGTCGACATAGCCGTGCATGTTGCCGTCGACGGTGGAGTTCATGCCGGGAGTGAACACGGCGACGTGTTGGGCGGTGTCGACGTTGCCGTTGGCGACAGCGGCTTTCGGGTGGTCGCCGGTGAGGTCGAGGGACATGAGCTGACGGTTGGCGTTCAGGGTGCCGTCCGGATTGCGCATCATGCCGCCGATGGATTCAATGGCCTTGAGCCGCTGCTCGACGCGTGCGATCTCGTCGGAGTCACCGTCTTCTCGTTTCAGCTGGTCCAGATCGGCGGTGAACCTCGCTCGCTCCCGGTCCATCAGATTCAGGTTGGCTTTGCTGCGGTCGGTGGCTTTCACACCATCGCGGTTGCCGACCAGCTCGGGGTGGTCCTTAATCAGCGCGGCCCGCTGGTTGGGCGACAACGCCGCCCACCACGCGGCATTCATCGACGGCGCGGCGTCGACCGGGGGCGGCGCGAGAACCGACAACGCACCCATCGCAGTACCCGAGTTGCCCGCGGCGGCCAGGGAGGTGTTCTCGTTGTCGTTCGAGGTGGCGTCAATCGTGTGCCCGGACAAGATCCGGTCGAGCACAGCGCAGAAGTCGTCATCGATGTCGTTGGCCTGCCGGATGACTTCTTCCACCCGGTCTTTCAACTCGACCACGGTGCGCTTGCGTTCCTCGGCGACGGCTTGTTTCTGGTTCTCGGGGGTATCCGATGGTGGGCCGTTGTCGATGATCGCGCCGTCACCCCCGATAGTGAAGTGCTGGGCACGGGCGAGGGTGTCGACCTCCTTGACGCCGTTCTGCACGCCCGCGATCGCGTCGCTCACGTCTCCGGCGGCCCGGCGCAGGGAGGCAACTTCGGCGGCGTGTTCTTCGAGGCCGTCGATGACGCGGTTGACCTTGTTCGCCGCCGCGCCGGCGGCCTCGCCGTGCCAGCCGTAGGGGGTGTTGATGTCACGCAGGTCATCGGAGCAGGCGACGAGCTTGTTGTAGGCGGTGTTGATCGCGCCGACCGCCTCGGCGAGCGGCCCGGGGTTCCAGCGGGTGACATCCGACCAAGTGACCATCGGCTCAAACCGCCTTGACCTGACCGGTGGGCTGTGGGGTCGTGGTGATGTCGCTCGCCGCGGCGGACTCCTGACCGGCGTACCGGTCGGCGGCGGTAGCCATGTCCGACGCGTGCCCATCCAACGTGACCACGAAGCCGCGTTCCCGGTCCTCCAGCGTGCGTTTCACCTCGGCCAGCTTGCCGGTCGCCCGCGCGCCGGGAATCCCGGCGTCACCGGCTGGGACCGCGGCCGAGCAGGCTGCGCCCCGCACGCCGGCTGCAACCCGTCCGGCGGCCTGCCCAGTGTGCCTGATCTTGTCGATCACGACCTGATACCCCGTCACGCGTCCTCCCTCGTAGCGAGTCGATCACACACGGCGACACTACGGGACGCAGGGCAGCCCCTTCAACGACCACGGGTCTTGAAAGGGGGCTGACTACGCAGGTCGCGAGCGACTACCCGCCCGCGTCTGAGTAGAACTACTCGCTCAGTCCGGGCCGAACTACCTAGCCTGTCCGGAGGTCTTCCCCGGATCGTCGCTGGGGCTGAGCTTGGCGGCAAGCGCGTCGATATCAGCCAGCAGCTTCTCGGCAGTCCGACGCGGCACGGTTCCGTCCTCGACCGCCCGGCGTACACGTGCCGCCGCCGTGCCCAGGTCTGCGGCGACATCGTCCAAGCAAGCTCGTGCCCTGACAGCCGGAGCGCTGCCCGGCTCGTCGCTACCGTCGGTCTGCTGCCCGGCCATCACGTGATCCTCCTCAGCTTGGGTGGGCCGGTCAGCGCGGCGACGAGGGGTGCCGTCGCGCTGATCGGGTTATCGGGGATGTGGCACCGGGCGCGGACCCGGCCGCCCCGGGTGATCCGGGTACATGTCGATGCCGTGGATTCGCCGGTACTCGAAATCGCAGGACCAGCACTGCGTCGCGGGCCCGCGCGCGTCACGATGCTCAGTCCGCTCGTACTCGGCAGGCGCCGTCAGGCCACACAGCATGTGCAGCACCTGCCCCGGCTCGGGCATTTCGGCGAGCTGGACGCGATGCCACTTCCCATCGACCACGGGGTGGACGTGATCCAGGCTGACGTAGATCAGTGCGCTCATCGCCTGCCGCCTTTCGGCCATCGCGCCTTGACGTAGCGGCCCCAGTAGTCCCACGCCTCTTGGGTCATCTTCCGACAGGTGGCGCCGTACCCGGGGAAAGGTGGTGTCGGTTCCTCGACCGGTGGCGGCTCGGCGGCGGAAGTCTGGCCGTTGACGGGGTGCTCGTCGGCCATCACGCACCGCCCTGCCGGACACGCCGGGCAACGTCGATCCGCTGCCGCGCGCTGGAGTCCGTCCGCACCGCGTCGGTCACGGCGGCTCTCATATTGCCGATGATCTGCCGCAACAGTTCGTCGTCAAGCACGAGCGACGGGCCCGGCCCGAACGCGATCACACCGACCGGACGCCGGTCACGCGGACTGCCGGTCACGCCCGTGACGATGGTGACCACGCGCCCGAGGGTGTCGACGGTCGTCACCACCCGTTCCCGCGCCCAGCCCCGCATCTCGCCGGGTTCTTCGAGGGGGCTCTTCCCCAAGGGAGAGCGTGACGGCGCGGAGCGGGTGTGTTTCTTGTCGGCCCGGCCGTCAGAACGCCGGCCGCTCTCGTTGCCCCCGCCAATGGGGGGCTCGTCATCATCTCGCGCCGTCACACACAGATCTTCGGACGGTACGTAATAGCTGGTGAAGGGGTTACGCCATGCACATGTGTATGCGCATGGCCTCGTCAGCTGGCCGCGCGGGCTTGTTCCAGACCAATTCGGTACTCACCGGTCCACTCAGCATCCTGCTGGTCCTCGGGCAAGTTCTCCAGCCCAGTCCGAAGATGATCCACAGCGACTCCAGCGTCACCGAGGGCAAGATGAGCGAGCCCACTGTTCAGACGGTGAAACGTCGGCGTGAGCCAGTATGCCGTCCCAGGTGGTTCCTCCCGAGCAGCGACATCGAGCAGCCCGTCGCCCTCATCAAGTAAGCGCAGTGCGGTCTCGCGCTCGCCAAGTCGTGCATAGCCTTGCGCGGCCTGAATCGCGTCGCCGATGCGCTGGGCCACATGCGCGCCTGGTGTGTGGTAGGCGGCGAGAAACCAGCGCACCATTGCACGGGCTCGGCCCTGCTGGCGTGCCAAGTAGCCGCGGAAGTTCGCCACCTGCGCAGCTAATACTCCCGACTCGGCTTCGTCGGCAAGATCTTCAGCCTCGGCGAACAGGCGCACGGCGGACGCGTCACGCCGCGTCTCGGCGTGCAGCCAACCAGCGAACTGCACGTGCTCAGCGGCGACAGTGGCAAGCTTCTGACGGTAGGGGCCGTGCGCTTCGCGAAGCAACTCGGTGACCATCGTGGTTTCGGCGAGAGTGGCCGCGATCAAAGGCGCAGGGCCGACCGAGTCGTCAAGACGACGATGGGCCGCCAAGCTATCGGCGAGCGCAGCCACCGCGGCCGCATCGATATGCCCCGGATGCTTCACGCTGTACTCGATCGCCTCGCGCTGGTCAGCGTTCAACGGGCCAACACCTACATGCGGCAGAAAGGCCAGCAACTCGCCGCCCGCACCGAGCAGTTCGTCGAGACGAGCGGCGGTTTCATTGTCAACTGCTTGCAGGCCGGATTCGTACCGAGACAAGCTCGACTGCGACACGGGTACCAGTTCTGCAAGCTGAGGTTGCGAAAGCCCGGCCGCCTTGCGCAGACGTCGCAGGGCCTCGCCGAACGTTTCGGCCATACGTCCTCATTCGCGGAGTCGACCACTCCGCGTGCCCCGGCCCGTCGGCCGGGGGCGTTCCTCCGCGAAGAGGTGCAGTGCCCAGCGTAGCCCGTACACAGACGAGTGAGGAGCTCACCCGCGACGGACCGGGGGCAGCGTGACGACCTGTCCGGCATAGGACAAGCCCGCGCCGAACCCGAACAACAGCACGTTGCCCCCGTCCGTGAGTTCGCCGTGTGCCCGCATCCTGGACAGCGCCAGCGGGATCGTCGCGGCGATCGTGTTGCCCGCCTCGACGACGTCCGTCGCGGCCACGACGTCGGTCATGCCCAGCTGCCGCACCAGCGCGTCGACGATCCGGAGGTTGGCCTGGTGCGGGACGAACCCGGCGAGGTCGGCCACCGTCAGGTCGCTGCGCGCGCAGATCTCCCGGACCATCCCGCCCAGCCCGGTGGCCCAGCGGAAGACGGCCCTGCCGTTCTGCCGCAGTACCCGCTCGTCCGGGTCGATCGCGATCAGGTCGGCCTGTTCGCCGACGCTGCCCCACAGCACCGGGCCGATGGCGCGGTGCTCGTGCGGCAGCACGACCATCGCGCCCGCCCCGTCGCCGAACAGGATGCCGGTGCTGCGGTCGTCCCAGTCCAGCCACGCGGACGCCTTGTCCGCGCCGACCACCAGCACGCCCTGGCTCGTCCCCGAGCGGATCATCGCGTCGGCGATCCCGAGCGAGTAACAGAACCCGGCGCAGGCGGTGTTCACGTCGAACGCCGCGGGGTTCCCCGTGACGGTCCGCGCGGCGACCTGGGCGGCGCGTTGGGCATGGTGGACTCGGCGGTCGAGGTCGCCACGATCACCGTGTCGATCCGCGAGAGCCCGTGCGCGTACCTGGTGTCGGCGGCCAGGTTGCCCAGCGCGTCCAGCGCGGCGGCCGTGGCCATGTCCGCCACCGTCTCGTCCTTGGCCGCCACCCGGCGTTCCCGGATGCCGGTCCTGGCCACGACCCAGTCCTCCTCCACCCCGATCCGCGCGGCCACCTCGGCGGTCGTGACCACGGTTTCGGGCAGGTAGTGGCCCAGGGAGACGACCTGGGCCCCCGCGACGGCACCGCCCGCCATGTCAACGCCCCGCACGGACGTGCCGTGACGCGCCGCTGTCCCCGGCACGAACTGTCTTCACCTCGGTCACAGTCCCCTCCTCGCATCGAATTCGGACGGTCCGGCAGTGGATCAGGAGACGAACCGGACGGAGTCGTGGTCCGCGGCCTGGGTCAGGTAGCGCGTCACCTTGTCGCAGTACAACGCCGCCTCCTTCGCCGACATCGGGGTGCCGAGCACGGCGATCAGCGCGCTGACCACGCCGTACCACACCCAGCGCTGGTAGTCCTCCCAGCAGCGGTCCCACGGATAGTCCGCGGCGAGCGCCGCGTGGTAGGCCCGGACCAGGTCCCGTTCCCCGGCCCGCCGGACGGCGGTCGGCATCCGGCCGAGCAGATAGGCGACGTCGATGAGCGGGGACGCGTAGGTCACCAGCTGCCAGTCGACGGTGACGACCTCGCGTGCCCCGTCCTCGCGGGTGCGGAACAGCAGGTTGCCGGTGTGGAAGTCGGCGTGGACGAGCGACCGCGGCCCCTGGAATCCTTCCGTCCAGCTGTCGAAACCGGCGGCGCAGAACCGTTCCCCCAGCGCGAAAAGTCCCGGATCCAGCTCGACTTCCGCTCGTGCGGTGAAGTCCTGCCACGCCACCCGGAACAGCTGTTCCCACGCCTCCAGCCGCTCCCCGCTCAGGCTGTTCAGCCAGCCGAGCGAAGCGAGGCGGGAGTCGTCCCAGTGCGCCCCGTGCAGCAGCGCCAGCTGGCCGAGGGCGAGAAGGACGTCCTCGCGGGCCCATGCCTCGTCCTGGTCGTGCATCGTGGCGTCGGTGACGTCCTCCAGCAGCAGGGCGAACCGCTCCCCCGCCTCGTCCACCCGGCCGAAGTGACAGCGCGGCACCCGCATGCCGACCCGGGGGGCGAGCTCGCGGTAGAACAGCACCTCACGGGTGTACAGCCCGGCGCCCTTGGCCAGCATCCGCGGCAGTTCGGCCTCCGCGGGGAACTTCGCGACCAGCGAGCGCGGTGCCCCGGGCGCGGCGCCGGTGTAGCCGAGCCGCACCCGGACGGTGCGGGCGATCACGCCGCCCGTCACCTCAGAGACGGTCACCGACGACACCCGTTCGCCGAGCACGCCGGAGAGCCATTCGGGAGTGAGCGACGCGGGATCGGTCACGAACTCCGTCATCAGCGCACGTCCCGTCCGGGAAAACAGCCGCGGACCCGGGTCCGGAACCGGTAGAGACCCGTGGACGCGGTGATGTACAGCGTGTCCAGGTCCGGGCCGCCGAAGCACAGGTTCGAGACCTTCTCCGGCACGCCGATCCGGCCCAGCCTCGTCCCGTCGGGCGCGAAGACCTGCACCGAATCACGGCTGGAGGTCCAGAGATTGCCCGCCACGTCCACCCGGAACCCGTCGGACACCCCCGGCGCCACCCTGGCGAACAGGCGCCCGTCGTGACACCGCCCGTCCTTCACGTCGTAGACGCGGACGCGGCCGCCGTTCCCGTCCAGCCGCAACGGGTACGCGGTGTCGGAGACGTACAGCAGCCGCTCGTCGGGCGAGAACGCCAGCCCGTTCGGCTCCGCCATGTCGGTGATCACCGCGTCCAGGCGCCCGGTTCCGGGCTCGAAGCGGAACACGAAGCACCGGCCGTACTCCAGCTCGCCAGGGTGGCCTTCCCTGGGCAGGGTGATCCCGTAGGGCGGGTCGGTGAACCAGACGGCCCCGTCCGAGGCGACCACGACGTCGTTGGGCGAGTTCAGCCGCACGCCACGGAAACGGTCCACCAGCGTCGTCGTGCTGCCGTCGGGTTCGGTCCGCTCGACCGCGCGCCGCCCGTGCGAGCAGGTCACCACCCGGCCGGCCAGGTCCTGGGTGCGCCCGTTGGTGAACTCGACCTCGGTGCGGTCGACGCCGACCCGGCCGGTGGCCCGGTCCCAGCGCAGGATCCGGTCTCCCGGGATGTCCGACCAGATCACCGCGTCCTGTTCGGACAGCCACAGTGGACCCTCGCCCCAGGCCGCGTCCCCGCCGAGCCGTTCGACGGTCTCGCCGGGGTCGAGCAGGGCGCGCAACCGCTCGTCCTCGACCAGCACCGAGGTGCCGATGGTATTGGCAGTCAACGAAAATCACCTCACAACAGTTCGGGGCGGCCCCACCGGCGGTTGATCCGCCAACCGGCGACGGAGCCGATGACAACGGCGAGCCCGGCCAGCACCGCGGCGGCACCGAGGGCCTGGCCGGGCTGCCCGAGCAGCGCCCCCTGGAACGCGCGCACACCCCAGTGCGCCGGCGAGATCGGGGAGATCGCGCGCAACCAGTCCGGCATCAGGGCGACGGGCACCACCGCGCCGCCGAGCGAGGACAGCAGCAGCCCGCTGACGTCGGTGATGCTGCTCAGCTGGTTGTTGGAACGGGCGAAGGTGGCCACGAGCGTGCCGCAGGCGAGGATGCACAGCGCCCAGGACAGGCTCGCGACGGCGAGTACCAGCGCCCCGCCGGAGAACTCGAGACCGAACGCCAGCCGGGCCATGCCGAGCACGAGCGCCTGTTGCAGCAGCAGGACCCCGAGCAACGGCACGATCTTGCCGATCAGCAGTTCCCCGGTGCTCGCCGGGGTGGTGCGCAGCCAGCTCCAGGTCCGCCAGGTCCGCTCGGTGAGCAGCGCGGCGCCGACCGTGCTGATCGCGAACATGGAGAACATCACCAGCACCCGGGGCGCGGCCTCGACGATGGCCGACCCGCCGGGGCCGACCCGCGCGGTGGCCCGGTAGAGCGGTTCGAACACCACCAGCAGGACCATCGGCATGAGCAATCTGCTGATCACCGGGCCGGGGTCCCGGCGCAGCTGGAGGAAGTCGTGCCGCACCAGCGCGCCCACCCGCCGCGCGCTCGCGCGCAGCTCGCTCACCGGCGCCTCGGCGGATTCAGCGGGCATCGCTCACCTCCGTGGCGAGCCGGTGGTACAGGTCGTCGAAGGTGGGCGGCCGGACCGCGACCGAGACCAGCTCGCCGGACCCGGCGGCGCCGACCAGCGCGGCCAGGTCGCGGCCGGGCTCGCGGGTGGTCTTGCGCAGTTCGTCCTCGACGACCTCCCAGCCCCCGGCGGCCACCAGATCGGGTGCCGCCGGGCGGGCGAAGCGGACCCGCAGCTCGCTCGGCAGCCCGGCGAGCAGCCGCTGCCCGGTGTCGCGGGTGACCACCCTGCCCTTGATCGCGATGGCGATCCCGGCCCGCATCCGTTCCAGCTCCGGCAGATAGTGCGTGGTGTAGCAGACCGAGGCCCCTTCGTCGGCGCGGGCGCGCACCGCGGCGAGCAACGCCTCCCGGGTGGCCGGGTCCGCGCCCACGGTCGGCTCGTCCAGCAGCAGCACCGGCGGGCGGTGGACGAGCGCCGCCGCGGTCTGGACCCGCCGCCGCTGCCCGCCGGACAGCTCGGCGACCCGCCGGTCGAGCAGTTCGGTCAGCAGCATCTCCCCGGCCACCGTGTCCACCTCGCGGCGGAGCCTGCCCGGCCGGAGCCCGGCCAGGCGCCCGAACAGCACCAGGTGTTCCCGGACGGTGATCCTCGGGTAGAGCGCCAGTTCCTGCGGCGCGACGCCGAGCAGCGCCCTGGCCCGGCGCGGCTGCTCACGGATGTCTACGCCGCACACCGTGACCCGGCCGCGGTCGGGGCGCAGCTGCCCCGAGACCACCTCCAGGAAGGTGGTCTTGCCCGCGCCGTTGTGACCGATCAGCCCGACCACCTCGCCGGGTGCCACGGTCAGGTCGAAGCCGTCGAGCGCGACGACCTCCCCGTAGCGTTTTTCCAGATTTTCCGCGACCAGCACAACCGCTCCTCACCGGGACACGAATTCAGTCGACATGCCGGAACTCCGGCCACAACGCGGGCCATGGCGCCCGCGGTCCGCGGCAGACCTGGACCACCGCGCCGGCGTCGTCGTTGACCACCTCAGCGTGCCCCTCGCCGATCCGCCCGTAGGTCCGGCACTCCCGGAACCGCCCGGCGGTGAACGCGGGCTTGAGCCCCACCGCGATCACGGTGGTCGCGGTCTCCGGTGGCACGCCGCGGTAGTACAGCTGGTTGTGTCCACTGTAGACAGCGGGGAGCCGGTCGTCCGCGCCGAAGCGGTCCAGTGCCCCGGCCTGGCCGTAGTTCGCGGTCACCACCACCGTGCCCGCCTGCTCCCGCTCCGGCAGGCTCCGGTAGGCCGCGCTCGTCTGCGCGGCCAGCTCCGGCCAGCCGGTCTGCCCGGCGAAGATCGGGTCGACGGCCGCCAGCCCGCTGCCCGCCATCACGCGCTGCGGCAGCACCGGCAACGCGACGATCGAGGCGAGCACGGCGTTCAGGACCAGCCCGGCGGCCAGCAGCGGCGGACGGCCCGGTTTCCGGCCGAGCCACCGCACGGCCGAGACACTCCCGGCGGCCAGCAGCAGGAGCAGCAGCGGGACGGTGTAGTCCGGGCGGCCGCCGGTGACCAGGAACAGCACCGCGCACACCAGGCAGCCGGCCACCAGTGCGCGCGCCGGGCGCCAGGCCCGGTCCCGCCAGAGCCCCACCGCCCCGGCGAGCCAGACCGGCACCAGGAACGGGCCGAGCAGCAGCAGTTGTTGCGGGACGAAGGCGATGCGGTTGGCGGTGCCGTTCTTCGCCGTCAGCGCCGACGCGGTCTCCAGCATCGGCCAGCCGGTGCGCACTTCGTGGAGCAGGGTCGGCGCGCCGACCAGCACCGCGAGCAGCGCGCCCAACCACAGGAAGCGGTCACGGAAAACCGCGCGCGGCCCGGTGAGCAGCAGGCCCACGACGATGCCCAGCGCGAGCAGCAGGACGAGTTTCTTGTTGTACAGCGCCAACCCGATCACGGCGCCGCAGGCCAGCCACCACCGCCCGTCGGCACGCAGCAGCGCCCGTACCACGCACAGGATCGTCAGCGACGACAGCGGAAGGTCCATTGTGGACGTCAGCAGCACGTGGCCGATCATCAACGGGAACACCGAGACCGCGGTGCCGGTCGCGGCCAGCAGCTGGGCGTTCCGGCCGCCCCCGAACTCACGCGCGGTGGCCGCGACCACCAGCACGGTCAGCGCCAGCAGCAGCGCGCACGGCACCCGCAGCGCCCACACCGTGTCGCCGAGCAGCTCGCGCGTCACCCGCGCCAGCGCGGGCGTGACCGGCCCGAGCTGGTCCCGGTAACCCCAGGCCAGATCCTGCCCGAGCAGCCGGAAGTACAGTTCGTCGCGGAAGTAGCCGTACCCGGACGAGGTGGCGAGCAGCACCGCGCCCAACGCGAGGGCCACCCCGCCTACGGGCCGCCAGGCCATCGGCGGCGGACCGGTGCTCACCGGCCCCCCGGCGGCCCGCGCTTCCCCGTCCACGCTCATCGAGCCCCCTGTCCCGGCACCCGCGGCGCCGCCAGTGTCCGCGACAGCTCGACCGCCAGGAACCCCAGCAGGGACCGCATCGACTCCTGCACGAAGAAGTGCCCGCCGGGCAGCGAGTGGGCGGCGAAGGCGGCGTCGGTCTGCTCCGCCCAGGCGCGAAGCTCGGCCTCGGTCACCTTCGGGTCGCCGGTGCCGCCGAACGCGGTGATCGGCATCGGCAGCGGCGGGCGCGGCGAGTACCGGTAGTCCTCGTTGACCGCGAGGTCCGCCCGCAGCAGCGGCAGCAGGAACGCCAGCACCTCGGGATCGGCCAGCAGCGCCGCGGGCATCCCGTCCAGCTCCGCCAGCCGCGCGCCCAGTTCGGCGTCGGACAGGTCGTGCAGTTTCCCTCTCGGGTCGGTCAGCTGCGGTGCGATCCGGCCGGACACGAACAGCTGCGCCGGGAGCGGCGCGCCCCGCTCCCGCAGCGCGTGCGCCAGCTCGAACGCGACCAGCGCGCCCATGCTGTGCCCGAACAGGGCGAAGGGCGGCACGAGCCGGTCGGCCAGGCCCATCACGAGCGCGTCGACCAAGGGTTCCACCGCACGGAAGGCGGGTTCGCCCATCCGGTTTTCCCGGCCGGGCAGCTGGACCGGGCAGACCGCGATGCCCGACCGGGCCAGCGGGCCCGTCCAGGCCCGGTACGCGGAGGCGCCGGCACCGGCGTGCGGAAAGCAGAACAACCGCATGCCCTCCACCGGCGACGCCGCCGGCAACCAGGCGCTCACCCGCCGCTCTCCGGCCCGGACACGGCCTGCGCGGCGGGGGTGCGGACCTTCAGGTACGCCGGCGGATCCGCGACGCGCCCCGGATCCGCCCGCAGCACCGTGACACCGTCCTCCCGGCCGGCCTCGGTGAACCCGGCGAACCGGTAGGTCACGAACATCATCCGGTTGCGCCCGGTGTCGACGATCTCCGCCTCGAGGTCCGCCCCGTTGTCCCCGGCCAGCCGCACGATGTGGTTCAGCAGCACGCCCCCGACACCCCGGGAGAGCACCCGGCAGGACATCAGCAGCAGCTTGAGCCGCCAGGCCGGGCCCGCGGTCTCGACGAGGGCGAGCCCGATCTTGCCGTAGGACCCGAACCGGTCGGTCAGCCCCGCGATCAGCAGCAGGTGATCCGGGGAGGTCCGGTAGTGGTCGAGTTCCGCGTAGGAATAGGTGACCCCGGTGGAGTTGAGCTGGTTGGTGCGGACGGTCAGTTCCTCGGCGCGCTTGAGGTCATCCTCCGCGGCGGGCGCGATGGTGAACACCATGCCGAGGGTAGCGAGGAAATCCTCGTTGGTGCCGGTGAACTCGCGTTCGCTGGTGTCCCGTTCGATCGCGCTGCGGTACATCTTCCTGCGGACAAGGGATTCGTCGGTGACGAACCGCGGAGTGAACTCCGGGATGTCCACGATCCCGCGCGTCCGGTCGGCGGGCACGAGCAGCACCTCGGGCAGCGCGAACCGCACCTCGGCCAGTTCGAACTCCTGGTCGTCCACGAACGCGCAGGCGTCGATCCCGATGTTCAGCGCCTCGGCGACCGCGCGGATCGACTCCGACTTCGGGTTCCACGAGATCTGCGGGTGCAGGAAGTACTCGTGCAGACCGTGCTTTTCCAGCTCCCGCAACGCGAGATCGGCGTCATTGCGGCTGGCGATCGAGTGCAGCACCCCGCGCCGGTCCAGTTCCTCGATCACCTCGACCACCTCGGGCCGGGGCGTGACCTGGCCGTCCTCCAGCAACACGCCCTCCCACAGCGTGTTGTCGAGGTCCCAGACCACACATTTGACCCTGCCCTGACGGGGTTTACTCATGAGTGACCCCCGGAAGCGGTTTCGTAGGCGTGTTCGGCGATGGTGAGCTGCTGGATCTGCGAGCTGCCTTCGATGATCTCCATGACCTTGGCGTCCCGGAAGTACCGGTTGACCGGATGCCCGTCGGCGCAGCCGCTCGCGCCGTGCAGCTGCACCGCGTCGGTGGCCGCCCGCATCGCCTGCGTGGACGCGAAGTACTTCGCGATCCAGGTGGCCGTCAGGGTTTCCGGGTCCCGGCCGTCCTTCAGCTCCCCCGCGCGGCGGACGAGCGCGCGGGCGGCCTGCACCCCGGTCACCATGTCGGAGATCATCCGGCGGACCAGCTGGTGCTCGCGCAGCAGCACGCCGCCCTGCTCGCGGCCCGCGGTGTGCGCGACCGAGGCGTCCAGGCAGGCCTGCAGGATGCCGACGCAGCCCGCGGCCACGCTGTAGCGGCCGAGGTCGAGCGCGGCGGTGGCGACCATCCGGCCCGCCCCCTCCGCGCCGAGCAACGCCCGCGCCGGCACCCGGCACTCGGCGAACAGCACCTCCGCCAGCATGCTCGCCCTGGTGCCCAGCGCGTTCTCCACCGGCGTGCACCGCACCCCCGGGTTGTCCGCGTCGACCACGAACGCCGAAAGCCCCCGCTCGGTCTTCGCGAACACCAGGAACACGTCCGCCACCTGACCGCCGGTGATCCACTGCTTGACGCCGTCGAGCACGTAGTCGTCACCGTCGCGGACCGCGGTGGTGGCCACCAGGCTGATGTCGCTGCCCGCGGCGGGCTCGGTCAGGCAGAAGGCGCCGAGCGTGTCGCCGGAGGCCAGTCCGGGCAGCCAGTGTTCCCGCGCCTCCGTGGTGCCCCAGCGGCGCAGCGCCCACGCGGCCATGGTGTGCACGGTCAGCAGGCTGCGCAGCGACGAGCAGCCGCGGCCGATCTCCTCGTGCAGCACCCCGAGGGTCACCATGTCCATGCCGGAGCCGCCGTCCGTGGCGGGCAGCACCGCGCCCCAGTAGCCGCGCCCGGCCACCTGTCGCAGCACCTCGGCCGGGATCTTCTGGTCCCGGTCGAACCGGTCGGCGTACGGGGCGACGGCGGTGTCGACGAATTCGCGGAAGGACGCGCGGGAACGCGCCCCGACCGCGGGTTCGGCCAGCAGCGACATCGGTGTCACCGCCCCGCCGAGACGGCGTCGAGGTTCCGGTCCACCAGCGCCGCCATCGCGTCCACCGAACGGAAGTTGGCCATCTCCAGGTCCTCGTTGCCGATCTCGAACCCGAAGGTCTTCTCGACGAACATCACCAGCTGCATGGCGAACAGCGAGGTCGCGAATCCGAGGGTGAAGATGTCGTCGCCGTCGGCGAACTCGACACCGGGGAACTTTCCGGTAATGAAGTCGCGGATCTGGCCGCGCGCGTCGGATGGCATAGTCGGGTCCTTTGTGGATCGTCGGTCGGTGATGGTTCAGTGGTAGGTGTAGAAGCCCTGTCCGGACTTCCGCCCGTGCAGCCCGGCGTCGACCATCTTCTTGAGCAGCGGGCAGGGCCGGTACTTGCTGTCGTTGTAGCTTTCGTAGAGCACCTCGACGCTGAACAGGATCGTGTCCAGCCCGATCAGGTCGGCGGTCTCCAGCGGCCCCATCTTGTGGCCGAAGCACGACTTGAAGATCCGGTCGACCTCCTCGGCGCCGGCGACTCCCTCGTGCACGAGGTACACCGCTTCGTTCACAGTGAGCATCAGCACCCGGTTCGACACGAACCCCGGCGCGTCGGCGACGACGATTCCCTCCTTCCCCATCCCCTCCAGCAGTTCCTCCGCGGTGCGCAGGGTTTCGTCGGTGGTGTGCCACCCCCGGATCACCTCGACCGCGGGTTTCATCGGCACCGGGTTCATGAAGTGCATGCCCAGCACCCGGTCCGGCCGCCCGGTCAGCCCGGCGAGCCGGGTCACCGAGATCGCCGAGGTGTTGGCCGCGAACACGACCTCCGGACGGCAGATCGCGTCCAGCCGCGGGTAGACCTCCTTTTTGAGGTCCCATTTCTCGGTGATGTTCTCGATGACGAAGTCGGCCTCGGCGAGCTCGCCGTGGTCGGTGGTGTACCGGACCAGCTCCGGGTCGAACTCCGGGCCGCCGTTGCCCAGAAGTTTGCCCATGCGGACGTTCGCGCGGATCTGCTGCGCCGCCCCCGCCAGGATTTCGTCGGTCAGGTCGGTCAAGATCACCTCGTAGCCGCACTGGCCGAGGTTCTGCGCGAGCCCGGTGCCCATCACGCCGGCGCCGACCACACCCACTCGTTTCATCCCGCACTCCCTGCTGCTCGGGTCTTCGCGTCGGACCCGGCCGCGGCCGGGTCGAGGATCTTGATCCGGTCGGCCAGCTCGCGCACCGTCGGGCACTCGGCGAGCACCGCGATGGGCACGTTGACACCGACCGACTTCCGGAGTTTTCCGATCATCCGGACCGCCATCAGCGAATGGCCGCCCAGCTCGAAGAAGTTGTCCAGCACGCCGATGCCGGTCAGGCCCATCACTTCCTCCCACACCTCGGCGACCTTCTTCTCGATGTCGTCGCCCGCGGGCACGAACGGGTTCGGCAACGGCGGCCGGGGATGCCGGTCCCCGCCCGCGGCGTCCTGTCGGAGCCCGCCCGCGTCGACCCACGCCTCCAGGCGCGGGCGCAGATCGCCGGTGGAGTTGACCAGACGTGGCAGCGCGCCGACCGCGCCGAGCGCCCGCTCCAGCGCCGCGATGCCCTCGGCGTAGGTCATCCGGTACTTCGCCACGGTGCTGGTGGCGCCGCCGATCTCCCCGCCGTCGGTGGCGCTCGGCCAGGAATCCCAGTTCACGCTCAGCACGCGGCGGTGACCGGCGGCGAACAACGCGTCCGCCATGCCGTCCATCGCCGCGTTCGCCGCGGCGTAGGGCGAATGCCCGATCGCGCCGAGCACGGTGGCCAACGAGGAGAGTGTGACGCAGAAGTCCAGCCGGTCCAGATCGAGCGCCCCGGCGATCGCGCGCAGCCCGAACAGCTTGGCGCGGTAGTGCTCCCGGCACTGCTCGACGCTCAGGTCGTGGCTGAGCCCGAAGAACTCCTCGGACTGGATCCCGGCGCCGTGGATCACCCCGTGCGGCTCGCCGAAGACCGCCCGCACCCGCTCCACCGCCGCGGCCACCTGCGCGGGGTCGGCGGCGTCGGCGGTCAGGACCAGCACTTCGGCACCGGCGGCCCGCAGCGCCCGGACGGCACAGATGCGCGCGCCGGTGGGATCGGCCGCCGGGTGTTCCCGCAGCCAGGCGTCCCAGTCGTCCTCGGCGGGCAGCGGGGTCCGGGTGAGCAGCGCGAGCCGGGCCCGGTACCGGTCGGCGAGGTGCCCGGCCACCGCGAGGCAGACCTGGCCGAGACCGCCGGTGAGCAGGTAGACGCCCCGCTCCCGGAACACCGCGCCGTCGGCGGGCGCGGGGAGTTCGAACGGCTCGTAGTCCCGCTGCCAGCGCCCGCCCTCGTGGTAGGCCAGATCGGCCGAGCCGGGGTCGAGCGCGTCCGCGAGCAGGGCGTCGAGGTCGGGGGCCGCGCCGATGTCGGCCACCCGGCAGCGCAGGCCGGGGTTCTCCTGCGGGATCACCCTGGCCAGCCCGGCCAGCCCGGCACGCTCGGGCCGCACCTCCCCCGCGCCCGAGACGTGCGCGGATTTCGTTGCCAGCACGAGGATCCGGGGCAGGTCCGCGGCCCCGTCGCGGACCAGTTCCCCGACCAGCCGCCGGACGCCGTCGAAGCCCGCCCACTGCGCCTGGTCGAAGCCGGTCACACCGTTTTCGGCCACACCGTTTTCGGCCACACCGTCGTCGGCCGCGCCGGTGTGCAGCACCACGCGGGGACGGAGCGTGCCCAGCGACACCGGCTCGGCGGGTGACTCGACGAGCACGTCGGCGGTGGCCCCGGCCACGGCGAGCCGGCCACGCAACGCCTCGGCGAACGGGGCGGTGGCTTCGGTGGCCACGACGAGCCACGGTCCGGCCTCGGCCAGCCGCGTGTCCAGCCCGGCGGGCACCAGCCTCGGGGCCTGCCGCCAGACCGGCGCGTAGAACCACTGCCCGATGTCCTCGTTCCGTTCCTCCGACCGTGGCCGCGCGAGCCCGCCGGGCGCGGGGTCGAGCCAGACCCGCCGCCGTTCGAACGGGTAGGTCGGGAGCGCGACGCGACGCCGCCGCCCGTCCGCGTGCACCGCGGCCCAGTCCGGATCGGCGCCGCTCAGCCACAGCCGCCCTGCCAGCTCCCGCACCAGGACCTCGGCCGGGGCGGGCGAGGCGGCCAGCGCCGCGACCCGCGAACCGTCGTCGTCACGGGCCGCACCGGTGGCCACCGCGCGCAACAGGCGCCCGTCGCCCAGCTCCAGGAGCACCAGATCGGCGTCCCCAGCCAGCTTCCGCAGCTCGGCGTCGTCCGGCCGGTCCCCGGTATCCCGCAACGCCGTCAGCGGCGACGTCCCGGCCAGGCAGTCCGCCACCCGCGCACCGGTACCGACCCCGATGAACCGCCTGCCCGGCACCCCGAGGGACACCACCAGCTTTCCGAGCGCGTACCGCAGGACCGCGCCGCTCTCGGGTGCTTCCCACACCTTCGCGGCGGCCGCTCCCATCGCCTCGGCCGCTTCGGTGAGCGCGTCCCGGAACACCGGCTCCGCCTCGTACAGTGCTTGGGCGGCCGCCAGTTCCGCGTCCGTCGGCCGGTCGCCGGGCACGACCACGACCACCTCGCGGTGACGGAAGGTCTGGTGCCTGCCGTGCGCGCGCGGGGCGCCCGGTTCGGACAGCGCGGCCACCGCGTCGGCGACGTCGGCGCAGGCGAGGATCCGGCGGTGGTTGAACGCCGTCCGTCCTGTTTGGAGGGTGTACGCGACGTCGGCGAGGTCGAGTTCCGGGTGCGCCCGCAGGTGATCGCGCAGGTTCCGGGCCGCCTCGTCCAGCGCGTCGGCCGAGCGGGCGGAGAGCACCAGCACCTGCGGTACCGGCGCGGCCGGTTCGCGGGGCGCGCGTTCGGGCGCCTCCTCCAGTACCGCGACGGCGTTGGTGCCGCCCATCCCGAACGAGTTGACCACCGCCCGCCGCGGACCCGCGCCGAGGGGCCACTTCTCCGCCTCGGTGACCACCCGGAACGCCCCGCTCGCGGTGTCCAGCTTGGCGTTGGGCGACTCGAAGTTGATCTGCGGCGGGATCCGGGAGTGGTGCAGCATCAGGGTGGTCTTGATCAGCCCGAGCACCCCGGAGGCCCGGTCGGTGTGCGCGATGTTCGGCTTCACCGAGCCGACCGCGCAGGGCCCGGCCGCGGGGTCCCTCGGCTGGAACGCCTGCGACACCGCGTCCAGTTCGATCGCGTCGCCGAGCAGCGTCCCGGTGCCGTGGGCCTCCACATAGGACACCGTGTCCGGCGCCACCTCGGCGTTGGCGAGCGCCTCGGCGATGACCTCGCTCTGGCCGCGCAGCCCCGGCGCGGCGAACCCGGCGCGGGAGAGCCCGTCGTTGTTGGTCGCCGAGCCGATGATCTGGGCGTAGATCTGGTCGCCGTCGCGCAGCGCGTCCGCGGTGCGCTTGAGCACGACCACGCCCACCCCGTTGCCGAAGACCCCGCCCTGTCCCTTGGCATCGAGGCTGCGGATCACCCCGTCCGGCGAGGCGATGCCGCCCTCCTCGTAGACATATCCCTCGGCCTGCGGCGACTGGATCGCGACACCGCCCGCGAGCATCACGTCGCTTTCGTAGGTCAGCAGGCTGGTGCACGCCAGGTGGACCGCGACCATCGAGGTCGAGCAGGAGGTCTGCACGGTGAAGCTGGGCCCGCGCAGGTTGAGCTTGTAGGCGACCATCGTGCTCAGCGCGTCCCGGTCGTTGCCGATCGCGAGCTGCAGGTGGCCCATCTCGGCCATGGTGTCCCAGTGGCCGAAGATGTTGTTCATCAGATAGGTCGGGAACCCGCACCCGGCCACCACCCCGGCCACGCCGGGACAGCCCATCGGGTCGTAGCCCGCGTTTTCCAGCGCCTCCCACGAACATTCGAGGAACAGCCGGTTCTGCGGGTCGGTCAGCTCGGCGATCCGGGGGCTGAAGCCGAAGAAGGCGGCGTCCCACAGATCGACGTCGGCCACGTCCGCGACCACCGGCACGAAGTTCGGGTTCCGGCGCACCGCCGGGTCGACGGCGGCGAGTTCCTCCTCGGTGAACGGCCGGACGCCGCTGCGCCCCGCCATCAGGTTCGCCCAGAACGCGGTGGTGCCGGCCGCGCCGGGAAAACGGCCGGACATCCCGATCACCGAGATCGAGTCGGGCTCCGGGTATTCCTGGGTGTCGTCGGTCATGAGCGGTTCCTCCTGGTACGCAGGCCTTGGCGGCGCAGGGCACCGCGATCGCGCCGGTCCCGCATCCGCCCCGCCTCCACGGCGGGATCGGCGTCGTCACCGGCTAGGTGGGCGAGGGCGCCGACCGTCGGCGCCAGGTACAGCACGTGCGGGGTGAGCTCGTCCCGGTCCAGTTCCCGGCGGATCCGGGCGATCAGGTCGACGCCGATCAGCGAGTTGCCGCCGAGTTCGAAGAAGTTGTCGTGGACCCCGATGTCGGCGACACCGAGCGCGTCGGACCAGATCCCGGCGATGCGGCGCTCCAGGTCCGTGCCGGGGCTCACGTAGGAGGTGCTGAGCTCGGGCCGGGGATGCCGCGCCCCCGCGTCGCCGATGCTGAGGTTCAGCACGGTTTCGATGGTGAACCACCGGCTCAGCGCGGCGAGCACCTGGAAGTCCTGCGGCGAGACGATCACCTGCGGCTGGCCGGCGCCCAGCGCGCCGAGGAACGCCAGCCACCCCTCGTCGAAGGTGATGCCGACCCGGGACCGGTTCTCCTCGAAGAACCGCTGGACCTGCGGCGCGTACCCGGAAAGTCCCGCGCCCCACGCGTTCCAGCGCCATTCGGCCCAGTCGATGCTGAACACCCTGGTGTCCCCGTCCGCCCAGGCGCGCTGGGCGACCGCGTCGAGGTAGGAGTTGGCGGCGCAGTAGTCGACCTGACCGGGACCGCCGCCGGTGACCGAGGTGATCGACGAGAACAGCGCGACGAAGTCCGGCGCGGGATCCTGCTCGCGCCCGGCGAGGCAGTCCAGCAGCACACGGGTCCCGTCCACCTTCGGCCGGAGCGCGATCGCGGCGTTCTCGTCGTCCTTGAACTGCAACAACCCCATCCCGGGCACCCCGGCGGCGTGCACGACCCCGTGCAGCGCGCCGAACCGGTCGACCGCCGCCGCGAGCGCGTCCCGGGTCTGCTCGGGATCGGCGATGTCGGCGGCGCACACCAGCACCTCGGCACCGGCGGCCTCCAGATCGCGGACCGCCTCGATGCGCCGCCGTACCTCCTCGGGGGTGGCGGGATCGGCCAGCAGGGCCGTCCACCGCTCCCGGGGTGGCGGCGCCGAGCGGCCGAGCAGCACCAGGCGGGCCGACACCGTGCGGGCCAGTCCGCGCGCGATCGCCAGGCCGATGCCGCCGAGCCCGCCGGTCACCAGGTACACGCCGCGCTCGCGCAGCGCGGTGGTGTCCGGCTCCGGCTGGGCGGGCAGCGGCTCGAACCCGGACAGCCAGCGGCGGGCACCCCGCCACGCCACCTGGGCCTCGGCCGGGTCCGCGGCGAGTTCCCCGAGCAGCCGCCGGGCGATTTCCCCGGCCTGCGCCGGTGTCTTCGGCGCCACGACGTCGACCTGGCGGCACCGGACATCGCTCAGTTCGAGCGGCACCATCTGGCACGGACCGGCGACGGTGCCCAGTTCCGGGCGCACCGCGTCGGTTCCGCTCACGTTGAACGCGCCGGCCGTCGCCACCACCAGGTCGCACTCCCCGCCCTGGCCGAGCGCCTTCGCCAGCCACAGCAGGCTGAAGTAGCCGCGGTCGAGCAGCCACCGGCTCGCCTCGGCGTCCGCGGGTGGCGCGTCCAGCGTCCACAGGTGCAGCACGTGCCGGGGACGGACCCGGTCCACCAGTTTCGTGTAGTCCCCGGCTTCGCCGGGCCGCACGGTGAAGGTGTCGTCGTCGATGGCGGCGAAACCGCTCCCCGCCGTCACGCGGACGATCCGGGCGCCCGCCAGCTTCCCCGCCACCGCGTCGGCCACCGGCCCGGCATCGGCGAAGACGAGCCACGGCCCGTCCCGCGGCGGCTCCGCGGCCGGGGGTGGTACCGCCTGGCGCCAGGCCGGGAGGTAGTACCAGTCGCGGAGTTCCTTGCGGGGCAAGGAAGAGAGCAGCTCACGCGGATCGCCCGAAAGGTCGATGGACGCCGCCTTCGTCGTGACCGGGGCAGCGGGCCGTTCCTCGATCCAGTACCGCTCACGCTGGAACGGGTAGCCGGGCAGCGGCACCCGGGACCGCCGCTCCCCCTCGTGGTAGGCGTCCCAGTCGACGCCGACACCGGAAAGCCACAGCCTCCCCTGTGCCGCGTGCACCGCCTCGGTCCCGGTGACCCGCTCGTGGCGGGCGGGCAGGGTCGGCACGATCAGCGCCATCCGTTGCGGAGTGCAGTCCGGGTGCTGGCGGACGAAGGCGCCGAGCGACTGGCCGGGCCCGACCTCCAGCAGCAGCCGGTCCGGTTCGGCCAGCAGCGCGCCGACCGCGTCGGCGAACCGGACCGTCCCGCACATGTGGCGAGCCCAGTAGCCGGGGTCGGTGGCCTCCGCCGCGGTGATCCAGGTGCCGGTCACGTTGGACACGTAGGGCATCCGGGGTTCCGACAGCGTCACGGTGTCCCGTACCCAGGCGGTGAGCTCGGCGGTGATCGGTTCGAGCAGCCGCGAATGGAAGGCGTGCCCGGTGTCCAGCGGGCGGCAGGCGATCTCGCGCCCGGTCAGCAGGGCCGCCATCCGCTCGATCACCTCGGTCGGACCGGCCAGCACGCACTGCCCGGCGGAGTTGACCGCCGCGATGTCCACAGTGGACTCGATCAGCGGGCGCACCCGGCCCGCGGACTGCGACACCGCGAGCATCGCGCCCTTCGGCAGCTCGTCGATGAGCCGGGCGCGGTGGGCGACCAGCCGCAACGCGTCCGGCGGGCTCAGCACCCCGGCGACGGTGGCCGCGACGTACTCCCCGAGGCTGTAGCCCGCCATCGCGTCCGGCCGCAGGCCCCAGGACAGCAGCAGCCTGGCCAGCGCGTACTCCACGGCGAACACCGCCGGCTGGGCGATCGAGGTCCGGGTGAGCAGCTCGTCGGCGGGCGAGGGCGCGGCGGCCCCGTCCCGGCCGAGCAGCGACCGGAGATCGGCCGCCGGTGCCTGCCGTTCGCCGCACAGCACCTCGCGGATGTCCAGTCCCAGCAACGGAGTCAGCACCTCGGCGCATTCGCCGAGCGCAGCGGCGAACACCGGCTCGGCCGCGGCCAGCTCGGTCGCCATGCCCGGGTACTGCTCGCCGACCCCGGCGAACAGCAGCCCGACCGGGCGGGTGGTCCTCGGTTCGTGCCGGGTGAGCACCCTGGCCGGGTCCGCGCCCTCCAGCGCCTTGACCGCCTCCTCGGTGCCCGAGCACCGCACCACCCGGCGATGGTCGAACAGGCCCCGCCCGACCTGCAAGGTGTAGGCGACGTCGGCCAGCACGGCGTCGGGATTCTCGCGCAGGTGACGGCCCAGATCGGCGGTGGCCTCGTCCAGCGCGGCGGGGCCGCGCGCGGACAGCACCAGCAGCTGGGTCTCCCGGCCCGGCGAAGCGGGCTCGCGCCCGGGCGCTTCCTCGACCACGACGTGCACGTTCGTTCCTCCCATGCCCAGCGAGTTGACCCCGGCCCGGCGCGGCGGGCCGTCCGCGCGGACCGGCCACGCGCGACCACGGTCGTTGACGTAGAACGGGCTCGCCGCGAAGTCGATCTCCGGATTGGGCGCGGTGTAGTGCAGGCTGGGCGGGAGTTCCCGGTGCCGCAGCGAAAGCACCACCTTGATCAGCCCGGAGACCCCGGCCGCGCGGTCGAGGTGCCCGACGTTGGTCTTGACCGAGCCGATCGCGCAGGACTGCCGGTCCACGGTGTCCCCGAAGGCCTGGGTGAGCGCCGCGATCTCGATCGGGTCACCCAGCTCGGTCGCGGTGCCGTGTGCCTCCACATAGGACACCGTCGCCGGGTCGACCCCGGCGTCGGCGAGCGCGCGCGAGACCACCGCGGCCTGGCCCGCCACGCTCGGCGCGGTGAAGCCCACCTTGAGCGCGCCGTCGTTGTTGACCGCCGACCCCTTGAGCACGGCGTGCACCGTGTCGCCGTCGGCGAGCGCGTCGGCGAGCCGTTTGAGCACCACCACCCCGGCGCCGTCGCCGAACATCGAGCCGTGGGCCTTGGCGTCGAAGGTGCGCACGTGCCCGTCCGGGGACTCCATCCCGCCCTCGGTGTAGAGGTGCCCGATCCGGTCCGGTACCCGGATCGACACGCCGCCGGCCAGCACGACGTCGCTCTCCCCCGACCGCAGGCTTCGCATCCCCAGGTGCACCGCCAGCAGCGAGGTGGAGCAGAAGGTCTGCACCGCCATGCTCGGCCCGGTCAGGTCGAGCTTGTAGGACACCGCGGTGGTCAGCGAGTCCTTGTCGTTGCCGATCACCACCTGGTAGTCGCTGACCCCGGCGTCGAGCTGGCCCGCCTCGTTCAGCCGCATCAGGTAGGTGCTGATGTTGGTGCCCGCGAACACCCCGACGAGCCCTTCGTAGCCGGGCCCGGCGTATCCGGCGTGCTCCAGCGCGTGCCAGCAGCACTCCAGGAACACCCGCTGCTGCGGGTCGGTCAGGGTGGCTTCTTTGGGGCTGTAGCCGAAGAATCCGGCGTCGAACAGGTCGACGTCGTCGAGCACCGGCCGGGCCTTGACGTAGTTGGGCAGCGCGAGCTGCTCGGCGGGCACGCCCGCGGCGAGCAGTTCCTCGTCGGTGAAGAACCGGATCGATTCCCTGCCCTCGCTCAGGTTTCGCCAGAACCGGTCGATGTCCGGCGCGCCGGGGAAACGGCCCGCCATCCCGATGACGGCGATCTCCCCGGTGTCCGCCCGGCCCGTCGCCGCGCGTCGCCGCTCGAGTTCGGCGGCCGAGGGGGCCTCGGTCTGTTCCTGCTCGGGAGCGAGATGCCGGGCGAGCGTGGCGACGGTGGGTGCCTGGAACAGCGTGACGGCGGGGACGTTCGTGCCGAACTCCCGGCCCACGCGCTTGAGCAGTTGCAGGCCCATCAGGGAGTTCCCGCCGAGATCGAAGAAGTTGTCGTCCATGCCGACGTGCTCGATCCCGAGCGTCTCCCGCCACAGCGTGGTCAGCCGCCGCTCGTAGTCCCCTGTGGACAGTGCGGGCGCGCCGTGGTCGTCGCGGGCGGGCTCGGCGATCACCCACTGCCGCACCCGGTCTTCGAGGTCGCCCACCGCCACCACGACCCGTGGCTCGCCGGTGACCAGCGCGCGGTCGAACGCGGCGAGCCCGGCCGCCACGCTCATCGAGAACCGGGTCATCGAGTCACCGAGGCGCAGGCCGTCCAGCTGCTCGGCCGTGGGTGCCCAGGTGTCCCAGTCGACGCTCACCCAGCGTTGCCCGGACCCGGCGCCGTACCGCGCGAACGCGTCCAGGGTGGCGTTGGCGGCGGCGTAGGCGGCGAACCCGAGCCCGCCGAGCACCGTGGACATCGACGAGAACAGCGCGTGGAAGCCCGCCGGCCGCCCGGCCAGCGCCCGGCCGACGGCGAGCAGGCTGTCCACCTTCGCGGCGAAGTGCCGATCGGTCAGCTCGCCGGGCAGCGTCTGGATCGGCTCGAACTCGTCCGTCGCGGTCAGCCCGGCGGCGTGCACCACGCCGTCGAGGGCGCCGAACCGGCGTACCGCCTGGCGCACGGCGTCTTCCATCGTGTCCGGTTCCCCGCCCGCGAGGACCAGCACCTCGGCGCCGAGGTCCTCCAGCGCCAGTACCCGGGTGACGCGCCGCGCCACGGTGCCGTCGGGCTCGTCCGCCAGGATCGACGGCCACTCCGCGCGGGGCGGCAGGCCGGTCCGGCCCACCAGCGCCAGCCGGGGACGGCGCGCCGTGTTCGCCAGGTGCTCGGCCACCAGCAGCCCGACGCTGCCGAGCCCGCCGGTGATCAGGTAGGCGCCACCGTCACGCAGCGGCGGCTCGACGGCGGGCGGTGGCGCCGCGGTGTAGGACCGCGTCAGCCAGCTGCCGTCGCGATACGCGGCGGCGGGGACCGCGGGTGCGGTGAGCAGCCGCTCCGCGAGGTCCCCGAGGTCACCGTGCTGCCCGGTGACGTCCACGCTGCGGCAGCCGAATCCGGGGTGCTCCTGCGGGATCACCAGGCACGCGCCGAGCACGGCGGCCTTGCCGGGCGAGGGGGTGCCCGTCTCGTGCAGGTGATCGGCGACGACGGTGATGTCCACCCCGGACTTCGCCAGCGCGGCCAGCGACCTGACCAGGCACACGAGGGTGTCGAAACCGCGGATCCGGTGTGCCCGCAGGGTTTCCGGGGACGCCGGGTCCTCGTCGGCGCCGGTGACACCCCACAGGTGCACGACGCGCGAGGGCAGCCGTCCCAGCTCGGCGAGCCGGGCCACCAGCCGGTCGTGGTCGGCCGCCACGCCGGGACGCACGGTGAAGGAGTCCTCGGCGAGTTCGGCGAAGGCCTCGCCCGCCCGCACGGTGACGCCCGCGTCCACGCGGGCCGCCAGTGCGGCGCCGAGCCCGGAGTCCTCGGCGAAGATCAGGAACGGCCCGGTCGCGCGGTCGCTTTCGGGCACTTCGGCCGGTCGCCACCGCTCGGCGTACAGCCGAGGCTCGTCCGGCCGGTCGGCCGAGGGCGGATCGACCCAGTACCGCCTGCGCTCGAACGGGTAAGTGGGCAGCGGGACCCGCCGCCGCGGTGCGTCGTCCCGCGCCGCCCAGTCGACGGCCACCCCGCCCGCCCACAGCTTCGCGAGGGCGGTCTGCAACGCCGCAGCCGCGTCACCGGACGTGTTCCCGCCCACCCGGACGACCAGTGCCGACGCGTCCGCGTGCCGGGCGACCAGGTCCGCGGCGCCGCCGAACTGGACGATGCCCCGGTCCAGCCCACCGCCCAGTTCACCCACCTGCCCGGCCAACCGGCCCGGCGCGCGGAGCTGTTTCGCCCAGTAGCCGGGATCGGTGACCTCGTCGCCGGTGACCCGGGCGCCGGTGAGGTCCGACAGGTACGGCGTTTCCGGTGGGGACGGGGTGAGATGCTCGCGGACCCAGCCGGTCAGCGCGGCTTCGTCCAGCTCCGCGTGTTCGGGCAGCTGTGCGCGGAAAGCCAGCAGCGCCAACGCATCGGGCAGGGAGAGCACCCCGGCCAGCACGGCCGCGGCGTACGCGCCGATGCCGTGCCCGGTCAGCACGTCCGGGCGGACGCCCCAGCGCCACAACGTGCGGCCCAGCGCGTACTGGAGCACGAACTCCGCGAGGCTCGCGGCGAGCAGCGTCGCTTCCCCGGCGCCGGTCAGCACGTCCCCGAGCGCCGGAACCACTTCGCCGGAGCGGTCCACGACCTCGCCGACGGCGTCGGCGAAGACCGGTTCGGCCGCGCTCAGCTCGGCCACCAGGCCCGCGGGCACCGTCATCGGGCGGTCTTCGCCACCCGCGAAGACGAAGCCGAGCGAGCGGCCCGGCACCGGCTCGTCGCCGCGCACCAGCCGGGGCCATCCCGGCTCGCCCAGCGCCGCCACGGCGTCGGCCCGGTCGGCGACCACCACCGCGCGGCGGTGTTCGAACTCCGCGCGGCCGAGCTGCAACGTGCGGGCGACGTCCGCGAGCGGAGTGTCCGATTCGGACAGTGCTGCCAGCGCCCCGGCGAGCGCGCGGACCCTGGCGTCGGCCGCTTCGGCGGTGCGCGCGGACAGGACCAGGGTTTCGGGCCGGGTGACCGGTACCGTCGGCTCGGCCGCGGGCGCCTCTTCGAGCACGACGTGGGCGTTGGTGCCCCCGATCCCGAAGGCGCTCACCCCGGCGCGGCGCGGCCGCCCGCGCCCGGCCCACTCCGCCAGTTCGGTCTGTACCCGGAACGGGCTGCCCGCCAGGTCGATCCCGGGGTTCGGGGCGCGGAAGTGCAGGGTCGGCGGAAGCTCGCGGTGTTCGAGCGCGAGCGCGGTCTTGATCAGCCCGGCGACCCCGGCCGCGCGGTCGAGATGGCCGAAGTTGGTCTTCACCGAGCCGATGGCGCAGCCGCCCGGCTCGACGCTGTCACCGAAGGCCCGCCTCAGTGCGGCGAACTCGGCGGCGTCCCCCAGCGCGGTGCCGGTGCCGTGCGTTTCGACGTAGTCGATGTCCGCGCCGCCGACCCCGGCGTTCGCCATGGCGTCGCCGATCACCTCGGCCTGCCCGAGCACGCCGGGCGCGGTGTAGCCGACCTTGACACCGCCGTCGTTGTTGACCGCCCAGCCGCGGATCACCGCGTGCACGTGGTCGCCGTCGGCCCGCGCGTCGCTCAGCCGCTTGAGCACCACGGCACCGACGCCGTTGCCCAGCGGCGCGCCCCCGGCGTCGGCGTCGAAGGCCCGGCAGTGCCCGTCGGGCGAGCTGATGCCGCCCTCCTGGTACTGGTAGCCGACCCGGTGCGGGACGCTGATCGAGACACCGCCCGCCAGCGCCGCGTCGCATTCGCCCGCGACCAGGCTCGTGCAGGCGGCGGCGACCGCGACCAGCGAGCTGGAGCAGTAGCTCTGCACCCCGTAGGACGGCCCGCGCAGGTCGAACGCGTAGGCGACGCGGGTGCTGAGCGAGTCCTTGTCGTTGCCGAGCGCGAGCTGCATCCGCCCGGCCCATTCGGCGACACCGGGATTGGTCACGAGGTTGTTGAGCAGGTAGGTGCTCAACGCCGACCCGGTGAACACGCCCACGGAGCCGTCGAACCGGCCGGGATCGCATCCGGCGGCCTCCAGCGCCGTCCAGGCGACTTCGAGGAACAGCCGCTGCTGCGGATCACTGATCCGGGCCTCGGCCGGGGTGAAGCCGAAGAAGGACGCGTCGAACAGCTCGACGTCGTCGAGCACCGGCGCGGCCTTGACGTAGGCGGGATCGGCCAGCGTTTCCTCGTCGACACCGGCCGCGCGCAGTTCCTCGTCGGTGAACCGGGTGATCGACTCGACTCCCCCGCGCAGGTTGCGCCAGTACTGGCCGAGGTCGGCGGCGCCGGGGAACCGGCAGGCCATCCCGACGATCGCGACCGACGTGTCATCGTCCACAGTAGACTCCTCGGGCTCCTCGCTCACCGGGTCCGTCCCTTCGTTCGCCTGCCCCGCCGGGCCGCCGCCTCGGCCAGTTCGCGACGCCGGGCGCCGCGCTCGCCGCGCGGGGCGGCCGGTCCGGTTTCGCCGCCGCCGAGCCGGTTCGCGACGACACCGGCCAGTGCGGCGGGGGTCGGGGCCTCGAACAGGTCCGCCGCCGAAAGCGGCACGGCCAGTTCCTTGGCCAGCGCGGCGACGATGGTCAATCCGATGAGGGAGGTCCCGCCCAGCTCGAACAGCTGGTCGTCGACCCCCACCCGGTCCACGCCGAGACAGCGCTGCCAGACCTTCGCGATCGTGCGCTCCACCTCGGTCCGGGGCGCCACGTAGGGGGTGCGCAGCGGGGGCCGGGGATGCGCGCGCGCCGCGCCGCCCGGGACCGTGGCCAGCTCCCGCCACCGCGCGGCGAGCAGGTCCGGATCCTGCGGTACCACCATGACCTGCGCGAGCGGGGTCGCGAGGACCCGAGTCAGCAGGTCGATCCCCTCCTCGTCGGTGATCCCGTAGCGATCGCGCAGTTCCCGCAGCCGGGCCCAGGTTCCGGCGCCGGCCGGGGTCCACGCGTCCCGTTGCCACGGCCCCCAGTCGATCGCGGTGACCGGCAGCCCTCGCGCGCGCTGTGCCCGCGCGAACGCGCCGAGGAAGTTGTTGGCGGCGCTGTAATCGCTTTCACCCAGGCCCCCGAAGGCGACCACCGACGACGAGTACAGGACGAGGAAGTCCAGCGGCTGCCCGGCCAGCGCCTCGCACAGCGCGAGCGTTCCGTCGACCTTGGGCCGCAGCACGCGTTCGGCGTCCTCCCGGCCCCCCACCGTGACGAGCCCGCCCGCCGGTACCCCGGCCGCGTGGATCACCCCGTGCAGCGCGCCGAACCGCGCCCGGATCCGGCCGAGCGCGTCGGCGAGCTGGGCGGGATCGGCCACGTCGGCCGGCAGCGGCAGCACCTCCGCGCCCAGTTCCTCCAGTTCCCGGACCACTTCCGGCTCCGGTGCCGACCGGCCGAGCAGGGCGAGCCGGGTCCCGCCTCGCGCGGCGAGACCGCGGGCGAGCGCCCTGCCGAGCTCACCGAAGCCGCCGGTGATGAGGTAGACGCCGTCCTCGCGCCACACCGCGCCGGGCCCGGCCGGTTCGATCCGGACGGGATCCCACCCGCGCACCCACCGCACGCCACCCCGATAGGCGACGCACGGATCCGTGGCGCCGGACCGCAGTTCGGCCACCAGCCGCGCGCGGTTCGCCGGTTTCGCGGCGGCGAGATCGGCGGAGGCCACGTCGATCACGCGGTAGCCGATGCCGGGGAACTCCTGCTCCAGTGTGCCGGTGAAACCGTGCGCGGTCGCCATCCGGGGATCGGCGGCCTCGCCGGGAAGGACATCCTGCGCGTCGACGGAGAGCACCCGTACCCCGATGCCCGCGGCGTGCCCGCCCAGCGCGCCCAGCAGGTTCCGCAGGACGTGGTAGACGAGGTTGTCCCCGTCCGGCCAGGCGTACAGCACGTGGGTGGGCAGCCGGTCCGTGTCACGCAACCGCTCGACCAGCTGGCGATAGCCGTCGGGCGCGACGACGTAGGAATCGGCCGAGCGCTGCCGGAATCCTTCGCCGGGAGCGACCGTGACCACGCCCGCGGTCCCCGCGCCCAGCGCGGTGACGATCTCGTCCAGCGCGGGGCCGGGAGTGAGCACCAGCCAGCGATCCTTCTCCCCCATGGCGTCGCGCAGGATCGGGAAGGACTGCTTCCACACCGGCACGTGACACCAGTCCGCCCGGTCCTCGCGCTTGTCGGGCGCTTCGAGTCCGTAGTGGCTCCGCACGCCACCGGACTGTCCATTGTGGAGTTGTACGTTGTGGACACGATCGGGCCAGAACCGCCGGTGTTCGAACGGATAGGTCGGCAGCGCCAGGATCCGGCGGCCGGTCTCCCGCTCGCGCGCGGTCCTCCCGCCCGCCGCCCAGTACCGGCCCGCCGCCCGCGTCAGGTACTCGTGGTCGTCTCCCTCGATCCAGCCCGGCCGCAGGGTGGGAATCGCCGTGACGCCCCGGCCGTCGCCGTCCGCCCGCTGCCCGGCCAGGCTGCTGAGCGTCTGGCCCGGTCCGGTCTCCAGCGCGATCCCGGCCCGTTCGGCGAAGGTGCGCAGGCCCCGGTCGAACCGCACCGGCTCGCACATCTGCGCCGCCCAGTACCCGGGGTCGGCGGCCTCTTCGGCGGTGAGCCAGTCACCGGACCGCGAGGAGATCACCGGGATTTCCGGCGCTCCGCGGGAAACCTCGCCGATCAGCTCCACCAGGCCCGCCCTGACCGGGGCGAGCGCGCCGGTGTGCAGCGCATGCCCGTTGTTCACCCGCCGGTGCACGACGTCCCGTCCGTCGAGCAGGTTTTCCAGGCGCCGCACCGGTTCCGGCGGTCCGGCCACGACGGCCATCGCGGGCCCGTTGTACGCGGCGACGGAGACCCCGGCGGGCAGCAGGCCCGTCAGCTCGGCAGCCGGCAGCGGGACCGCGAGCATCACGCCCCCGGGCAGCCCGCCGATCAGCCGTCCCCGCCGCGCCACCACGGAAAGGGCGTCCGGCAGGGAAAACACCCCGGCGAGACAGGCCGCGACGTACTCGCCGAGGCTGTACCCGAGCAGGGCCGCCGGTTCGACTCCCCGGCTCTGCCACAGTTTCGCCAGCGCGTACTCCACGGTGAACACGGCGCTGTGCACGACGTCCACCCGGTGCAGCGACCGGTCCCGCGCCGCCGGTGCTCGGCCGAGCAGGCCGGCCAGCCCGGTTACGGCGGCGCCGGACGCGTCCGCCGGGTACACCAGGTCGCGCAGATCGGCGTCCAGCTCCGGGCGCAGCAGGTCCGCGCATTCGTCGAACGTGGCGCGAAAGACCTTCTCGGTGTCATACAGCCCGCGGCCCATGCCGACGGCGTGGTCCCCGGTCCCGGGGAACAGGAACCCGGCCCCCCGGTCGCCCTCCGCGCGCACCCGGGGTATCGGGCCGCTCACCGAGCCCAGCGCCCGCACCGCCTCCGGCACGTCCCGGCAGACCACGGACAGCCGGTGGGACAGCTCCGCGCGGCCCTCGCGCAGGGTGTACGCCACGTCGGCCAGGTCGACCTCCTCGCCGCGCCGGGTCAGCTCCTCCCGCAGTCCGGCCGCCACCCGCGACACCGCGGTTTCGGTGTGCCCGCTGAGCATGAGCAGCCGCCATCCGCCGCCGGCCTCCGGCGACGGCGCCCCGGGCGCCGGGCCTTCCTCCAGCACGACGTGCACGTTGGTCCCCGACCAGCCGAACGAGCTCACCCCGGCGATCCGGGGCCCGCCGGTCGCGGGCCACGCGGTGAGCCGGTCCGGGAGCGACACCGGCGAGCGCGCCCAGTCGATGTCCGGGCTCGGCTCGGTCAGGTGCAGGTTGGCCGGGATCTCGCCGTGCCGCAGGACCAGGACCGCCTTGATGAACCCGGCGATCCCCGCCGCGCCGAGCAGGTGACCGAGGTTGCTCTTCACCGCGCCCAGCACCAGCGGCGCCACCGCGTCGCGGTCCGCGCCGAACACCTCCCGCAGGGCGGAGACCTCGATCGCGTCGCCCAGCCGGGTGCCCGACCCGTGCGTCTCCAGGTAGCCGACCTCGGACGGCCGCACGCCCGCCGCGGCCTGCGCGTCGCGGATGACCTGGACCTGTGCCGCGAGATTGGGCGCGGTCATGCCGTTGCTGCGCCCGTCCTGCCCCGCCGAGGACCCGCGCAGCACGGCGAGCACCCGGTGGCCCCTGGCGACCGCGTCGCCGAGCCGTTCCAGGACGACCACGCCGCAGCCCTCGGACATCAGGAAGCCGTCGGCGGCGGCGTCGAAGGTCTTGCAGCGGCCGTCCGCGGCGAGCATATGCGCCCGGCACGCCTGCACCAGCGCGGCGGGATGCGGCAGCGCGCTGACCCCACCGGCCACCGCGAGGTCGCACTCCCCCCTCGCGAGGCTCTGCGCGGCCAGGTGCACGCCCAGCAACGAGGAGGAGCACGCGGTGTCCAGGCACAGGCTGGGCCCGCGCAGGTCCAGCAGATAGGACAGCCGCCCCGCGGCGACACTCGGGGCGGTGCCGTAGCCGAAGTAGGGATCGTCGAAACAGGCGTCCGCCTCGCGGTCGGTCTGTACCCGGGCGTACTCCTGGCTGCCCATCATGCCGACGAACACGCCGGTACGACTGCCGCGCAGCCGGTCCGGGGCGACCCCCGCGTGCTCCAGCGCCGACCAGGTCACCTCGAGCAGCAGCCGGTGCTGCGGATCCATCCGCACCGCCTCGGCGGGCGGGATCCCGAAGAAGTCCGCGTCGAACCCGGCGAGGTCGTCCAGGAAACCGCCGCGTGTCGTGTAGGACTTCCCCGGCGCCGTCGGGTCCCGGTCGAAGTACGCCGCGGCGTCCCACCGGTCGGCGGGCACCTCGGTGGCCGCGTCCGTCCTCGCGACGAGGGCGCGCCAGAACCGGTCCGGGCCGTTCGCACCGCCGGGAAACCGGCAGCCGAGGCCGACCACGCACACCGGATCCCCTTGCGGCGCGGCGGAAACCGGGGCGGGCGTCGGCGAAACGGCGGGGCCGGTGAGCGCGGCGGTGAGCGCGTCGATCGTCGGGTACTGGTAGAGCATCGACGCGGGCACGGGACTGCCCAGCCAGTCCTCGAACTCGCCGCAGGCGCTGATCAGCTGGCTGGAGCTCAGGCCGAGATCGTGGAAGGAGCTCCCGGTGTCGACGTCCTCGGCGGGCACCCCCTGCTCCGCGGCGACAATGGCCCGCAACCGCTGCCGCACGGTTCCCGGGTCGGCCCCGGAGGTCACGAGACCACCGCCGTGGTGGCGTCCACCCGCAGCGATTCGAAGTGGCCGTCGAGATACCCCGCCCGGCAGGCGGCGCGCTGGAGTTTTCCGCTGCTGGTGAAGGGAAGGCTGCCCGGCGGCAGCAGGACGACGTCGTGCACCGCCACCCCGTGCCGGGCCGAGATCTCCCGGCGGACCGCGGCGCGGATCCCCGGCCGGCGGGCCGCCCCGTCCGGTCCCCGGGAGACCCGCGCGGAGACCTCGGCCAGCACCACGACGAGTTCCCGTTCGCCGTCGTCCACCGAGACCACGGCGCAGTGCCCGGCCCGGATCTCCGCGTCCGCTTCCTCCACTGTGGACTCGAGATCGGTCGGGTAGTGGTTGGCGCCGTCCACCAGGATGAGGTCCTTGCGGCGGCCGGCGACGACCAGCTGGCCGTCCAGCAGCAGGCCGAGGTCACCGGTGCGCAGGAAGTCCGCGCCGGCGCCGTCGACCGCCTGGCCGAAGGTCTCCGCGGTGGCGCGCGGGTTGTCCCAGTAGCCGCTGCCGACGCTGCGCCCGCCGACCATGATCTCGCCGACCCGGCCGGGCGGGCACGGGCGCGAGGTGCCCGGTTCGACGATCGCCACGCGCACCCGGTCGTTCACTCCACCGCAGCCGACCAGCGTGCGGGTCTCCCCGCTGCCACCCGGTGCCAGGACCTCGCCGCGCGCCAGCGCTTCCGCGTCCACGGTGTGCACCCGGGGCTCGAAGTGGCCGGGCCCGCCGCTCACCAGCAGGGTCGCCTCCGCCAGCCCGTAACACGGGCGCAGCGCGTCGCGGCGCAGCCCGTGGGGCTCGAACGCGGCGGCGAAGCGGTCGAGGGTCGCCGCGCGCACCGGTTCCGCGCCGATCACCACGGTGTGCAGGCGGCTCAGGTCCAGCCGCGCGCGCTGTGCCTCGGTGGTGCGCCGGACGCAGAGGTCGAGGGCGAAGTTGGGGCACACCGAAACGACCTTCTCGCCGCGGCCGAGCGCCTCCAGCCAGCGGTACGGGCGACGGATGAAACCGACCGGCGAGAGGATCATCGCCGGGCAGCCTGCGAAGATCGGCAGGATGCCGCCGGAGAGCAGGCCCATGTCGTGGAACATGGGCAGCCAGCTCACCACGTCGGTGGACAGCCGCAGGGTGACCAGGTCCTCCATCACCGCGAGGTTGTGCAGCACCTGGGCGTGGGTGAGCACGACGCCCTTGGGCTCGCCGGTGGATCCGGACGAGTACTGCAGATAGGCCACGGTGTCCGCCTCGACCCCCGGGTCCCGCCAGCCGGCGGCGAGGGCGGGATCGACGGTGTCGGTGGCGAGGCGGGCCGGCCCGGCGTCGCCGAGCACCTCGCGCAGCACCGCCGTGTTCGACGCCAGGAACCCCGCCGAGGACAGCAGCAGCTTCGGCGTGGCGCTGCGGGCCACCGCCCGCGCCCTGGCCGCCGCCTCGCCTCCCCGCGCGTCCACCGGCGCGATCGGCACCGCGACGACACCGGCGTAGGCACAGCCGAAAAAACCGACGAGGAATTCGAGACCGGGCGGGTAGTGCAGTAACGCCCGATCCCCCGGCGAAACGTGCCTGCGCAGTTCCACGGCGACGGCACGCGCGGCCCGGTCCAGTTCGGCGTAGCTCAGTCCGGCTTCCTGCTCGCCGTCGACCAGATACCCGTGTGACAGTCGAGTCGGCATTGTCTCCGCCCGCCACTTGCACAGCTGCGGCAGTGTCACGACATGCGCCAGTGATTCAATCAACGTTATTGGGCCCCTACAGATCGGCCACGCAGATCAACGACGGTGGCAAACGTTGTCAACGATCCTTGTTCGCGAAGGATTTTCACCGCCTCCGCGTCCCCGAGACGGCCAACGATGCCCGCCCAGGATTGCGAAAACGTGGTGAAAACGTTGTCGAACAACAGGGGCGCGCGCCGGAACAGTACCGGCTACTCCCTTCGACGCAGAGCGGTACGGCAAATCGGTCAACTTCATTTACGAGGTACCGCTTGTGCCCCATAACACCGGCGGTTCGGCCCGGATCCCACGGTTGCCCGGAAGTGCACACAACCCTGTACCGTTCGCCCCAAAGGCAGGAGGTCTTCTCTTGTTCTCACCGCCGACAACTACTGTTCACTTCGTGACCGCAGAGAAGGCGAGGCTGGAATTCAGGGTGCTCGGCCCGATTGAAGTCCTGGACGGCGGAAAACCGTTGGACATTGGACGGCCGAAGCAACGGTGCGTACTCGGGGCGTTGCTGACCGAACCCAATCGGCTGGTACCGACCACGAGGCTGATCGAGCGGGTCTGGGGCGAGGATCCGCCGGATTCGGCCAGAAACGTGCTTTACGGGCACATCGGAAGGCTGAAGACCGCGCTGGGCGCGGACGGCGAGGACGAGGCCACCCTGGCCCGGAGATCCGGTGGCTACCAGCTCACCGTGGATCCCAACACGGTCGACCTGCACCGGTTCCGCCGTCTCGTGGTCACCGCCAGGAACACCGACGACGACAGACGGGTGGCCGCGCTGCTCGACGAGGCACACGCACTGTGGCGCGGCCCGGCCTTCGCCGACGTCTCCAGCTCCTGGCTCCTCAATCTCAGAACCACCCTCGAGAATGAACGTATTTCCACGCTGATCGACCGTAACGAATCGTTCATCAGGCTTAACAGAAGTACCGAGATATTGAGCGAACTGCACGACCTCGCGCGATATCAGCCGCTCGACGAACGCATCGCGCGTCAGCTCATCATCGCACTTCACCAGAGCGGCAAAAAGGCGGACGCATTGATCGCCTTCGCCACGCTCAGGTCCCATCTGGTGGAAGAGGTCGGCCTCGACCCGAGCCCATCGCTCCAGGTGCTCGAGAAGCAGATCCTCACCGGAGACCCGGCGCTGCACAGCTCGTCCTGACCACACCGCCCGCCGCGGCCGTCGTCCCGGACGGAAAACCACCGGCCCGGCCGAAAGGTCGCCAACAAGACTTCCGCCAGTCGGGATCGCCGCGTCCGGGAGGGGTCCCCGGCCACCCCGGCAGGATGTGCTCATGGTCGGCCAGCTGACGATCGCCAGGGTACTGTTCGTCGGATGCTGCCTGACCTGGCTGGTGGCGTGTGGTGGTACACCGCCGCCGGCGGCGCCGCCCGCTCCACCGGGGCCGCCGGAGCCGGCTGTGCGCGTGACGGAGATCAGCGCGCGGATCGCCGACTACGCCGAGCGGATCCACGCCGAGGTCCTCGATCCGACCTTCGTCTTCGAATCGGACCGGGTGGCGGCTCGGTTCTCACCGCGGAAAAGTTGCGCGGACCTGCCGGTCAAAGGCCCGGACTGGGGCGTGGCGCCGGACTCCCCCTATACCATCGGCCTCGGCGCCCAGGATCCGGCGAAATACTTCGACGCCATCAAGAAGTGGCTGGGAGACAACGGCTTCGGCGATCTCGCGGAGAACACGATAGCAGTCTCCGGATCGGGAAAACCGGGGCAGACCAGGACACTGCGCGGGCACGCCCCGGACGGGATCGGCGTCCAGTTGCAGCTGGACAGCGATTGGACGGCCTCGTTGTCGCTCGTGTTCGACGGTCCCTGCGCGTGGCCGGGTGACCGTCCCGGTGGCCCGCCACCGTCGGTGCTGCCACCGGCGGCGCGCCCGTCGGGACCGATCCAGGCAGCCGGCGACGAAACCGCCTGCGAGAAGCCGGAGCGATACGTTTACAACATCCACGGCCCGCGGTACTCCGGGCCCGGCCCGCACTGGATCACCCTGATCAAGCTCGGCAAGGAGGAGCGCATCCACGACAGCGGGTTCTTCCTGCCTGCGCAGTGGCAGCCGAAGACCGGCGCCGATGCGCTCGGCCCGGTGGATCGCTCGCGGGTCCAGCTCGTCGCCTGTCTGACCCCGAAGCCGGGCAGCCCTTCCGGCAGGCAAGTGACCTGCCCGTTCGAGAAGGGCCCGCTGATCCTTTCGCTCTTCGAAGCGACGTATGAGGTATCCGTGCTCGAAGCCGCGACAGGGCGGCGAGTCGCGGCCTTCTCCGTGCCGGGAACGGAATCCGACCAGGGCAGCTGCCCGGTCGCCGTGCGGTACCGGCCGGGCGACGGCTTGCTCAGGGGCATCGACATCGCCGCCTTCCACGGCACACTTCGCCCCCTCGTCGAAGAGGCAAGGTGACCCGGGATCCTCATGGCGCCCGGTCTCCTACGGGCTCGAGGGTGCGCCGTCTCGGTCTCCGGAACAACCGGGGCCCGGAGACGCGACGGCGCGGCCGAGCCACTCCCGGGCCCGCCCGAGGAAGTCCGCGGCGACGGGTTCCGCGGCCGCCCACGACTCGAACCCGTGCGGCGCCCCGGGAACGACGTCCAGCTCGCAGCCGACGCCCGCCGCGCGGAGCCGTCGCGCGTAGGCGGTGTCCTCCTCGTGGAACAGGTCGATGTCCCCGACGCCGATCCAGGCCGGGGGCAGACCGGCGAGGTCCTCGCGCCGGGCGGCGGAGGCGTAGGGCTCGGCGGGCCGCCCCGGTTCGTGGCCGAGATAGGCGGACCAGCCGAACCGGTTGTCGCGGTTGGGCCAGATCCAGTGCCGCCGGGCGTCGAGTTCGGTCCTCGTGGCGGTCCGGTCGTCGAGCATCGGGCAGAACAGGAGCTGGGCGCGGGGCCGGACGCCACCCCGGTCGTGGACGCGCTGGGCAAGGCAGGCGGCCAGCCCGCCGCCCGCGCTCTGCCCGCCGACCGCGATCCGCGCCGGGTCGACGCCGAACTCCGCGTGGACGCGCTGGAACCAGTCCCAGCCCGCGACACAGTCGTCGATGGCCGCCGGGAACGGATCGTCCGGGGCCAGCCGGTAGTCGACGGAAACAACGACCACGCCGAGGTCACGGGCGAGACCGGCGCAGAACCGGTGATCCTGCGTGTGCAGGCCCGCGACGAAGCCGCCCCCGTGGATCCAGAGGAGCCCGGCCCCGGAAGCACCCGACTCCGGCCGATAGACACGGACGGCGCGTCCGTCCGCGTCCAGGTCCCGGAACCGCACCCCGGCCACGACCGCGCCAGGCGGGAACCGGCGCAACACGGCCCGCGACAGGCCGCGCAGCCACCGCCACCGCACGGGCAGCACGGGAACCCGCCGCACCGACCGGCGCAACCCGGGGTGCACCCTGGTCAGCTCCATGCCCCGCTCCCGCCGCCGCGCCGGGCCGCCGCCGCCCGATCGCCGGACACCGTACCGCCGGGGCCACCGGCGAACACGCCTTCGCTCCGTGTCCTGCCCCCGCGCCCACCCGGAAATGCCCGATCGCCCGTACCGAAGAGTCCACTGTGGAACACGACGGCTATCGGATGCGAAACCTCCGCATGAGCTTCAGCCCGGACAGCATGCTCTCCACGTACTTCCCGTAGTCCTGACCCGGCCGCGGCCCCATGACCGGTTTCTTGAGCACAGCCAGGTTCTGCACGTCGGTGTACTTGAGCAGGCCCTGGTCACCGTGGCGGGCGCCGACACCGGAGCTCTTGACCCCGCCGGACGGCGTCCCCTTGGCGGCGAAGGCCGTGGCCAGGCTGTCGTTGATGTTGACGTTGCCCGATTCGATCCGCGCGGCCACGGCGTGGGCGGCGTCGAGATCGCGGCTCCACACCGAGGCGTTGAGGCCGTAGTCGGTGTCGTTGGCGAGCGCGACGGCCTCGTCGACGGTGCGGTACCTGTGCAACGCGACAACGGGGCCGAAGGTTTCCGTTACGCCGCAGAGCATGTCCTTGGTGACGCCTTCGAGGATCGTCGGTTCGAAGAACGCCGGGCCGAGATCGGGGCGCGGCTTTCCCCCGCAGAGCACCGTGGCGCCCTTGGCGACGGCGTCGTCGACGTGTGACTTGACGCGCCGCATGTGGTCCACCGAGACGAGCGAGCCCATTTCGGGGCCGAAGTCGTAGGCGGCGCGGACGTCGAGGGCTTCGGCCTTGGCCACGAAGGCCTTCTTGAACTCGTCGTAGCGGGACTCGGGCAGGTAGATCCGCTCGATGTGCATGCAGATCTGGCCGGTGTTGCCGAACGCGCCGAAGACCGCGCCCTGCGCGGCCTCGGCCGGGTCCGCGTCGTCGAGCACGATCATCGGGTTCTTGCCGCCGAGTTCGAGACAGCAGCCGACGAGGTTCCGGCCCGCCCGTTCGCCGATCACCTTGCCGGTGGCCGTGGACCCGGTGAACATCACGTAGTCGGCGTGGTCGATGAGCGTGGGGCCGACGTCGGGGCCCTCGCCGCACACCACCTGGAACAGGCCTTCCGGCAGCCCCGCCTCCTCCAGCATCCGCACGCCGTAGAGCGGGGAGAGGGCCGTCTTGTTGTCGGGCTTCAGCACGACCGCGTTGCCGGCCATCAGCGCCGGGATGGCGTCGGAAATGCCGGTGGCGAACGGGAAGTTCCACGGCGCGATGATGCCGACGACTCCCTTGGGCTGCCGGATCTCGGTCGAGGAGGTCAGCAGCGGCACCGGGCCGCCGCGCCGGACCGGGCGCAGGAGCCTGGCCGCCCGCTTGAGGTAATGACTCATCACCATCGCCGGATCGCAGGTCTCCTCGATCGCCATCCGCCGGTTCTTGCCGCTTTCGACCTGGATGAGGTCGGCCACGGCCCGCGCGTTGCCCACGAAGATCCGGTGCGCGCGCTTGAACACCGCCAGCCGTCGCTTGAGCGGGGTGGCCGCCCACTTCCGCTGGGCCGCGCGCGCGGTGGCGAACGCCCGCTCGACGTCGGCCGGTGCCGACTGCGGCAGTTCGACGAGCGTGTCGCCGGTGTAGACCTCGGTGAGGTTCCAGGTCGTGCCCGCCGACCCCGGCACCCGCGCGACGAGGCCGGCGAGGAACGCGTCGGTCACCGACCGCGGACGAGTGGGTCCGGCCGTGCTGAGGGTCATCGTCGGCTCCGCTCAGTGGTCCGCGAGAACGAGTTGCGCGCCCATCTCGCCGATCATGATGGCGGGCGCGTTGGTGTTGCCGCCGGTGATCGACGGCATGATCGACGCGTCGCAGACCCGGAGCCCGTCGACGCCGCGCACCTTGAGCTCGGGATCCACCACGGCGAGTTCGTCCACGCCCATCCGGCAGGTCCCGACGCCGTGGTACACCGAGGTCGCGCGGTTCAGGATCGCGTCGCGCAGCTCCTGGCCCCGCACCCCGGTGCCGGGGTGGAGTTCCTCCTTGACCGCGCCCTTGAACGCCTTCGACGCGAAGATCTCGCGCACCATCTCCGAGCCCTCGCCGAGCACTTCGAGGTCGGCGGGGTCGGCCAGGTACTGGAAGTCGATGAGCGGGGCCGCGGTGGGGTCGGCCGAGGCGAGCCGCAGGGTGCCCCGGCTCTTCGGGTAGATCAGGGTGGTCAGCACGGTGAGCGCGGGGCGCTTATCGACGTCGTGGCGGATCGGCGCGTCCTGGTTGGGCGTCACGTAGGCCCACGGCAGCAGGTGCAGCTGGAGGTCGGGGACCGCGCCGGCCTGCGAGGTCTTGAGGAACGCGAGGGCCTCGAAGACCGAGTTCGCCAGGAACGTGCTGCCGGGCCGGAGCAGCTCGCGGGCCAGTCCGCGCGCGAAGTACGGCGCGGTGCCCTTGTTCGTGCAGGAGGAGACCCGGAAGGTCAGGGCGTGGAACATGTGGTCGTGCAGGTTGTCGCCGACCGGCAGGTCCGCGACCACGTCGATGCCGAACTCCTTCAGGTGCTCGGCGTGGCCGATGCCGGAGAGCATGAGCAGTTGCGGCGAGCCGACGAACCCGGCGGAGACGATGACCTCCTTCCCGGCGCGGACGGTGCGCCGCGTGCCGTTCGCGTCGATCACCTCGACCCCGGCCGCCCGGCCGTTCTCGATGACGACCTTCTTCGCCAGCACCCGGGACTGCACCTGGAGCGTCGCGGGCGCGAGGTCGCGGAGGTACCCGCGCGAGGCGCTGTAGCGCAGGCCGTCGGCGGCGTTCTGCTGCATCCGGCTGACGCCTTCCTGCGACCCGGCGTTGTAGTCGTCGAGGATGTCGCAGCCGAGGGCGTCGGCGGTGGCGTCGAGGAACTGGAGCGTGCCCTCCTGCGGGGTCCTGTTGCGCGTGACCCGGATCGGCCCGCCCGCGCCCCGGAAGGCGTTTTCGCCGTCCTCGAAGTCCTCCATCCGCTTGTACGCGGCGTTCACGCTGTCCGCGTCCCAGCCCTTGTTGCCCTCGGCGGCCCACGAGTCGAAGTTCGCGCGGTTGCCGCGGACGTACACCATGCCGTTGACCGAACTGGAGCCGCCGATCACCTTGCCTCGCGGCACCGGCATCCGGCGATCGAGAACATGTTTCTGCGGCACCGAGTAGTAGCCCCAGTCGACGATCCGCTTCAGCTGCGGCACCGCGTGCATCGGGGCGACCATCCCCGGCTTCTTCACCAGGAGCTGCTCGTCGCTCTTGCCGGCCTCGAGAACAATCACGCTGGCACCCGATTCCGCCAGCCTGCCGGCGATCGCCGCCCCCGAGCTGCCCGACCCGATGACCACGTAGTCGGCCTCGTCGCTACGCGGCGCCCTTTTCACCATTTCCGCTCCTCGGTCCGGCCCGCCACCCAAAACTGTAACCTGTTCTAGTTCGCTCACCGTATAGCGGTCCCACCCGATCCGCAACGTCTCGTCCGGCGCGGAACGCCGAAAGCCCCCGTCCGCCCACGGGGTCACCGTGGACGGACGGGGGCGGGCGGGCTCGGGCGCTACGGAAGCCGGACGTAGCCGCGTAACGCGGTTGACAACGTCTTCGGCGCGGCCTCCAGGACGTGCATCACCCCGCCGTCCGGCGTGGCGAGGAACGCCAGGCCCTCGGCCTCGGCGCCGCCCAGGTCCCGGCGCAGCACCTCGGTGACCGATCCACTGTCCGGATCGACGCGGTACACGGACTTCGTGGCGTTGTCGGAAGACGCGTACAGCGCGCCATCGTGGAGCTTCGCGCCCTGGATCCGGCCGATCGCCGGGTTCAGCGGCACGGTCTTCACCAGGCTCAGGTCGGCGAGCCGGAAGACGTTCAGCGCGGCGGTCGGATCCCATTCCGCGGTGTAGACGTAGCCGCGCCCGGCGTCGACGGCGACCCACGGGACGCCCTTGGTGTGCAACGCCTGGGGAAGCGCGTACGCGGTCCCGGTGAACTCGAGGGTTCGCGCGTCGTACAGCGCGAGGTAGGGATGCCGGTAGCCGGGGCCGTCCTCGATGGGGACGTAGAGCTTCCCGTCGTGGAAGTCGATGTCGCCGATGTGGTTCCCGCCCTGCCGGGAGATTTCGGCCGGGATGGCCGGATTGTTCGCCGCGAGCGTGCGGCCGTCGAGGCTCACGTGACTCAGGCCGTACTGCCACGAGAAGAACCACGAGCCGCCGTCGGTGGCGACACCCTGCGACCGCTGGAGCGCGTCGAACAGGTAGTACCGCTGGACGCCGGTCTGCCGCCAGCCTTCGGCGGCGAGGGCCGGGGTGGCGGTCGCGGCGAGCAGCACCGCGACCGCCGCGGCGAGGGCGAGACGCCGGGAGACCCGAGCCATGCTCAACCCCGCCCGACGACGTCGCCGACGATCCGGGCGTAGGCGGCCTCACCCCGGCGGTTCGGGTGCAGCGGGGCCGCGAGGTCGGTCGGGACGTAGCCCTCGATCCAGCGGTCCCCCGGCGCCTGGCACGAGTCGTGTCCCGCGCTCGGCGCGGCGACGTCGACGTAGGTGGCGCCGTGCGCCTTCGCCTGTCCGGCGATCACATCGTTGAGCCGGAAGACGTTGCCCTGCAGGTAATCCGCGTCGACCGGGAGGACCGGCTGCAGCGGCCAGCAGCCACCGGGTTTGATGTAGAGCCCGTACCCGGTCACGAGCACGCGGGCGCGCGGGGCACGCAGCCGGATCCCGTCCAGCGCCGCCGCGATCTTCGGCGCGACCGCGTCGACACGGGCGGCGACCTGGTCCACGCCGCCCGCGGTGAACTTCGTCTTGCACGGCGTCGCGAACGGATTGAGGTTGACGCACTGGTTGGCGACGCCGATCAGGCCGGCGTCGTTGCCGCCGATGGTCAGGGTGACGAGCGTGGTGTCGGAACTGAGCGCGGTGAACTGCGGCGACACGGTGCCGGTGGGGTGCCCCAGCACACTCGTCGACTGCGGTTCGGTGAGGTGCCTGGTCTCGGCACCGCTGCACGTGACGTCCCGGAACATGGTGAACGAGAAGCGCCGGTCCAGCTCGTGCGCGTAGTTGTGCGTCGACCGGCCGCAGCCCACCGGCCCGGTGATGTCGGGGATCAGCGGCCCGGACGCCATCGAGTCGCCGAGCGCGGCGTACACCTGGCGGCCCTGCGCGGCGGCGGGGGTGGCGGGGACGGCGGACAGGGCCAGCAGCGCGGCCACCACACAGGAGTGGCGGAGGACGCGGACGGAGGGCGGTTTCACGGCGGCTCCCGGTGTCGTCAATTGTGCCGGACAACATCATGCGGACTTGTGCCACCGTTGGTAACTGGCCGGTAACGCAGATTTGGGCGGGAGCCGTTATGACGCGTAACAACGAAGTGCTGTGCTTCGCCGGGCAGCCGGTCGGGCGCCTGCTCCGCGCCCGGGTCCCCATGCTGACCCGCCGGGTGCTCGACCGGCTCCCCGGCGAACTGCCCGTCTACGCGGAGCTTCCGCGCGAAGAGCTCGTCGGCGACATCGCGGACATCGTCCAGTACAACCTGCGGCTGCTCGCCGACGTCATCGAGCAGCGGCGCCCCGCCCGTGACGGCGAGCTCGCGCGCCAGCGGGATTCCGCGGCCCAGCGTGCCGAAGAGGGTATCCCGCTGGACGCGATCCTCAGCGCCTACCAGCTGGGGATGGCGATCGGCTGGGCGGAGATCGCCGGACAGGCGTGCCCGGCCGATCTGCCCGCGCTGCACGAGGCGCTGGGCTGGCAGCTGGGCCTGCTCCGGCAGCTGATCGCGGCGGTGAGCAGCGCCTACCTGGAGGCGAGGCAGATCCTGGACGGCCACGAGCACGCCGGGCGGCACGCGCTGATGACGGCGCTGCTCGCCGGGGAGCCGCTGGAGCAGGTCGCGCAGCGCACCGGGCACCGGCCGGCGCCGTGCTACGTCGTGTTCATCCTCGCGCTGGCCCGGCATCCGGACGAACGCGGTCCCGGGCAGCGGGCGCGGGTGGCGGCCCGGCGCAAGACCCGCCGGGTCCAGACCGCGCTCGACCGCTTCGCCCGGCGACCGACGCTGACCGCGCTGGACACCTCCGGCGGCACGGTGCTCATGCCGGTCGCCGAACCGCCGCGCTGGCCCGAGCTGTGCGCGCTGGTCGGGCACGCCGCGGACCTGGCGGGCGCCGCGGTGACGGCGGCGGCCGTCACCGCCGGGCCCCCGGCCATCCCGGCCGCCGTCGCGCAGGCCGGGGAGATCGTGGACCTGGTGCGGCGCACCGGGAAACCGCCCGGGCTCTACCGCCTCGCCGACGTCCTGCTCGACTACCAGCTCAGCAGGCCGAGCGAGGCGCTGGCCGGGCTGGCCGAACTACTGCGCCCGCTGGACGCCAAGCCGGAGCTGCTGCGCACCCTGGAGTCCTATGTGGACTACGGACTCGACCGGCGCCGCACCGCGACCGCGCTGCACGTGCACCCCAACACGGTGGACTACCGGCTCCGCCGCATCGCGACGATGACCGGTCTCAACCCCGCGCGCTCCACCGAACTCCCCCGTATCACCGCGGCACTGGTGGCGCGCCGGTCGGTGGCCGGGCGGTAATTCGCTTGCCCCGGCCGCGGGGCCGGCGATGCACTGTGGCCGGGCGCCACGAACCGTGGTGCCGGTACCCGCGGGAAGGCAGCAGCAGTGGAAATCCGTCCCACGACCGAGAAGGACCTCGACGTCTTCGTCGACACCGTCCACGCCGCGTTCGGGCGCTTCCCGGACACCCCGGCCGACGACGGTGGCGGCGTCTGGTGGGCGGCGACCGAGCCGGACCGCAATCTCCTCGCCGTGACGGCGGACGGGCGGCCCGTCGGCACCGCGGGCGCGTACTCCTTCGAGCTCACGCTGCCCGGCGAGGTCCTCGTCCCGGTCGCCGGCGTGAGCGCGGTCGGTGTCCTGGCCACGCACCGGCGTCAAGGCGTGCTCAGCGCGATGATGCGGCGTCAGCTCGCCGACGTGCGTGCCCGCGGTGAGTTCCTCGCCGTGCTGCTGGCCTCCGAAACGCTGATCTACCGCAGGTTCGGCTACGGACCGGCGACCCACACGCGGCGGCTCACGGTGCCGCGTCACCAGGCCGCTTTCGCCGTTCCCCGGGCCGGTGGCACCGCCGACGCGCCGGAAACGGGCACGGTCGAACTGCTGCGGCGTGCCGACTGCGGCGAGATCCTGGAACAGGTCTACGACCGGTACCGTCGCGGGCAGCCCGGCGCGCTCTCCCGGCCGCACCGCTGGTGGTCCTCGGGCGCGGGGCATCCCCCGATCTCCCCGGCGCCGCGCTACGTGGCCGTCCACCGGGACGCCGACGGACTCGCGGACGGGTACGCCAGCTACGCGCTGGACGAGCCCGGCGGCACCTTGACGGTCGACGAGACCGTCGCCGTCGACGACACCGTTTACACCGCCCTGGCCCGGTGCCTGCTCGGGCACGACCTGATCACCCGGGTGGTGTTCAAGCACTTCCCGCCCGGGCACCCGCTGCGCTGGCAGCTGGCGGACTTCCGCGCCGGGCAGCCGAGCGACGAGGGCGACTGGCTGTGGGCGCGGCTGCTGGACATCCCGGGCGCGCTGACCGCCCGTGGCTGGTTCGCCGACGGCGAACTCGTCCTCGACGTCGAGGACCCGTTCCTCGGCGAACACGGCCGCTACCTGCTGACCGTGCGGGACGGCACCGGCGACTGCGTCCCGACCGACCGGGAGCCCGACCTGTCCCTGGACGTGAGCGATCTGGGCTCGATCTACCTCGGCGGCACCGCCCCGAGCACCCTCGTGCACGCCGGGCACGTGCGGGCCCATCACGCGGACGCCGCCGCCCGCGCGGACGCCCTCTTCCGCACCGAACGCGCCCCGCACTGCCTCCACTGGTTCTGACCGCGCCTGGACTATTAGTCCACGGCTGGATACCTTGTTCGAGGTCGTGCGCGTGCGCGCGACCTCGAACAGGAGGGACCCACCGATGGCGGCCGAGAACGCGGACGACGAGCACCTGCTCGGCGTGGCCGAGAAGATCGCCATGGCGCTGGGCCGGATGTTCCCGGGGATCTGCGAGGTGGTCCTGCACGATCTGCGCGATCCGGCGCACGCCGTCCGCGCGATCGAGAACAACCTGTCCGGCAGGCAGGTGGGCGATTCCGCCACCGAACTCGGGCTGGCCCGCATCGCGGATCCGGACTACCCCGGCGTCATCCAGAACTACGCCAACCGGTTCCCCGACGGGCGACCGGCCAAGAGCACCTCCATCGGGATCAAGAACGCCGCCGGGGAGTACATCGCCGCGCTGTGCCTGAACCTCGATGTCTCGACGCTCTCGCCGGTGACGCTGGCACTGACCAAGCTGGTGGCGACCGACCCGGAGCATCCCGGCGAAACGCCGCTGGAGACGCTGCGGGACCGGACCCGCCGGGAACTGCGCGAGGTCGTCGAGACGGCCGCCGCCGAGCGGTCCACCACACCGCGGGCCCTGTCCCGCGAGGCGAAGCGGGACCTCATCCGCCGGCTGTACGAGGACGGCTACTTCGATTCCCGCAACGCCGCCCAGACGATCGCCGACCTCCTCGGCATCTCGCGGGCCAGCGTCTACGCGTACACGAAATAGCCGGCGCTCGCGGGCTACTCGGCCCCGGCGCGCGCCGCCTCCCGGCGGCGGCCCCGGACCAGCAGCACGGCGGCGAGCACGGCGAGTACCACCAGCGCGCTGACAACCCAGTACCACCAAGGGCTTTCGCCGGTGGACGCGGCGGCCAGCGCGGTGGCGTCGAGCGCGTCGGAGTCGGTGGAACACACCGCGGGCCGGTCCTGACCGGCGACCTGCGCGCACACCGAGGAGGCCAGCCGGGTGGTGCCCTTCGGCACCGGCTCGACCACGCCCCGGCTGGTGACCGTCAGGTCCTTGCCCGCCGGGACGGTCACGGTCCAGGTCACGGACTGGCCGTCGCGGCGGCCATCGTGGTCGGCGGAGGTGAATCGCAGGCCCGGCGGGAGGTTCTGGACGAGTTTCAGCCCGGCGAGGTCGGCGGCGCCGGTGTTGGCGACCTTGACCGTGTAGGCGAGTTCGTCGCCGGCGGCGGCGTTCGCGCGCCCGTCGTCGATGCCGATGGACAGCGACGGCGGGCTCGCCGGGTCGGCCGACGCGGGGATCGCCAGCGGCATCGACGCGCCGAGGAGGAGAGCCACCACGGCGGCCGGGCGGGAGTAGCGGACGGGCACGGGAGTGTCGGTTCCCTTCGGGAGTCGGATCATCGCCTGCCCCGGCGGCGCCGGGAGGCCAGCAGGAGCAGCCCGCCGACCGCGAGCAGCAGCAGCCCGGCGATCCCCACCGGGATGATCACCGCGCCGGTGGAGGCCAGCGGCGGCTTGGGCGGCGTCGGCGGAGTGACCGGCGGGGTGGGCGGTACCGGCGTCGGCGGGGTGGGCGGCGTCGGCGTGAGCGGTGTCGTGGTGGCGCACTTCGGGTCGGTCGAGCCCGTCGGACAGTTGTTGCCCGGCGTCGAGGACGTCACGGCGTTGCGCAGGGACCGGTCGGCGCCCACCGGGGTCTTCACCTTGACGCTGTAGGTGACGGTCGCGGTCGAGCCGACCGGCAGGTCACCGGTCCAGGTCAGCTTCGGCGCCGCGTAGGTCACCGCCCCGGTGGTGGCCTTGGCGTCGCCGGTGTAGTCGGCGGCGCCGAGGACGCCGGTCAGGTCGTCGGTGAACGTCGCGCCCTTCAACGCGACCTTGCCGGTGTTGCGGACGGTGACCTGATAGGTCACCACGTCGCCCGCGGCGGCCAGCTTGGTGCCGACGGTCTTGGCGATCGCCACCCCGGCGACCGGCGTGGTGGTACCGCACTTCGGGTCGGTCGAGCCCGGCGGACAGGTGCTGCCAGGGGTGTCCGAGCCGACCGCGTTGCGCAGGGTGAAGTCGCCGCCGGGGACGTCCTTCACCTTGACGCTGTAGGTGATCGTGGCCGACGCGCCGACCGCGAGGTCACCGGTCCAGGTCAGCTTCGGCGCCGCGTAGGCCGCCGACCCGGTGGTGGCCTTGGCGTCGTTCGCGTAGGTCGCGTTGCCGAGCACGCCGGTCAGATCATCGGTGAACATCGCGCCCTTCAGTTCGGTCTGGCCGGTGTTGGCGACGGTGACCGTGTAGGTCACGGTGTCGCCGGGCTTGGCGTCCGCCTTGTCGGCCTTCTTCTCGATCGCCAGGCGCGGCACCAGGACGGTGGCCGAGCAGTTCGGGTCGGCGGCCGCCACGTCGGCCCGGGCGTTCATGGGCACCGGGCAGTTGCTGCCGGGGGTGGTCGAGCCGACCACGTTGCCCAGTTTCAGGTCGCCGGTGGGCGGGTCGCCGACGGTGACGGTGTAGGTGATCGTCGCCGTGGCGCCGACCGGGAGGTCACCGGTCCACGTCAGCTTCGGCGCCGTGTAGCTCGTGGTGCCGAGGTCCGCCGCGGCGTCGTTGCCGTAGACCGCGTCGTCCAAGACAGCGGTCATGTCGTCGGTGAAGGTCGCGCCCTTCAACTCGGTCTGGCCGGTGTTGGCCGCGGTGATGGTGTAGGTGACCTTGTCCCCCGGCTTGGCCTCGGTCCTGTCGGCCTTCTTGGTGAGCGCCAGTCCGGGCAACGGCGTCGTGGTGCCGCACTTCGGGTCGGTCGATCCCGGCGGGCAGTTGTTACCCGGGGTGTCCGAAGTGACCACGTTCGCCAGCTTGTGGTCCCCCTTCACCGGATCGTTCACCGTGACGCTGTAGGTCACCGTCGCCGACGCCCCGACCGGCAGATCACCCGTCCAGGTCAGCTTCGGCGCCGCGTAGGTGGCGCTGCCGACCGACGCGTTCTGGTCGTTGTTGAACGTCGCGTCGTCGATCACCTTCGAGAGATCGTCGGTGAACGTCGCTCCCGTTTGGACGGTCTGACCGGTGTTGCGCACCGTCACGGTGTACGTGACCTTCTCGCCCGGCTTCGCGTCCGCCTTGTCGGCCTTCTTCTCGATCGCCAGACCGGACAACGGGGTCGTCGTCCCGCACTTCGGATCCGTGGAACCCGGTGGGCAGTTGTTGCCCGGCGTGTCCGAAGTGACCACGTTGGCCAGCTTGAAGTCGCCCTTGACCGGGTTGTTCACCGTGACGCTGTAGGTCACCGTCGCCGTCGCCCCGACCGGCAGATCACCGGTCCAGGTCAGTTTCGGCGCCGCGTAGGTGGCGTTCCCGATCGAAGCGTTCTGGTCGTTGTCGAACGTCGCGTCGTCGATCACCTTCGAGAGATCGTCGGTGAACGTCGCGCCGTTCTGCGGCGTCTGGCCGGTGTTCTTCACCGTCACGGTGTAGGTGACCTTGTCGCCCGGCTTGGCGTCCTTCTTGTCCGCGACCTTCGTGATCTCCAGGCCAGAGACCGGCGTCCTCGTCCCGCACTTCGGATCCGTGGAACCCGGCGGGCAGTTGTTCCCCGGGGTGTCCGAGGTGACCACGTTCGCCAGGCTGTGGTCGCCGGTCACCGGATTGTTCACCGTCACGCTGTAGGTCACGGTCGCCGTGGCACCGACCGGGAGGTCACCCGTCCACGTCAGCTTCGGCGCAGCGTAGGTCGCACTCCCGATCGACGCGTTCTGATCATTGTTGAACGCCGCGTCGTCGATCACCTTCGACAGGTCATCGGTGAACGTCGCCCCGGTCAGCACGGTCTGGCCGGTGTTCTTCACCGTCACGGTGTAGGTGACCTTGTCGCCCGGCTTGGCGTCCTTCCTGTCCGCGACCTTCGCGATGTCCAGGCCCGCGATCGGGGTCGTGGTACCACACTTCGGGTCCGTGGAACCCGGCGGGCAGTTCCCGCCCGGAGTGTCCGAGGTGACGGCGTTGACCAGCTTGAAGTCACCCTTGACCGGGTTGTTCACCGTCACGCTGTAGGTCACGGTCGCAGTCGCCCCGACCGGGAGATCACCCGTCCACGTCAGCTTCGGCGCAGCGTAGGTGGCGCTCCCGAGCGACGCGTTCTGATCATTGTTGAACGTCGCGTCGTCGATCACCTTGGACAGGTCGTCGGTGAACGTCGCTCCCGTTTGGACGGTCTGGCCCGTGTTCTTCACCGTCACGGTGTAGGTGACCTTGTCCCCCGGCCTCGCGTTCGCCTTGTCCGAGGTCTTGACGATCTCCAGACCCGCGACCGGGGTCGTCGTGCCACACTTCGGATCCGTGGAACCCGGCGGACAGTTGTTGCCCGGCGTGTCCGAAGTGACCACGTTAGCCAGGCTGTGGTCACCGGTCACCGGGTTGTTCACCGTGACGCTGTACGTGACCGTCGCCGTCGCCCCGACCGGCAGGTCGCCTGTCCAGGTCAGTTTCGGCGCCGCGTAGGTGGCGCTACCGTTCGACGCGTTCTGATCGTTGTTGAACGTCGCGTCGTCAACGACCTTCGAGAGATCGTCGGTGAACGTCGCACCGTTCTGCGGCGTCTGACCGGTGTTCCTCACCGTCACCGTGTACGTGACCTTGTCGCCGGGTTTGGCATTGGCCTTGTCCGCGACCTTCGTGATCTCCAGCCCAGAGACCGGCGTCCTCGTCCCGCACTTCGGATCCGTGGAACCCGGCGGACAGTTGTTGCCCGGAGTGTCCGAGGTGACCACGTTAGCCAGCTGGTGGTCACCGGTCACCGGATTGTTCACCGTCACGCTGTAGGTCACGGTCGCCGTGGCACCGACCGGGAGGTCGCCCGTCCAGGTCAGTTTCGGCGCGGCGTAGGTCGCACTCCCGATCGACGCGTTCTGATCGTTGTTGAAGGTGGCGTCGTCGATGACCTTCGACAGGTCGTCGGTGAACGTCGCACCGTTCTGCGGCGTCTGACCGGTGTTCTTCACCGTCACCGTGTACGTGACCTTATCGCCGGGCTTGGCATTGGCCTTGTCCGAGGTCTTGACGATCTCCAAGCCCGCGATCGGGGTCGTGGTGCCACACTTCGGGTCCGTCGACCCCGGCGGACAGTTCCCACCGGGGGTGTCCGAGGTGACCGCGTTGACCAGCTTGAAGTCACCCTTGACCGGGTTGTTCACCGTCACGCTGTACGTCACCGTCGCGGTCGCACCGACCGGCAGATCACCCGTCCACGTCAGCTTCGGCGCGGCATAGCTCACGCTCCCGATCGACGCGTTCTGATCATTGCCGAACGTCGCGTCGTCAAGCACCTTCGACAGGTCGTCGGTGAATGTCGCTCCTGTTTGGACAGTCTGACCGGTGTTGCGCACGCTCACGGTGTAGGTGACCTTGTCCCCCGGCTTGGCATCGGTCTTGTCCGAGGTCTTGACGATCTCCAGACCCGCGATCGGGGTCGTCGTCCCGCACTTCGGATCCGTGGAACCCGGCGGACAGTTGTTGCCCGGAGTGTCGGACGTGACCACGTTCGCCAAGGTGTGGTCGCCCTTGACCGGGTTGTTCACCGTCACGCTGTAGGTGATCGTCGCGGTCGCCCCGACCGGCAGATCACCCGTCCACGTCAGCTTCGGCGCGGCATAGCTCACGCTCCCGATCGACGCGTTCTGATCATTGCCGAACGTCGCGTCGTCGAGCACCCTCGACAGGTCGTCAGTGAACGTCGCTCCCGTTTGGACAGTCTGACCGGTGTTCTTCACCGTCACCGTGTAAGTGACCTTGTCGCCCGGCTTGGCGTCCTTCTTGTCCGCGACCTTGACGATCTCCAGACCCGCGATCGGCGTCGTGGTGCCACACTTCGGGTCCGTCGAACCCGGCGGACAGTTCCCACCCGGCGTCTCGGACGTGACCACGTTCGCCAGCTGATGATCCCCGGTCACCGGGTTATTCACCGTCACGCTGTACGTGACCGTCGCCGTCGCGCCGACCGGCAGATCACCCGTCCACGTCAGCTTCGGCGCGGCATAGGACGCCGTACCCACCGACGACGCCGCATCGTTGTTGTAGGTGGCGTCGTCGACGACCTTCGAGAGGTCGTCGGTGAACGTCGCTCCCGTTTGGACAGTCTGGCCCGTGTTCTTCACCGTCACGGTGTACGTGACCTTGTCGCCCGGCTTCGCGTCCTTCTTGTCCGCGACCTTCACGATCTCCAGACCCGCGACCGGGGTCGTCGTGCCGCACTTCGGATCCGTCGAACCCGGCGGACAGTTCCCACCCGGCGTGTCCGAGGTGACCACGTTCGCCAGCTTGAAATCACCCTTGACCGGGTTGCTCACCGTCACGCTGTAGGTCACCGTCGCCGACGCACCGACCGGCAGATCACCCGTCCAGGACAGCTTCGGCGCCGCGTAGGTGGTCGTTCCCACCGACGACGCCGCGTCGTTGTTGTACGCCGCGTCGTCGAGCACCTTCGACAGGTCGTCGGTGAACGTCGCTCCCGTTTGGACAGTCTGGCCCGTGTTCTTCACCGTCACGGTGTAGGTGACCTTGTCCCCCGGCTTCGCCGTGGCGGGGCTCGACTTCTTCTCGATGCTCAGACCCGCGACCGGCGTGGTCGTCCCACACTTCGGGTCGGTCGAGCCCGGCGGGCAGTTCCCGCCCGGGGTCTCCGAGGTGACGGCGTTGACCAGCTTAAAGTCGCCCTTGACCGGATCGCTGACGGTGACGCTGTAGGTGACCGTCGCCGACGCCCCGGCCGCCAGGTCGCCGGTCCAGGTCAGCTTCGGCGCGGCATAGGACGCCGCTCCCGCCGAGGCGGCCGCGTCGTTGTTGTACGCCGCGTCGTCCAGCACCTTCGACAGGTCGTCGGTGAACGTCGCTCCCGTTTGGACGGTCTGGCCCGTGTTGCGCACGGTCACCGTGTACGTGACCTTGTCACCCGGCTTCGCGTTCGCCTTGTCCGAGGTCTTGACGATCTCCAGACCCGCGACCGGGGTCGTCGTGCCACACTTCGGATCCGTGGAACCCGGCGGACAGTTGTTCCCCGGGGTGTTCGAAGTGACGACGTTGGTCAGCTTGTGGTCACCCGCGACCGGGTTGTTCACCGTGACGCTGTAGGTCACGGTCGCCTTCCCGCCCACCGGCAGGTCGCCGGTCCAGGTCAGTTTCGGCGCGGCATAGGTCGTGGTGCCGAGATCGGCCGAGGCGTCGTTGCCGTAGGCGGCGTCGTCGAGCACCTTGGTCAGGTCGTCGGTGAACGTCGCGTTCGTCAGCGCCGTCTGACCGGTGTTGGTCACGGTCACCGTGTAGGTCACGGTGTCGCCCGGTTTCGCGTCGGTCCTGCTCGCGGTCTTGACGATCGCGATCCCCGAAACCGGGGTCGTCGTCCCGCACTTCGGGTCCGTCGAGCCCGGCGGGCAGTTGTTCCCCGGGGTGTCCGAGGTGACGACGTTGGCCAGCTTGTGGTCACCCGACGCCGGGTTCTTGACCGTGACGCTGTAGGTGATCGTCGCCGTGGCCCCGACCGGCAGGTCACCGGTCCACGTCAGCTTCGGCGCCACGTACGACGTCGAACCGACCGTGGCCGACGCGTCATTACCGTACGTCGCGTCATCGACCACATTGGACAGATCATCGGTGAACCTCGCCCCGGGCAGCGGTGTCTTCCCGGTGTTGGTCACCGTCACGGTGTACGTGACCTTGTCACCCGGGTTCGCCGCCTGCTTGTCGGCCTTCTTCTCGATCGTCATGCCCGGGACCGGCGTCGTGGTGGAACACTTCGGATCCGTCGAGCCCGGCTCGCAGTTGCCCGGCACGTTCGTACTGACCGTGTTGCGTAGCTGGTGGTCGCCGGTCACCGGGTTCTTCACTGTGACGCTGTAGGTCACCGTCGCGGACGCGCCGACCGGCAGGTCGCCGGTCCAGGTCAGCTTCGGTTCCGCGTAGGTCGCCGAGCCGATGGTGGCCGACGCGTCGTTGCCGTAGGTCGCGTCGTCGAGCACATTGGACAGGTCGTCGGTGAACGTGGCGGCGTCCGCGCCGGTCAGCGGGACCTGGCCGGTGTTGGTCACCGTCACGGTGAACGTGACCTTGTCACCCGGGTTCGCGGCCTGCTTGTCCACGGTCTTGGCGACCGTCAGCTCCTTGCCGGGGGTGGTGGTGGAGCAGGACGGGTCGGTCGCTCCGGGCGGGCAGTTGTTGCCGGGTGTGCCCGAGGTGACCACGTTGTTGAGCTTCTTGTCCCCCGGGTCCGGGTTCTTGACCGTGACGCTGTACTTCACCGTCGCGGTGCCGCCGACCGGAAGATCACCGGTCCACGTCAGCTTCGGCGCCGCGTACGACGTCGAACCGACCGTGGCCGACGCGTCGTTCCCGTACGTCGCGTCATCGACCACATTGGACAGATCATCGGTGAACGTCGCGCCGTTCTGCGGCGTCTGCCCGGTATTGGTGACCGTGATCGTGTAGGTGACCTTGTCGCCGGGCACGACCTGGGTACGGTCGACGGACTTGTCGATCCGCAGGCCCGAAACCGGCGTGGCGGTCGTGCACTTCGGATCGGCGGAGCCGGCGGCGCAGTTGTTGCCCGGGGTCGTCGAGGTGATCGCGTTGACCAGGCGATGATCCCCGGTCACCGGATTCTTCACCTTGACGGTGTAGGTGACGGTCGCGGTGGCGCCCACGCCGAGGTCACCGGTCCAGGTGAGCTTGGGCGCGGTGTAGCCCGCGGTGCCGGTGCTCGCGGAGATACTGCCGGTGTCGAACGTCGCGTCGTCGATGACCTTGGACAGGTCGTCGGTGAACGTCGCGCCGGTGAGCGGCGTCTGCCCGGTGTTGCGGACCGTCACCGTGTACCGAACCGTGTCGCCCGGGTTCGCGCTGGTCCTGTCGGCGGTCTTGCTCAGCTCGATCCCGGCGACCGGGGTCGTGGTCGAGCAGGCCGGATCGGTCGAACCCGCCGCGCAGTTGTTCCCCGGGGTCGTGGAGGTGATCGCGTTGACCAGCTTGTGGTCCCCGGTCGCGGGGTTCTTCACCGTGACGCTGTAGGTGATCGTCGCCGATGCCCCGACCGGAAGATCACCGGTCCAGGTCAGCTTCGGCGCCGCGTACGACGTCGAGCCGACCGTGGCCGACGCGTCGTTGCCGTACGTCGCGTCATCGACCACTTTGGACAGATCATCGGTGAAGGTGGCGCCGTTCTGCGGCGTCTGCCCGGTGTTGGTGACGGTGACGGTGTAGGTGACCTTGTCGCCCGGGTTGGCCTGCTCCTTGTCGGCCTTCTTCTGGATCTTCAGCCCCGAGACCGGCGTGGTCGTGGTGCACTTCGGATCCGTCGACCCGGCGACGCAGTTGCTGCCGGGGGTGGCCGAGGTGACGGCGTTGACCAGCTTGTGGTCCCCGGTGTCGGGGTTGTTGACCTTCACCGCATACGACACCGTCGCGGTGCCGCCGACCGGGAGGTCGCCGGTCCAGGTCAGCTTGGGCGCCGAGTAGGTCGCCGAGCCCGTGCTCGCGGTGATGCTCCCGGTGTCGAGCGTCGCGTCGTCGACCACTTTGGACAGATCATCGGTGAACGTCGCGCCGTTCTGCGGTGTCTGGCCCGTGTTGCGCACGGTCACGGTGTAGGTGACGGTGTCGCCCGGCTTGGCGTCCGACTTGTCGACGGTCTTGGCGATCTCGATTCCCGCGACCGGTGTGGTGGTCGAGCAGGCCGGATCGGTCGAACCCGCCGCGCAGTTGCTGCCCGGGGTCGTGGAGGTGATCGCGTTGACCAGCTTGTGGTCCCCGGTCGCGGGGTTCTTCACCGTGACGCTGTAGGTGACCGTGGCGCTGCCGCCGACGGGCAGGTTCCCGGTCCAGGTCAGCTTCGGCGCGGTGTAGGACGTGGTGCCCGCCGAAGTGGCCGCGTCGTTGTTGTAGTCGGCGTCGTCGACCACTTTGGACAGATCATCGGTGAAGGTGGCGCCGTTCTGCGGTGTCTGCCCGGTGTTGGTGACGGTGACGGTGTAGGTGACCTTGTCGCCCGGGTTCGCGCTCTGCCTGTCGGCCTTCTTCTGGATCTTCAGCCCCGAGACCGGCGTGGTCGTGGTGCACTTCGGGTCGGCCGAGCCCGCGGCGCAGTTGCTGCCAGGGGTCGTCGAGGTGATCGCGTTGACCAGCTTGAAGTCCCCGGTCACCGGGTTCTTCACGGTGACCGTGTAGGTGATCGTCGCGGTGGCGCCCACGGGCAGGTCGCCGGTCCAGGTCAGCCGGGGCGCGCTGTAGGACGCCGATCCCGCGCTCGCGGTGACGCTCCCCGTGTTGAACGTCGCGTCGTCGACCACTTTGGACAGATCATCGGTGAACGTCGCGCCGGTCAGCGCGGTCCGGCCGGTGTTGCGGACGGTGACCGTGTACTTGACGGTGTCGCCGGGGTTCGCCGACTGCTTGTCGGCCGTTTTGGCGATGTCCAGGCCCGACACGTTCACCGTGGTCGAACACTTCGGGTCGGCCGAGCCGGTGACGCAGTTGCCCGCGTTGGACCGGATGCCGTTGACGAGCTGGTGATCGCCGGTGGCGGGGTTCTTCACCGTCACCGAGTACGTCACGGTCACCGTCTGCCCCGGCGCCAGATCGCCCACCCAGCTCAGTGTCGGCTGGGTGTAGCTCACCGTGCCGGACGTGGCGCGCTGGTCGTTGTTGTAGGTGGCGTCGTCGAGCACGTTGCTCAGCTCGTCCTGGAACCGGACGCCGCCGACCGTGACCGGGCCGCTGTTGGTCGCGGTGACGGTGTAGGTCACCTTGTCGCCGGGGTTCGCGACCTGCTTGTCGGCCTTCTTCTCGAACGCGACCGCCTCGATCGGCAGCCGGTAGTCCTCGACCTCGCCGCTGTCGGCCAGCCCGGTCGGGTTCTGCACCTGCGTCGCGGTGTAGCCCGCCCGCAGCCGCAGATAGGTGTAGCCGGGGACGATCGTGCTGGGCACCGTCCAGTTCAGGGTGGCCGACGTGGCCCCCGCCGCGAAGTTCGCACACGCCCGTTCGCCGGGATTGTCGAACACCCCGTTGCGGTTGAAGTCGATCCAGCCGCAGACCTGGCCCGGCGCCGACGCCCCGGACAACGCCGTGGTGACGCTGTAGGTTCTGCCCACGTCGGCCACCGTCAGCCGGGGCAGGGGTTTCGCCACGCCGTCGGTGTGCGCCGAGGTGATGTCCGCGCCGGGCGCCACCGCGTTCGGGCTCGGGGACACCTGCCCGGTGTTGAGGACGGTGGTGTTGTTCGGGTCCACGCGCTGGCCGAGCCGCAGGTCGCCGACGATATGGCTGGCGGCGGTGCCCGCGTCGTAGCTCGCGGGGGCGTCGCCGAAGTTCTCGTCCGCGGACACGCCGAACAGGTACTCGTCGGTGGTGATCGCCGCGAAGCCGTCACCGGTCTGGTCGACGGCGAAGGTCAGCGAAGAGACCGTGCCACTGACCTGGACACTGCCACAGCCCGCGGTCCCGCCGCCCGGCGACGCGGCGCTGCAGACGGTGTTGCTCGTCCGGTTGGCGACCTCGATGGTCCGGCCGCCGGAGACCTGGAGGTTGGTGCCCGAGGACAGGCTCAGTGACGCCCCGGCGGGACTCGACCCGGTGAGCGTGTGCCGGACCTGACTCTTGCCGTAACCGTTGAACGCGCCGATCCCGGCCAGGTGCAGCACGGGATTGCGCACCGGGCGGTTGAAGGACACGGTGAGCGTGGCCATGTTCGGGCACAGGTAGGCGTCATAGCAGCCCTGGAGGTCCGGCCGGGTGCCGAGCACCGCGAACGGGGTGCTGCCCGGGATCGCCGGGGTGTACATCCCGGGCATCAGGCCCTTGCTGTCCGCGTTGTTGCCGGAGAGCCGGTTGATCTGCAGGTTGCTCTGCACCCCGACGGTGACCTGGAGCCCCGAGGGCAGCGTCGAGGCCGCCGAGGTGTTCGTGCCGGTGTTGCCGAACCAGGAACCGGCCGGATGTGTCTGGTACGCGTCCGCGGGCGGCGCGGCCACACCGGCGAGGACGGCGAAATCGGCCAGGGCCAGCAACACCGCGACGACGGCGGCGGCGAACCGGCGCCCAGGCCTGACACTCATGGGAGTTCCCCTATCCAACTTACCCGCACGCCGATGGCCCGCAACCTGCGAAATGGGGAAAACCTAGCAATGTCACGTCGAGGACGGCCATTCGAAGCGGCGCGGGTGTCACCCGCACGAGTTAACCTGGTAACGCTTTGATCAAGCACCAACGGAAAGCGCTAACGTCGTACGTTCGCCGTCCGATTGAATGCTTCTCCCTTCTCGCCAGACAGCGGGAAGGGACGTTTTGAAAGTGTTTCGGTCGCCGCCGCCGACATTTCCGCTTTCGCGCCGCGACTGTTTCCGCGCGGCCAGCGCCCCAAGAGGTCACTGTCCACACTGGCCACCGCCGGCCCCGTCCCCGGCTACTTCGGCCCGTCGAGGCGCACGTCCCGCAGGTGTGCGACCTTGCCCAGCGCCTCGGCGAGGATGCGCGCCTCCTCGCCACTGAGGTGCGAGGAGAAGTGCGCGCGGATGCTGTCGAGGTACACCGGCGCGGTCTCCCGCAGCGCCCGCCTGCCCTCTTCGGTGATGACCGCCGAGGACGCGCGCTTGTCGGCAGGGTCGAGCCGCCGGTCCACCAGACCGGCGCGCACCATCTCCTCGACCAGGCGGCTGACCCGGGTTCTGCTCAGCACGACCCGGTTGGCCACCTCCTGCATCCGCAGGCCGTCCTCCCCCGCCGCGTTCAGTTCGAGCAGGACGTCGTACCACGTCAGCGGGACACGTCCGTTCCGCTGGACATCCTGCTCGATGGCGCGGACGGCCGTGTTGTGCGCGAGCAGCAGCGCTCGCCAGGCGTCGAGGTGCGGGTCGCGGTCGGTCACCCGGCCATCCTAGCGGCATTGCATGCGTGCGCACACACTTGTATGGTAGATATGTGCGTACGCACGCACATAAATCCACGAGGAAGGCATCCGATGGTCAAGGTGATCGAGCGGGACACCGTCCGGCAGAAGATCGACGACGGCGCGACCGTGGTCGAAGCGCTGCCGATCCAGTACTGGCGGGACACCCGGCTGCCCGGGGCGCTGAACCTCCCCCACGACCAGGTGGACGTTCTCGCGCCGAGCCTGCTTCCCGACCGGGAGGCCGAAATCATCGTCTACTGCACCGGCACGAGCTGCCCCAATTCCGGCATCGCCGCGGAACGACTGGCAAAGCTCGGCTACTCCCGCGTCTACACCTACAAGGCGGGCAAGGAGGACTGGGTCGGCGCCGGACTGCCGACCGAGTCCGGCGAATGACGGTCACCACCGAACCCGGAGGAAACCAGAGATGAGTAACGACACCACCGCGGCGACGCGGGTCCTGGACGGCGTCGAACTGCCGGCCGAGGGCACCTGGAAGGTCGACCCCGGACACGCCGAAGTCGGCTTCGTGGGGCGCCACTTCCTGCTGACCAAGGTGCGCGGCCGGTTCACCGGCGTCGACGCCACCGTGCGGATCGGCGCGCGGCCCGAGGACAGCAGCGTGACGGCCGTGCTCGACATGTCCAGTGTGGACAGTGGCGACCGGACCCGCGACGATCACCTCCGTTCGGACGACTTCTTCGATGTCGCCCGGTACCCGACGGCGACCTTCGTCTCGACCTCGGTCGCCTGGGACGGCACGACCGGCACCCTGACCGGCGAGCTGACCATCAAGGACGTCCGCCGTCCGGTCACCCTGGCCGTGGACTACCTCGGGTACGCGAGGGACCCCTGGGAGAACGACCGGATCGTCTTCTCCGCCAAGGGAAGGATCAACCGGGAGGACTGGGGCCTCGGCTGGAACATGATCCTCGACTCCGGCGGCCTGCTCGTCTCGAAGGAGATCGAGCTCGTGCTGGAGATCGAGGCGATCCGGGAAGGCTGAGCCCGCCCACCGCGTGGCCGCCCCACAGAGAATCGAAGGGCGGCCACGCGGCCCGCGCCGCGAAGCCGGGACCGGTCCCGCCGGGCCCGGCTAGCGTCGGGCATCGCGGCGCGCGAGTGCGTGGTCAGGCTCGGCACCGTCCCGGAACACCGTCCGGCCCGCGGGCCGCACCCGTGGGGAGTTTCGATGCTACCGAACACGATCGCGCGCGCCCCGGGTTCGCTTCCGCTGCTCGGGCACGCCCGGCAGCTCACGCGCGATCCGCTGGGCTTCCTGGAGTCCCAGCGCGCGCTGGGTCCCCTCGTCCGGGTGAACCTCGGTCCCACCCCCGCCTACGTCCTCAACGACCCGGAGCTCGTCCAGCGGGTCCTGGTCCGCGACGCCGGCTCGTTCGACAAGGGACGGCTCTTCGAAAAGCTCCGTGACTGGCTGGGCGAAGGCCTGTTCAACTCCGAGGGGGCGACACACCGCGCCCGGCGCCGGATGATGCAGCCCGCGTTCCACCATCGGGAGATCACCCGGTACTGCCGCGTCATGGCCGAAGAGGCCGAACGCGTCAGCGCGGGCTGGCACGACGGGCAGATCGTTTCCCTCGACGAGGAAATGCACGAGCTGACACTGGGCATCGTCGCGCGGGCGCTGTTCAGCGCCGAGGTCGTCCGGTCGTCCAGCCGGGAGATCGGCGAGTCGCTGTCGGTGCTCCTGCCCCTGCTCGCCCGGCGGTCGCTGTCCCCGCTGGGAGCGCTGGAAAAGCTGCCCACCCCGGCCAAGCTGCGCTTCGACCGGGAGGTCGTCCGGATCCGCGCCGGCATCGGGGAGATCATCCGGGTGTACCGGCACGACGGTTCCGACGACCACGCGGATCTGCTCACCATGCTGCTCCGGGCCGACGACCCCGGCGCACCGGACGGCCTGCGCGACACGCACATCCAGGACGAGGTGATCAGCGTGATGTCCGCGGGCACCGACACCTCGGCGGCGACCATGAGCTGGCTGTTCCACGAACTCGCCCGCCATCCGGAGGTCGAGCGGAAACTGCACGAGGAGCTGGACGCGGTCCTCACGGCCGGTCCCGTCTCCTACGAACAGACCGGGAAACTGGAGTACACCCGCGCGGTCGTCTCGGAAACGCTGCGAATGGACTGTCCGATCTGGATCACGATGCGCCGCGCCACGTCCACCGTGGAACTCGGCGGGCACCGGCTCCCCGCCGGCACGCAGTTCATCATCTCGCCACGGACCCTGCACCGGGATCCCACGGTGTTCCCGGACCCGTTGCGGTTCGATCCGCTGCGGTGGCTCGCGCCCCGGCAGCCCGAACCCCGCCAGCGCCTGGCCTACCTCCCCTTCGGGGCCGGGCGGCGCAAGTGCATCGGGGACTCCTTCGCCTGGTACGAAATGGTCATCGCGGTCGCGACCATCGCCCGGCGGTGGCGGCTGTCCCTCGGCGCCCGCACCGGCGGCCGCGGCCGGACCTCGGCCGTCGCCAAACCGGAAGCCCGGCCGGTGACCGTGCACGACCGCACGAAGTCCGCCACGACGGCGAAATCCTGAGGAGGGCCGGTGACCAGGACGACGCCGATGGAGGTGCCGCCGTTCTACTGCCCGATTCCCCCGGCACAGCACCCCCGTGCCCACGAGGTGCAGCAGGACGCGGTGGAGTGGGCGCGAACGCGGGGATTCGAGCCCGACCCGGCCCGGCTGGCCCGGCTCGCCCGCGGCGATCTCGGCGGGCTCGCCGCGAAGTCCATGCCCGAGGCCGAGTTCGAGCCGCTGACCGTCGTGGCGCACTGGTACATGCTCGTCTTCTCCTTCGACGACACCACCTGCGACGAAACACCGGCGACGACAGCGGGACTGTGCCGGCGGCTGTCGCTCCTCCAGCGGGTGCTGGAGGCGCCGTCCCCGGCGTGGCCGGACGAAAACCCCTACACCGAAGGATTCCGGGACCTGCGCGTCAGCTGGGGAAGACTCGCGACCCCCGTCCAGGTGCGACGCTGGATCGAGGGGAAGCGGGAGTTCTTCTCCGGGCTGGTCTGGGAATCCACCTACCGCGCCTCGGGCGCCCTCCCCGGGGTCAACGAGTACGTGACGATGTGGCTGCGGGCGGTCGGGATGATCCCGCTGATGACCATGCTCGACGCCGTCCGCGGCTACGAACTCCCGCCCGCCGAACTGGAACGTCCCGTCGTGCGCGCCCTCGTCGAGATGGCGGGCACCCTGGTGGCCTGGGACAACGACCTCATCTCCCGGGCGAAGGAGATCCACCGGGCGGGCGACACCCTCAACCTCCTCGACGTACTCGCCGTCGAACGGGGGCTGTCGCTGGAGGCCGCGCGGGACGCGGTCGTCGCGATGCGCGACCGCGTGATGGTGATGTTCCTCCGCCTTGCCGAGCGGGTCAGCGCCGGGGCGTGCCAGGAGCTGCGCGATTTCGTCAGCGATCTCGGCCGGTGCGTCCGCGGCCACCTCGACTGGGCACTGACCTGCGACCGCTACCGGCACCCGTCCGGGAACCACCTCGGCCCGGTCGTCCGGCTCCCCACCGAGTTCGCCGAGCGACCGGCCGACGACCGCGCACAGCCACTGCCCCTGCCCACCCTCGCGTGGTGGTGGGACCTGTAGACCGGGGAGTCCTCGGCCGGGACCGGCCGCCTACCCGCTGTTCGCGGCGGCCAGGAAAGGCCGAGCTGCCCGACTGCTGCCCGCACATCGTGTCCGGCTTTCGCTCGCCGGACGACCGGATACCTTTCACTGCACCAAAGGGCAGGATTGGCCGCGCTGAAGGACGCCTTCAGTGCACTGAGCGCACCGAAGGCGTCCTTCAGCACAACCGCCGCCGCCTGAACTCACCACTCCTACCGAGAAACCCCGGTGCGCACTTCCCCAGCGAGCCGCGTCCGAACCCGATTCGGAAACCGGTCCGGAGCACAAGCACGCCGCGCTCGTGTACGGACTCCACCGGTTGCCGATAGCCTGGGGCAGACGGCCGCGCGTCGCGCCGGAGCCGTACCTCGGCGAAGTCGGGTTTCAGCGTTTTCAAGGTTTCGGCATGGAGGAGTGCGTCCCCGGTGATGGTCGATCGTTCCCTGCTCTTCGTCTGCACCGTGCACGCCGGTCAGATCAACTGCCTGATCGCCATCGCGGCGGAGCTGTCCCGCCGCGGCGTGCCCGGCCTGTGTTTCGCGGCGAAGTCGAGGTACCGCGCCGACATCGAAGCCGCGGCGAGCGCTTCGGAGATCACCTTCATCCCGCTCGACGAGCCGGAGGACGACGGGGCCGACGTGCTCGACAGCGAGGTCCTGGCGGTGATGCAGCGCGGCCCGATGCGGACCGACGGGCTCACCGCGTTCGGCCGCGCGTACCTCGACTTCGCGCGCAGCACCCGGGAATACGAGCGGATGCTCGAGGTGATCGACACGCTGAAACCCGCCCACCTGGTGATCGACGCGGCTCACCTACCCGGCGATCGACGCGGCGATGACCCGGGGCGTGCCGTTCACCCTCACCGTCCCCGCGCTGCCGAGTTCGGCCGCGCGGACGCCGTGGAACTACCCGAGCGGGCTGACGGATTTCCCGGCGCGCATGAATCCCGGGCAGCTCGCCGCGAACACGCTCTTCGGACTGCGGACCGCGATCGCCATGATCACGCGCACGCCGGTCGTCCGGTTCGCCAGGAAGCGCGGGGCGATGGGCATCAGGAACCCCAGCGTCACCCTCGCCCGCTACGTCGACGCGGCGGCCCTCGTGCTCACGGCCTCCGTTTTCGGTCTCGAGTACGAGTTTCCGGCGCCGCCGAAGGTCAACCTGGTGGGGGCGTTCGTGTCGGAGGCCGCGCTCGGTTCGGCGGGGGATCCGGATCTGTCGCGCTGGCTCGACGAGCACGACTCGGTCGTCTACCTGGGTTTCGGCACCTTGATGCGGCTGTCCCGCGACCAGATCGGGGCGCTGCTCGGCGCGATCGACCGGCTCGGCCCCGGCCACCGGTTCCTGTGGAAACTCCCGGCCGAGCAACAGAAGCTGCTCCCCGCCGATTCGGAGCTGCCGGGGAATCTCCGGGTGGAGAACTGGATTCCCTCCCAGCTCGACGTCCTCGCGCACCCGCATGTGCGCGCGTTCGTGACACACGGCGGCTCCAACGGTTTCCACGAGTCGATGTACTTCGGGAAACCGGTTCTGGTGGTGCCCGCGTGGTTCGACTGCTACGCCATCGCCGCGCGGGCCACGCACAGCGGCGTCGGCCTGGCCGTCGGCGACCCGAACGACCTGACCAGCGGCGAACTGGCCGGCCTGCTCGACCGGCTGCTGACCGACGCCACCTTCACGGCACGGGCCGCGTACTGGTCGGCGCGGGTCCGCGGCGCGGGCGGCACCGCCCGCGCCGCGGACCTGATCCTCGAACTGGGCTCGCCGTCCGGATAGCGGGTCAGGCCCCCGTTTCCCCGCCGGACGCGGCGAACCGCTCGACGATCGCGTCGCAGAAGGCGGGCAGGTCACCGGGATCGCGGCTGGACACCAGCCGCTCGTCGACGACCACCTCCTCGTCGAGCACCCGACCGCCCGCGTTCCGGATGTCGGTGCGCACGCTGGGAAACGAGGTCAAGGTGCGCCCGCGCACCACGTCCGCCTCGACCAGGACCCACGGGCCGTGGCAGATCACGCCGACCGGTTTCCCCGCCCGCACGAACTCCCCGGCGAACCGCACCGCGGCCGCGTGCTGCCGCAGGGTGTCCGCGTTGACCGTACCGCCGGGCAGCAGCAACGCGTCGTAGTCCGCCGGGGAGACGTCGTCGACGACCTTGTCCACTGGGAACGAGTCCGCCTTGTCGATGTCCCCGTTCATCGCCTGGATCGTCCCGGGCTCCAGCGAGACCAGGTCGGCCGTCGCCCCGGCCGCGAGCACCGCGTCCCGTGGACGCTCCAGTTCGACCTGCTCGACACCCGTGGTGGCCAGGATCGCCACCCGCCGTCCTCGCAACGCCGTGGTCATCTCCCGTTCCCTTCACTCGTCCGTCGTGTCCGCCGGGTCACCGGGCCGGCCCGGGATCGCGGACCCCGTCGGGCACCGATCCGCCCGCGTAGTCGGCCGCCGTCCCGTCCGCCGCACCGTGCTCGCCGACGTCCGGCCCGTCGTCGGGTTCACCGCCGGAGCCGCCGGACGTCCCGACGTCCGGCCGCTCCTCGGCGAGCCGTTGTCCCAGCGGCGCCGGGTGGGTCTGCTCCCACGGGGTCGTGCCGTACCGGTCCGCGGCGGACCAGTGCTCGGGCGGGTCCATCCCCTTCTCCAGCGGATCCACCCGCAGTTCGTCCTCGTCCAGTTCCTCGGTACCGCTCAGGGGCGCGGGCTCGATCTCGTCCGCGCCCGCCATCGCGGTGTCCGGCGCCGGGTCGTCCGCCGTCATCCTCGTCACCTCCGCTTCGCCTTCGTTCCGGTCACGCCCGCGGGCGGCCTTCCCGCGCGTGCCCGCCCCGGCCCCCGGACAGGCCGAGCGCGAGACCGGCCAGCAGCACGACGCCACCGGCGATCACGTTGCTCAGCCAGGTCGCCGTCGGCATCGGGCCGACCAGGGCCGAGTCGATCGGCACGATGCCCGAGCGACGGTAGATGACCCACGGCGACACGATCGCCCAAGCCCCGATGACGGGTGTCACCCAGGCGATGACGTGCAGATTGCCGAACGATCGCGCGAATCCCACCGCCAGCAGCGCCACGGCGACGCCGGTGATCATGTTGCTCGCGGCGAGGCTGAACTCGCCGATGGACTGGATCACCCACGGCGACAACGCGAGGTACAGCCCGGCCAGCATCAGTATCCCGCTGGCCAGGCCCGTGCTCGAAGTCTGGTTCGCCCGCTCGTACCGCGCGCGCAGTGCGGTCAGATCCGGTTGGACGTCCGTACGGTCCGTACGCGTCGTCATCTTCTTCACCTCCACTCCCCGGGTTCCCGTGCCCCCGGCGGGCAAACCACGGTCACCGGAGCGGAGGACAGCCTCGTTTGCCCGTGGCCCCGAACGGGCATCCGGCCGCCGGTACTCCGATCGTTGGGAGGCGGAGATGAGCCAGGTCGACGAACTGCTGGCCGAGCACGGCACGACCTACGCCGAGGAGGCCGGGATCAAGCTGGCCGACAAGCCCCAGCCGCTGTACCGGCTGCTGGTCCTCACCACCCTGCTTTCGACGCGGATCAGCGCGGAAATCGCCGTGGCCGCGGCCAAAGAGCTGTCGGAGAGCGGCTGGCGGTCGCCGTCGGCCATGCGGGCGTCGAGCTGGCAGGAACGCGTCGACGCGCTCGGCCGCGCACACTACGTCCGATACGACGAAAGCACTTCGCGACATCTCGGGGACGCGGCCGAGTTCGTCGAGGAGCGCTACCGCGGCGACCTGCGCCGGATGGGCGACGCCGCGGACGGCGATCCGCGCCGGCTGGAGAAGCTCCTCGCCGAGTTCCCGAGGATCGGCGGCACCGGCGCGCAGATCTTCTGCCGCGAGGCCCAGGCGGTGTGGCCGTGGCTGCGCCCCTACTTCGACCGGCGCGCGCTCACCGGCGCCGGGAAGGCCGGACTGCCGACCGACCCGCGGCGGCTCGCCGGGCTCGTGCCGGGCCACGAGCTGGCCCGGCTGGCCGCCGCGCTGGTCCGGGTGAGCCTGCGCCGGTAGCGCACCGGCGGTCAGCCGGACTGCGGGTCGGTGTCGTCGTGCGGGTCGCCCACCGAGGTGCCCTGCTCGCCGCGGATGATGGCACGTTCCTCTTCCGGCGTTTCCCCGAACGGGTTCCGGCGCCCGCCGAGGACACTGTGGACGGTCGCGACGATACGGTCGGCGTCGATCCCGGCGGCGGCGCGGAGCTCCGCCGGGCTGCCGGAGCAGGGCATGCCGCGGACCGCGAGCTTGCGGACCGTGACCGCGTCCGGGAAGTCCGCGAGACACTCCAGGACGGCGTCGCCGAGCCCGCCTTCGGGCCAGTGGTCCTCGACGGTCAGCAGCACACCCGTGTCCCGTGCCGCGGCGCGGAGCGTGGCCGCGTCGATCGGCTTGACCGAATAGCAGTCCAGTACCCGTGCCGCCACACCGTCGGCCGCGAGGCGTTCGGCGGCTTCCTCGGCTTCGCCGACGGTGACCCCGCACGCCACGAGCGTGACCCGGTCGTCCTCCGAGCCACGCACCACCCGGCTGCCGCCGATCCGCACGTCCTCGTCCGGGCCGGTGCGGACCGGGGTCTTGCCACGCAGAGTCCGCAGGTAGGAGATCCCGCCGCGATCGGCCATCGCGGTGACGAGCAGGGCGGTCTGGTTGGCGTCCGAGGGATGCAGGACCGCGCTGCCGTGCACGGCCCGGAACATGGCGAGATCCTCCAGTGCCATCTGGGAGGGACCGTCGGGACCGATGGAGACACCCGCGTGGGAGCCCGCCAGCCGCAGGTCCGCCCGCGAGATCGCCGCCATGCGGACGAAGTCGTGGGCGCGGGTGAGGAACGCGGCGAAGGTGGACGCGAACGCGGCCCAGCCGCGGGCCTGCAGCCCGACCGCGGCCGCGACCAGCTGCTGTTCGGCGATGTACATCTCGAAGTAGCGGCCGGGATGGGCCTCGGCGAACAGTGCGCTGGCGGTCGAGTTCGACACCTCGCCGTCGAGGGCGACCACCTCCGGCCGGGACTCCCCCAGCGCCGTCAACGTCTCTCCGTACGCCTGGCGTGTCGCCACCTCCTCGCCGACTTCCCAAGACGGGAACCGAGCTTCGGCGGGCTGTGCGTCCACTGTGGACATGGCGAACTCCGGCTTCGCGACGCGCACGGACAGTGCGCGCGGGCCGCCGAGTTCGGCGATGGCCCGTTCCGGGTCCGCCACCGGCTTGCCGTGCTTGCCGGGCTGGTCCTCCACCGCCCGGACTCCCTTGCCCTTCTTGGTTTTCGCGAACAACGCGGTGGGGCGCCCCGAGTTTTCCGCCTCGGTGTAGGCGGCTTCGACGGCGTCGAGGTCGTGCCCGTCGAGGACGACGGCGTGCCAGCCGAACGCGCGGGCGCGCTCGGCGTAGGTGTCGACGTCCCAGCCCAGCATCGTCTCGGTGGTCTGCCCGAGCCGGTTGACGTCGACGATCGCCGTCAGGTTGTCCAGGCCGTAGTGGGCCGCGTGCTCGAACGCCTCCCAGATCGAGCCCTCCGCCGTCTCCGAATCGCCGCACAGCACCCACACCCGGTACGGGAGCCGGTCGAGCCGCTTGCCTGCCAGCGCGATCCCGACGCCGATCGGCAGCCCCTGGCCGAGCGAGCCGGTGGCCACGTCGGTGGGCGGGATCCGCGGCGTCGGATGGCCCTCCAGCCTGCTGCCGAAACTCCGGTAGCGAAGCAGTTCCTCGTCCGTGATCGCCCCGGCCGCCTTCAACATGCCGTAGTACAGCGGCGAGGCGTGCCCCTTCGAGAAGACCAGGTGATCGTTGCGCGGGTCGTCCGGCCGGTCGAAGTCCAGCCGCAGGTGCCCGTCGAGCAACACGGCCATCAGGTCGGCCGCGGACATCGAGGAGGTCGGGTGCCCCGACCCGGCCTTCGCGCTCGCCCGGATCGAGTCCACGCGCAACTGCTGGCCCAGTTCCCGCCGGAAGGTCGTGTCGTTCATCGTGCTCGTCATCGAGTGCTCCTTACACGGTGCGCAGGTGGTCTCGTTTGGCGGCGATGCCCTCGGACAGTTCGCGGTAGGCGGTGCTGAACTTTTCCACGCCTTCGCGTTCGAGCACCGCGACCACGTCGTCGTAGTCGACGCCCGCGTTCGCGAACCGCTCGAGTGTCCGGTCCGCCTCCGCCATGCCGCCGGCCAGCCGGTCGGCGACCACGCCGTGGTCCACGAACGCGTCCACCGTCTCCGGAGGCATGGTGACGACGGTTTCCGGGCCGATCAGCTGCTCGACGTAGAAGACGTCCGGGCGGGTCTCGTCCTTCATCGACGTGGACGCCCACAGGCACCACTGCGGTGCCGCCCCGGCCGCGGCCAGGTCGGTCCACTCCGGACCGTCGAACACCTCCAGGAAGGTCCGGTACGCGAGCCGGGCGTTGGCGACGGCGAGGGTGCCGAGCAGGTCCTCGTGACCGCCGGACTCGCGCAGCCGCCTGTCCGCCTCGGTGTCCACACGGGACACGAAGAACGAGGCGACCGAGGCCATCCGGTGCGGGTCCCCGCCCGTGGCCAGGAACCGGCGCAGGCCGCGCAGGTACGCTTCGGCCGCGTGGCGGTGCCGTCGCAGGGAGAACAACAGCGTGACGTTCACCGGGACGCCGCGGGCGACGGTCTCCTCGATCGCGGGCAGCCCCGGTTCGGTGCCGGGGATCTTGACCATCAGGTTCGGCCGGGCCACCAGCTCGTGGAGCCGGACGGCCTCGGCGACCGTCGCCGCCGTGTCGTAGGCCAGCCGCGGATCGACCTCCAGGGAGACCCAGCCGTCCCGCCGCGACCCGCTCCGCTCGAACACCGGCCGTAACCGGTCACAGGCCGCCCGGATGTCCTCGACGGCCAGTGCCAGGAAGATCTCCTTGGGGTCGTCGTGCTCCCGGAGCACCTCGCGTAACTGGTCGTCGTAGGCCTGCCCCTTCGCCATCGCGCCCTGGAAGATCGTCGGATTCGACGTGACGCCGAGAACCCCCTGCCCGACCAGGCGGTCGAGGCCGCCCTCCCGCAGGAACGGGCGCGACAGATAGTCCACCCAGGGGCTCTGGCCCTGCCGGGCGAGGTCCTCCACCGGGGTCCGCATCGTCCGCCTCCTCTCCGCACAGCTCGCGCCTGGTGACCGGGGCGTCCGTGCCTTCGCCCCGGAGATCCGCTTCACGACTCCGGCTACCCGCCACCGCCACGCGTACACGTGCGAATCGGCACGGGCCCGCGGGTTTGCCCCGGCGCGCTCCGGGCAAGCCGGAGGGGGCACCGAACGAGCAGCGGCACGCCGAGCGGAGGGACCATGCTGGCCGACCACGAGAAGGAAGCCCTGGACGGAATCGCCGCGGAGCTGGCGGGCACCGATCCGGTCCTGGCCCGGTCGCTGAGCAGGCGGGTGCACCGCCAGGCGTGGCGTTGGCGGGCCATCGGGGTCCTCGCGGCGGTGACCGCGGTGCTCCTGGTGGCGACCGGTGTCTACACCGCGCGCGTCCCGCTCGTCTTCGCGGGGGTGACCGGCGGCACCGCGCTGCTCGGGCTGTGGTTGTTCCGCCGCCGCTCACCGGCGGAACCCGGGAGTCCACAGTAGACGACCACCGGCGGTCCGCGGCCGTCCCGCGCGCTCGCGCGGGTTTACCCGGGTCGAGAGATCGTGGCCGAGAAGAGACGGCACGCCTGGCGCGGGATGGCCGGGCCCTCGGTGTAGTGGGCCGCGCCGGTCGGGCTCTGACTGCTCACAGTGTCTACTGTGGACGGCGAGGAGCTGTACGGCCGGGTCCGCCATTCCCGTTGCGAGGCGGTGCTGTGCGTGCTCGCCGGGCTGGCACCGGCACCGGTTCACCGGAGGAACCCGAAACCGGCCACCGGCTGCCCGGGACCCCAGCGGTCCACGCCGCCGCCCGCCGCGGCGGGCGGCCAGGCCATGGACCGGATCGGCTACCTCCACGACGCGTTACCGGTCCTGCCCGAGGGCGGAACCCGCCCGCCGCCGCGCTGTGGCGGCGGCCCGCTCCGCCCGCCGTGGCCCGGCGGGCGTCGCACCATCCGCACACCGTCCATTCCGGACACATCGGCGACTACGTGGCCTGGCTGCCGGCCGGTGGCGCCGCCGGGCCGGCGCTCCCGGTCCGGAGCTGAAATCCCGTTCCGTGCTCAGTACCAGTGGGCACGACCGCCGATCCGCCGTCCCGACGTGCCGAGCACGGCCAGTGCGGCCCCGGCGACCGCCAGCACGATGCCGACGACCCAAAGCGCGTGGATACCGGTCAACAGCCCGGCGATCAGCAGGACGATTCCGAGGATGATCACCATCTCTCCCTCCGTCGATGCCCGCCACCTTCACGGGGCGAGCGTGTATGTCACGGTTTTCCCGCCACCGCGAAGGAAAACGCGGCATTCGGAGCAACCGTGTGACTCTTCGGGAGACGGCCCGGTTTCTTCCGTTGTCCGCCGGGTACCCGCCGGACAACGGACCAGCGAGAAAGGGACATGCCATGCGCGTGGTGATCGTCGGCGCGGGTTTCGCCGGCTTCCAGGCCGCGAGGACGGTGTGCCGCGACGATCCGGACATCGAGGTCGTCGTGGTCAATCCGACGGACTACTTCCTGTACGTACCGCTGCTCCCGGAGGTCGCGGCCGGGGTCCTCGACCCGCGCCGGGTGCTGATCCCGATCCCGGCCACCCTGCCGGGAGTACGGCTCGCGCTCGGCACCGTGCACGGCGTCGACCTCGAGGAACGAGCGGTCCGGTACGTGGATCCCGAAGGCCGGCACCACGAACTGGGGTACGACCGGCTCGTGCTCGCGGCCGGGAGCGTGTCCAAGCTCCTGCCCGTACCCGGCATCACCGACCACGCACACGGGTTCCGCGGTGTGCCCGAGGCGCTCTACCTGCGTGACCACCTGACGCGGCAGGTCGAACTCGCCGCCGCGGCCGACGACCCGGCCGAGCGCGACGCGCGGTGCACGTTCGTCGTCGTGGGCGCGGGCTACACCGGGACGGAGGTCGCCGCGCACGGGCCGGGACTGACCGCCGCGCTCGCGCAGCGGCATCCCGGGCTGGCGGAGCAGCCGATGCGGTGGATGCTGCTCGACGTCGCCGAGCGGGTCCTTCCCGAACTCGACCGGCGGCTCGGCAAGACCGCCGATCGCGTGCTGCGCTCCCGCGGCGTGGACGTCCGGATGGGGACCTCCATCGAGGAGGCCACGGCAGACGGTGTCACCCTCACCACCGGCGAGAAGGTGCCCGCCAGGACCCTCGTCTGGTGCGTCGGCGTCCGGCCGGACCCGCTCGTGTCCGAGCTGGGGCTGCCCACCGATCGCGGTCGCCTCGCGGTCGACGCCTCGCTGCGCGTCCCCGGCCGTCCCGACGTGTTCGCCTGCGGCGACGCCGCCGCCGTGCCCAACGCCGCCAAACCGGGCGAGATCACCCCGATGACCGCGCAACACGCGGTCCGGCAAGGAAAACTCGCCGGGCGCAACGTGGTCGCGTCCGTGCGCGGGCGGCCGATGAAGGCCTACCGGCACCACGATCTCGGCTTCGCGGTCGACCTCGGCCCTGGCCACGCGGCGGCCAATCCGCTCAGGATCCCGGTGTCGGGTTTCCCGGCGAAGCTGCTCACCCGCGGCTATCACCTGCTGTCGATGCCCGCCAACCGGGTACGGACCACGGTCGACTGGGCCCTCGACACCCTCACCACGCGGCAGACCGTCCAACTCGGACTGGTGCGGTCCGGCGCCGTCCCGCTCGACACCGCTTCCCCCGAACTGCCCGCCCAGCGTCCGTGAGCGGGCGGCGGCCCGGTCGTGCGAGGCCCCGTTGCCCGGGGAATCTCAGGGTTTCCGCGCGACCACGCCGGCCATCAACCGCTGCGCCACGTTCGGCGGGCGCAGGGACGGGCCGTCGGGCCACCAGTCGAGGAGCCGGACGATGCCCGGCTCGACCAGGTCCAGCCCACGCACCAGCTCGGCGATCTCCTGCTCGGTGCGTGCGGTGACGCCACCGAGCGAACCGCGCTTGACCGCGGTCTCGAAGGCCGCCATCGCCTCGTGATCGCCCTCGTCGCGAGGATCGAGCAGGTGCGAGATCGCCACGTACGAACCCGGCGGCAGCGCGTCGACGTACTCGCGGGTGATCTCGGCCGCCCGGTCCCGGGCCCCCTTGTAGTGATGCAGCGTGGCCACGAACAACACCGCGATCGGCCGTGACCAGTCCAGGTGCTTCCGCACCAGGTCGTCGCCAAGGATGGACTCCGGCGCAAAGATGTCGCCGGCGACGAAGCGGGTGTGCTCGTTCTCCTCCAGCAGGGCCCGCCCGTGGGCGACCACGACCGGGTCGTTGTCGACGTAGACGACCTTGCTCAACGGGTCCGTGCGCTGCACGACCTGGTGGACGTTCTCGGCGGTCGGCAGGCCGGAGCCGCAGTCCAGGTACTGGGTGATCCCGGCGCGCTCGGCCAGGAACCGGCACAGGCGGATGAGGAAGCGCCGGTTCTCGATCGCGAGATCGGCGACCTCCGGCATCACCCCGCGAAGCCGGTCGAGCTCGTCGCGGTCGACCTGGTAGTGGTCCTTGCCCCCGAGGACGTAGTCGTACATCCGCGCGACGCTGGCTCTCGTCGGGTCGACCCCGACCGGCGTGTTCGGATCGGCGTCCAGCCCCGACGACATCGTCACTACCTCCTGTCCACGGCCAACGGCCCCACCCAGGGTAGTCGCCCGAACGGACCGGGTGAACGCGCGTCCCGCGCCCCGCGTCGGTCACCGTCCGTGTCGTCTTTCGCGCGAAGACGTTTCGCCGGGCCCGAACCGGCTATCCGCCGGTATGGATCACAGCAGGGCACCGGTTCTCGACGCGTTGCGCGACTACCGCGATCAGGGCATCGTGCCGTTCACCGCACCCGGGCACAAACAGGGCCGTGGCGTCGACCCTCGGGTGCTGGACGTGCTCGGGCGCGGGGTGTTCGACTCCGACGTCATCGCGCTCAACGGGCTCGACGACCGGTTGATGCGCACCGGAGTCCTCGCCGAGGCACAACGCCTGATGGCCGACGCGGTCGGCGCGGAGCACACCTTCTTCTCCACCTGCGGGAGCTCCCTGTCGGTCAAGAGCGCCATGCTCGCCGCCGCCGGCCCGCACGAAAAGCTGCTGCTTCCCCGCCACGTGCACAAATCCGTGGTGTCCGGGCTGATCATCAGCGGCGTCGAACCGGTGTGGGTGAGCCCGCGCTGGGATCCCGTCCAGCGGCTCACCCATCCGCCGGGGCCGCGGGAGTTCGCCGACGCGGCCGACCGGGAACCCGGTGTCAAGGGCGTGCTCATGGTCAGCCCCACCGACTACGGGACCGCCGGGGACATCCGCGCCGTGGCCGAGGTCGCGCACGACCGGGGCATCCCGCTGATCGTGGACGAGGCATGGGGCGCGCACCTGCCCTTCCACCCCGACCTCCCGGCGTGGGCGATGAACGCGGGCGCCGACGTGTGCATCACCAGCGTGCACAAGATGGGCGCCGCCGTCGAACAGAGCTCGGTGTTCCACCTGCGCGGCGACCTCGTCGACCCCGCCGTGCTCAAGGCCTGCGAAGACCTCCTCGGCACCACCAGCCCCAGTTCTTTGGTCTACGCCTCGCTGGACGGCTGGCGGCGGCAGATGGCCCAGCACGGGACCGACCTGCTCGGGGCCGCCCTCGCACTGGTCGCCGACGTCCGGAAGACGCTCGCCGCCCAGGACGGGCTCACCGTGCTGCACGACGAGTTCCTCGGCCCCGGCCTGGCGCACTCGGTGGACCCGCTCAAAGTCACCGTCGACGTCCAGCACCTCGGGATCAGCGGCTACCAGGCGGCGGACTGGCTACGCGAACAACGACACGTCACCGTCGGGCTGTCCGATCACCGCCGGATCGTCGCGCACTTCACCCACGCCGACACCGAGGAGAGCGCCACCACGCTGACCGACGCGCTGACCGCTCTCGTCGAGCGGGCCCCGGAATTCCCCGTGCCACCACCGGTCGAGATCCCCGAACCGGGCCGGTTCGAGTTGCACACCGCGATGTCGCCCCGCGACGCGTTCTTCGGCCCCGCCGAACACGTCCCCGTCGAGCGGGCACCGGGCCGGATCTGCGCGGAGATGATCACCCCCTACCCGCCGGGCGCGCCCGCGGTACTGCCCGGCGAGCTGCTCACCCGGCCGATCCTGGACTACCTGCGCAGCGGGCTGGCCGCGGGCATGGAACTGCCCGACCCCGCCGACGCCCGCCTGGACACCGTCCGGGTCGTCGCCGCGACCTGACCGCCCGTGGTCCGGCCGGGCCCACGGGCGGGACGGGTCAGCCGAGGTCGAACCGGTCGAGTTCCATGACCTTGGTCCAGGCCGCGACGAAGTCGGTCACGAACCTTTCCCTGGCGGCCTGGCCGGCGTAGACCTCGGCCAGTGCACGCAGCTGGGAGTTCGATCCGAAGACCAGATCGACCGCGGTGGCCGTCCACCGCACCTCGTCGGTGGCCGCGTCGCGGATCTCGTACACGTTCTCCTCGGACTCCGACGCCTTCCACCGCGTGCCCGGGGAGAGCAGGTTGGTGAAGAAGTCGTTGGTGAGGACGCCGGGCCGGTCGGTGAGGACACCGTGCCGGGCACCGCCGAAATTGGCGCCGAGGGAGCGCAGCCCGCCGACGAGGACGGTCATCTCGGGCGCGGTCAGGTCGAGCAGGTAGGCACGGTCGACGAGCAGCACCTCCGGCTGGAGCTTTTCCCCGGGCCGCAGGTAGTTGCGGAACCCGTCGGCGCGCGGCTCGAGGACGGAGAACGAGTCGACGTCGGTCTGTTCCTGGGTGGCGTCGGTGCGGCCGGGACGGAAGGGCACGGTCACCTCGACGCCGGCGTCCCGTGCGGCCTTCTCGACGGCGGCGGAGCCGGCCAGCACGATCAGGTCGGCGAGCGAGATCTTCGCGCCACCGCTCTCGTCGAACTCACGTCGCACGGCTTCGAGCCGGTCCAGGACCGGCGCGAGCTGTGCCGGCTCGTTGACCTCCCAGCCGCGCTGCGGTTCGAGCCGGATCCGCGCTCCGTTGGCACCACCGCGTTTGTCGGTGGACCGGAAGCTCGCGGCGGCCGCCCACGCGGTGGAGATCAGCTGGGCGGGCGTCAGGCCGGCTTCGAGTACCTTCGCCTTCAGCGCCGCGATTTCCGGGTCTCCCACGAGCTCGTGGGAGACGTCCGGCACCGGGTCCTGCCACAGCTGCGGCTCCGGCACCCACGGCCCCAGAAACCGGCTCACCGGGCCCATGTCGCGGTGCAGCAGCTTGTACCACGCCTTGGCGAAGGCCAGCGCGAACTCGTCGGGATTTTCCATGAAGTGACGGGAAATCGGCCCGTAGACCGGGTCGAAGCGCAGCGCGAGGTCGGTGGTGAGCATGGTCGGCCGGTGTTTCCGGCCCGGGTCGTAGGGGTCCGGGATGATCTCGGGGGCGTCCTTGGCGACGTACTGCTTGGCGCCGCCGGGACTGGTGGTGAGTTCCCACTCGTAACCGAAGAGGATCTCGAAGAAGCGGTTGCTCCACTCCGTCGGCCGGTCGGTCCAGGTCACCTCGATGCCGCTGGTGATCGCGTCCGCGCCCGCACCGCTGCCGTGCGTACTCGCCCAGCCGAGCCCCTGCGCCTCCAGCGGGGCGGCCTCGGGTTCCGGGCCCACGTGGTCGTCCGCGACGCCGGCGCCGTGCGTCTTGCCGAAGGTGTGACCACCGGCGATCAGCGCGACGGTCTCCTCGTCGTTCATCGCCATCCTGGCGAAGGTTTCCCGGATGAAGTGCGCCGCCGCCCTGTAGTCCGCGCCACCACGGGGTCCCTCGGGGTTGACGTAGATCAGGCCCATCTCGGTCGCCCCGAGTTCGGGCACCATCTCCGAATCGGTGACGTAGCGCTCGTCGCCGAGCCAGTCGTCCTCCGGCCCCCAGAAGATCTCCTCGGGCTCCCAGGTGTCCTCCCTGCCGAACGCGAAACCGAAGGTCTCGAAGCCCATCGACTCCAGTGCCACGTTCCCGGCCAGCACGATCAGGTCGGCCCACGAGATCTTCTGGCCGTACTTTTCCTTGACCGGCCACAGCAACCGGCGCGCCTTGTCGAGGTTCGCGTTGTCGGGCCAGCTGTTGAGTGGCGCGAAACGCTGGGCCCCGTCGCCCGCGCCGCCGCGGCCGTCGGAGATCCGGTAGGTCCCCGCGGCGTGCCAGCTCATCCGGATCATCAGGCCGCCGTAGTGGCCGAAGTCGGCGGGCCACCAGTCCTGCGAGGTGGTGAGCACTTCGACGAGGTCACGCTTGAGCGCGTCGACGTCGAGCGTGGCGAACTCCTTGGCATAGCTGAAGTTCTCCCCCAGCGGATTGCTCTTCGGCGAGTGGGCGCGCAGCACCGAAAGGTCGAGCTGGTTGGGCCACCAGTCCCGGTTCGTGCGCGGACGGCCGCCCGTACTGGCGGTCGGTGAATCGATCGCCGGGTTCTCACTCTCGCTACCGTGCGCGGTCACCGAATCGTGCGCGACCGGGCATCCGGCCGCTGCCTTCCGGTCGACTCCCTGCGCGTCGGAGGGAACGTTGTCCTGGGTGTCGCTCATCTGCTTGCCTTCCGGGCCGGCGGATCGTTGCGGTGGGATTCGGCCGTGCAGCGGGGGCAGCTGCCCCAAAAGACGACCTCCGCCTCGTCGATCACGTAACCGTGGTCGTCCGAAGCGGTGAGACAGGGAGCGTGGCCGGCGACGCGGTCGACATCCGCGATCGCGCCGCAGGAACGGCACACGACGTGGTGGTGGTCGTCCCCCACCCGGGACTCGTAGCGGGCGTTGGCACCGGCCGGCTGGATACGCCGCACCAGACCGGCGTCGGTGAGCGCGCGCAGCACATCGTAGATCGCCTGGTGGGACACCGTGGGCAGATCGGCCCGCACCAGTGCGATCACGGTCTCGGTGTCGACGTGCGGATGGTCACGGAGCGCGGCGAGCACGGCCACCCGGGGCTGAGTCACGCGCAGCGAGACCGCGCGCAGCCGCGTCTCGAAGTCGGACATCGCACTCCACCGTAAGACGCTCGTCGGGAACCGGTCAAATCGCGGCGGAAACGCCGAGTGCCGCGCCACGGCGGTTTTCCCATACGGACCCTCGGCACTCCTCGACGATTTACGGCCGCCGGGAAAAGCCCGCAATTCCGGGCTCCCCGCGGGCACGGTGCCGGAATTCCTCCGTTCCGGCGAAATATCCCCACCGGCCGCGCCGTCGCGGTCCACGACGTGACCTTCGCGGGACATCCATCCGGGCCTCGCCGCGGGCATGATCGCCCTGAGTGTCGCGTTCGGCCGCGGCACCATCGCGCGGGTCGCTCGCCGAGAAACGTCCACCGTGCCCGGAAGCGACCATGGCGTCCGGATGCTTGACGGGCCGGACACGGGGTATCCCGGGGTGAGAATTCGCCCAGAAAGGAGTCCTAGGTGAACGTCGATGTCGTCGAACTGATCACCGAAGATCACCGCGAGGTCGAGCGGTTGTTCGAAGAACTGAAGTCAGCGCCCCGGAAACGGCCGCTCCTGGTTCCGGTGCTCGCCGCGCTGCTGACCGCGCACAGCAGGGCGGAGGAGGCGGAGGTCTATCCGGTGGCCAGAACCGAAGCGGGTGAGGCCGACGAAGTGGCGCACGGCCAGGAAGAACACGCCCAGGCCGAACGGCTGCTGGCCCGGCTCGTCGAAACCGACCACGATTCGGACCGGTTCGACAAGGTCCTGAAGGAACTCGTCGAGGCGGTCACCCATCATGTCGAGGAGGAGGAATCGACCGTCCTTCCCCGGATGCGGGAACACCTCGACGACCGGCGCCGCGCCGAGCTGGGCCGGGTGTTCGCCGCCAGCCGTGCGCGGCACCTTGGCGACCGGCCCGGCGAAGCGGGCAAACCGGAACTGCTGGCCCAGGCACGCAACGCCGGGGTGAGCGGGGCTTCGGCGATGACGAAGGAGGAACTCGCCGAACAACTGCGGCAGTAGGCCCGGGACGCCACTGAAATCCACTGTGGACGATCAGGGGCGGGGCCAGGGTGACCGCCGTGTCACCGGACCCCGCCCCGCCGTGCTTCAGGAGATTTCCTCCTCCTCGGGAGGTTCGTCGGTGGTGAGCTGCTCCCGCAGGGTCCGGAGCGTCTGGGCGAGCAGCCGGGACACGTGCATCTGGGACAGGCCGACACGTTCGGCGATCTGCGTCTGGGTCATGCCGCCGAAGAACCGCATGGTGAGAATCCGGCGCTCGCGTTCGGGCAGCCGGCGCAGGAGCGGTTTGAGCGCCTCCCTGTTCTCGATCCGATCCAGGCCCGGATCGTCCTCGCCCGCCGTGTCGGCCAGGGTGATGGTGCCGGTGTCGTCCTGGGTGGGACGGTCGATCGACGTGGTCTGGTAGGCGTTTCCGGCGAGCAGGGCCTCGGCGACCTCGTCGATCTCGAGACCGAGGTGATCGGCGAGTTCCCGCGCGGTGGGCGCGCGCCCGAACCGCTGGGCCAGCCGCGTGGAGGCCTGGTTGAGGCTCAGGTGAAGTTCCTTCAGTCGCCGGGGAACCCGCACCGACCAGGTGTTGTCGCGAAAGTGCCGACGCACCTCGCCCATCACGGTGGGGACGGCGAAGGAGAGGAAATCGGCCCCTCGGGCGGGGTCGAACCGGTCCACGGCGTTGATCAGGCCGAGCCGTGCGACCTGGAGCAGATCGTCGGAAGGCTCGTGACGGCGGGCGAAACGGCGCGCGATGTGCTCGGCCAGTGGCAGGTGCTCCTCGATGAGGCGACGGCGAAGGCGGGCATGCTCGTCGGTGTCCTCGGCGAGACGGCTGATCTCGTCGAACAGTGCGTCACAGTGCCGGTAGGCGTCGCTGTGCCTGGCGCGGGTGACGGTCGCCGCGGTCATACTCAATCATCCTCCCGTCAAACGAAGGGTCAGGACCAGAGCCACGAAAAAGTCTGTCCACTATGGACCTCAGGCCGAACGGGGCGGCGCCGCGCGGGAAAGCGTGACGCCACCGGGGTTTCGCGGTGCGGCCGGACTTCCATGACGATGAGGTACCCAACGCGCGGCGTGATCAATCAGACGGTGTCCGACCGGGTGCCGGTCCGACCGGACACCCTGCCGGAGTTCCGCGTGTCCGCCTCAGGTCGCGCGCCGGGCCCGGAGCACGGCATGGAGATCGGCGAACCCGCCCGCGGAGCGGATGACCGGCGGGTCGAGACGGCCGACCCGGTGGTCGTCCTCGCGCAGCGCGGCGACGAACCGGGCGACCCGCGCGGGCGGCGGCGCGACGGTGGTGCCGCCGAGGTAGCGGAGCACGATGAGGTCTTCACCCGAATGGGTTTCGATCGCGGCGGACCAGCCGCGGACCTCGTCCCACAGCAGCGCGACGTCGCGGCCGGGATAGCCGGGCAGGTGCCCGTCGAGGGCGACGTAGGCGGAGAGCGGGGTGTCCTGGTCGATGGTGCAGGACTCCAGGCCGATCCCGAGTGCTTCCGTGACGTCGGCGAGGTAGGCGCGGAGCTCGGCGACGACGGGGTGTGGGTGGCCGGTCGGGACGGACAGCGATGCGGTCACGGGTACGGAGTGCCTTTCGTGCGGAGCCGGCGGTGTGGGGGACGGCGGCGCCGTCCCCCACACGAGACGAGGAAGGTCAGGCCTTGATCTCTTTCCGGTCGGGCGGGGTACCGGTGATCTCGATCCGCCGGGGCTTGGCCTTCTCCGCGATCGGGATGCGCAGGGTCAGCACCCCCGCCTCGTAGCGGGCGGCGATGTGTTCGGTGTCGAGGGTGTCCCCGAGGAACAGCTGCCGGGAGAAGACGCCGAGTGGCCGCTCGGCGACCTGCATCTGCACGTCGTCGCCACCGGGCGAGGGCCGCCGTTCCGCCTTGACGGTGAGCACGTCGCGCTCGATGTCGAGCTCGATGGCCTCGGGCATGACGCCGGGCAGGTCGAAGCAGACGACGAACTCGTCACCGGCGCGGTAGGCGTCCATGGGCATCGCGGCCGGTTTGGACCAGGTCCCGTGCGGCGCGGCGCCGAGCATCTGCTGGGCGAACCGGTCCAGCTCACGGAAGGGGTCAGTGCGCATCAACATCGATTCCACCTCCGAAGTTCCGACGATCTGTGGTGTCAACACGCACTACTGTTCTAACATGTCATCGAAAGGATGACAACCATCTAGTCGTCGAAAGGATGACACATGACGGACGCTGCGCGAGCGGTCGAGGGCGTGCACGAGGCACTGGTGGCCGCCCGTGCCGGTGACGTGCCCGCCGAACGGCTCCTGGCCGCCCTGGCCGCGTTGCGGGCGGTGCGGGAGCAGCTCGGCGCCTGGGAACCGGAGCTGATCGCCGCGGCCCGCGCCGGCGGCGCCAGCTGGGCGGCGCTCGCGCCCGCGCTCGGGGTGGCGAGCAGGCAGGCCGCCGAGCGGCGGTTCCTGCGGCTGCGCCCCTCGGCGACCGGGGAAACGACCGGGGAGGCACGCGTCGACGCCGAACGCGACCGGCGCGCGGGCGACCGCGCGGTGGCGGACTGGGCGCGGCGCAACTCGGCGGTCCTGCGGCAGCTGGCCGGTCAGGTCAGCGCGCTGGACGGCTTCGACGCGGCGGGCCGGGAGAGCGCCGCCCGGCTCGGCGCGGCACTCGGCGAGGAGGACGTCAGCAGCCTGCTGCCCCCGCTGGCCGCGATCCGCGCGCACCTCGCGCGTGACCACGCGGGGCTGGCCGACCGGCTCGGCGCCATCGGCGAGCACACCGACCGGCTGCGTCGCGAGGCGGCGGGCAACCGCCGCGACCGCGCGCTCTGACGGCGGGGTCAACGGGGACATTGTGGACGGAGCACTCGAAGTCCCTGGTACCAAACGACAATCGCCGGAGCAGACCGTTCCGGACGAAAGGGCGGGGGCGTGCCTTCGGTAGGCGGGACGCGAAAGCGCGAGGCGCGCTCGCGGCGTCACCTCGCGCTTTCACCGTTTTCCCCAGCGGACTAGTCACCTTCGGACGAGCGGCGTGACTGTTCACGGCTCGCCGCCGGGCCGGTGAGCCCGCCGAGGTGATCGTTGACACGGCTCGTGAGCCGATCCAGCTCATCGAGCAACTGCCGGAGCGAGCGATAAGCGGTTCCGGCCGGACCGCTGCTCTTCTCCGGTCGCGCGCCGGGGTCCAGCACTGTCATTGTCGTCACCACCTCGTGCTTCGCTTGGCTACCCGTGACAGGAGTGTTCCCCTTCGGCCCCGCCGGGAAACGTCCGTGTTCCGGGAACGCGGCCCTGAGTGGCTCAGGCCACCGCCACTCGGTGTCCCAGCGGCAGCCACCCGGCACGGATGAGCCGTACCGGCACGCGCGGATCTCCGGTGGTTCCCGAGCAGCGTGCCGGGAACCGGGCGTAGCGGGTCAGCGCGACGACGACTCGCCGAACCGGCTCGCGCATTTCCCGGCGAACCCGCCGCCGGACGCCCGTTCCGGTGCGGACTGTTCGGTGGATTCCCCCGCCGGGAGCAGCAGGGAGGACAGCGCACCCGCGCCCACTCCGCAGCCGACGCCCGCCCAGCCGAGCGGGCCGAGCGGCGTGCAGCCGAAGAACCCGCTGACCCCGGGCGTCTGCACGATCGCGGCGAGCGCGAGCGCCGAACCCACCGCGGTCCCGGCCACCAGCGGGCTGTGCCACCGGCCGCGCAGGGTCTGCGCCAGCTGGGTGCCGACCAGGCCGCACAGGGCCATCGTGCTGGTGCGGCGGGCCGTGCCCGGTGTCACCCTGCCGAGCAGCCACGCCGTGGTGGCGCCGATGCCGGTGGTGACCCCGCGCACGGTGATGTCGCGGGTCAGCGAGCCGCCGAGCCCGGCGGCCGGTTCGCGTTCCTCCTCGTCCGGGCGGGTCACCGCGACCGCCATCGCGGGGAACAGGTCGGTCAGCAGGTTCACCAGCAGCAGCTGCCGGGTGCCCAGTGGCGAGTCGCCGGAGAGCAGCGTGCCCAGCACGGAGAAGCCCACCTCCCCCGCGTTCCCGCCCACCAGGATGACGACCGCGTCGGACACGCTCCGCCACAGCGACCTCCCCTCGGCCACGGCCTCCAGCAGCACCGTCAGGTCGTCCTCGGTCAGCGCGAGGTCCGCGGCGGTGCGCGCGGCCGTCGAGGAACGGGCCCGCACCCCGACGCCGACGTCGGCCGCCCGGATCGCCGCGGCGTCGTTGGTCCCGTCGCCGACCATCGCGGTGACCCGGCCCGCCTCCCGCAACGCCTCGACCACCTGGAGCTTCTGCTCCGGCGCGACACGCGCGATCACCCCGGCCCCGCCCAGCGCGGCCGCGCGCCGCGTCCGGTCGAGCCCGGCGAGCCGGTCACCGGTGAGCACCGCGGTGTCCTCCGGCCAGCCCAGCGACTTCGCGATCGCCAGCGCGGTGTGCGGATGGTCGCCGGTCAGCATCACCGGGGTGACGCCCACGTCGCGCAGGCCGCCGACGAGCGGCGCGGCGGTTTCCCTCGGGGTGTCGGACAGCCCGACGAAGCCGAGGAAATCAAGGCCGGTCAAGACCTTTTCGTCGTTCCCGTTGCCGAGCACGGGCGCCTCGCCGGTGATCTCCCTGGCGGCCACCGCGATCACCCGCAGCCCGGCGTCCGCCAGCGATTCCTCCGCCCCGGCGACGTCCCGCCCCGCTCGGCAGGCGGGCAGTACCGTCTCCGGCGCGCCCTTGACCACGAGCGTCGTGCGCCCGGTTTCGTCCCTGCCGACGGCCGCGGAGTACCCCCGGCTGGCCTCGAACGGCTGACCGTCCACTTCGGACCATCCGGGGTCCGGCCCCGCCGCGTCGAGCACGGCCCGGTCGGTGGCGTGGGCGTGCGCGGCGGGACCACCGTCCGCGCCGGGGCAGGCCCGCGCGGCGGCGGTCAGCGCCGGTGCGCCGTCGTGGGTCTCCACCGGCTCACCGTCCGAAGTGGTCACGACGGCGACCCGCAGGCGGTTCTGGGTGAGGGTTCCGGTCTTGTCGAAGCACACCACGTCCAGCCGGCCGAGTGCCTCCAGCGCACGCGGGGTGCGCACGAGAACGCCGAACCGGGACAGGCGCCGCGCGGCCGCGCGCTGCGCGACGGTGGCGACCAGCGGCAGTCCCTCCGGCACCGCTGCCACCGCGATCGCCACGCCCCCGGCGACCGCCCGGCGCAGCGGCCGGCCCCGGACGGCCGAGAGCCCGGTCACCAGCGCGCCGCCGAGCAGGGTCAGCGGCAGCGCCCGGCGGGTGAGGTGGTGCAGCCGGGCCTGGATCCCGGCCGCGCCGGGCGCCCGCGCGGCGAGTCCGGCCGCGCGCCCGGACACCGTCCGCTCCCCTGTCGCCACCACGATGGCCCTGCCCTCCCCGCCGACCACGGTGGTCCCGGCGAACACCAGGCAGGAACGTTCCGCCACCGGGGCGCCCGGCGCCGGATCGAGCCCCTTGGTCACCGGCAGGGATTCCCCGGTCAGCGCGGACTCGTCGACCTCCAGATCGGCGAGGTCGCACAACCGCGCGTCGGCGGGCACGACGTCGCCGGTGCGGACCTCGATCACGTCACCGGGCACCAGCTCGCGCGCGTCCGTGGTGACCGTCCCGGACTTCGCCGCGAGCACCTTGCGGGCCTTTTGCCGTTCGTCCTCGCGAAGCTTGGCCAGCGCACGCCTGCCACGGAACCGCTGCGTGCCGCCGACGAGGGCGTTGAGCCCCATGGCCGCGGCGACCAGCCCGGCGTCGACCGGCGAGCCGACCACCGCCGAGGCCACCGCGCCCAGCGCGAGCACCGGGGTGAGCGGGTCGTCGAGTTCGGCGGCGACGTCGGCGGCCAGGCCCGCGCCCACCCGGGCCGGGGCGGCCACCGGGTGGTCCGCGAGCGCCTTGGCCCGCGCGCGGACCCGGCGTGCCGCCGCGTCCAGCGGTGTCGGCGGGGCGCTGTTCTCCCGCAGCCGGGCGGTGACCTCTTCGACGCTCAGCTCGTGCCACGCGATCCGGGGCCGGGGCGCGGGCGGCCGGATCACCGCGGTCCGCAGCGCCGAACCCCACCCCAGTGCCAGCCCGCCGATCCCGCCGAGCGCCACCGGATCCAGCCGGGGCAGCCGCGGCAGCAGCGGACGGCGCCGCCGCCCGCTCCCGGCCATCAGCGCGAGTCCGCCGATCACCGCGCTGGCCGTCGCGAGCCCGGTCGCCCGGCGGCCGTTCCCGCGGGCCGCGGCCGCCGCGACCAGTACCCGCCACACCCCGGCGAGCCCGTGCCGCGCGAGCAGATCCGCTCCCCACAGGACCGGTGCCCCGCGGTCGGCGAGCGCGACGCAGACGTCCCCGGCGAGCAGGCCCGCGACCTCGTCCGAGCCGGGCCGCGCCGCGGCGGAGGGACGCGCGACCGTGAGCACGACGCGGCCCGCGTCCCGCAGGTGGGAAACCAGCTCGCAGAACGACTCTTCACTGTCCGAAGAGGACGATGGGAGGACGTCGTCGGCGAGCGCGGCGTATTCGCCGAGGCGTTCGCCCGCGCCCGCGCCGAAGACCACGACCCGCGCTTCCAGGCCACGGGCGGCCTCGAACACCGCTTCGGCATACGGGTCCAGCCCCGCTTCGTCGCACAGCGCGCTCAGGTGCAGGACCACGGTGTCGACCGCGTCCAAGGACTTGACCCGGTCCGGGGCACGGACGAGAACACCCTCGCGCGCCAGTGCGAGCCCCATCGCCGAGTGGAACGCCGTGTGCGCGTACCGCGCGGGCAGCGGGGAAACCGCGAGGGCGGCGTTCGCGGCCTTGCCGAGGTCACGGGTCAGCACCAGTTCGGCCAGTGTGCCGAGCAGCCCGCCGCGCACGGCGCCACCGGCGTAGTCCTCGACCGGCACCTGGACGCGTCGCGCGTCCGGCGTGACCCCCAGGCTCGGCCGGTCCGGCGCGCACAGCTCGTCGTGCGCGGCGTCGAAGGCCATCGCCCTGGCGACCGCCTCCGCGAGCTGACCGGTGCGCAGCACCGCGTCCAGGGCGAGCTCGGCCGGTTCCTGGCTCAGCCCGCGCACCGCTGCGTTCGCGGCCGCCCGGGTCAGTTCCGCCGTGTACCAGCCGAAACGCTCGTTCAGCACCGCGCGCGCCGCGGGGTGCTCCCGTGCCGAGCTCACCACCGCGCGGATCCATTCGTGGGCCCGGCGCGCCCGCATCGCCCTGGTCCCGAGCGCGATCCCCAGGCCGGCCCCGTCCATGACCAGCGCCAGCACGGCGGTGCGCACACCCGAGACGTCGCCCGGATGCGCCGGGCCCGCCTCCACCGGCTCCGCCGGTGCCAGCCCGTGCCGCCCAGCCCGGTCCCCGATCCATCCGGTGACCTCGTCCGCGACCGCGTCCTCGGCCAGGTGCGCCACGACACTGCCCAGTCCCGCGTCCCAGTAGGCACCGGCAACCGTCGCGAGCGCGGCGGCCTCGGCCGCCAGCGCGCGCCCCGCGCCCGGCGTCACCGGGCCCTCGGACTCGCCGGGGCGCACCGGCACCTGCACCCGCCGGCCCGCCTGCCAGACGGGCGAGCGGGCGCCGCCCGCGTTCTGGGCCACGCGTCCCGCGCGCACCGCAGTGTGCGCGAGTGTCCGCGCCGTCTCGCCGGCCTTCCTGGCCGAGCGGGCGACGAGTTCGTCGACGACCGGCGCGGCCGCGGCCGCCGTCCTCGTGGCCAGGACGGGCCCGGTCAACGCCGCGATCAGCCCGAACCGCCCGCCCTCTCGCAACACCGTGCCAAAACTCTTCACCCGCTCCGGTGTTCCCCTCGAGTGTCCACTCGAAACCTCACCCCGGTCGGCTCGCCGTCCGCCTCTGTCGTCCTCTGTGGACACTCGGGGAGCCGTCGAGTTTCGCCATGCGGAGAAAGGGAAACCGTCCGGACATGACGAAATCGAGGACTCCCCTGCGCGCGCTGGCCCTGGTCTGCACCCTCAAGCCCTCGCCGGCGCCCTCCAGCAGCCAGCTCATCGCCAGGCAACTGCTCGACCGGCTCGCGGAGCACGGCGCCACCGGCGAGCTCGTGCGCGTGGTGGACCACAACGTCCGGCCCGGGGTGGAGGCCGACATGGGCGAGGGCGACGCGTGGCCGATGCTGCGCGAAAAGGTCGCCGCCGCCGACATCCTCGTGCTGTCCACCCCGACCTGGCTGGGGCACGCCTCCAGCGTCGCCCAGCGGGTCCTGGAACGGCTCGACGCCGAGCTGTCCGAGACCGACGCCGAGGGGAGACCCGCGATGTTCGGCAAGGTCGCCATGGTCGCCGCGGTCGGGAACGAGGACGGCGCGCACAAGATCATCGCCGATCTGTTCCAGGCGCTGGACGACATCGGGTTCACCCTCCCCGCCCAGGGCGCCAGCTACTGGAACGGCGAGGCGATGAAACCGGGCGACTACCAGGACCTCGACGAGACCCCGGACGCGGTGGTCTCCACCCACGCGACCGCGGCCCGCAACGCCGTCCACCTGGCCCGGCTCCTGCGGGAGAGCCCGTACCCGGCGCCCTGATCCGCGCGGCTCAGCCCGGGGTGGTCTCGCCGCCGAGCGCGGCGATGACCTCGCCGCTGTAGTACGAGGAAAGCCGGTTCGAGGCCAGGAAGACGTACGAAGGCGCGAGGTCGTCGGGATGCGCGGCCCGCCGGAACGGGACCTGGAGACCGAACTTCTCGACCTTCTCCGGCGGGAAGGTGGACGGGATCAGCGGTGTCCACACCGGACCCGGCGCCACGCAGTTCACCCGGACCCCGCGCTCGGCCAGCGCCTGCGCCATCGCGTAGGTCCACGCGTGGATCGCGCCCTTGGTCGCGGAGTAGTCGATCAGGGACTTGTTGCCCCGCAGTCCGTTCACCGATCCGGTGTTGATGATCGCCGCGCCCTCGCGCAGATGCGGGAGCGCCGCCGCGGTCACCCGGAAGTAGCTGTGGATGTTGACGTCGAAGGTGCGCATCCACTGCTCCTCGGTCAGGTCCTCCGGCTTGTCCACCGGCCACTGCGTCGCCGCGTTGTTGACCAGGATGTCCAGGCCGTGCAGCTGCCGCACGGTCTGCTCGACCACGTCGCGGCAGTGCGGCCCGCCTGCCAGGTCGCCGGGCAGCAGCAGGCACTGGCGGCCCTCGGCCCGGACCCGGTGCGCGGTGGCCTCCGCGTCCTCGTGTTCGTCGAGGTAGGCGATCGCGATGTCCGCGCCCTCCTTGGCGAAGGCGATCGCCACCGCCCTGCCGATCCCCGAGTCCCCGCCGGTGATCAGCGCGCGCAGGCCGCGCAGCAGTCCCCTGCCCTCGTAGTCGGCCATCGTGTCCCGCGGCCTCGGGTCCATCCCCTCGGTGGTGCCCGGCGGCCGTTGCTGTTGCGGCGGGCGGATCTTCTCGGCCATCGTTTACTCCCTTCGTACGGATCAGACAAGACGGCAGCGAGGTCACCGCCGCGTTCACGGCTCCTCTCCGGTCTCGGCGAACTCGAACCGCAGCGCCTCGACGCAGCGGTCGTACTTCTGGCACATCTCCTCCTCCGTCGTCCCGGCGACGTACAGGTGGGCCAGTTCGAAGCTGTGGCCGTCCTGCTCGGGCAGGTCGAACAGCCGCTGGCCCTCGGCGGGGACGATCTCGATCCGGACCCCGGGGGTCCGGTTCTGGATCGTGGCGATCTCGGCCTCGGTCGGGACCCGGGTGACGAGACCGTCGGCGAACCGGCGCAGGTACCACTTCCCGGCGATCTCGAACGGGCCGCGGCGACGGCGCCGCCGCGGGTTCTCCCCGAGGCCGAGGCGGACCATGATCTCGTGGTTGGCCACCCCGTCGACGAACTCGAACAGCTCGGCTTGCGACTGCGAGTGCCGCGGGTTGATCTCCAGCAGGCAGACCTGGCCGGAAACGGGGTGGCAGAAGAACTCGATGCCGAAGGTCGCGTTGTCGTACCCGATCCGCCGCATCACCGTCTCGGCGATCTCCTGCATCCGCCGCACCGAATCCTCCGGCAGGCGGGACGGGTACTGGTGCCGCAGGAACGACGAACACTCCGGGTAGGTGACCGAGTCCAGCGTGCCGTAGACGACCACCTCGCCGTCGTACACGTACCCCTCGACCGCCGCCCGCACGCCGTGCAGCGCCTCCTCCGCGAGGCACGCGGCGCCCCCGGCGCCGGCGACCTTCGCGGGCAGCTCGACCTGGTTAAGCACGTAGTCGAACGGCTCGCCGACCCGGCCCGCTCCCGCCCGGATCTCCCGGACCGCCTGGTCGAACTCCTCCGGTCCGTCCACTTTGAACGCGAGCTCGGAGGAGAACGACTTCACCGGCTTCAGCCACATCGGGAAGCCGAGCCCGGGCGGCGGTTCCGGCCGTTCACGGTCGAGGTCGACGAGGCCGAAATCCGGCAGCTCGTCGATCACCTCCCGTTGTTCCAGCCTGCTCCAGTACCTGTGCTCGCACTTCAGCACCGCTTCCAGCGAAACACTCGGCAGCCCGTAGTGGCGGCACAGCATCGGCACCATCGACGCCGCCGGGAAACCCCAGTACGTCACGATGGCGCCGATTTCGCCGTCGAAGCCGTCCAAAATGGACTTCGCCTTCTGTATCAGGTCACCGATCGAGATTTCGCCGTGCCCCAACTCCTCGGGTGAGAGCAGTTCGTGGAACCGGTAGGCACCCGCCCACGGCAGGCGTTCGAGCAGCTGTCTGTTCTCCTCGTCGAGCCCGATGACGAAGATGTCCGTCTCGCTCATGACCCCGCCTCCCGGCCCGCCCGCTCAGCTGTCTCCCCCGATTTCCGCGCTGACCCCGCTCGGCCCCTCGTACATGCGGTCCGGCAGGCCACGCAACGCTTCGAGGGTCGGCGCGTCCGCGCCGTTGTGCTCGGCCGCGCGCACCAGGCCATCCCGTGTCTGCGGGTAGTCCACCCCGGACAGATACCGCTGGATCCGGATCGGATTCGCCTTGTTCATCCCGCCTCCTCGCTCGCCATCGGGTCATGCGGCCGGTTTACCCTTGCCACGCCTCGGCAAACCCGGGCCGCGAGTCGGCACGGTCGAGCGGGCCCGCGTAGCGGCGCGTGGCCGCGTCGAGACCGGTGATTCCGAGGGATCCGGTCCCCGGCGCCGTGGCCTCGGCGAAACGCCGCTACGCGGTGTGGGTGAAGGCCGGGGTTTCCGGGCAGCAGCGCTCCGGGGCCACGGGTGGATCGACACCGTGGTCCCGGCGGACGAGCGCCGGTGGCCCGCTACGCGGCGAGGGCCTCGGTCCGGCAGGAGTACACGTCGAGCAGGCTTCTCGCGCCGGTCACCGCGAACGCGCGCGCCACCGGACGTCGCAGGGGTCCGAAGACCCGGAACTCGGCGTCGTCCTCCCTGGCCCGCCGCCGCGCGGCGAACAGGCTGGACAGCCCCGCGCTGCCGATGAACGTCAGATCCGTCAGGTCGGCCAGCACCAGGCAGGGCGCGGGCGGCTCCAAACTCACGGAAACGGCTTTCGCCACGGACGGGACCCCGGACAGGTCCAGTTCCCCGGACAGGGTCAGCTCGACGGTCCGGCCGGAGGCACGATCGGTCACCACGGTGAACGGTTCGAAGTTCGGTAACGACATGGGTGCTCGCATCCTCGTCTGCGTATACCGGGACGCGAGGCACACCGGGAATGGCGCAGGCCGAGCGTCCGCTGGGGGAACTCGCGGATTCGGCTGCTTCTCAACCGGCACTTCCGACCGTAGAGCGTCCCCGGGGTATGCACAAGCGATACCGGGAAGAAATAACCAGCTCGAGGCAGTCCATGTCCCATAGCAACACTCGGTAGTCAATCTGCCTGCCCCGGCCAGAAGTCCACTGTGGACAGTTGTGATGGCCGATACGCTGGGCCGACCATCCTTGAGCCAGGCACTTCGAGGGAGAACCCGTGGGCGATCGCAAGGTGGCACGAGGCGACACCGAGGTCGGCTGCCCGGTCAGCCGGGACGCGAACGGCACGTGGCGGATCACCGGCTACTCCGCCGCCCGCGCGGTGCTTCGCGCCGCCGGCACCGTACAGGCAGGACTGGGCATCGAAACCGTGGACAAGATGCCGTCCCGTATCCGGCGGCCCGTCCTCTACCGCGACGGGCAGGAACATCGCGAACACCGCAGGCAGACCGCCCGTTTCTTCGCCCCGCGTCGCGTCGACGAGGCCTACCGCGGCGTCATGGAACGGGTCGCGGACGCCCAGCTCGCCCGCCTGCGTACGACCGGTTCGGCGGACCTGGGCGATCTCGGCTTCGAGCTGGCGATCGAGGTGACCTCCGCCGTGCTCGGCCTGACCGAGAGCAGGCCCGGCATCCGGCGCCGCCTGGAGTACTTCTTCCCGGAAAGGTTCGGCCGTCCGGGATTCACCAGCCTCCACGGGCTCCACTGGGTCTTCCGGCAGCTCACGGGCTGGTCGAGGATCTACTTCAACGACGTCCGCCCCGCGGTCCGGGCCCGAAAACACCGGCGCCGCGACGATCTGATCTCCCATCTGCTCGACGAGGGATGCAAGGACACGGAGATCCTCGGCGAATGCCTCACCTTCGCCGCCGCGGGCATGGTCACGACCCGCGAGTTCGTCGTACTGGCGGCCTGGCATCTGTTCACCGACGACGCGCTGCGCGCGAAGTACCGCGCCTCCGCCGAGCCGGAACGGCTGGCGATCCTGCACGAACTGCTCCGGCTGGAACCGGTCATCGCCCAGCTGCGCCGCCGCACCACGGCCGAGATCCACCTGGACGGCACTGTCCTGCCGAAGGACGCCCTGGTCCACATCCAGATCGACACCGCCAACCTCGACCCCGCCATGGTCGGCGACCGGCCGCTCGACCTCCGTCCCGGCCGCACCACGGCCGACGGTGTCACCGGCGCCGGTCTCGCCTTCGGCGACGGTCCCCACAAATGCCCCGGCTCCCCCGTCGCGATTCTCGAAACCGACATCTTTCTCCGCAAACTCCTTGCCGTCGAAGGGATTCACCTGGCCACGCCGCCTCGGGTCACGTTCAAGGAGGACATCGCCGCGTACGAACTGCGGGGCCTGCGCGTGGCCGTCGCCTGAGCCGGCGCGCCGTTTCACGAGACCTTCGCCGGGTATCCGACAGCGTGGAGATCCACTACGAAGAGGGAGATTCATGAGCACTGTCACCGAATCGGTCGACGTGGACGTGGACGTGACCACCGTGTACAACCAATGGACGCAGTTCGAATCCTTCCCGCAGTTCATGTCCGGCGTCGAAGACGTGCGCCAGCTGGACGACACGCACACCCACTGGCGGATCGCCGTCGGAGGCGCGCACCGGGAGTTCGACGCGACCATCACCGAACAGCACCCCGACGAACGCGTCGCCTGGCGATCGGACTCCGGGCCCCGGCACGCCGGGGTGGTCACCTTCCACCGGCTGGACGACCGGCACACCCGCGTGACCGCGCAGCTGGAGATCGACCCCGAAGGATTCGTGGAGAACGTCGCGGACAAAACCGGCGCCCTCGACCTGCGGGTCAAGGGGGACCTCACCCGGTTCAAGGCGTTCATCGAGCAGCGGGGCGGCCAGGAGACCGGGGCCTGGCGCGGCGACGTCGAGCGGCCGGGGCGCTGAGCCCACCCGTGTGCGGCACGCGGCGGGGCGGCCGGGCGGCCGCCCCGCCCGGACCGTCTCCGTTCGGCCCACCGCTCATGGGACCGCAGACGGGGACGGCTTATCCGGGCCAATGCCTGGCGGAGCCCGTGATCGCCCGCCGCCCCGACTCGAAAGGCAAAAAATCGTGCTACGACTGGGTTTTCCCGTGATCGGCGTGACCGACCTCGACCGCGCGACGGCCTTCTGGACCGCCGCGCTGGATCTGGCCGCCACCGAGGAGTGGGCGAGCGACACCTGGCGGACACTGGCCCGCGCCGACGGGTCCGGCCGGGTACTCGGGCTGATGCGCAGCGAGTCCCCCGCCCCGTCCCACCCGCGTATCCACCTCGACCTGTTCGTCGACACCACGGCCGAGCAGGAGGCCGAGATCGCCCGGCTGACGGGCCTGGGCGCCGAAAAGGTGGACTGGGACCGGTATCCGCCGGATCCCGACTTCGTCGTGCTGTCCGATCCGGAGGGCAACGTGTTCTGCGTGGTCGATCTGAGCCGCGCGCCCTCCGGCGGCGGCCCGGCCGCCATCCCGTGATTCGGCGTCCACGCGGCGGGTACCCCGGGAGTTCCGAACCGACGAACGCGGGAGCGTTGATGACCACCACACGACACGACACCGACCTGGTATCCGTGATCACCGAGGACCACCGCGCGGTCGAGCGGGTGTTCACCGAACTCGAAGCGGGCGACACGGGCCCCGAACGGCGCAAGGATCTCACCGATCACGTCATCGCCGAGCTCGTCCGGCATTCGGTCGCCGAAGAGCAGTTCATGTACCCCGCCGCCAGGAAGCACCTGCCGGACGGGGACGCGGTGGCCGACCACGAGATCGCCGAGCACGCCGAGGCGGAACGGGTGATGAAGGACCTCGAAGGCAGGCAGCCCGACGATCCCCGGTTCGAGGAACTCCTCGGCAAGCTCATCACCGACGTCCGCCACCACGTCGACGAGGAGGAGACGGACCTCCTGCCGAAGCTGCAGGCCGCCTGCTCGCCGGAGGAACTGCGCGACCTGGGCGAGAAGGTCCTGCGGGCCAAGAAGATCGCGCCCACCCGGCCGCACCCCGCCGCGCCCGACCGCCCGCCGGCGAACCTGATCCTCGCGCCGGGCACCGCGTTCGTCGACAAGATCCGCGACGCGCTCACCCGCCGGGAGACCTGAGCCCTCGTCCGGACTCCGGCCCGGCCGCCGACCTCCCCGGCGGCCGGGCCGGCGCGCGTCCACACCGTCACAACCGGAGCCACCCGGCGGCCGGCGGCGGGACGCCCCCGCCCTCTTCGAGGTCCGGGGTCTTCGCGGGGTCCGGGTCCGGTGGTCCAGCGGTCATGCCTGCTCTCCGTGGGTCTCGTCGTCCGGTTTCTCCCGGCGTACCCGGGCCCGGCGGCGATATACCTCTCCCGATGGTGTCGGCGAAGGTCATCGCGGGTACTCCCCTGGTACCGACACGGAGGAGGGAGCGACCATGCGGGAACTGCGTTCGTCACCGGACCTCGTCCTGGACGGCGAGGACAGCCCGGAGCAGGCGGAGATCCGGCGCAGGGCGGCACTGGCGGTGTCGTCCCGCGCGCACGACGCCGAGGACTGCGCCCTGCTGCTCGACATGCTCGGGCTCCACGAGGCGAAGACCCCGCGCAGCGGGGCGGCCTGACCCCGTCGGGCACGCCGGGTCAGGCTCCCTCGGCGCTATCCGTCCTCCCGGCCGGACGCCCGCTCCTCCGGGGTACCGGCACTCTCCACAGTGGACGGACCGGGCTCGGTGGCACCGTGCGCGGTGGGCAGGCGGCGGACCGTGGCGCTGGGCCGGCGGGCCAGCGGTTGCAGCGGCAGCGCCGCGGTGTCCGCGACGTCCTCCAGGTGCCGCAGCAGGATGCCCTCCCGCAGCGCCCACGGGCAGACCTCCACCGAGGTCACGTCCAGCGCGGTCAGCGTGGCCTCGGCCACCACCGCCCCCGCCACGATCTGCCGGGCCCGCGAGCGCGACACGCCGCGGAACCGGGCCCGCTCCGCCGCCGGCACGGCCGCGAGCTTCGTGAGCTGTTTCCGCAGGTCGGCCAGTTTCAGCTCCCGCCGCGCGAACGGTCCCTTGCGCTGGGGCGGCGCACCGGCGAGCCGGGCCAGCTGCTTGAACGTCTTCGACGTCACGACCACGCGCCGGGGGCCGCCCTCCCAGCGCAGCCGGTCGAGCACCTCCGACAACGTCTCCCGCGCCCGTTTCCGCACGGCCTTCAGCTGCCGGGGCGGCGGCGGGTCCTCGGTCAGCAGCTCGCGGGTCATCCGCCCGGCGCCCACCGGGAGCGAGACGGCCAGTTCGGGTTCGACGTCCCGGCCCAGCGCCAGCTCCATCGACCCGCCGCCGATGTCGACGAGCAGCAGGCGTCCCGCCGACCATCCGTACCAGCGGCGCGCCGCGAAGTAGGTCAGTCCCGCCTCGTCCTCGCCCGACAGGAACTGGGGACGGACACCGGCCTCCGCCTCGACCCGGTCGATGACCGCGTCCCGGTTCGCCGCGTCCCGCACCGCCGCGGTGACGAACGGGTACAGGTGGTCGACACCGAGCCGGACCGCCGCGTCGACCGCGCGGCCGACCGCCCCGGCCACCCGGTCGATCCCGGTCGCGCTCAAGGTCCCGTCCGGCAGGAGTTCCTCCGCGAGCAAGGTCGGCTCCTTCACCGCGTGCGCGGGCAGCGGCGGCGCCCCCGAGGACGCGTCCACCACCTGAAGCTGAGCGGAGTTCGACCCGATGTCCAATACGGCAAGTCTCATGAAACCGGGGTACCCCGTTCCGGGGACGCCACACCTCGGTGTCCACAAAGGACTCCGGTTGACCCGGCCCCGGCCGGGTACCCCTCCGGCGAAGAGCAGGCCGGAGAAGGGAACACCATGGCCGCGAAGACACGAAGGGCCGTGGTGGTCACCGCCGAGAGCGGCCGGGCTGGACGCGAGGACCTCGAGGCCTACGCCGTCACCCGCTGACCGCGGGAGAAGGAACCCCTCATGAAACCCGATTTCGACTTCCCGAGCGCGATGACGTTGCGTGGTTACGTGGAATCCGTGGCGACCGAACTCGGCGTCGAACCGGCCGCCACCTGGAGCGAGTACGGGCCGCCGTCGTCCGCCTACGTCGCACTCGCCGACCGCGCGCCACGCTATCCGCACCGGCTGCTCATGCTCAGCTGGACGAGCACCGACGGCTGGGCGCTGGCGCTGGAACCGCAGCGCGCCGAAGAACCCGTCGTCCTCGCGCACTGGCGCGACTCCGTCTACCTCGCGCCCGGCACCCTCGCCACCCTCGTGCACGAAGCCCTCGGACGCCAGGAAAAGCGCTGACCCGTCATGACCACTCGTCGACGCGGAAGCCGCGCTCGCCGACACCGGGAAGTGCTGGGCGCTGATCACCCTTCACCCGGTTTTACGGTTCCCTGGGGCGGCACCGTCACCACGACCGACGCCCACCCCTCGGGCCGAGCCGACCGGGCACCGGCGCGGCGTTAGTGGTGCGGCGTGGTCGTGCCCGCGTTCCTCAGACCTGGGCGAAGCCGCCGTCCACAGCGAGTTCGGAGCCGTTGACGTAGCTGGACGCGTCGGAGGCGAGGAAGACCGCCGCCGCGGCGATTTCCGCGGGTTCGGCCAACCGGCCGAGCGGAACCGACGCCCCGGCGGCGGTGAGCCCCTCGGGGGAAACCAGCTCGTGCAAACCCGGCGTGTGGGTACCACCGGGCGAGAGCACGTTGATCCGGTACCGCCGCGTCCCGGCTTCGTGGGCGAACCCGCGAACCAGGTTGCGGATCGCGGCCTTGGTCGCCCCGTAGACGGGCAGGGAGGGCTGGGGGCGCGAGACCGCCGTCGACCCGGTGAGGATGATCGACGCCCCCGGCGACAGCAGCGGCAACGCCTTCTGCACGGTGAACAGCGAGCCCTTGACGTTGGTGGTGAACATGGCGTCGAACTGCTCCTCGGTGATCTCGCCCAGCGGGGCGGCGATCGCGATCCCCGCGTTGGCCACCAGGACGTCGATCCGGCCCGCCTGCTCGGCGACGGTCGCGTAGAGCCCGTCGAGGTCTTCGAGCCGGCCCACGTCACAGCGAACCCCGGTGACGCCGGGGCCGAGTTCGGCCTCGACCTCGTCGAGCCGCGCCTGCCGGCGACCGGCGACGAACACCCGCGCCCCCTCGGCGCGGTAGGCCCGCGCGATCGCCAGCCCGATACCCGCGTTGGCCCCGGTCACGACCGCGACCTTGCCCTCCAGCACCTTCATGACAGCTCCCGTCCAGATAATTGACCGTACGGTCCATAACCTTCCCCATCTGGACCGTGCGGTCAATAACCGGAGTGGCACTGTGCCGTACACCACTACGACAGGAGCGCTCAGAACGGCGGCAGCAGGCCGTCGAGCAGAGCCTCGGCCATCGCCGACAAGGCGGCCGGATCCTGGCCGACCCGGCCGAGCACGATGAGCCCGAGCTGACCGGCCAGCACCGCGCGGGCGGTGACCTCCGGGTCGAGACGGGGCGCGACGTCGCCCTCGCGCTGCGCTCGGCGTACCGCGTCGGTCAGCACGGCAGTGGTCGAGGCGTAGCTGCGCCGCGCCTCCGCGGCCACCTCCGCGACACTCACCGACAGTTCCATCGCGGTATTGGCGAGCAGGCAACCCCGCCGGGCCTGCTGACCACTGGGATCACGCACGGGCCCGGTCACGAAGCCCCGGATCACCTCGATGGCGCGCTCGGCCCGCTCGAGCCATGCACGCAGCATCCGATCGTTGGCCTCGTCGTACTCGCGCAGCACACGCAGGAACAGGCTCTTCTTGTCTCCGAACGCTCCGTACAGGCTCCCCTTGCCGAGCCCGCTGGCCTTCAGGAGATCTTCGAGCGAGGTGCCCGCGTACCCGTTGTCCCAGAACGCCGCCCGCACAGCCGAGAGCACGCGCTCTTCATCGAACTGTCGTGGACGGGGCACGGGCCGATACTACCTATAGTGGACCGATCGGTCCAGCATTGCCACGGGCGGCGGCCGCGTCCGGCACCACCAGGTGTCCCCGCGCGGCCACGCGCTCGGCGAACTCGTCGAAGCCGAACCGCTCGCCGGGCGGCGAAACACCCCCTGGTACGGCCACGTTTCCCGGCCAAAGCCCACGGGTACGCGGGCAGCATGACCGACCACCACGACGCCAAGCACGAGCAGCTCGACCGCTCCCGGACCGACCCCGAGGGCACGGTACTGACCACCCAGCAGGGTGTCCGGGTCGCGCACACCGACGATTCGCTGCGCGCCGGGGACCGCGGCCCGACCCTGCTCGAAGACTTCCACGCGCGGGAGAAGATCACCCATTTCGACCACGAACGCATCCCCGAGCGAGTGGTGCACGCGCGCGGCGCCGGGGCATACGGATACTTCGAGGCCTACGACGACTCGCTGAGCCGCTACACCACGGCGGAATTCCTGACCAGCGGGGAACGGATCCCGGTGTTCGTCCGGTTCTCCACCGTCGCCGGGTCCCGCGGTTCGGCCGACACCGTCCGCGACGTCCGCGGCTTCGCGACGAAGTTCTACACCCGGCAGGGGAACTACGATCTCGTCGGCAACAACATGCCGGTGTTCTTCATCCAGGACGGCGTCAAGTTCCCCGACTTCGTGCACGCGGTGAAACCCGAACCGCCCAACGAGATCCCGCAGGCGCAGTCGGCGCACGACACGTTCTGGGACTTCGTCGCCACCCAGCCGGAGACCACGCACATGGTCCTGTGGCTGATGTCCGACCGCGCGCTGCCCCGCAGCTACCGGATGATGCAGGGATTCGGCGTGCACACCTTCCGGCTGGTCGACGCCGAGGGCAGGGGCACCTTCGTCAAGTTCCACTGGACGCCGGTGCTGGGCACGCATTCGCTGGTGTGGGACGAATGCCAGAAGATCGCGGGCAAGGACCCGGACTTCAACCGCCGTGACCTGTGGGACAGCATCGAGGCCGGGCAGTTCCCGGAATGGGAGCTCGGGGTGCAACTGGTCGACGAGGCCGACGAGCACGCGTTCGACTTCGACCTGCTCGACGCCACCAAGCTCATCCCGGAGGAACGGGTGCCGGTGCGCCCGGTCGGACGGCTGGTGCTCGACCGCAACCCGGACAACTTCTTCGCCGAGACCGAGCAGATCGCCTTCCACACCGCCAACCTGGTGCCCGGTATCGACTTCACCAACGACCCGCTGCTGCAGGCCCGCAACTTCTCCTATCTCGACACCCAGCTGATCCGGCTCGGCGGGCCGAACTTCGCCCAGCTGCCGGTGAACCGGCCGATCGCCGAGGTGTCGACGAACCAGCGCGACGGCCACGGCCAGCAGGAAATCCACAAAGGACGGACGAGCTACTTCAGGAACACGCTCGGCGGCGGCTGCCCCGCCATCGCCGAGGGCGGCACGTTCCGGCACCACACCGAGGCGGTGTCCGGGCACAAGATCCGGGCGCGCAGCGCGAGTTTCCTGGACCACTACCGCCAGGCGCGGCTGTTCTGGAACAGCATGTCCCCGGTGGAACGCGAGCACATCGTCGCCGCCTTCCGCTTCGAGCTGGGCAAGGTCACCGCCAAGGAGGTCCGCGCCCGCACGGTCGAGCGGCTCAACCACGTCGACCACGAGCTCGCCGCGCAGGTCGCCACCGGCGTCGGGGTCGAGGCACCGGCCGCGGTCGCCGGCTACCACGACGACCGGTCGCCCGCGCTGTCCCAGCTGGGTCGGCCCGGCGGGAGCCCGCGGGGCCGGAAGGTCGCCCTGCTCGCCGCCGACGGAGCCGACACGGTGGGGATCCGCGGGCTGATCGAGCAGGCCGAGGCGGCGGGCGTGACCGTCGAGGTGCTCGCGCCCACCGACGGCCCGATCGCCCCCGGCGCCGACGGCGCGCCGCTGCCCGCCGACCGCCAGCTGTCCACCATGGCCTCCGTGCTCTACGACGCGGTGGTCGTGCCGTGCGGCCCGCCGAGCACCGAAACGCTGCTGGCGGACGGATACGCCGTGCACTTCGTGACCGAGGCGTACAAGCACCAGAAGCCGGTCGCCGCGTTCGGTTCCGGCGTCGACCTGCTGCGGCGGGCCGGGGTCACCGCCGAGCTCGCGGACGACGTCACCGTCCGCGCCGACGACGGGGTGGTGACCACCACCGCCGCCGGGGCCGAACTGCCCGGCGAGTTCGGCACCGCGCTCCTCGCGGCGCTCGCCGGGCACCGCGCCTGGGCCAGGGCCACCACCGCCGTACCCGCCTGAATGCACCGGGTTTCACCTCGGCCTTCCCCGGTAACCCGGGGATCAAGCCCGGTGCACGCGATCCGGGGAAAGGAGTCCACTGTGGACACGACCACGCCGCGGCGGCTGCTCGACACCGATGGCCCGTTCGCCTCGGTGCATTTCGAGGACACCCACGACACCGAAGACGCGGCCAAGCAACTCGACCTGAAGCTCCGCGAGATCGAGACCGCACTCACCGGCCAGGGCGCCGACACCGCGCCCGTCGAAGCCATCGGACGAGCCGTGCGGGACGGACGGCCCCCGACCGGCCGCAGCGGGCGGAGCATCGTCGCCGCGCACGGGGAGATCCTGCTCGACGAGCCGCTCGCCGAGCCGCCCGGCGCACCGTCCGTGCGCTACTCGGCGCTGCCGTACCTCGTCCCGCTCGCCGCGCACACCGAACCACTGCCCACCTACCTCGTGGTGCTGGTGGACCAGGTCGGTGTGGACATCACCGCCTACGGCCCGCGGCGTCAGCCGCTGGACACCGGCACGGTGACCGGGCAGGACCACCCGGTGCACAAGGTCCGCGGCGGCGGCACCGCGCACCGCGACATCCAGGCACGCGCCGAGGAAACCGTGCGGCACAACCTCGCCGGGTTCGCCGACGAGGTGGCCAGGACGGCCCAGCACGTCAAGGCGGGCCTGGTGTTCCTCGCCGGGGAGGTCCAGGCGCGCACCGAACTGCGGAACCTGCTTCCCCCGGACGTCCGGCGCGTCACCACCGAGATCACCGCGGGCGGCCGGGCCGCGGGGGCTTCCCCCGCCGAACTGGACCGCCGGATCGACGAGGTGCTGCTCGGCCGCAGGCTCGCCGTGCTCGACGACCTCGCCGAGCGCTACCGGGCCGGGAGCGACGGCCCGAGCGGACTCGCGGTGGGCGGGCTCGAGGGCGTCACCACCGCCTTGAACGAGGCCAACGTCGAGACGTTGCTCATCGGCGAGACCGGTGACGAGACGGTCCTGACCGGCCCGGCGCCGGTCCGCGCCGTCGGCACCACCGCGCGGCAGGTGGGCGCCGGGCCGGTGGTCACCCGCGCGGCCGACGAGGCCCTGCCCTACGTCGCGCTCGCCACCGGCGCCGACCTCGTCGTGATGGACGAGCGGCTCCCTCTTGCCGAGGGCTTCGGCGCTCTCCTGCGCCACAGCTGACACACCACCGCGAACCAGGAGGTCAGCCATGACGGGATTCTTCCCGCCCGGGCAGGGTGGCAGCCCCTTCGACCGCTTCCTCGCCCAGTTCTTCGACCCGGCGGCGCCCGGCCGTGGCTACGCGATCGACGTGACGCGGCTGCTCAGCGACCAGGCCCGGTCCCTCGTCGCCGAGGCTGCCGGCCGCGCGGCCGCGGAGGGCAGGCAGCACGTCGGCACCGAGCACCTGCTGTGGGCGGCGGCGCGCATGCCGGTCACGGCACAGGCGCTCGACCGCGCCGGGGCGGACGCCGCCCGGCTGGCCGAGCGCCTCGAAGGTGCCGAACGGCAGACGGACCAGGACACGCCGATCGGTCTCGCCCCCGGCGCGAAGCGCGCGCTGCTCGACTCGCACCAGATCGCGCGGGGGCTGGGCTCCTCCTACATCGGGCCCGAGCACCTGCTGCTGGCCATGGCCCTCAACGAGGAGTCCACCGCGGGAAGCGCGCTGGCCGCCGCGGGCGCCACGCCCGAACGGTTGCGCCAGGCGCTCGCGCCGAACGTCTCCGGCGGCGCCTCGCCGGAGACGCCGGGCACCGGCGCGACACCGACCCTCGACCGCTACGGCGAGGACCTCACCCGGCGTGCCCGCGACGGCCGGATCGACCCGGTGATCGGCCGGGACGCCGAGATCGAGCAGACCGTCGAGGTGCTTTCCCGGCGTACCAAGAACAATCCGGTCCTCATCGGCGAGGCCGGGGTCGGTAAGACGGCCATCGTCGAGGGGCTCGCCCAGCGCGTGGCCGACGACGACGTGCCCGACACGCTTTCCGGGCGCCGGGTCGTCCAGCTCGACCTGACCGCGATGGTGGCGGGCACCCGCTACCGCGGCGACTTCGAGGAGCGCATGACCGCACTGCTCGGCGAAGTCAGGGAGAACCGCGACCGGCTCGTCGTGTTCATCGACGAGCTGCACATGGTCGTGGGCGCCGGCGCCAGTGACACCTCCGGCCCCGGGCAGGGCGCCGGGAACATGCTCAAACCCGCGCTCGCCCGCGGCGAGCTGCACATCGTCGGGGCCACCACGCTGGACGAGTACCGCACCGGAATCGAGCGGGATCCCGCGCTGGAGCGGCGTTTCCAGCCGATCCTGGTGCCCGAGCCCGGCGTCGACGACGCGCTCGCGATCCTGCACGGCCTCCGTGACCGGTACGAGGCCCACCACCAGGTCCGGTTCACCGACGAAGCGCTCTTCGCGGCCGTGGACCTTTCCGACCGCTACCTCACCGAACGGTTCCTGCCGGACAAGGCGATCGATCTCGTCGACCAGGCGGGCGCCCGTGTCCGGCTCCGGTCCGGGACGAGGCCGGCGCGGCTGCGGGAACTCCACACCCGCCTCGACGAACTGCAGCGCGACAAGGACCAGGCGGTCAGTGAGGAGGAGTTCGAACGCGCGTCGGCGATGCGGGACGAGATCGCCGAGATCCGCACGCGGATCGCCGATTCCGGTGGCACGCGTCCCGACACGGCCAAGGAGGTCACCGCCGAGGACATCGCCGAGGTCGTCGCGCGGCTCACCGGGGTCCCCGTCGCCCAGCTCACCGAAAGCGAACGAGACCGGCTGCTGCGGCTGGAGGAACACCTGCACGGCCGGGTAGTCGGGCAGGACGAGGCGGTGCGCGCGGTCGCCGAGGCGGTCCGCCGGTCCCGTGCCGGGTTCGCCGAGCCGGGCCGCCCGTTCGGCAGCTTCCTGTTCCTCGGGCCCACCGGGGTCGGGAAGACGGAGCTCGCCAGGGCGCTGGCCGAGGCGTTGTTCGGCGACGAGGAAAGCATGATCCGGATCGACATGAGCGAGTACGGGGAACGGCACACGGTCAGCCGCCTGCTGGGCGCGCCACCGGGCTATGTCGGCTACGAGGAGGCGGGCCAGCTCACCGAGCGGGTGCGCCGCAAGCCGTATTCGGTGGTGCTGCTCGACGAGATCGAGAAGGCCCATCCGGACGTCTTCAACCTGCTGTTGCAGGTACTCGAAGACGGCAGGCTCACCGACGGCCGCGGCCGGACCGTCAACTTCGCCAACACCGTGCTGATCATGACCAGCAACCTCGGGTCCGAGCTCATCGCGAGCAGCACCCAGGGCGCGCTGGGATTCGCCCCGGCCACCGAGGACGCGACCGACCGGCCGCTGCGGGAACGGCTGATGCGCAGGCTCCGGGACAGTTTCCGGCCGGAGTTCCTGAACCGCATCGACGAGATCATCGTGTTCCGCCGCCTCGACGCCGCGCAGCTCGACCGGATCACCGAAATGCTGCTGGAGCGAACCCGCCGCCGGGCACACGCGCAGGATCTCGCGCTCGAATTCACGCCCGGCGCCGTGCGAAGGCTCGGCGAACTCGGCTACCAGCCCGAGTTCGGGGCGCGGCCGCTGCGCCGCGCCATCCAGCGGGAGGTCGACAACCCGTTGTCCACCATGCTGCTCAACGGCGAACTACGGCCCGGCGCGACCGTCCGCGTCGACACCGGCGAATCCGGCCTCGCCTTCGACGTCGTGGCCGCCGCGGAAGGGAGCAGGCGATGAACAGCCCGGATCGTGCCGCCTTCGCCCGGCACCTCGCCGACGCCGAGTACCCGTGCGGGCGCGAGGACCTGCTCCGCCGGTGCGCGGCCACCGGCGGTGGCGACGAGCTGCTCGGACCGCTCGCCGCCCTGCCCGACGACCGCTATCCCGACTTCGACGCCGTGTACACGGCGATCTCGGCGAGCCGCACCGGCCGGCTCTGACAACCCTCCACAAAGGACGCCGCCCGACAGGTCCGTGAATGCCACGTTGGGGGGTGTGCTGGTGTCACGAATGTCGCATTGCCGACGTTCGGCGTCACGAATGTCGCATTCGTGACATCGTCTCAGCCGAGCCCGCGTCTCGTACGGAGCGTTGGGGACAGTGAGCGATGCTGGTGGCCTTTCGTGGGGCACGCGGGGTGCTGAAGGACGCTTTCAGTGCACTGAGCGCACCGAAGGCGTCCTTCAGCACACCCCGGCCGCCAGAACTCACCACTCCCAGTGAGAGTCCCTCAATGTGGCAGTCACGGACCGTCGGGGGTGTTAGATCTCGCGGAGCGCGGGCAGCAGTTCGCGTTCCGCGAAGCCCAGGAACTCCTCCTGCCGGTCGCCGCCGATCTCGACCAGCGCGACGTCGGTGAAGCCCGCCTCGGCGAACTGGCGGACCCCCGCCGCGATCGGCTCGATGTCCGGTCCGCAGGGGATCCCGGCGGCGACGTCGTCCTCGGTGACGAACCGGGTGGCACCGGCGAACCCGGCGGGTCCTGGCAGTTCGGCGTTGACCTTCCAGCCGGCGGCGAACCAGCGGAACTGCTCGTGCGCGCGCTTGACCGCCGCCGCCCGGTCGGGATCCCACGAAACCGGCAGCTGCGCGATCTTCCGCGTCGGCCTGCCCAGCCGCGTCGCGTCCCACTCGCGGCACAGCTGTTCCCTGGGCTCGACCGCGATCATCGCGTCCGCGACCGGAGCGAACCGGGTCACCGACTGGGAGCCCGACACGGCGACGGCGATGGGCGTGCGCAGCGAGGGCAGATCCCACAGTTTCGCCGAGTCGACCCGGAAATACGTTCCCGCGTAGTCGAAGTAGCCGCCGTCGAACAGCCCGCCGATGATCTGGACGGCCTCCGCGAGCATCTCGTGCCGGACGTTCACCGGCGGCCAGCCCCGCCCGATGACGTGCTCGTTGAGGTTCTCCCCCGCGCCGAGCCCGAGGGTGAACCGGCCGTCGCTCAGCTCCTGCACGGTCGCCGCCTTCTGCGCGACCACGGCCGGGTGATAGCGCATCGTCGGGCAGGTCACGTACGTCATCAGCTCGGTCCGCTCGGTGCAGTGCGCGACGGCGCCGAGGACGCTCCACGCGTACGGCGAGTGTCCCTGTTCCCTCAACCATGGCGAAAAATGGTCGCTGCACACCTCGAAGTCGAAGCCCGCGCGTTCGGCGGCCGCGGCGTAACGGACGAGCTCCTTCGGGCCCGCTTGCTCGGTCATCAGCGTGTAGCCGAGGCGCATCAGTACCTCCTCGTGGGTTTTCGTGATCACCCGCCGGGTACCCGGACCGGAGACGCTCATGCGGAGGACCGTGATGCCCGAACGCACCGGACGTGCTCCCGCGCGGCTGATCGTCGCGCTCGGCTGCACCGGGCCGGGGCTATCGCTGCACGGCCTGACGGCGCTGCTCGGCCTCGCGATCGTGCTGTACGACATCGGGGCGTCCCGCCGAGGGTCTTCTCGCCGTGAAGACGTCAGGCAACCGCGTTCGCGGCAGTGATCAGATCGGCCCGAAAGGCCTGGTAAGCGCTCTCGCGGTCTTCCGCGCGAAGGATCGACGACGGATGAACGGTCGCGAGCGCCCGCGGCGTGCCGGGTTCCTCCGGCAGGGGGACGAGCCTGCCGCGCTCCCGCGTGACGCGGAAGTCCGTGCCCAGCACCGCCTGCGCGGCCGTGGCACCGAGCAGCACGACCAGGCCGGGCCGTACGGCGGCGAGTTCCGCCGACAGCCACGGACGGCAGGCGAGCACCTCGGTCCGCGACGGCTTCTGGTGGATCCGCCGCTTGCCGCGCTCGGCACGGCGGAACTTGAAGTGCTTGACCACGTTCGTCAGGTAGATCCCGGCGCGGTCGAGGCCCGCTTCGTCCAGCGCGCGGCCGAGCAGCCGCCCGGCGGGGCCGACGAAGGGTTCGCCCTCGACGTCCTCGCGGTCACCGGGTTGTTCCCCGACGAGCATGACCCGCGCGCCCCGCTCCCCCGCGCCGAAGACGGTCTGGGTGGCGTCCCGGTACAGCGCGCAGCCGCGGCAGTCCACCGCCGCGCTGCGGAGCCGGGACAGCGACACCGTGTCCGGGACGTACTCCGCGGCGCTCACTGTCTGTCCTTTTCGGACGTCCGCAGTGGACCGGCGGTGCCCCGGCGCGGAACCGGGACACCACCGAGCCGGTGGGATTTCATCGCTCGCGGGAGATGGCTTCGACGAGGTCGCCGCTGGCCGGGTTGGACAGCGCCCTGGCGACGTCGGCCTGGGCGACGATGCCGGCCAGCGCGCCGCCGTCGACGACCGGAAGGCGCCGGACGGCGTGCTCGGACATGGCGCGCACGGCCTCCTCCGCGTCGGCGTCGGGCCCGATCGTCACGGTCTCGCCCTGGACCACCTCGGACGCGTGCAGTGCCCGGGGATCCTTGCCCTCGGCCAGCACCCGCACCACGATGTCGCGGTCGGTGAGCATGCCCTTGATCCGGCCGTCCTCCCCGCAGACCGGCACCGCGCCGACCCCCTGGGCGGCCATCAGCCGGGCCGCCTCCAGTACCGAATCCGATTCGCGGACACAGTGGACGGGACTGGTCATCAACTGGCGTACGGTGGTCACCGCTGCCTCCTTTCCTCGGCCGCCCCCGGGTACCCGTGCCGGGGCCCGTTACACGCGCCGATCTCACGCGGCGGGTTCGAGCAGCACCTTCTGCGCGCCCTCCTGCTTCTTCTGGAAGATCTCGTAGGCACGGGGCGCTTCCTCCAGCGGCAGCTTGTGCGTGGCGAAACCCTCCACCCCGAGCGGATCCCCGTCCCCGGTGAGCAGCGGCAGCAGTTCGCCGACCCAGTGCCGGACGTTCGCCTGGCCCATCCGCAGCTTGATCTGCTTGTCGAACAGCTCCAGCATCGGCAGCGGGTCGATCGCCCCGCCGTAGACGCCCGAGAGCGAGATCGTGCCGCCCCGCCGGACGCTGTCGATCGCGGCGTACAGCGCGCTGAGCCGGTCGATCCCGGCGCGCTCGGTCACCTTCTCGGCCACCGGACGCGGCAGCAGGCCGGTCAGGTCCTGGGCGAGCTTGCCCAGCGGCGCCCCGTGCGCCTCCATCCCGACCGCGTCGATCACCGAATCGGCGCCCCGCCCGGAGGTCACCTGACGGATCGCGTCACCGATGTTCCGGTGCTCGCGCAGGTCGAACACCGTCGCGCCGTGCGCGCTCGCCCGCGCGAGCCGCTCGGGCACCAGGTCGACGCCCAGCACCTTGCCCGCGCCGCGGTGCGCCGCGATCCGGGCCGCCATCTGGCCGATCGGGCCGAGCCCGAACACCGCCACCGAACCGCCGTCGGGGACCTCCGCGTACTCCACCGCCTGCCACGCGGTCGGGACGACGTCGGACAGGTAGACGAACCGCTCGTCCGGCGGGCCGTCGGGGACCTTGATCGGGCCGTAGTGCGCCTGCGGGACCCGCAGGTACTCGGCCTGTCCGCCGGGCACGGAACCGTAGAGCTTGGTGTACCCGAACAAGGCCGCGCCCTTGCCGTACTCGCTGACCTGCGTCGTCTCGCACTGGGACTGGAGCCCGCGTTCGCACGCGAAGCAGTGCCCGCAGGCGATGGTGAAGGGCACGACGACACGGTCGCCCGGCCGCAGGTCCGGCACCCCGGCACCGACCTCCTCGACCACCCCCATCGGCTCGTGCCCGAGGATGTCGCCTTCGGTCAGGAACGGGCCGAGCACCTCGTACAGGTGCAGATCCGAGCCGCAGATCCCGGTCGAGGTGACCCGGACGATCGCGTCGGTCGGCTCGAGGATCCGCGGGTCGGGCACCGTCTCGACCCGCACGTCCCGCTTTCCTTGCCAGGTAACGGCTTTCATGGTTCTCCTTCCGGAGGCGCGCTGGTTCGCCGTCCCGGATTCCCGCTCCCGCACCGGGCAAACCACGGCCGCGCGTGTGACAGTGGGGACATGCGCACCCGGATGATCGCCGTCGCCTTCGACTGCCACCGGCCGGAGATCCTCGCCGCGTTCTGGCGCGCGGCGCTGGGCTACGGCACGGTCGAACGCTGGACGGACGAGGACGGCACCGGCTACGTCGAAGTCAAGGAGGCCGGCCGGCCTTCGCTGCTGTTCCAGCCGGTTCCCGAAGGGAAGACGGTCAAGAACCGGGTCCACCTCGACCTCGCCCCCGCCGAACTGGACCAGCGCGGCGAGGTCGCGCGCCTGGAGGCGCTGGGCGCCACCGTGCTCGCCGCGGACACCGCGGGCCCGTGGATCGTGCTCGCCGACCCCGAGGGCAACGAGTTCTGCGTGCTCCCGCGCCGGTGATGTTTCGCCGCGCGCCCGCCAGGCAACCCGGCTGTCATGACCACCACGGTTGCGGATCACATCCTGTCCCGGCTGCGTGAATGGGAGGTCGAGCAGGTCTTCGGCTATCCCGGCGACGGCATCAACGGCCTGGTCACGGCGTTCGGCGCGGCGGGCGACAAACCGCGGTTCGTCCAGGCGAGGCACGAGGAGATGGCGGCCTTCCAGGCGGTCGGGTACGCGAAGTTCAGCGGCAGGGCGGGCGTGTGCGCGGCGACCTCCGGGCCCGGCGCCGTGCACCTGCTCAACGGTCTCTACGACGCCAAGCTGGACCACGTGCCGGTGGTGGCGATCGTCGGGCAGACCGCGCGCAGCGCGATGGGCGGCAGCTACCAGCAGGAGATCGACCTCCAGGCGCTGTACAAGGACGTCGCGAGCGAGTACCTCGTCGAGGTCAACGTCCCCGAACAGCTGCCGAACGCGATCGACCGCGCGATGCGGACCGCGCTCGCCCAGCGTGCCCCGACCGCGGTCATCATTCCCAACGACGTCCAGGAATCCCCCTACCACCCACCGCGGCACGAGTTCAAGCACGTGCCGTCGAGCCCGCCGTCCTGGCCGAGGGCACGGCTCGTCCCGCCCGCCGACGAACTCGCCCACGCCGCCGAGGTGCTCAACGCCGGGAAGCGGGTCGCGATCCTCGCGGGGCAGGGCGCCCGCAACGCCGTCACCGAACTGCGTGAACTGGCCGAGCGGACCGGCGCCGGCGTCGCGAAAGCGTTGCTGGGCAAGGACGTGCTGCCCGACGACCTGCCCTACGTCACCGGGTCGATCGGCCTGCTCGGCACCCGTCCGAGCTACGAGCTGATGCGCGACTGCGACACGCTGCTCATCCTCGGGTCGAGCCTGCCCTACAGCCAGTTCCTGCCGGACTTCGGGCAGGCACGCGCCGTGCAGATCGACCTCGACGCGCGGTTCCTCGGCCTCCGCTACCCCACCGAGGTCCCGCTGCTGGGTGACGCGAAGGCGACGCTGGAGCAGTTGCTCCCGCTGGTGGAGCACAAGAGCGACCGCGCGTGGCGCGAGAAGATCGAACAGAACGTCTCCGACTGGTGGGAATCCGTGGCGCGGCAGGCGATGCTGGGCGCGCACCCGGTCAACCCGATGCGGATCGTGCACGAGCTGTCGGACCGGATCCCCGACGACGCCGTCATCACCGCCGACTCCGGCTCGGCCGCCAACTGGTACGCCCGCAATCTGCGGATGCGCGGGCGCATGCGTGGTTCGCTCTCCGGGACGCTGGCCACCATGGGTCCCGGCGTGCCCTACGCGATCGGCGCGAAGTTCGCCTTCCCGGACCGGCCGGTCGTCGCGCTGGTCGGTGACGGCGCCATGCAGATGAACGGGCTCGCCGAACTGCTCACGATCGCCCGCTACCGGGACCGGTGGGCCGACCAGCGCTGCGTGATCTGTGTGTTCCACAACGGCGATCTCAACCAGGTCACCTGGGAACTGCGGGCGATGGGCGGCGCGCCGAAGTTCGAGGAATCGCAGTCGCTACCCGAAGTGTCCTATGCGGACTTCGCCCGCGGCGTCGGCCTCGGCGGGATCACCGTCGACTCCCCCGACGACCTCGGCGCGGCGTGGGACCAGGCACTCGGCGGAAATCTCCCGACCGTGCTCGACGTGCACTGCGACCCCGAGGTACCGCCGATCCCGCCGCACGCGACCCTCGACCAGCTCAAGGCCATGACCGAGGCGGTGCTCAAGGGCGACCCGAACGCGTGGCACCTGGTCGTGCAGGGCGCCAAGACGAAGGCGGCCGAGCTGCTGCCGGGGATCGGCCGGGGTGACCGATGACCGGGACGGCCCCGGCCAGGATGCGGATCGCCGAGGACTGCACCGCCGTCGCCTGCGAACGATGTGGTTTCCCGACCCTGCGGGTCGCCGAGTTCGTCGCCACCGACGGCACCGTGCTGGGCTGGACGATGGTGTGCACGGCCTGCCGGCGCCACCGGCCGCCGACGGGGCCCGGCACGGCGAGCGGTGTGGACTGACCCGGCGCCGGTCGCGGGACCGGGGCGCCACGGCCTCAGTGGTGAGGCGGCGCGGGTGGGATGGTGTGCAGACCGGGTGCGGGTTCGGGCCAGACGAGCAGGACGGGGCAGGGCGCGTGGTCGACGACGAAACGGACGGCGGGCCCCAGGCTGCGGGGGCCGAGCCGCCGCTGGTCACCGTCCCTGGCCAGCACCAGCAGATCGGCGCCGTCCGCCGCGGCGACGACCTCCCGTTCGCCGCGCCCTGTGCGCTCGACGCGCGTACAGGGTCTGCCGAGCCGGTCGGCGGCGGCCTCCAGCAGCTCCGCGGCGGTGGCGGCGGCGAGGTGTTCCAGCGCGGTGCCGGGATCGTGCTCGGGATGGCCGCGGCCGAGCAGCCCGGCGAACGCGCCGTGGGCGGCGTCGGGAAGGCCCTGGTCATTGACGTGCAACAGCACGACGTCGGCGCCCTCGGCCGCGTGGGCACGCGCCGCGTCGACACAGGCGGGCCAGGTGCTTTCGACGATCCAGACGAGGACGGCCACGATGTCAGCCTCCGATCACGTGCAGCGAGGTCCACAGTGCCAGCACCGCGAGGACCAGGCTCGCCGGCACGGTCAGCAGCCCGAGCCGGGTGAACTCGCCGAGCCCGACGTCGTGGTCGTGCTGGCGTACGATCCGCCGCCACAGCAGGGTGGCCAGTGATCCGGCGTAGGCGAGGTTGGGGCCGAGGTTCACCCCGAGCAGCACCGCCAGCACGACGCCCGGCCCGGCGGGAGCGGCCAGCGGCACCAGCGCGAGCACCGCGGGCAGGTTGTTGATCACGTTCGCCAGCACCGCCGCCACCGCGGCGGCCACGAGCAACGCGGACAGCCCGCCGCCCTCGGGGATCAGCCGCCCGAGCCAGTCGCCGAGCCCGTTTTCGACCACGGCGCGGACCACGATCCCCAGCGCGAGCACGAACGCCAGGAACGGCACCGCCGCCGCGCGGACGATCGCCGCCGGGCTGGTCCGGCGCCGGACCAGCGCGCGGGCCGCCAGCACCGTGGCACCCGCGGCCGCCGCCCACGCCGGATCGATCCCGATCACGGAGGTCAGCACGAACCCCGCCAGCGTCGCGGCGACCGTCACCAGCGCGAACCTCGGCATCGGCCGTGGCTCGACGGCGTGGGGCACCGGGGCCGCGGCTCGGAGGTCGGTGGCGAAGAACCGGCGGAAGACCACGTACTCGACGGCGATCGCCACCAGCCAGGGCATCGCCATCAACGCGGTGAATCGGAGGAAGCCCAGCCCGCTGGCCGCGAACGCCAGGAGGTTGGTGAGATTCGAGACCGGCAGCAGCACCGAAGCGGTGTTCGCCAGGTGCGTGCACGCGTACACCGGGGGTTTCGGCCGGATCCCCGCACGCGCGGCCGTCGCGAACACCACCGGCGTCAGCAACACGACCGTCGCGTCCAGGCTGAGCACCGCCGTGATCACCGACGCGAGGACGAACACCCCGCCCAGCAGCCGCTGGGGCCGTCCGGCGGCGACGCGCGCCAGCCAGGCGCCGCACGCCTCGAACAGGCCCTCGTCGTCGCACAGCCGCGCCAGCACCAGCACCGCCGCCAGGAAACCGGCCACCGGCGCCAGCCGCGTCACCTCCCCGGCCGCGTGCGACACCGGGATCGTCCCCGCCGCGATCGCGGCCACCGCCGCCGGAACCGCGACGGCCGCCTCCGGCACCCCGCGCGGACGCGCCACCGCGCACACCAGCACCACCAGCAACAGCGCGACCGAGACCAGTTCCGCCGGCCATCCGTTCAGAACCGGTACCTCCCGCCCGCCACTCCTGTCCCACGACCGGGACCGAGCGTATCCGCCACGCGCGCGCCGGTCTCCCCGCGACCCGAGTCAGCCGACGCCGAACCGGATGCCGAAGTGGTCCATAGTGGACGGAAGGCGGCCGGGCACCAGCGTCGCGGCCGTGCCTTCCGGTGTGTACTCGGCTTCCTTCAACAGCACGGCGAGCAGCGTCGACGCGGTGAAGAGCACCACGTCCCGGCCGGGGCAGATCCCCGGCCCGCCGCTGAAGGGCACCAGCGCCGGGTTCCGCTGCGCGCGCCCGTCGAGCCAGATGTCCGGGGCGAAGTGGTCGGCGTAGGACAGGGTTTCGTGGTCCCGGTGGAAGAACGGGGTGTACACGAGGAACGACGTGCCCTCGGGTCCCCACGCCGTCTCCTCGCGGCTTTCCCGCAGCAACGCGGGGGTGGTGGGCCACAACCGCACCGACTCCAGCACGCAGGACCGCAGGTAGGGCAGCTGGTGGGGTTCGGTGAGGTCGAGCCCCTCGAGTTCGCCGAGCGCGCGCTCACGCTGGGCGGGATGCGTGGCGAGCAGGGCCAGCGCGCGCAACGCCACGATCCCGGCGGCGTCGAAGGCGAACAGCCAGTGCGGCAGCTGACCGGCCGGATCGGCCCCGTCGTCGGCGGCCTCGGCGCACTTCGCGAGCTCGCCCGCGAGACTGTCCGGGCGGCCCAGCCCGACCTGGTGCCGCACCAACGCGAGAAAACGTTCCCGGACGGCACTCTGCCGCTGCCGCGCGTACGCCCAGTTCGCGTCGAGCCGCAGTTCGTCCAGCAGCGCGGTGATCTCGCGGTCCACGGCGGTGTCGCCGCCGAGTGTGACGCGGCGGACGATCGTCCACCAGTGGCGGGTGAACAGGTCGGCGTCGAGCACGGTCGTCCCGTCGGTGATCCGGCCGCCCTCCTCGTGGATCACCTTCGCCCACGGCCCGGCGAGATGGTGCAGCGGGAGGCCGGGTTCGAGGACGGCTTCGTTCAGTTCGCGGCGCCGCTCCCGCCGCCCGCCCTCGGAGATCAGCACGCCGTGCGGCTGGAAGTGCCGCAGCGCGGCGTTCTTCTCCTCGGTGTCCGGGCTGAACGGCGTCGGCGCGCCGGCCAGCAGCCCGCCGACCTGCGCCGGATCCAGCACGAGCGACAGCGACCGGCCCGGCACCCGCAGCCGCAGCGGGCCGGCACCGTACTTGTGCCGCAGTTTCCGCATGAGCCGGATCGCGGGCCGGTCGGCGTGCGTCCGGTGGGCGAGCGCCATCATCGCCGGACGCCGTTTGACGACGCCGATCGCGATCGTCGGCGCGCCGATCTCGGTCGCGATCCGCACGGTGTCGGCGACCGACGCCCGGACCGGGCGCACGTCCTCCTCCGGGATCGGGGTGGCGGGGTCTCCGGGTTCTCCTGGTGTCACCATGACCGCCGGTTACCCGGAGTGGCCACGGCGAAAACGCGATGGGTCAGTCGTTCGCCGGAACCGTCCCGGCGGGTGGCTCGACCACCGCGGCGAGGATGCCGGTGAGCTGGGCCGTCAGCTGTTCGGGATCGGCCTCGCGGAGTGCGGGGGTGCCGATGATCCGGCGCATCAGCCAGGTGCCCGCCAGCAGGGCCAGCCCCAACTCGGCCCGTTGCCCGGCCCGCGCGCCGCGCAGGGCGCCGGTGAACCGGGCGCCGACGTGGTTCTGGATGCCGGCTCGCATGATCTCCGCCGCCCTCGGGTTGGCGGCCGACCTGAGCATCAGCTCGAAGGGGCCGAGATGGTCGGCCTCCGGCGCGGTGCGGGTGACGAGCGCGCGGGCGGTCCGGGCCGCGAGGTCGGCCGGGTCCTCCGGGACCATCGTGGGTTGCGCGAAAGAGACATCGACGACCTCGGCGAACAGGGCTTCCTTGGAGCCGAAGTAGCGGTTGACCAGAATCGCCGTCACCCCGGCCTCGGCCGCGATCTCCCGGAGGCCGACGCCGTCGTATCCGTGGCGGGTGAACGCCGTGATCGCCGAGTCGAGGATGGCCTGCCGGGTCGCGGCCGCGTTGCGCGCCCGGGGTGTGCTGCGGCTCATGCCGGTAAGTCTACACCCGGCAACATAACTCAGAGTAGTATACAGTTGTAGACATAGCGGACGATCGAAAGGCACTCCCATGGATCTGCGGCTCAGCGGGCGTCGGGCACTGATCACCGGCTCCACCTCTGGACTCGGCGAAGCCACCGCGCGGCTGCTCGCCACCGAGGGCGCCGAGGTCGTGATCCACGGCCGCAGTCCTCAGCGCGCCCAAGCCGTCGCCGACGCGATCATCGAAGACGGCGGAAAAGCGACCGTCGCGACAGGTGATCTCGGCACCGACGCCGGAGCGGACCAGGCCGCCGGACAAGCGCTCGCCGGCGGCGCCGTCGACATCCTGGTCAACAACGCCGGCGCCTACGAACACCTGGGCTGGGCCGACGCCACCGCCGAGGTCTGGCTGCACGCCTACAACGTCAACGTCGTCTCCGGTGTACGGATGATCCAGCGGCTCGTGCCCGCCATGCGCGAACGCGACTACGGCCGGATCATCACCATCGGAGGTGGCCTGGGCACCCAGCCCTTCGCCGGTCACCCGCACTACAACGCGACCCTGGCCGCCCGGCACAACCTCGCCGTCTCGCTGGCCCGCGACCTGGCAGGCACACGCGTGACCTCCAACATCGTCGCGCCCGGTGCGATCCTCGTGCCCGCGGTCCAGGACTTCCTCACCACACTGGCACCGGAACGCGGCTGGGGAGAGACCTGGGAGGAGATCGAGCACAACTCCGTCCGCGAACTCGTGCCCAACGACCGGGCTCGTTATGGCAGGCCCGAGGAGATCGCCGGCGCGGTCGCCTACCTGTGCGGACCCCACGCCGAATACCTCAGCGGCGCGACGATCCGCGTCGACGGCGGCACCGTCCGGAGCGCCTTCTGACAATTCGGCGTCCGGCCTCGCGGCCGGAAAGACCACCGAGCCGATCGGGTGCTGACCGGTTCGAGCATCATGGCCGGAAGCTGGCGCGGTAGTCGGTGGGTGTGCGGCCGGTCAGTTCCTGGAAGGCGGCGTTGAACGCCGACAGGGAGGTGTAGCCGACCTCGAAGGCGATGGTGGTGACCGGGGTGTCGCCCGCGGCGAGTTCCTCGATCGCGCGCAGCAGGCGCATCCGGCGCAGGATCGCCCGCCAGGTCATGCCGGTCTCGGCCGAGAACCGGCGTGCCAGGGACCGTGGCGCGAGCCCGACCCGGGCCGCCAGGTCCGTGAAGCGGACGTCCTCGCCGAGCCGTTCCTCGGTCAGCCGCAGGGCCCGGCGCAGTTCCGGGGACCGCCCCACCGGCACCATCACCGGGCTCGGCCGCTCGGCGAGCCGCCAGGTCACCGCGGCGAGGGCGGTGAACAGGGTCTCGGCGTAGGCGGTGAGGGGCTGCTCGTCCTCGCCCCAGGCGCCGCACTCGGCCAGCAGGGCCCGTGCCAGGGGGCTGAGGTCGAACACGGTCAGCGGCGCCGGTGGGCGCGGCACGAACCCGGCGTCGAACAGCACCGACGCGGTGGTGACCGGCCGCGGGATGCTCACCCGGATCGGCCGGCCCGCCTCGATCAGCGCGGCCCTGGCCGGCGGCAGCACCCATGCCTGACCCTCCGCCTCCAGCCGGAGGGCACCGGCGGAGGCGCAGAGCAGGTAGTGCTGGTCAACGCGGAGCTCGCGCGCGGGCCCGGCCGGGAACGTGCGGACGAAGCTGTGGGCCTTCCCGGTCATCGTCGGTCTCGCACGGCCCGATCCTAGAAGCCCGCCGTTCAGGCGGAGGTGGCCAGTGGCTCCGCGTGGAAGCGCCGGCTCACCGGCGCCCCGGTCATCATCGGCCGGACCACCTCGCCGGAACTCGCGAAGGCGGCCGACCCCAGATAGCCCTCGAAGGACGCTTCGTCCGCCCACTCGTGCACGATCGTGACCCGGGTGTCGTCCTCCCTCGATGCGTAGACCCGGTAGGCCACGTTGCCGGTCATGGCGCGGACGTGGACCGCTTCGGCGTCGAGATGGCTCAGGGCCGCCGGACGGTCGGCGGCGGTGGTGGCGAAGTCGACGATGGCGATCAGCATGGGACCTCCTGGATCCGGGAATCGGTGTCGTGAACGGGACGCCTGATTCTCACGCGGCGCCCGCCCTGCCCGCCCCGTCGGCCGGACGCGTTCACGCTCCCAACGGACAGCCCGGGACCGGCCGCGCTAGGACGACGCTCCATAGCGGGCGGCGATCGCGGCGGCGCGGTCGCGCAGGGAGGTACGCAACCATTGCGGGGCAAGGACTTCCGCGTTCGTGCCGAGTTGCCACACCGCCCACTCGGCGTGCCTGGCGTCCTGGAAGGTCACCTCCAGCCGCAGCCGGCCGTCGGCCTCGGCTTCCTCGGCACGGACGGCCAGCGCGGTGCCCACCAGGTCCGCGCGCCGCGCCGGGTCCACCCGCACCAGCACGGCCACCTGTTCGCCGCCGGTCCGGAACCGCGTGCTCCGTTCCTGCCAGACCCGGTCCAGATCGACCCGGTCCGGCCGCTGCGCGGGTTCGTCGAGTTCCTCGGCGGCCAGGACCCTGGACAGCCGGTAAGTACGGTCGGCGCCGGACCGCGTGGCGAGCAGGTAGCCCTGACCGCGCACGGTGACCAGGCCGATCGGGTCCACGGTGCGCCACTTCGGGGTCTGGCCCGCCGCCCCGTAGCGGATGCGCAGCCGGTGCCCGGCGAACACCGCGCGCCGGATCTCGGCCACCACGGTGTCGGGCACCTCCTCGGCGTCCACCCGGCGCGAGAGGAGATCGATCTCCGGATCGATGAGCAATCGCTCGGCCACGCCGGCCGCGGTGTCCCGGTGGCTTTCGGGCAACGCGTCGAGCACCTTCAGCATGGCCGAAGCGAGCGCCGAGCCGAGGCCGAACACCTGTGCCCCGCGCCGTGATCCGGCGACCAGCAGCGCGAGCGCCTCGTCGTGGTTCAGGCCGGTGAGTTCGGTCCGGAAACCGGGCAGCAACGCGAAACCGCCATGCCGTCCGCGTTCGGCGTAGACGGGGACACCGGCCGCGGACAGTGCCTCGATATCGCGCAGCACGGTCCGGGTGGACACCTCCAGTTCGCGGGCGAGCGTGGCCGCGGACAGCCTGCCGCGCTGGCGCAGCAGCAGCACCAGGGAGACCAGCCGGTCGGCACGCATACCGGAACGCTAGCGAAATACACGACACAGGATGTCGTGATTCGCTGGGAGGCTTCCCCCGACGTCGCCGACGGGCGACGCCCGACGAGTCGAATGGAGCTGTTGTGGCGTTGGAAAGAACCGCGGTCAACCCGGTGACGTGGTCGGTGGCGATGGGATTCAACCAGGGCGAGGTCGTCTCCGGGCACACCCGCACCCTGTACTGCTCCGGGCAGACCGCGATGAGCGCGGACGGCAGACCGCTGCACGACGGTGACCTGGCGGCCCAGCTGGCGCTGAGCCTCGACAACCTGGAGGCGGTGCTCGGCGAGGCGGACATGTCGCTGGCGAACCTCGTCCGGCTCACCGTCTACACCACCGACGTCGACCTGCTGTTCCAGCACTACGGCACGCTGGCCTCGCGGCTCGGCGCCGCCGGGGTGGCACCGGCCACCACGATGCTCGGGGTGACCCGGCTGGCGATCCCCGGCCAGCTGGTCGAACTCGAAGGAACCGCCGTCGCCTGACGCGACCACGCCGCCCGTGCCGGGGTGACCGGCACGGGCGGCCGGGCACCGGACGTTCCGCGCGAGCTCTTGACATTGCGTTTCATCAGTCAATACGTTCTTCTCGTCAGATGAAACGCATCTCGGCGAGGAGGCCGCGCGGATGACCCTGGACACCGCCTACTTGCTCCGCCGGGCGGGCGCCGCGCACCGCCGGGTGACCGCGGTGACCGACGGCGTCACGGCACGCACGTTCGAGGCGCTGCTGGACCGGGCCGAGCGGCTGGCCAACGCCATGGACACGCTCGGTGTCCCGGAAGGGGCGAGCGTCGGGATCCTGTCCGACAACCGCACCGAGTTCGTCGAAGCCGACTGCGCGATCGCGCTCGGCCGCCGCGTCCGGGTCGCGCTCAACGCCCGCCTGCATCTGGAGGACTTCCGCTATGTCGCCGAGGACGCGGACCTGCGCCTGCTCTTCTTCGCCCCGCGTTTCGCCGCCGCCGCGCACGCGCTGGCCGCCGAGTTCGGGCTGGTCGCGGTGCCGTTCGAGGCGGACCCCGACTTCGCGCACGCGTACGAAACGCTCGTCGCGACGGCGCCCGCGACGCCGGTGCCGCGCGACGACGACCCCGAGGGCGCCGCGTGGATCTCCTACACCTCCGGGACGACCGGGCGTCCCAAGGGCGTCGTGCTCTCGCACCGCGCGCTGCGCGAGGTGGCGCTGAACCTGCTGCTGGAGCTCGCGCCGGTCCGTGAAGGCGAAAGGATCCTGCTCACCCAGGCCGTCTCGCACGCGTCGGGCTACTTCGTGCTGCCGTACCTGATCAGCGGCGCGGGGGTGCACGTCATGCCGAAGTTCGATCCCGACGAGGTGTGGCACCGCTCCCGCGAGGAACCCTTTCGCACGCTCAAAGCGGTGCCCGCGATGCTCGAACCGCTGCTGGACGCGGCACGCGACGAATGGGGCTTCGAGACGATCGTCTACGGGGCTTCGAGTGTGGCGCTGCCGGTGCTGGAACGCGCGCTCGACCGGTTCGGCCCGACGCTCGTGCAGGACTACGGGCAGTCCGAGGCGCCCATGACGATCACCTGCCTCGGCCGGGCCGACCACCTCGACGCGCGGGCCCGCCAGTCCGCGGGACGGCCGTGGCGCTCGGTGGCCGTCGAGGTGCGTACCGGCGACGGCCGTGTCGCGCCGCCGGGGGAAATCGGCGAGGTCCACGTGCGCGGCTCGCACCTGATGACCGGCTACCACCGCGATCCCGGGGCCACGGCCGACGTGCTCGCCGACGGCTGGCTGCGCACCAAGGACCTCGCCCGCACCGACGAGCGCGGCTTCGTCCACCTCCAGGGGCGCGCCGACGAAATGATCAACTCGGGCGGCTACAACATCGCGCCCCGGGAGGTCGAAAACGAGCTGTCCGCGCACGCGGCGGTGCGCGAGGCCGTGGTGCTGGGCCTGCCGGACCCGCGCTGGGGCGACGCCGTCACGGCCGTCGTCCGGGTGCGGGACGCGCGGGCGGTGTCGAGCCAGGAGTTGATCGAGTTCGTCCGGCCGCGCCTCGGCATCCGCACCCCGCGACGGCTGGAGATCTGGGACGCCATCCCGCGCACGTCCTACGGGAAGGTCGACCGGGCCGCGCTGCGCGACAGGCTGACCGGTGGAGGTCCCGCATGAACACCGACGACATCGAGATCGCCGGGGTGGGCATGCACCCCTTCGGCCGCTTCACCGGCTCCTCGCTGAAGGACCTCAACCGCGTCGCGTGCGTCTCGGCGCTGCTCGACGCGGGCATCGGCGTGCACGACGTCGACGCCGTCTACGCCGCCAACGCGATGGCCGGGCTGTTGCAGGGCCAGGAGATGATCCGCGGCCAGTCGGTGATGCGGGAGATCGGCATCGAACGCGTCCCCGTCACGAACGTGGAGAACGCGTGCGCGAGCGGGTCCACCGCGCTGCGCCAGGCCGTGCTCGCCATCCGCGCGGGCTCGGCGGAGGTCGTGCTGGTCGCGGGCGTCGAGAAGATGTTCGTCGAGGACCGGGCCCGGACGCTCGCGGCGCTGGAGTCGGCGGGCGACCTCGACGTGGTCTCGGGGATCGGGCTGCAGTTCACCGCCGTCTACGGGATGCGGCTGCGCAGGCTGATCGCGGCGGGCAGGCTGACCGTCGACGACCTGGTCGCCGTTTCGGTGAAGAGCCACGCCAACGGCTCGCGCAACCCGTACGCGCAGCACCGCGAAGTCGTCAGCCCGGCGGAGGTGCTGGGCTCGCGGCCCATCGCCGATCCGTTGACGTTGCTGATGTGCAGCTCGATCTGCGACGGCGCGGCCGCGGTCGTGCTGGCCCGGCGCGGAGCCGTCCCGCCGTCGGGGCGGCCTGCCGTCCGGATCCGGGCGTCGCAGGCCGCGACCGGGTACACGACCACCGGCGACGAACCGTCGCTGACGGACACCTGCGCGTCGGCGGCGTACGCGGAGGCGGGCCTCGGGCCCGAAGACGTCGACGTCGCCGAGGTGCACGACGCCATGGCCCCCGCCGAGCTCATCGCCTACGAGCAGCTCGGTTTCTGCCGCCCCGGCGACGCGGGCGCCCTGCTCGGCAGCGGCGCCACCCGGATCGAGGGTGCCCTCCCGGTCAACCCGAGCGGCGGGCTGTCCTCGCGCGGGCACGCGGTGGGTGCCACCGGGCTGGCGCAGATCGCGGAGCTGACCTGGCAGCTGCGCGGCGAGGCCACCGGGCGGCAGGCCCACCGCCCGCGTGTCGGCCTCGCCCACAACAACGGCGGCTGGCTGGAGGGCGAGTCGGCCGTGTCGTGCGTGCACCTGCTGGAAAGGACGACCCCATGGGACTGACCGCCGCGCTGAACGTTCCGGTGACCGCGAAACGGCCGCGTGACAACGGAAACGCGCTCACCGGCAGCCGCTGTGGACGGTGCGGGGCGGCCTCGTTTCCGGCCCGCGCAGTCTGCCACCGCTGCGGGACGGCCGCGCCCGCCGCGCACACCTTCGCCGCGACGGGCGTACTGCTCACCCACACCACCGTGCACGTCCCCCGGCCCGGGCTGCCCGCGCCGTACACGCTCGGCCAGGTCGCGCTCGACGACGACGGGCCGGTGGTGTTCGGCCGGGTCACCACCGACGGCGCCGAGCCCGCGACGGGGATGGCCGTGCGCGTGCGCGTCGGCGCGGAAGGCGCGACACCGCGCTACTGGTTCGAGCCCGACCGTTTCACTGGTTGATACGGTGGCCTCACCCGACAAAACGTCCGCGCAGCCGTGTCGCAGAGGTGGCCCATGACAGAGAACCCCGACGGCCCCACGGTCCGCGCCGTCAGCCGAGCGATCGACATCCTCTACGCCCTCGGCCACAACCCGCTCACGCTCGGCGAAGTGGCCGAGGTCGTCGCGCTGTCGAAGCCGACGACCTACCGGATGCTCAGCACGTTGCGCGCCAAGGGCATGGTCGTGCAGGACCAGGCCAGCGGCCACTACGGGCTGGGCCCCGGCTGCTTCCACCTGATGTCGTCGATCTCCAACGGCAACGCGGGCTTCATCTTCGAGGCCACCGACGCGCTGGAGCGGCTGCGCGACGTCACGGCGGAGACCGTCGCGGTGCACGTACGGGCGGGACGCTCCCGCATCTGCGTCAAGGAACTCCCCAGCCCGCACCTGATCCGCTACATCGCGGGCGTCGGCGTCTCCGAGGGCATCCACACCGGGTCGGCGGGCAAGACGCTGCTCGCGTTCATGCCGGAGGCCGAACGCGAGCGCCTGCTCAAGGACCTCCCCCTCGACGCCACGACGCCGAACACGATCACCGACCTGGAGACGCTCCGCGCCGAACTGACGCGCATCGCCGCCGACGGCGTCGCGTACAGCCACGGCGAACGCGCGGTGGGCGCGGTCGGCGTCACCGCCCCGATCACCGACGCGAACGGCGTCGCGCTCGCGGCGCTGAGCGTCATCGGGCCGGAAGGCCGCCTCGGCGAGGAGCAGATCGCCGAGGCCGAACGACACGTACGGGACGTCGCCGCCCGGATTTCGGCGACGGTGGCCGGAGTGTCCGAAGTGGACTGACCGGCGTCGGCAGGCAGCACGAGACGGAGGTCCGGTGCGGTACGAACGCGACGACATCACCACGGCGAACGACGGCGGGGTCCCGGTTCGCGCGCGCTACGAACCGACCACCGCCGAGCCCGCGCTGAAGGCATGGAGTGACAGCAGGCTCGCCGAGCCCGGCCCGTTCCGGCCGCGCTTCATGGTCTACTCCGGCCTCGGCCCGCCCGCGATGACCGCGGAGCGGCTCGCCGTGTTGCAGGACGTCGGCGCGGAGTCCTTCCTGCTGGCCGCCGACCTGCCCTCGCAGCTCGGCTTCGACCCCGACCACGAGCTGGCGCACGCCCAGGTCGGCCGGGCCGGGGTGTCGTGCGCGACGCTCGACGACTTCGCCACGATCTGCTCCCGGCTCGACCTCACCACCGCCGACAGCGTCGGGATGCTGCAGAACTCGCTCGGGCACGTCGCGCTCGGAATGGTCCACAGTGTCCTGTCCGATCGCGACGCGCGGCACGTCAAGCTCGTGATGCAGAACGACCCGCTCAAGGAGTTCACCGCCCGCGGCACCGAGATCCACACCCCCGCGCAGGCGCTGCGGATCGCCGCCGACTGCGTCGCGTTCGCGATCGACGAGGACATGCCCGGCGCGGCGCTCACCGTCTGCTCCAACCACTACGACGTCGCGGGCGCGGGTCCGCTGCTGGCCGTGGCCTTCGCGTTCGGCAACGCTGTCGCTTACCTCGACGAGCTGGTGGCCCGTGGCTACGCGCCCGCCGACGTCGCCGGGAAGCTGATGTTCTTCCTGAACGAGCGCAGCGATCTGTTCGTGGAGGCGTCGGTGTTCCGCACGGCGCGAATTCTCCTGAGCGAGATCCTGCGCGACCGCTACGGCATCCCGGTCGCCGAACAGCCCGTCGCGAAGCTGATGGGCTACGCGCACGGCCTGGAGTCGGCCGAGGAACCGCTGGTCAACATCCCGCGCGTGACGCTGAGCGTACTCGGCTCCATGCTCGGCGGCGTCGACTACCTCTGTGCCACCGGGTACGACGAGGCGCTGCGTATCCCGTCCGCCGACGCCGCCGCGCTCGCGGTGCGCACGATGCAGGTCGTCGCGTACGAGCACGGCGCGTCGGCGACGATCGACCCGCTCGCGGGCAGCGCCAAGCTGCGTGCCGTCGACGAGCACGTGATGAACGAGATCCGGCTCGAACTCGACCGGCTCACCGAGGCGGGCGGACCGCTCGAAGCCATCGAGAACGGCTACATCGCCCGCCGTATCGACGAAAACCGCGGTGCCCGCCAGGAGCAGCTGCGCACCGGAGCACGGCTCATGGTCGGCCACGGCGTGTTCGACGCGAAGGCCCGCGCCGCCTGGTTCGCGGGCCGGAGCGCGGGCGAGATCGACTTCGCCGAGGTGGAGCGGGACGCCGTCGCGCGGATCACCGAACACAAGAACCGTCGTGACGCCGCGCTCGTCGACCGCGCCCTCAAAGCGGTCGAGACCGCGGCCTCGGGCACCGAGAACCTCGTCCGGCCTAGCATCGAGGCACTGCGGGCAGGCGCCACCTCCGCCGAGATCGTCGGCGCCACCCGGGAGGGATTCGCCGGATGAAACGTGTCGTACTGGCCAAACTCGGGCTCGACGGCCACGACGTCGGCGTCCGGCTGATCGGCAAGCTCCTCGCCGACGCCGGGTTCGAGGTCGTGTACCTGGGCAAACGTGTCGCCACGGCGACGATCGTGCAGGTCGCGGTCCAGGAGGACGCCGACGCCGTCGGGCTCAGCTGCCTCAGCGGCGGCCTCGGCCACTTCGCCACGCTCACCGTCGAGGGACTGCGCCGGGCGGGCTCGGACGTCCCCGTGCTCGCCGGCGGCATCGACGAGCCCGCCGAAATCGACCGCATGATGACCGCGGGAGTCCACCGGCACTTCGGGCCCGGCGCGTCGATGACGGAGATCGTGACGGCCTTCGAGGAGGCGACCGCGACGCGGTGCCCCAGCGAGCCGTGACCGCCTTCCGCTGACCTCTTTTCACGGTCCGTGAATGCCACATCGAGGGACTCAGAGTCCTTCAATGTGGCATTCACGGACCTGGGTGGGGCGTGGCTTTCCCGGCGCCAGCATCATTCGGTGTCCCGTACGCGTCGTTTCGCGGCGTGGCACCGATACCAGCCGAAGACCACGTCCCGAACGGCTCCGTTCGGGACGCACACCGGCGTCCGCCCCGCAGCAAGACCACGCCACGTCCCGCCGCTCTCCCCTCTTGACCGGGGTCACCGGGCGGGGTAAACAGTGCATGTCACGTAGTGGTTTATGCGTTTCATTGAACGAAACGGCATGGGGACGAAGCAGCGAGGTTTTGCCCAAGCGGCCGCCGAACGTGACGGAAGGAGCGGGCAATGGAGCCGGCGCAGGATCCGACCCGGGCGCGGTCCGAGGCGAGGTTGGCCAAGGTCGCGGTGACGGCACTCTCGGCCTCGAGCATCGAGAACTACGACTTCTTCATCTACGGCACGGCGGCGGCGCTGGTCTTCCCGCAGCTCTTCTTCCCCGAGCAGACCACGCTGACCAGCGCGCTGCTCAGCTTCGCGACCTTCGCGGTCGGCTTCGTCGCCCGGCCGCTCGGCGGCATGCTCTTCGGCCACATCGGTGACGTGCACGGCCGCAAGACGGCCCTGATCGGCGCGCTGGTCGGCATGGGGCTCGCCTCGACCCTCATCGGCCTGCTCCCGACGCACGCGGTGATCGGGGCCGCGGCACCGACCCTGTTGGTACTGCTGCGTTTCCTGCAGGGCATCGCGGTCGGCGGGCAGCTCGGCGGGGTCGTGCTCCTCGCGATGGAGAACGCCCCGCCGCGACGCCGCGGCTTCTTCTCCAGCTTCGCCCAGGCGGGCGGACCCGGCGGCATCATCCTCGGCAACCTCGCCTTCATCGCGGCCATCCGGTTCACCTCGCCCGGGGCCTTCGAGACGTGGGGCTGGCGCGTTCCCTTCCTCGCCAGCGCGGTACTGATCTGGGTGGCGATCCACCTGCAACTGCGGCTGGAGGACACCGACGCGTTCCGGCGGCTCCAGGCGAAGAAGCCGGTCACGGACCGCTCCCCCGTGCTGCGGGCCTTCCGCGTCCACTACAAGCAGATCGCGCTGGTCGCCGCGGCCTACATCGGCATCAACGTGACCTACTACCTGTTCATGACGTTCGCGGTCTCCTACAGCACGAGCCCCGCGATCCTGGGCCTGTCGAAGGACACCGTGCTGCTCGCCGTGCTCGTCGCGGCGGGCGTGCAGCTGGTGCTGCTCCCGGTCGCCGGCGCGGTCTCGGACCGGGTCGGCAGGCGCGCGATGCTGCTGGCGGGTTCGGGGCTGCTCTGCGTCTTCTCGTTCGCCTTCTGGCCGCTGCTGAACACGAAGTCGACGTTCCTGATCCTGGTGGCGTTCGTCGTCGGCCTCGGCCTGCTGCACACCACGATGTACGGCCCGCAGGGCGCCTTCTTCGCCGAGGCGTTTTCCACCGGGCTCCGGTACTCCGGCGTCTCGCTGGGTGTGCAGCTGGGCGCCGTCATCGGCGGCGCGTGCGCCCCGCTCATCGCCACGTCGCTGTACGCGGCGACCGGGTCCTCGGTCTCCGTGGCCGCCTACATGGCCCTCGTCTGCGCGATCACCTTCGGGGCGGTGCTGTTCATGCCGGAGACACACCTCAAGGACATCGACGAGCCCGCGGTGGCGGCCGAACCCGCCGTCGCGGACGATCCGGCCTGACCCACCACGAAAGGAGAACACCGCATGGCGATGCCAACCCGGCACCTCGGCACGCTCGACGTGGGCGCCCAGGGGCTCGGCTGCATGGGAATGAGCGACTTCTACGGCGCGGGCGACGAGACCGAGTCGATCGCGACCGTGCACCGCGCGCTCGAACTCGGCGTGACGCTCCTGGACACCTCCGACATGTACGGCTACGGCGCCAACGAGGAGCTGGTCGGGCGGGCGATCGCCGGTCGACGCGAAAACGTCGTCCTGGCCACGAAATTCGGCGTCGTCCGCGCGGAAGACGATTCGATGGCGCGTTCGGTGCGCGGGGACGCGGCGTATGTCCGGCAGGCGTGCGACGCGTCCCTGCGCCGCCTCGGCGTGGACCACATCGACCTCTACCAGCAACACCGGGTCGACCCCGCCGTCGCCATCGAGGAGACGGCCGGCGCGCTGGCCGACCTGGTCCAGGCCGGGAAGATAGTCCATATAGGACTGTCGGAGGCGTCGCCGGAGACGATCCGCCGGGCACACGCGGTGCACCCGATCACCTCGGTGCAGTCCGAATGGTCGCTGTGGTCGCGCACGATCGAGGACGGCGTCGTGCCGGTCTGCCGCGAGCTGGGCATCGGGATCATGCCGTATTCGCCGCTGGGCCGGGGCGTGCTCACCGGCCGCTACCGCTCGGCCGACGACTTCGAGGAAGGGGACTTCCGGCGCACGTCACAGCCGCGGTTCGCCCCCGGGAACCTGGAACGCAACCTGGAGTTCGTGCGGGCCCTCGAAGAGCTCGCGCGAACGCGGGGCGTCACGGCCGGCCAGCTCGCGCTGGCGTGGGTGCACAGCCACGGCGACGACGTGGTGCCGATCCCCGGCACGAAGAAGCGGAGCAGGCTGGAGGAGAACGTCGCGGCCGTCGCCATCACGCTGTCCGACGCCGACGTGGCGGCGATCGAACAGGCGGTGCCCGCCGACCGGATCGTCGGTGAGCGGTACTCCCCCGACCGCATGACCTTGCTCGACTGAGTCCCCCGGCAACCGCGTGATGGGTGGGTGAAATGCGTTTCGCAGACCGTGTGGTGATCGTGACCGGCGGCGGTGGCTCCGGCCTCGGCCGCGCCCTGGTCCGCCGGTTCGCCGCCGAGGGCGCCGCCGTGGTGGTGGCCGACCGCGACGAGGCAGCCGCCGAGCAGGCCGCCGCCGAGGTACAAGAGCAAGGCGGACGAGCGAAAGCCGTCCGGACCGACGTCCGGACCGACGAGGACGTCCGCGCGATGGCCGAAGCGGCCAGAACGACCTACGGCCGCATCGACGTCCTGGTCAACAACGCCTTCACGTCCAATCCGGCATCCATTCTCGACACCCGCGTCGAGGACTGGAACCGCGACCTCGACGTCGTGCTGACCGGCGCTTTCCGCTGTTCCCAGCAGGTTCTGCCCACGATGATCGAGCAACGGCGCGGGGTGATCATCAGCGTTTCGTCGGTGAACGCGCACACCCACGTCGGCGCCGCCGCCTACAGCGCGGCGAAGGCGGGAGTGGAGGCGCTGACCCGCACTCTGGCGGTCGAGTTCGCTCCCTTCGGGATCCGGGCGAACGCGCTCGTGCCCGGTACGTTCCGCACCGACGTCTGGCGGGAACGGCAGCAGATCGTCCCGGATCTCCTCGACCGCATCGCGAGCTGGCATCCGCTCGGCCGGGTCGGCGTGCCCGGCGAAATCGCGTCCGCGGCGCTGTTCCTGGCCTCGGACGAGGCGTCGTTCATCACCGGCAGCCTGTTGCCCGTGGACGGCGGGCTGCTGGCGGGCAATCCGCGCTTCGCGCGGGACGTGCACCCGGAGAATGACCGGTGAAGGACGAGGTGCGCGTTTCGCTGGTCCAGTTCGCCTCGACGCCGTTGGACTGCCGGGGCAACGCCGAACGGATGGCGGGGTTCGTCGAGCACGAGGCCGGGGAACACGGCGCCGAACTGGTCGTCTTTCCCGAGCTGAGCACCACCGGCTACGTCCGCTCGGCGCGCGACGACGCCTACGCCGAACGTCTTTACGCGGCGTCGGAGCCCGTGCCGGGCCCGGCCACGGCGGTGCTGGGCGAGGCGGCCCGTCGCGGCGGCGCGTACGTCGTGGCCGGGATGTCGCAACGGCATCCGTACGTACCCGAGGTGTTGTACAACAGCGCCGTGCTGATCAGCCCCTCGGGCGAGGTGCTCGGTGTGCAGCACAAGGTGCACCCGTGCCGCGACGAGAAGGAGTACTACGTCCCCGGCGACGAGATCGCGGTGTTCCCCACCGCGCTCGGCACCCTCGCGCTCAACGTCTGCTACGACGTCCGCTTTCCCGAGATGGCCCGTGTGCAGACCCTCGCGGGCGCCGAGATCGTCGTCTCGCTGTGGGCCTCGGCCGTGCAGCCGGGCAAGGTCCCCTCCGACAGCATCGTTTCGCGCTGCGCGACCAGGGCCATGGAGAACGCCGTGTTCTTCCTCGGCTGCAACAGGACCGGCGCGGACGGGGACCAGCGTTTCTACGGGCGCAGCGCCATCGCGGGGCCCAGCGGCGACGTGCTGGCCCGCTCGGACGACGACCGGGAGGACGCGGTCCGCGCCGTGCTGCGCGGCGCCGATCTCCGGGCGCAGCGCCGTTACCTGACGCTCTTCCGCGACCGCAGGCCCGAGCTGTACGGCCGCGTCGTCGAGCCGCTTTCGCGCCCCACCCCGCCCGTCCTCGGCACGAACCGGGAGCGGGAATGAGCACGTCCGACCTCGCCCAGTGGACGGCCGGACAGCTCGGCGCCGCCTACGCGTCCGGCGACCTCTCGCCGGTGGAAGCGACCTGGGCGGCGTTGCAGGCTGTCGACACCTACCACGACCTTCACGCCTTCGCTCATGTCGATCGCGAAGGCGCGATCGAGCAGGCGACGGCGTCCGAACAGCGCTGGCGCGAAGGACGCGCGCTGGGGCCGCTCGACGGCGTTCCCGCCTCGATCAAGGACCTGTTCCTGACGCGGGGCATGCCGACACTGCGCGGGTCCCGGCGCACCGATCCGAACCAGCCATGGGACACCGACAGCCCCGCGGCGGCCGCGCTGCGCGCGCACGGCCTCGTGCTGCTCGGGAAGACGACAACCTCCGAACTCGGCTGGAAGGGCGTCACGGACAACCTCATCGACGGCGTCACCCGCAACCCCTGGGATCCCACGCTCACCGCGGGCGGGTCGAGCGGCGGCAGCGGCGTGGCGGTCCGGACCGGCATGGGCGCGGTGTCGGTGGCCACCGACGCGGCCGGTTCGGTCCGCATCCCGGCCGCGTTCTGCGGGGTCGTGGGCTTCAAACCGACCCACGGCCGCGTCCCGATGTACCCGCCCAGCGTCCTGGGCACCCTGGCGCACGCCGGGCCGATGGCCCGCTCGGTGGGCGACGTCGCCGCGCTGACGGACATCCTCGCCGCTCCGGACCACCGGGATCCCTCATGGACGCCGTCGATCGGCGAGGCGGTCGACCCCGCCGAGGTACGCGTCGCGTTCTCCCCGGCACTCGGCCGCGCGGACGTGCACCCGGAGATCGCCGCCCTCGTCGCGGAGACGGTCGCCGGGCTGGGCCTGCGCGTCGAGGAGGCCGACCCCGGTTTCTCCGACCCCGCAACGGCATTCGACGTGCTGTGGTCCGTCGGCGTCGCACACGTCGTCCGGCGCTACGGCGGCGAGGCCGCGCTCGACCCGGGCCTGCGAGCCCTGGCCGAACGCGGTGCCCGGTACTCGGCGGCCGACTATCTCGACGCCCAGGGCGAACTCGCGGCGCTCGCCGTCGCCATGGGCGAATTCCACACACGGTTCGACGTCCTCGTCACGCCCACCGTGCCGATCGAGCCTTTCACGGCGGGCCACGACGTGCCCCCGGGCAGCGGGCTGACCGACTGGCCACAATGGACACCGTTCACCTACCCGTTCAACATGTCGCGGCAGCCCGCGCTCAGCGTCCCGGTCGGCCGCACCTCGCGCGGGCTGCCGGTCGGCGTCCAGATCGTCGGGCCCCGGCACCGGGACCCGGTGGTTCTCGCGGTGGGCGCGCTGATCGAACGGACACGGCCCGCGATCCGCTACCCGCAGGAGAACGCATGAAGTTCGGCGTCAACACCTTCGTGACGGACGAGAGCATCCGCCCGGACGTGCTGGGACGGGCCCTCGAAGAACGTGGTTTCGAGGCACTGCTGGTCACGGAGCACTCGCACATCCCGGTGCAGCGGGAAACGCCGTGGTCGGGCGGTGGCGAGCTGCCCCGCGAGTACTACCGCACCCACGATCCGTTCGTCGCGCTCGCCATCGCGTCCACCACGACGACCGCGCTCACCCTCGGCACGGCCGTCGCGCTGCTCGCCCAGCGCGACGTCTTCCAGACCGCCAAGGAGGTCGCGACGCTCGACGTGCTTTCCGGCGGCCGGGTCCTGTTCGGCGTCGGGGCCGGGTGGAACCGCGAGGAGATGCGCAACCACGGCGTCGACCCGGGCCGCCGCGGCGCGCTGCTCAACGAGAAGATCGCCGCGCTCAAGGCGATCTGGACCGGCGACGAGGCCGAGTTCCACGGCGAGCACGTCGACTTCGACCCCGTCTTCTCCTGGCCGAAACCGCTCCAGCGCCCTCATCCGCCGATCGCCGTCGGCGGGGAGAGCCCGGCGGCGCTCGCCCGGCTGGCCCGCCACGGCGACGAATGGCTGCCGCGCGCGAAGACCCCGGTGGCCGAGCTGCGCCGCGTGGCGTCCTGGCTCGCCGAGCAGGGCCGCGCCGACGTCCGCACCACGCTCTGCGGGGCCGCCCCGGAATACGCCGAGGCGGGGGTGGACCGGGTGACCTTCACCCTTCCCCCGCTACCGGAAGCGGAGACACTGCGTTTCCTCGACAAGCTCGCGACGCGCGTCGAGGGTCTCGGCCCGGGGAGCTGACTCAGGGCTGGTTCAGGGCTCGTTCGATCGCGCGGCGGGAAGGCCGGCGAGGGGCTGACGGCGCCGAGCGGGCTGGTCACCGCCGCGCTGCTCACCCACCTGCACCGCGACCACACCGACGCGGCCCGCTCGCGGGCGTGCTGACGCCGGGAGCGCCGGTGCTCCGCCCCGCACCCGGCCCGGCGACAACGTGACCACGCTGCCCGCCGAGCGCGAACCGACCCGGCACCGGCTGACCACCGAACCCACTGCCCGTCGGGGAATGGCTCGACCTCGCCGCCTGAGTCAGCGGCGGTAGTGGTCGGCGACGGCGGCGAACGCGGCCTTGGGCTCCCAGCGCATGTCCGGGTAGGTCCGGCCGTAGCGGTCCTCGAAGACCTTCACGATGCCGGGGCTGGCCAGGTCGAGGTCGTCACGGGGATCGCCGTCGGGCCGGTGGGGATGGGTCTCGAGCGCGAAGAGGAACACGAAAGCGCTGTCGACACCCTCGGCGTCGAAGATCTCCAGCACCTCACGCAGGTAGGTGGCCTGACCGGCCTCGTCACGGACGTAGTCTCCGTTCAGGCGAACCGGGGCGCCCGTGCTTTCGTCGGTCTCGACGATCTCCATGCCACGGGCGCCCCGGTCGGCCGCACCACGGAAGGTGGACGCGCCGAAGCCGGTGATCGCGACCGGTTTTCCTTGCGCGACAAGGGTTCGCACCCCCTCCTGGTACCGGTCGGCCACGTCGGCCGACCGGATCAGTTCGACGGAGACGATGTCGAAAAGCCCCCAGTCGACGCGCTCGAACGGAATGGCCGCGTAGGTGACCCGGCCGTGGAAGTGTTCGCGGACGACCGCCACGGCTCCGCCGAGGAAGTCGCCGAGACGAGCGCTGACTTCGGCGAACCGCTCGGGCAGGCGGTCGGGTTCGCCGAGCAGGCGCCCGAGCCGCTCTTCGAGACTGGCGCCGGGCAGGAACCCGTGGTTCATGAGCGTCAGCTCGACGCCGGTGACGAACACGACCTCGGCTCCCGTCTCGCGAAGCCGTTCGGCCCGCCGGGCGCAGTCGGCGAACAGCGCCAGGATCTCGTCGGGCGTCAGTTCCAGTGGATAGGGCGAGAACCAGACCTCCAGCCCGAGTTCGGCGGCGCAGGTCGCGGCGAGTTCGAGCCGTTCCGGATCGCCGCCGACGATCTGGACGGCGTCGCAGTGCAGGTCGTCGCGGATGATGGTCAGCTCGCGCCTGACCACCGCGGGGTCGAGGCTCTCGCGCGAACTGTCGCCGCCACGCAGGAAGCCGGTGTCGTAGGTCATGCCTCTGGCACGCATGGTCTGGTCCTTTCCGTCGGGAACGCGAGCCAGCATACGAGCAAAACTTGCGTGCACGCAAGTTTGCGTGCACGCAAGTTCTCGGGGATACTGAACAGGTGACGACGGAACCGGCCGGACTGCGCGAACGGAAGAAACAGGCGACCCGCCAGGCGTTACGCGAGGCGGCACTGCGGCTGGCGCTGGAACGCGGGCCGGACAACGTGCGCGTCGACGACATCGCCGAGGCCGCCGGGGTTTCCCCGCGGACCTACAACAACTACTTCTCCAGCCGCGAACAGGCGATCGTCGCCGCCGTCACCGCCGAACGGGAGTCGCGGATCGCCGCGGCGGTGGGCGCCCACCCCGTCGGGACGGGTCTCGCCGACGCCGTCGTCGAGGCGGTCGTCACGCAGTACACCGACCCGGACGAAGACGCGCGCGACGCGCTGCTGCTGATCACCACGCGCCCCGCGCTGCGCGAAGCGTTCGTCGACTCCGCCGCAGCGATCACCCCTCCACTCACCGCGGCCATCGCGGACCGGCTCGGCGCCGCCGACGACCACACCGCTCACGTACTCGCGGCGAGCGTGGCCGCCGCGGTGCACGTCGCGCTCGAACGATGGGCCCGACCGGTCGGGGCGTCCTCCCCGGCGAGCGGGCTCGTCGTGCCGTCCGGGTCGCTGCCCGACCTGCTCCGGTCCGCGCTCGCGCCGCTGCGACCCGCGCTCGACGCCGCCGAGAACCATCGACCACAAGCACCCGAAGAAGACCGGCGGACGTAAGACGGGTTCGGACGACGCGAAACGTCTTGCGCGGTCGGCGAAGCGAAGCCCGGCACCCGTTCTACCGTTCCGGTGTATCACCCGCGATGCGGGCGAAGGCCGCGGTGGATGGTCACCAGCGCGTCCGGGCTCATCATCTCGAATCTCCCCACCGACGCGATCCCCCGGAAAGATCGCGTTTCTCGGTACAAATCGCGTTCACGCCGGTAGCGGCTATGCCCGTCACGCGGGTTGTGGTTGGTTCGGATCATGGAGGCGGGAGGAATCGCGCCGGTGACCGCAGCGGTGGAGCCGGTCCCGGCGTGGCTCGTGGTCGTGGTGACCGGCGTGTTCGCGGCCGGGGTGAGCGTGTCCTCGTTCGTCCGGCTCATGACCGGTTCACGCGGCGTGCTGGTCAACCTGAACGTGCTGGGGACCGTGCTGCACGAAGCCGGGCACGCGGCCGCGGCGTGCGTCACCGGCGGCGGGGTGCTGCAGATCCGGATCACCGGCGCGGAGTCCGGATGGACGTACAGCTGGTACCGAACCTGGCTCTCCGACGTCGTCACCGTCGCGGCGGGCTACGCCGCGCCACCGCTGGCCGGGCTGGGAGCGGCGTCGCTGCTGAGCCGGGGCCGGGCAGGCACCTTGCTGACGATCACCGTGGTGGCCATGGCGCTGATCCTGATCGTCACCCGGGACGTGGTCACCCTCGCCGCGGTCGCGGGCATCGGCGCCGCCGGGTTCGCCGCGGCGTACTGGGGGCCACCGTGGCTGCAGACCTGGCTCGGCTACGTCGTGGCGTGGTTGCTGCTGACCAGCGAGATCGCCGGGCTGGCCACCATCACCGTCTCCCGCCTCCGCGGTACCAACGGGGCCCTGGCCGACGACGCGGAGCAACTGGCCACGAAGACCCACGTGCCCGCGCCGGTGTGGATCGTGGCCTGGTTCGCGCTGATCTGCTGGGCGATCTGGAAAGGCCTCGGGCTGCTGTGGCCGTGAGCGCCCGTCCCTCCAGCACCCTCCCCCGGCACCGGAAACCGCCCCGGACACGCATGCCGGCGCATCAGCTCGACCACCGTGGCGCGTTAACAGCGCGGGGAACACCAGGCATCAACAGATCGGCCGTCCCAGCGGCCAGCGTGACAAGGTACGCGAGCGGCTGACAGCAGCCGAGACCAGGCTTCACCGATTGCAAGCCGCGATCGAGGCGGGCGCCGAACCGGTGGCACTGGTCGACAGCCTCAACCTGGCACAAGCCGACAAGGCAGCCGCCGAGGCGGAGCTAGCGAACATGGCAGAGCCCACCGCACTCGACCGCGCGAGCGTGGAGAAGCTTGCTCGGCTCTACCGCAACGTCCAGCTAGTGTCCTGCGCCAGGAATCCGGTCAAGATATGAGGTGAGGCGGTCGAGGATCTCGTCGGCGTCTTTGGTCCACACGAATGGTGCGGGATTCTCGTTCCAGGTCGTGATCCAGTCGCGGATGTC
>NZ_BAABHG010000023.1:0-135803 GCF_039541975.1 Amycolatopsis samaneae
GTTCGGCCCGGTGGCCGCGGCCGCGGCGGCCTGGCGCGCGTTCGCGGCGGCCTTGCCCGCCATCGAGGCGGCCCAGGCGGCCTGCGCGGCGGCGTGGGACGCCTCCCGCGCGGCGTTGCTCGCCGCCGCGGCGGCGGCGATCGCCCGCTGTGCCGCGGCGACGGCGCGGGTGGCCGCGTCCGCCGCGCGGGAGGCCGCGCTCGCGGCCTGGGTGGCGGACTTCTGTGCCTCTTCGGTCTCCCTGGCCGCGGTCTGCGCCGCCACCTTCGCCGCGGCGGCGGCCGCGACGGCCTGATCCGAGGCCTCCTTCGCCTGCTGCGTCAGCACCGCCGAGCGGGCCTGCGAACTCTGCGCCAGATCGGCCAACTGCTTGACCGACATGGTTTCCTGGTCGCGCTGCACGACGACCTGGTAGCCGATCCGCAGGAACTCCCGCACGTCCTCGGCGCTGCCGGAGAGGACCCAGTTGGCGGCCTTCCTGACTTCGGGCCCGCCGTTGTTCAGCAGGCCCTGCACCGTGATCCGGTCGTCGTTGTCCTGTGCCCGCCGCCAGCCGTCGTTGAGAAAGGCCAGCTGCGCGTTCTCGTCACCGTTGAGCGCGGTGTTCGCCGCCGATCGCACCGCGGGCCCGGTCGCCGCCGACAGCAGCCGGGTGACCTGGATGCGCAGATCGTTCTTCCACGGTTGCTGCCAGCCGGTGGCCAGGAACGCGCGGACCACACCGATGTCGCCGTTCAACGCGGCGTTCGCGGCGTCGCGGGTCGCCGGCCCGCCGGAACCGAGCATGCGCTGCACGGTGACGCGGTCGTCGACCTCCTGCATCCTGGTCAGCCCGGTGGCCAGGAAGGTCTGCAGATCCTGATCCGTGCCGACCAGCGCGTCCTCGGCCGCACGGGCCACGAGCGGGGTACCGGTCTGCATGAGCGTGACGACGCGCTGCCGGTCCGTGGGCGGTGGCGGGTCCGCCGCGGAAGCGGGCGGGACGACGACCAGTCCCGCCGCCACCGCGATGCCCGTCGCCGCGGCGACGAACCCGCGTATCCGGCCCGGGGACGCCTGCTTCGATCTCGGTCTCATGAGTGGGAAGTCCTTTCTCGGGAACGGCACCAGGTCGGTCCGGCCACGACCCGGAGCCGGGCACGCCGAACTCCCGGCTCCGGTCGCGTCCGGTTCGTGAGCTCCCCCGGGACACCGCTTCGCGCCGCCCGGCCGGCGGCGCGAAGCGGGGGATATCCGGGAAACGCCGTCGCGATCGCGCGGCTAGTAGGTGAGCTTGCAGCTGTCGGGCTGGGCGGACACGTCGGTTTCGGTGTTCCAGCCGTTGCCGACGACCTTGCCCATGCCGTCGGGGGCGCCGGGCGCCCAGGTGTCGGTGTCGGGCAGATAGCGGTACCAGCGCAGGACCGGCTGGCCGTTCTGGAAGTCTCCCCGGCCGTAGAGGACGTCGCCGCCCGGCGAGAAGATCTGGCTGAAGTGCTGCCATCCGACGCCTACGGGCTTCTCACGCTGGAGCCACTGCCCGGTGGCGGCGTCGAACTGGAAGCGGCGCAGCGCCCCGCCCGCCTTCGGGTCGGCGACCCTGGCGTAGAGGACGCCGTCGCCCGCGGCGGTGATGGAGTCGTACTGGCCCCACCCGCTGTCGATCTTGGTGTGCGTCCACGCCCCGGTGGTGGGCTTGTAGGTGTGGAGGTAGAGATTGCCGTCGGCTTCGTCGGTGTAGATGTTGCCGTTGGCGTCCACGGTGATCCGGTTGCGGTAGGCGGGATCGAGCCAGCCGAGCCAGGGACGGTCGCTGATGACGTTGCCGCCGCTCCAGCTGCTGCCGTTCCAGACCCACCGGACGAGATCACCCTCGTGGTATCGGCTGTTCTTGTAGTTGATGGAGTAGACGACGTTGCCGGGAGCGGCCAGCATGCGCCCGGTCCACCCGCTGCCCACCGCGCCGGAGGACTGGTTCCAGGCGTAGGCGCCGCCCGCCGGGTCGTTGTGCCGGTAGCTCCACAGGCCGCCGTCGGTGCGGACCGACCACACCGGGGCCGGCGCGCAGGTGGCGATCGTGGGGGCGGTGGTCAGGCGGATCCAGGTGGCGAGATCGTCGACGCGGGTGTCGACCGTGCCGCCGGTCGTGGCGGTTTCCCCGAGACAACCGTGTCCGTGGGACTGGCTGGTGATCGCGGCGAGCTCGGTGCCGGTCCCGACGGTGCGCAACGCGGGCCCGCCGGCGTCTCCCCGGCAGGAATCGGCGGCGCCGGTCAGCGTCGCGGAGGTCGCGCCGACCGTGGCCACGGTCAGGCCGGTGTTGTGCGCCTGCGCGGGAACCCATTCGGTGGCCGTGCGGCCGTAGCCGACCGCGCTGAGCGCCTCGCCCGGCTGCGGGGGCTTCGTGGAGACCGGCTCCACGGGGATGTCGGTGATCGGCGCGGCGAGCTTGGCGAGCACCACGTCACGGTCGTTGCGCGGCACGAGGGCCACGATCGGCTGAGTGGCACCGGAGGCGAAGCTCGCGGTGGCGGGCACCTTGGGCGCCCCGGGTTTCAGCGCGCCGGGTGAGGCCGGGTCGTCGGCGAAACAGCCGGCCGCGGTGAGCACCCACCGGGCGGCGATCAGGGTGCCGCTGCAGGCCCGGCCGCCGTCGGACATGGGGTTGCCGATGCTGATCCTGGCCAGTGGGCTGGGCCCGTTGAGCCGGGCGGCCTTCGCGGTGCCGGCCGTGCTCGCCTTGAGTTCCAGCAGGGTCGCCGGATCCGGCCCCGAGCCCTGCCCGACACCGGTCCAGCCGTTGTGGTCGACCGGGACCGTCGAGGTGCTGCCCTTGACGTTGACGGTGGCGGTGACGTCGTGATCGTCGCCCTTGACCTGGTAGGCGTTGGGGACGCCGAGGGTCAGGTCGCCCGAGGAGCCGATGACCTTGAAACAGTAGTGGCCCGCGTCGGGATCGGTGTCGCCGGGCACGTTGCTGCTGCGTACTTCCACCAGTCCGGCCTGGCCGCACCCGGTGAACACGATGTGCCCGTCACCTTTGATCAGGGTGATACCGCGCTGGGCGTGGATTTGCGCGGCCCCGGGATAGGCGAATTCCTCCACGGCGGGTACCGGCGCGTCGTCGGCCGCCGCGGGCTGGACACCGACCAGGACGGCTCCGGCCGTGACAATCACGGCAGCGGCGAATGAATGATATCGGGTATGCATGCGTACTCCTTGACACAAGTACGGAAGTCCCCGCCGCCCCATACACGCCCCGAGCCAGGCGAAAAGGAAACCCCCCAAATAGCGCCTCCCCAGATGTGGAGGCCTCGTCAGCCTACGACAGGCATGTTCGCTGGTCAAAGCAGTTAGCCTGAACGGCCGCAGTGCTCGTCGCCAGGAGCACGCAATTCTTCGCTCGCCCCCACGTCAAGTCAATGGACGGGAATTCAAGCAGAACAAAAACACCGACGTCGGTGACCGGACGAGCAATGGCGTCTTTCCTTCGTTGATTGACTCATCGGTCATGCGAACGTCGCTTCCCTGTTATCTCGCGACGGTATCCGAGGACGAGCGTGACGCGGTGGTTGCCGGACAAGACCGGACTTGTCCGATTCATCACTTCCCGTGTCCACGGTGGGGGAATGCTCCGTTGCCGACACCTGTCGTGTGGACATCACGCGGTGCTCGACGAATGTCCATGGTCACCGGCTCCGCCGGGCCTGACCGGTCGGCGCTCGCCGGTCGTCCGCGGTCGGGCGGGATCGGTCAGTGCCCGGCGGGGACCACGTGAAGGACCTCCGGGTACTGCCGCGGCCCTTGACGGCCGAACGCGGCGAGCGGACCGCGAACGGCACGGTGAAGCGCTTCCGTCCATAGTGGACACGATGGCGGCGGCCCCTGGCCCCGGCCGCGCCGGGGTCAGTGCGCCACGAGTACCGGGCAGGCGGCGTGGTGGAGGAGGGCCTGGCTGGTGGAGCCGAGCAGGAGGCCGGTGAATCCGCCGCGGCCCCGGCTGCCGACGACGAGGAGCTGGGCCTTGTGGCTCCAGCCGAGCAGGGCGGTGCGGGGGTCGTCGTGGACGACGACGTGCTCGACCGTGAGGTCGGGGTGACGCCCGCGCCGTCCGGCGAGCCGTTCGGCCAGGACCGCGGTCTCGGTTTCGAGTGTGGGGGCCCAGTCGTAGTAGTCGGCGACCTCGCCGAAGACGCGGGTGGTCTGACCGGTGCCCCACGCGTGCACGGCGACGAGTGAGGTGCCGCGGGCGGCGGCTTCGGCGAAGGCGGTCTCGACGGCGTTTTCCGAGAGCGGGCTGCCGTCGACGCCGACGACCACGGGCAGGTCGCCAGGGGAGGTGTCGCCGCGTACGGAGACGACGGGGCAGTGCGCGTGCGCGGCCAGCGTGAGCGTGACTGAGCGGCCGAAGACGGAGGTGAGCCGGGTGTTCCCGGTCGCGCCGAGCACGACCATCCGCGCGCCGGCGGAAAGCGCGGTGAGCGCGGCTTCGGCGGAGTCGTCGGCCAGGTGGACGCGGAGGTCCGCGGTGGTGGACGTCGTGGCGAGATCGCGGGCTTGGCGCAGGATCCGGTGGCCGCGGTCGCGCAGCTCGCGGACCAGCCGTTCGGGCGGGGGAACGAGCTGGCCCCGGTAGAGCTCGGAGATGCCGAGTCCGTGTACGAGCAGGAGCGGGGCGCCGCGCTCCGCGGCGAGGCCGGCCGCCCAGGACACGGCCTGTGCCGCACCGGGTGTGCCGTCGACGCCGACGACGAGCGCGCCGCCGGCGGAGATGGTGGTCATGGTGTGCTCCCGTCTGCCGGGTGGTGCCGACGGTAGGCCGTCGCCAGGGCGCCCGTCGACGGCCGTTGGTCCCGGACATCGGGGACGTTGGGCCGCGGCGGGGCGCCGGCCGGTGTGGGTGGCCGTCCGCCGGACCCGGCCCGGAGAGTCCATTGTGGACCGGTAGGACGTAGGTCCCGGGCGGTGGTGACGAAGGGACGCGGCGCGGCTGGGCCCGGCCGGAATACCGTGGGTGGCAGGCCAGTCCAGGGAGGTGCCCGATGCGGGCTCGTGACGTGATGACCTCGCCGGTGCTCACCGTCGGTACGTCGGCGACGGCGAAGGAAGCGGCGGAAATCCTTTCGTCGCACGGTTTCACCGCGTTGCCGGTGACCGAGGAGGATCGCCTGGTCGGCATCGTGACCGAGGCCGACCTGATCCGGGACCGGGTGCCGCCGGATCCGCGCAACTGCCGTGGTGAGGACCCGCCGCACATCGATCCCGGCGCGACCGTGGGCGCGGTGATGAGCACGCCCGCGGTCGGGATGGCGCCGGGCGCCGACGTCGCGGACGTGAGCAGCGCCCTGGTCGAGTCCGGGTTCCGGGCCATGCCGATCGTCGACGGCGGGAGGGTGGTCGGCATCGTGACCCGCGGGGACATCGTGCGGGTGCTGGCCAGGGATGACGAGGCGATCCGGGTCGATGTCCGGCATCGCCTTGGCATCTACGGCGGTGCGGATCGCTGGACCGTGCGGGTGGACGACGGCGTCGTCCGGATCACCGACGCCTACGACGACGAGACCGACCGGCACGTGGCGGTCCTGCTGGCCCAGGCCGTGCCCGGCGTGGTGGCCGCGGAGGTGGCCTCCGACCACGAGGGGAGTACCCGATGAGCCGGCGCGGCTCGCGGCCGGCAGTGCCCGGCGCGGGCCGGGCGGTCAGTTTCCGAACGCTTTCCTCGATTGCCGAAACAATCGCCGCGCGATCTCGGTCGAATCGACGGCCGGTTCCGGCTTTCAACCGCCCGGAGTCTCCTCGGCCGTGCAGCCGTCCGGTTCCCCGCCGTGCGGGCGTTTCCCGCCGGGTGCTCGCGGAGCGGGCGCGATCACCGGTTCGGTGAATTCGGTTGTGGCGATGGCGGGAATGCGCGACGGTGGGTGGATGGGCGTTCGGGAGGGTGTGCGTGCGCTGCCCGCGTTGACGGGGGAAACCTCGGATCCGCGGGATCTGGCCGAGGCGGTGTCGCTGGCGCTGGGCCAGGTGGTGGCGCATGACGCGCTGCGGCTCGTGGGCAACAGCCCAGCCGGTGCCGGGCACACCGTGTTCAGTTTCTGGCACAATTTCGAGGACGACTTCGGGGACCAGTTCATGCGGAGGTACTTCTCCGGATACGATCCGTGCCCGCCGGCGGATCTCGCACGGCGGCCGGTGCCCGCGGGCCTGGTGGGTACCGGGCGCGGCGGGCGGGATCGGGAGATGCGCCGGTTGTTCGACGTCCACGGTGTCGGCGGTGAGCTGCGGGTGCTGTTGCGCGACGCGCACGGTGTCTGGGGGTCGCTGGCTTTGCTGCGTTCGGCGGGCGGCCGGGCCTTCGACCGGGCCGACGCCACGCGGGTGCTGGAGTGGACACCCGAGTTGATCGCGACGCTACGGCGGCACGTACTCAGCGGGCCGGTGCGGCCGGTCACCCCGGAGCCGGCACCGGGGGTGTTCGTCGTCGACCCGGCCGGCAAGGTCGTCGGCGCCACGTCGGCTGCCCGGTGGTGGGCGGAACGGCTGCGCGAACACCATCCGGCCAGCTGGGTGGAGGCCCTGGTCGTCGGCCTGGCCGAGCAGACCCGGCTGTCCGCGGCCGCACCGCCGGTGATGCACGGGCCGGCGGTGCGGTTCGGCCGGTGGATTTCGGCGGAGGGGCAACTACTCGACCAGGACGGCTCGGTGACCGTGCTGGTACGGGCGATCCCGCCCCGGCAGATGCTGGACTCGCTCGGCGGCTGGTACGGGATCACCGCCCGGGAGCGGCAGGTACTCGGGTGTCTCCTGGACGGGGCGGCGGCCAAACAGGTCGCGCGACGCCTGGACGTGTCGGTGCACACCGTGCACGATCACCTCAAGGCCGTCCACCACAAGCTCGGCGTCGCCAGCCGGGCGGAGTTGCTCGCCGTGCTGCACGCCTAGCCGACGCGGTCGCCGGGTTTCCCGGGAACGGGATCAGCGTGACAGCGCCTGGTACACCGCCGTCACGATGCTTTGGGCCCTGGCGTCCCCGAGGAGACCGCTGGTGCCGTCGCTCACCATGCGGTTCATGACGTAGGCGACGACCATCCCGGCGTCGAAGTCGACGACGGCGAGTGACCCGCCCGCGCCGCCCCAGAAACAGGTGCGTGGATTCGGCAGGATCGGGGTGTGCGCGTCGTTGAGGCCGTAGCCCACCCCGAACCGGACGGGCACCCCGAGCACCTTGTCGACACCGGTGGACTGCTCCTCGAAGACCGTCGAGCAGCCCTCCTCGGACAGCAGGCGTGTTCCGCCGGCCGAGCCACCGCAGGCGAGGACGGACAGGGTGAGCGCGACCGAACGCGCGTTGCCGTGCCCGTTGATCGACGGGGATTCCGCCGCCCGCCACGCCCGGGTCCTGGTCGCCGCGAGCAGCCCGCCCGCCGGCGGATTGGTGCCGACCCGCTTCTGGATCACCGGGTCTCCGCCGTCGGTGGCGGGGGGAGTGCCGAGCGCGCCGCTGATGACCAGTTCGGCGACTCGATCGTCTTCGGTGGCGGGAAGGCCGATGTGGAAGTCGGTGCCGAGGGGGTCGGTGACCTGCTCCCGGAGAAACGTCCCCAGGGACCCTCCCGTGACCCGCCGGACGACTTCACCGACGAGATAGCCCTGGGTTATGGCGTGATAGCCCGAGGAGGTACCGGGCTGCCACCAGGGAGCCTGCGCGGCCAGCAACGCGGTGCAGGTGTCCCAGTCGTAGAGATCCTCCAGCGCGAGCGGGGTGTCCCAGCCGGGGACGCCGGCGGTGTGGGAGAGCAGGTGACGGATCTCGACGCCTTCCTTGCCGCCAGCGGCGAACTCCGGCCAGTACTTCGCGACCGGGTCGTGCAGATCGATCTCCCCTCGGTCGAGGAGGATCAGCGCGCACAGACTGGTCAAGGTCTTGCTCGTGGACCACACATCGACGAGGGTGTCGCACTCCCAAGCCCGGGTGCGCGCCGCGTCGGCGTGGCCTCCCCAGAGGTCCACGACGAGTTCACCGCCGAGGGAGACCGCCACCGAGGCACCGAGATCCTTCGTGTCCAGCAGCCCCGCCAGTGTTTCCGAAACGTTGGCGAACCGGTCGTCACACACGCCCTGGACCCTGTTCATGATTCGTCCCCTTCTCCGGAACCACGGCGGCGGCCGCCTGCTCGGACGGAAAACCCGATCTTGGCAGATCTCGCGTCACGTCGTGGTCTGCCGGGCGGGTGTTCTCCGTGCGAAGGCGGTGAGTTCGGCATGGCCGCGTCGACCGAGCTTGCCGCCGATCGTGGAGAGATGGTTGCGGACGGTCTTCGGTGCCAGCATGAGGTGCCGGGCCAGGTCCGCGGTCGATCGGCCGTCCGCGAGCAGCCGCAGGATTTCCTCCTCCCGCGCGGTCAGCCCGCACCAGCTTCTTTCGAAAGCCGTGGTGAGCAGGCCCGGCCCGAAGAACACACCGCCGGCGGCGACCGAAAGCACCGCCCGCCGCACGGTCCCGGTGCAGACGCGCGCCTGGAGAAATCCTCGTGCCCCCGACCGGATCGCGGCCGGCAACGATTCGGTGTCCACCCAGGCCAGCACGGGAGCACCGGACGGCACGGCGGCGCGCTCGCGGAAGTCGACCGCGACCACGTCCGGCCGCTCACCGGGCCCGTCCACGATCGTGAAGCCCGCGTCCCGCAGGCGGGTTCGAAGGACGCCGGAGCCGGTCAGGATCGTGGTCATCGGACGCTCACGGCCTCGCCACCATTCCACTATCCGATGAGGAGACAGGTCGGTGTCCGAAAGCGATTCATGATTCCTCCGGTCGAGGTGGTGGCGGGCGGCGCGGCACGGTCGGGAACGGCACGGTCATGACCTTGCCGCCGTCAGGGGGTCGCCGGACATCCCCGAAACTCGGGGGTTGACGGCGCGCCCGGGCACGCGTGGTCGGCGCGTCGGTGCGGTTCACGCCTTTACCGGACAATCAAGGGCGTTGGCAGTCGGCGGCCGGAAATCGGGGCAGACGGATTCGCCGATATCTCCTACGGTTCGCGTGCTCGGATACCAATTGGCTCGATGTGCGAATTCCGTCAACTTCTGGCGACATCGACGCCGAGTTGGTCGGCGAAGCGGATCAAATGTCGAGGACGCTGCCGGCACTGTGGCCGCACGGCACCAGGTCATTTTTTACCTCGAAGTGTGCTCCCGGTTTCAGGATGCACGCTCGGTGCCCTGGCCGCTTCGGCAGGTGACGGTTCTTCGCATTTTCGGATAAGCGATCATCCTGACCGGCGACGGTATCATTTCGCCGATCGGAATTCCGGCCCGGGACAGTGGGCGATATTCACTCATTGCCGAAGAAGGGATCTATTCGATGAGGAGTTCGCTGGCGGAGCACTGGCTGCGCCGCTTCCGTGATGACGACGGGTGTGCGACGAAGCTGGTCTGTTTTCCCCACGCCGGTGCCGTGGCGGGGCAGTACCGCACCTGGCCGAGAGGACTGCCGCCGGACATCGCCGTCATGGCCGTCCGGTACCCGGGCCGGGAGGAGCGGTTCGACGATCCGTTCCCGGCCGGGCTGGAAGCCCTCGCGGAGGAAATCGCCGACGCGCTGGACGGACTGGCCCGGCAGCGGATGGTGCTGTTCGGTCACTGTTTCGGGGCCACGGTGGCGCATGAGGTGGCGCTGCGCCTGCAGGACCGGGGGTATCCGCCGGCCGCCCTGTGCGTGTCCGGGACACAGCCGCCGCACGCGCTGCCCGCGGGCCGGGTGGTCCCCAGCACGGACGAGGACGTCATCGCCCATGTCGTGAGCCTGGACGCGAGCCGTGCCGCGGCCTTCGAGGATCCCGACCTGAGGGAGGCCGTGCTCCCGGCGGTCCGCGGCGACTACCGGTTGGTGGGGGGCTATTCCGGTGGTGCGCGGCCGCCGCTCGCCTGCCCGATCCACGCGTACGCCGGTGCCGACGATTCCGAAGTCACCCCGGAGGAAATGCGGGGCTGGGCGGACATGACGCACGGCGCCTTCCGGCTCCGGGTGCTGCCCGGCGGGCATTTCTACCTCAAACCCGAGGAGGCCACCCTGCTCGCGGACCTGCGTGACGTACTGGAGCTCGTCGGATCCGGCACGACGACCGCCTGATGTGGAGCTGCGAAACCAATGGGAGAGATACAGATCATGGCAAACGTGACAGGCACGCCTCGTGCCGACGCCCGGGTTCCGGACCAATCTCGTCTCCTCGATCTCGTCCGTTCGGCTTGGCGAGACACTCTCGGCTACGACGCGCCCGACGACGACACGAGCTTTTTCGAGGCGGGCGGCGACTCTTTCGTACTCGTTTCCCTCATCGGGAAGATCGCGAAATCCTCCGGTCTCACGCTCAAGTCCGTTGACGTCCTCCGGGCCCCCACGATACGCAAACAGGCCGCTTTGCTCGGCCGGCTCATGGAAGGTCCTCGCGAGGACGTCCCGGGCGGGGCGGGCTGATGGGAACACCGGAAAGCCAGGAAACCCACGCGGTCGAACTGTGGGCGGACCGGCTGGCGAAGGTACCGACGGCGGTGGAGATACCGTCGGACAAGCGCCTGCCACGGCACGCCGCCACGCGTGGTGGCCGGCGCCCCGTCGAACTGTTCGCCGAAACCGCGACGGCGATACGCGGGCGGGCGCGAACCTGGAACGTGCCGCCCTCCTCCGTGCTCTTCGCGGCGTTCGGCCTCACACTGGCGAGATTGACCGGTGCGCGCACCCTGCTGATCGGCGTCGGCGAGCCCGGCGACCCCGTTCCGGTCCGGGTCGACGTCGACGACGACCTGACGCCGGAAGCATTCGTTCGCGGCGTACACGAATCGCTGACCTGGAGCCTTGGCCGGGGAGATTTCCCGCTCGACCAGGTGGTCGCGCGGCTGGGCGTCCAGCGGTCCGGCCGGAGGCATCCGCTCGTCCAGGTGCTCTTCCGGATTCCCGGCCACCTCGGCCAGGAGACGGTCGGTGCCGAACCCCCAGCGAGCCGGATCGAGGAAGCCGGCACCGTCAAGCCCCGGTTCGACATCGCCGTGCGGCTGGATGACGCCGGTGAGTCGTTCACCGGTCACCTCGACTACGCCGCGGACCTGTGGGAGGGCGGTGACGCGGAGAGGTTCGTCCTGGACTGGTCGGCCGCCGTGGAACAGCTCGCCGGGGCCACGGTGGCCGGTGACGCGGGCGTGACACTGGCGGATATCCGGTGCGTCTCCGCCCATTCGCGGAAGATCCTCGAAGCCGTCAACGACACCAGTCGTGTCTTCCCCGAATCGTCCGTGGACGAACTGTTCCGCGAGGCGGCGAGCCGATGGCCCGCCGCGCCGGCCGTGCGCGACGCGGAGTCGGCGCTGACGTATGCCGAACTGGCCGCCGCCGTGGCCGAACAGGCCCGCCTGCTGCGGGCGGCCGGTGTCGCAGAAGGCGACACGGTACTGATCAGTGTGCCGCGGTCGGTGGCCGAGGTGGTGGCCGTGCTGGGCACCCTCTGGGCGGGCGCCGCGTATTTCGGAGCCGATCTGACGCAGCCCGCGTCCCACACCGCGAGGATACTGGCCAAGGCATCGCCGTCCGCCGCGATCGTGGCCGACGACGTGGCAGGCCGGCTCGCGCCCCATGACGTGCCGCTGGTCGGCTTCTGGCACCAGGGCTGGGAAAGCGGCGGAGAACTCGTACCTCCCGCCCGGCCCGACACCGATCGCCGGGCGTACATCGCCTTCACCTCGGGCTCGACCGGTGCGCCCAAGGGGGTGTCCATACCGCACCGGGGCGTGATCCGGCTGGTCCACGACAGCGGGTATCTGGCACTGGGCCCGGGAGAGCGCTCTCTTCGGCTGGCGTCCCTCGCGTTCGACGCGTCCACACTGGAGCTTTGGGGCACCCTGCTGACGGGTGCGACACTGGAGATCTGCCCACCGGAATCGCTGCTCCCGACCGAGGTGGGTGCCTTTCTGGAGGAACGCCGGATCACCGTCGCGTTTCTCACCGCGGGCCTTTTCGGGCTCGTGCGGGAATTCGCGGGCGCGTCGCTTGCCGGACTGCGTCACCTCATGACCGGTGGGGACGTGGTGCCCGCCGAGCACGTCAAGAAGGCGCTGGAAGAAAACCCGGGGCTCGTGATCACGAACTGCTACGGGCCCACCGAGAACACTGTCGTCACGACGTCCTACTCGGTTCGTGATCCCGCGAGCGTCGACGGGCCGGTGCCGATCGGCGCGCCTGTCCCGGGCACCCGGGTGTACGTCCTGGACGAACGGGGGAGGCTGCTGATGCCCGGTGCCGTCGGAGAACTGTACGCGGCCGGAGACGGCCTCGCCTCGGGCTACGTCGAGGACGAGGCGGAGACCGACCGGGTGTTCGGCTTTTTCTCCCCGGACGTTCCGGAACGGCTGTACCGCACCGGCGATCTGGTCCGCATCGACGGTGACGGGCAGCTCCGCTTTCTGGGCCGGGCGGACGACCAGGTCAAGCTCCGCGGCTTCCGCATCGAGCCGCACGCGATCAGCGAGTCGTTGCGTGCCCAGGAGGGAGTCGAGGAGTCGTTCGTGACGGTCACGGACGGCGACAGCACCGACAAGCGGCTCATCGCCGCGGTCCGGCTGACGCCCGGAACGGCGATCACCCCCGCCGACCTGCGAGACCGCCTGCGGGACGAACTGCCGTCGTACATGGTCCCCGGTCTCTGGGCGGTCGTGGACCAGCTGCCTGTCACGACGACCGGGAAGATCGACCGGCGCCGGCTCGGAGCCATCGCCAGGCCCGCCGGCTCCTTCGCGAAGCGGCAGGGCCAGTAGGCAGTTCCCGCCATTCCCCGTTCCCTCGCCGAGCCACCGCTCGCCGACGTTCGTTGTGAGGCACGCATGTACGACGCCATCGTGGTGGGGGCGCGCTGCGCCGGCGCGCCCACCGCCCTGTTGCTGGCCCGCGCGGGCCACCGGGTGCTCCTGCTCGACAAATCGGCGTACGGCTCCGACACCCTTTCCACACATCTCGTCCACCAGCCCGGGGTCGCGGCACTCGCCCGCTGGGGAGTGCTGGACCACGTCCGCGCCTCGGGCTGCCCGCCGCTGGACCGGACCCGCTACGAGGTCGCCGACATCCGCATCGACGGGTACGCCGGGGGAGTGGCGGGCCAGCGGGCGAAGTTCGCTCCCCGGCGCCGTGTCCTGGACGCGCTGCTGGTGGACGCGGCCGTCGGGGCGGGCGCCGAGTTTCGCGAGCGCTGCCGGGTGACCGGCCTGCGGTGGGACGGGACGGGCCGGGTGGTCGGTGTCGAGGGCAGGCACGGGGACCGGACCTTCACCGAAAGCGCGCGTCTGGTGATCGGCGCGGACGGCAAGCGCTCCACCGTCGCCCGGCTGGTGGCGGCACCGGACGAAGTCCGGGACCCGCTCAGGACCTGCGCCTACCACACGTATTGGCAGGACGTGCCCGCCGACGGCGTGGAGTTGTACGAGCGACCCGGCGGCTGTGTGGCCGCCGTGCGCACCAACGACGAGACGACGCTGGTGCAGACCTACTTCCCGCAGTCCCGTTTCGACGAGGTTCGCGCCGACGCGCGCCGTGCCTACGAAGAACAGATCCGCGTCACCGCGCCCGCGCTGTACGAGCGCCTGCGGGACGGCGCGCCCGTGGAACGCCTGTACGGCACCGGCGACCAGCAGAACTTCTTCCGGCAGGCGGCAGGACCCGGCTGGGTGCTCGTCGGCGATGCCGGGCACCACAAGGATTCCATCACCGCACGCGGTATCAGCGACGCGTTCCAGCAGGCGGAAAGCCTGGTGGGCGAGATGGGAAACGCGCTCGGCGGCGATCCCGCGCGACTCGACGCCGCACTGGCACGTTTCGCCGAGGATCGGGACGCGACACTCGCCCCTGGCTACCAGGCCACGCTCAACGTCGCCCGGCTGGCCCCTCCGCACGAGCAGCGGCTCGCCCTGCTGCGCGCCGTGCAGTCCGATCCCGAACTCGTCGCGACCTACCTCGACATGGTGGCCGGAATCGTGTCGGCGGACGCCCTCTACACCCCTAAACTGTTCGCCCTCCTCTGACAATTGACTCACGTGAAGCCATCGGAGTGAAAATGGTAGCCTTCACCGCCGAACACCACGATCTGCGGAAGCTGGTCCGGGATTTCGCCGAGAAGGAAATCGGGCCGTACGCGGACGAATGGGAGGCGAACGGGATCTTCCCCGCGCACGAGCTGTTCCCGAAAATGGCCGAACTCGGGCTGCTCGGCCTGGAGTACGACACGGCGTACGGCGGTCAGGGCGCGGATCACCTCTGCACGGTGATCCTGCACGAAGAACTCGGCAGGGTCGGCCCCGCCGGGGTGGCCATGGGCATCGGTATCCAGACGGACATGGCGACCCCGTCGCTGCACCATTTCGGCAGCGAGGAACTCAAGCAGCGGTACCTGGTCCCGGCGATCAACGGCGAGGCGGTCTGCTCGGTCGCGGTGACCGAGCCCGACACGGGCTCCGACGTGACCGCGCTGCGCACCCGCGCGGTGCGTGACGGCGACGACTGGGTGATCAACGGCGCGAAGCTCTACATCACCAACGGCACCCAGGCGGACTGGATCTGCCTGCTGGCCCGCACCGCCGACAAGCCGGGCTACGGCGGCCTTTCGCAGCTCGTCGTCCCGACGGACACACCGGGCGTCCGGGTCCAGCGCAAGCTCGACAAGCTCGGCATGCGCTCCTCCGACACCGCCGAGCTGACGTTCACCGACGCGCGGGTCCCGGTGAGCAACACGATCGGCGAGGTCGGCCTGGGCTTCTACCAGCAGATGAGCCAGTTCCAGAACGAACGCCTCGCGCTGAGCTACGCCGCGGTCGGCGGCATGGAGACGGCCCTCACCCGGACCGCGGAATACCTGAAGACACGCCAGGTCTTCGGCAAGCCCCTGATCGACAACCAGCACCTGAACTTCACCCTGGCCGGGCTGAGCGCGCGAGTGGACATGCTGCGGCACTACAACTACGCGGCCGCGGAGGCCTACATCCGCGGCGAGGACGTGAACCGGTTCGCGACCGTCGGAAAGCTGGAGGCCGGCCGGCTGGCACGCGAGATCGCCGCGACGTGCCTGCAGTTCCACGGAGCCGTGGGATACATGGAGGAGATGTGGACCGCCCGGTACTTCCGGGACAGCCCGGTGTGGTCGATCGGCGGCGGCGCCGACGAGGTCATGCTGTACGTTCTGTCGCGTTTGGACGGATACCACGCGTAGGAAGCAAGACCCGCGGAGAAGCTCCGTGTCATCGTCGCGGCGGGCTCGCCTTGCCGTCCGCCGCGCTGTCCGGGGCCGGGTGAGGGCGCCGGACCAGCGGCAGCAGGATCGCGGCGGCGGCGGTGAGCACCCACCCGGCGCAGGCGATCACGCCGATGGTCGTGTAGCCGCTGTCGGCGGGGAAGCTTTCCCCGGGCGCGATGTGCGCCTGAAGTATGGTCGCCCCCAACGCTCCGCCGGCGGAGTAGCCCACGGTGCGCAGGATCTGGTTGAAGCTCATCGCGCTGCTGGTCTCCTGTGCCGGCACGGCGCGCATGAGGTATCCGGGCATCACCGCGAAGACGCTGCCGGTCCCGGCACCGGCGACGGCCATCACCACCATGATTTCCCCGATGTTGTCGCGGGCCAGGCTGAACAGGACCATGCTGCCGAGCATCATGGCCGCGGACAGCGGCAGGACTGCCTCGTAGGAGGTACGCCGCACCAGCCACGGCACCACCCGGGTGGTCAGGTAGCTGGTCGCGGAGAACGGGACCAGCGCCAGACCGGCGACGACGACGGTGCCGCCCAGTCCGTATCCGGTGCTGCCCGGCGTCTGCACGAACGTGGTCACCGGCGAGATCAGCAGGTACATCCCGACGGCGGCGAGCAAGGTGGTCACACTCGCCGTCAGCACGGCGCGCGCACCCAGCAGCCGCAGGGCCACGAGCGGATGGGCCACCCGCAGCTCCCACCACACCCAGAGGGCGAGCACCACCGCGGCCGCGACCAGGATCCCGAGCACCGGCCCCGATCCCCAGCCCCACTGCCCGCCCTTGCTGAGCGCCAGCAACAGACCGGCCAGGCCGGCGCCGAGCAGCGCGCCGCCGACGATGTCGAGCCGCTCCTGGTGGCGCCGCGCCGACGCCGGGACGACGCGCCACGAGACGAGCAACGCGGCCGCGGCGACCGCCGCCCCGAACCAGTAGGCCAGGTGCAGACCACCGGCCTTCGCGAGCAGCCCGGTGACCGGGTAGCCCAGGCCCACGCCCACCGCGGTGGTGGTCGAGAGCATCGCGACCCCCGCCCGCATGCGCTCCGGCGGCAGGGCCTCGCGGGCGGTCGCGATGGCCAGGGGTGTCAGCCCGAGCCCCAAACCCTGCAGGCCGCGTCCGGCCAGGAACGGGCCGAATCCGACCGGCAGCGCCGCCAGTACTCCGCCCAGCATCATCGCGACCAGCGAGAGCAGGAAGACCTGCCGTCGGCGGGGCCCGTCTCCCAGGCGGCCCATCACCGGGGCGGCGACCGACGCCACCAGCAGCGTGATCGTCAACGACCACTGGGCGTCGGTGAGTGACACGTGGTTTTCCGAAGCGATGGTCGGGATCAACGGCGCGCCCAGGCTGCTGACGATCGCCACCACCAGGCACGCGAGCGTCAGCCCCGGCAGCAGCGCCCGTGACGCAGGGGGGATGCCGGGTTTCCGCTCGTCCGCTTCCCCGTTCGCGGGCCTGTTTTTCCTTGTCCCGTCCGTGCGTGTCGAAGCCGAGCCCATGACCGTCGCCCCCATCCTCGTGTCATCCACGGAAGTGATACTACGCTTCAATTGAGACTGAGTGTCAAAAAGATTCGCGTGTCACAATGAGCGAGTGAGCCTGCGGGAGCGGAAGAAGGAGCGCACGCGCGCCGAGCTACAGCGTCATGCCCTGCGGCTGTTCCGCGACCAGGGGTACGCCGAGACGACGGTGGACGACATCGCGGCGGCCGCCGAGGTCAGCCGCAGCACCTTCTTCCGGTACTTCGGCACCAAGGAGGACGTGCTCCTCTTCGATACCGTGGACCCGGTGATGTGCCGCATGATGGCCGTCGTGCCCGAGGGGACTCCGCTGCTCCAGGCCGTGCGCGGCGTGCTGCGGGACTCGTTCGCCTCCCTCGACGAGGAAGCCCGCGACCTCGAAGAGGTCCGCATGGGGCTGGCCAGGACGGTGCCCGCCATCGCGGCGATCCTGCGCGAGCGCAACGCCTTCGGCATCGAGCAGTACGCCGAGGCGATCGGGTCCGCGACGGGCCGGGAGCCCGACGACTCCGATGTGCTGCTGTTCAGCGCCATCCTGATGGGCGTCCGCCACGCCGTCCGGGCGCGCATGGCCGCCGGGCGCGCCGAGCGCTACGTCGACGAGCTGGACGCCATGCTCGGGCGTCTCACCGCCGGCGTCCCGCTGGCCGGTGAGCCGGTCCGTGCTCCGGGGAGGACCGCCTCCCCGCCCAGGCGACGGAGCCGATAGCCGCGGTTGCCACCAGGCATAACCTGGTCCGGTGCACAGGTCCGGACCAGGTGTGCGGGGCTCCGGGCCGCGTCGTGAACACTTCCGGCGGCTCGGGCGAATATCCACTGTGACCAGGGCTGAGCGGTACGCCGCGGCAAGCGAGGTGGACGGTGATGATCGACCGGACCTGTGCGGGGACGACCTCCGGTCGGTCTTCCAGAGCCTGTTCGACAACCATGCCCGGGACGTGCGCCGGTACCTGGCCAGCCGCGCCGGGCCGGAGGTAGCCGACGATCTGCTCGGTGACACGTTCCTGATCGCGTTGCAGCGCCGGGCCAGCTACGACCCGGCACGGGCCGGTGCCCGCGCCTGGTTGTTCGGCATCGCCACCAACCTGCTGCGCCGGCATGTCAGGGCCGAAACCCGGTACCTGCGGATGACCGCCCACGAGGACGGCACCCAGGTCACCCACGGTCATGCCGACCGGGTGGCCGACCGGGTCGACGCTCAGGTCAGGGTCCGGGAACTGGCCGCCGCGCTGGCCGAGCTCGCCCCGGGGGACCGGGACGTGTTGCTGCTGACCAGCTGGGGAGAGCTGGATGCCAGTGAAATCGGTGCGGTACTCGACATTCCCGCGGGCACTGTTCGTTCCCGGCTGCACCGGGTCAGGCGGCTGCTCCGAGCCCGAGCCACACCCAAGGCCCGACACCGCCCGGAAGGAGGGCGCACCGATGACTGAGGACAACGTCCGTCGCTTGTGGACGAACGACGAACTGGACGAGGCACTGAACCTGCTGCGCGCCGAGGAAACCACCGACCAGCGGCCGCTGACCGCCGCCAACAACGCCCTGCTGGACGCGGTACGGTCCATCGAGGGAACGAACACTGGTGTGCCCGAAACCGCCCCACTGATCGAGTTCAGGGGAAAGCCCGCGTCCCCCGTCGGACGGCGCTGGTGGATCGGTGCCGCCGCCGTGGCGGTCATCGCCGTCTGCGCCACCGCGGCGATCAGCGGAGCCGGCCGTGATGCCCCTTCGGCCCCGACGCCGGTAGCCGCGCCGGGGGTGAGATTCGTGTCGGTGCGGCAGGCACTGGACACCGCCGCCGACCGGATCCATGTCACCGGTGAGACTCCCCTCCCCGCGGGTGGGTTCCGCTATGTCGCGACCCGCACCTGGCGCCTGTGGAACGACAGCAGGATCCCGGCCGCCTTCTCCGGCGAACAGCTGACCCAGACCTGGCAGCCCAGTGACTTCGCCGGGCAATGGCTGCTCAGGACCGCGCCCACCGGGAACCGGAAATGGCTCATCGGCAACGAGAAGACGCTCAAGTCCTACACCGAGCAGATCGAACGTCACGATGTCGACCTCAAGGAATACTGGCCGAGTGGTGAATGGCGTGCCGACGGCGGAAAGTTCCCCGCCAAGGCCATGGCCGTCGTCGGCCGGTCCGACGACGAATGGGGCGCACCCACCCCACGGCGGCTGGACGAGCTGCCGCGTGACCCGCAGCAGCTGTACGACCTGATGGCGGCCGACTTCTCGGTCGTGCACAAACCCAAGCTCGGCGGGGTACTGGACATCGCCGCACAGCTGCTCAAGACCGGTACCGTACCGGCCGACCTCAAGGAGTCGCTCTACCGCGCGGTGGCCAGGATCCCCGGCCTCAAGGTGACCGAGCAGGTGGCGAACCTCGACGGCCGCACCGGCGTCGCGCTGGGCGTGGACCCCGTCGACGGCACCTTCCGGATGGAAATCATCGTCGACCCGGCTACCGGCGAGTTCATCGGGGAACGCCGGACCCAGCTCAAGCCGGAGGAAAACGACTTCACGGTGGCGGGCATCAAACCCGGCACCGTGACCGTCTCCAGTTCGGTGCGGACCGCCGTCGCCGGCGAACTGGGAGTCGTCCCGCCAGGACGCTGACCTGCCGGCCCGTATCCACCCGAACATCCCGATGATCCGGAAACCCCGGTATCACCTCACGAGGGAGTACTGATGAGATCACGGAGACGATCGACCGCCGTCACGCTGGCCACGGCCTGCGCGGCGGCGACCTTGGTGGCCGTGCCCGGCCAAGCGGGCGCCGCCGACGCGCCGGGCACACCGGCAGCGGCCGGGGACGGCGCCGGTCACCAGGTCACGTTGGTCACCGGTGACCGGGTCAGCGCGCGCAGGGACGCGCGTGGCCACTGGTCAGTGGCCATACAGGAGGATGCCCGCTCCGGGCACACGCCGTACGTCCAGTTCGGTGCTCGCCACGGGGACACCACCGATTCGTATCTGGTCCCGGTCTCGGCCCTTCCGCTCGTCGAAGCGGGCCGGCTCGACCGGGAACTGTTCAACATCACCGGGTTGATCCGCCAGGGCTACGACGACGCCGGCACCGACACGCTGCCGCTGCTGGCCGAGTACTCCGACGGCGCGGCCACCCGCTCGGCGGCGCCTCTCGGCGCGCGGCGCGGCCGCAGCTTCGGCGAACTGGGCTACACCGAACTCGGTGAGTCCAAAAAGGACGCCAAGGGGTTCTGGGCCGGGCTGAGCGCGGGCGGACCGGCCGCGCTCTCCGGCGGGCCGAGCAAGATCTGGCTCAACGCCCGCGTGCGCGCTTCGCTGGACCAGAGCGTGCCGCAGATCGGCGCGCCGGCGGCCTGGCAGGCCGGGTACACCGGCAAGGACGTCACGGTGGCCATCCTGGACACCGGAGTGGACGCCGGACACCCCGACCTGGCCGGGAAGGTCGCGCAGAGCAAGGACTTCAGCGGCAAGGGGAGCGTGGTCGACGGCCACGGGCACGGCACGCACGTCGCCTCCACCATCACCGGCTCGGGTGCGGCCTTGGGCGGCAAGTACAAGGGAGTCGCCCCGGACGCCAAGCTGGCCATCGGCAAGGTGCTGAACGACGGTGGCTCGGGCCGTGCGTCCGACATCATGGCCGGCATGGAGTGGGCCGCGCGCGAGGCCAAGGCGAAGGTCGTCAACCTGAGCCTGGGCAGCTATCCCACCGACGGCACCGATCCCAGTTCGCAGGTGGTCAACAAGCTGAGCCGCCAGTACGGCACGCTGTTCGTGATCGCGGCGGGCAACTCCGGCCAGGACGAGGGGGTGAGTTCCCCGGCCACGGCCGACGCGGCGCTGGCGGTGGGCAGTGTGACCAAGTCCGACGCGCTGTCCCCGTTCTCCGACCGCGGCCCGCGCGTCGGCGACGGCGCGGTGAAGCCGGAGATCGGCGCCCCTGGCAGCGACATCGTGGCCGCGCGCGCCAAGGGGACCACTATCGGCAAACCGGTGGGCGAGTACTACACCACGCTCTCCGGTACCTCGATGGCCACCCCGCACACCGCGGGCGCCGCGGCCATCCTCGCGCAGCAGCACCCGGACTGGACCGGCGAGCAACTCAAGTCCGGGTTGGTCGGCACGGCCAAGGAACTACCGGGTGTCGGGGTGACCGCGCTCGGCGGTGGCCGGCTCGACGTGGCCACCGCGGTGACCCAGGCCGTGCGGTCCGAGCCCGCGACGGTGAACACCGTCGTACGGTGGTCCGGCAAGCCGGACAAGCGCACGGTCACCTACACCAACCCCGGCGCCACCCCGGTCACGTTGGGCCTTGCCTTCGGCCTGGCGGACAAGCAGGGGCAGCCGCCCGCCGCGAACCTGGCGAAGATCTCGGCGAACTCGGTCACCGTGCCCGCGGGCGGTAAGTCCACTGTGGACATCACGTTCACCTCGAGGTCCGGCAAGCCCGGCACCTACCAGGGTCTCCTGCTGGCGAGCACCGCGGACGGTAAGACGCGGGTGCGCACCCCGATCGGGGTGCAGGACGAGCCGGAGCTGTACGACCTGTCGGTGAAGACGCTGGGCAGGGACGGCAAGGCACCCGGCGCGCAGGACAACCAGACCTCCGTCGCCGTCAACGTCCACACCGGACAGAGCTTCTTCGGTTACGCCGGGAAGTCGATGCGGGTGCCGCCGGGGGAGTACACCCTGAGCGCGGGACTCACGACCGGCAGGCCGGACGCTCCGGTGGAAGTCACCGCGTTCGCCAACCCGGACGTCAAGGTGACCCGTGATACGACGGTGTCCTTCGACGCCCGCCAGGCCAAGCCGGTGGCGGTCCGCACGGACCAGACGGGGGCCCTCGACGGTGGACTGAACGCCCGGCTGGAAACCCGCCCCGAGGGGCCGCACGAGCCGGTGACGCTCGGATTGGCCGCGGGCGCACAGTTCCAGCGACTCTACGCGTATTCCACGCCGGGGGTGAGCTCGAAGTACTTCCGCTTCACCAATGACGTGCAGCTCTATCAGCCGTGGCTGGAACTCACCGCGGAAGGGGAACAGCCGCTGGCGGTGGACGCGGGTTTCACGCGGTTCTCCGACATCGTCCCGCCCTCCACCCAGCGCCTGGGCACCGTCTACGGCGGTGCCGGCACGCCGACCGATCTGTCCAAGGTGGACGCCAAGGGCAAGCTGGTGGTGCTGGACTTCCCGGACGGCATCCTCGTCACCGAGGCAGGCAAGCGCATCGACAACGTGAAGGCGGCCGGCGGGCGCCTCGCGGCCTTCCGCCTCGTCGAAGCCGGCGCCTCGGCCAGGCTGCTCGGCGCCGCGGCCGACACCTGGTCGCTGCCGACCCTGCAGGTGAACGGATACACCGCCGACCGCTACGTGGCACTGGCCAAGGCCGGCGGGCTGACCTCTTCGCTGACCATGCGGGACCGCAGCGACTACCAGTACGACCTGTACTACCCGTCGGCGGGCGGCATCCCCGCCAACCTGGTCCACGAGGCCAGGGCCGCGGACGTGGCCGCGGTGACCATGGCCTACCACGGCTACGCCAAGGAGTTTCCCCCGATGGTGTCCGCGCTCGTGGTGGGTCCGGAAGGGGCGGTCAACCGGGGCGGGATGAGTGCCGCGCCCCAGTCCGAGCAACGGCGCTACTTCACCCCGGGCGACTGGCGGCTCGAGGTGCAGGGCACCGAGTTCACCGACACCACCGTCGCTCCCGGCGGCACCCTCGTCGACGGGCCGCGCACCCTGGCGGCGGGCAGGTCCTCCCGCATCGACTGGAACGCCGCGGTCATCGGCCCCGCCTTCACCGGCACCACCGGGTCGGGTCGTCCGTGGGTGGCGCAGAACAAGGACTACGCGCTCGACGTCACGTTGCCGGTGTTCTCCGACGCGGCCGGGCACAGCAGCGGCACGGACTACCTCTACGGACTGGACCGGGGCACCACCGCGGCCTATCTGGACGGTCAGCTGCTCGGTACCCAGAACTCGCCGGGACGCGGTGTTTTCCAGGGCCCGGCGCGGTTCGGTACGTACCGGATCACCACGGAGGTGAGCAGGGACAAGCCCTGGTGGCCCACCTCCACGAAGTTCAGTGGTGAGTGGACGGTCGCGTCGGCCCGGTTGCCGGACGCTCCGCTGGGCATGCTCGCGGTCGGGTTCGCCCCGCCCGCGGACCTGCGCAACATCGTGCCGGGCGGAAAGGAGATCAGCTTCCCGGTGACGGTGACCCGGCAGGACTCGCCGCCGAAGGTCACCGCGCTTTCGGTGGAGATCTCCTACGACGACGATGCCACCTGGCAACCGGTCGAGCTGACCCCGGACGGTCCGAAGTGGACGGCCAAGGTCCGCCACCCGGCGAGCGGGTTCGCCTCGTTGCGGGCCAAGGCCACCGATGACAAGGGCAACGCGGTGAGCCAGACCATCACCCGCGCCTACCAGATCGGCTGAGTGATGCGGGGGCTCGCCCGCCGCGCGAGCCCCCGCATCCGCCCGCCGACCGCGCCGGGCGCGACAATCACTGTCATGCCCGACGAGAACAACGCCCGGCCGCCTTCCGCGTACCAGCTGCGCACCGTGCCCGCCTACCGTCTGATCACGCTGCGAGATCAGGACAACGACGCGGGCGTCGGCGCCAGGGACGCCATCGAGCGCGCCGGTACCACGATCGTCGCTTCGACCGGTTACGAGCTCTACATCAGCTGCGCCCAGGACCTCCTGCCCGTCCTCGTCCGCGTCGAAATCCGGGAGGACTACCCGGCCGGGGAAAACGCCGACGCGAGCTCGCTGCGGCTCACTCTCGAATGCCCGAGTGGCCGGCTCGTCCTGGGCTCACCCACCGGCGAGGCCATCGGCATCGACCTGACGACGGGCCCCGGCGTCTACCGCGTCCTGGTCACCCACCACGGACGCCTCGAAGCGGAACGCCGGCGAGAACAACTCCTCACCCGCTTGGCCGAGAACCCCGGCCTCGACCTCCGTGCCGCGGCCGAGGAGCACTCCGGTCTCGAGCGCTACACCGTCGCCCTGTGGCGCACCGGCGATCTGCGCGACGAAGCCTGAGGACACCGGGCGAGCCGACGACACCGACGCTGGGGGCGTACTCGCCCTGCTCTCGCGGTTTCGGAGCCTTTCCTGGCTAGCGTCGCGCGAACAGGACGGCGCCCGGCCGGTCCGTGCCCATGTTGAACTCCCACTGCGCCTCGACGGTGAATCCGGCGTCGCGCAGCCAGGCCGCCATCCGCTCCGGACGGCGGCGGTGGCCATCGACCGTGTCCGGGGCGCCGCGGCCGTCCGCCTCCGCCGATGGCCCGTCGCCGACGTGGAAGCCGGCCTGCAACGGCCCTCCCGGGCGCAGCACGCGGTGGAAATGGCCCAGCACGGTGGGCATGGCGTCGTCGGGGATGTGGATCAGGGACCACCAGGCGATCAGGCCGGCGACCGAGGCGGCGGGGAGGTCCAGATCCGTCATGGAGCCGACCTCGAACCGCAGGCCGGGGTGGTCGGATCGGGCCTGCTCGATCATTCCCGGTGACAGGTCGATGCCGAAGGCGTCGACGCCTTGGTCGTGCAGGTGCGCGGTGACGTGCCCGGGACCGCAGCCGACGTCGGCCACCGGCCCGCCACCGGCGGCCAGTACCTGGCCCGCGAACAGGTCCAGTGCCGCGTTCAGGTGCGGCTGCCGTCCGCCGAGGATGTCCCGCACCACGTCCGCGTAGCCGGCCGCACCGGTGTCGTACGAGGTTCGGGTGTCTGCCAGCCATTCGTCCGCGCTCATGTCGGCATGCTAGTCGCCACGAGACGCGTATCGGAGGGCTTCACTTCACCGTGGGCGCGGTGGTCAGGACGGTCGTCGATGGGACGGTGCGACCCGATAGGTGGGAAACCGTCCGGTTGACGAGACGAGACTGTGACGGAGCACGATGCGCGTTGTCATCGGTGAGGACCAGCGCGCACCCGGCCGCGTCGGTCGGTAGCGCAGCCGCGGCTCGGGCAGGCCGGGATCGAACGGCACGTACGCGCCGCCCGCCCGCCACACCCCGGCTTCGGGTCGCTCGTGCTCATCGTCGCGTGGCTTCGCGGCGCCTTCGTCCGGTTTTCTCGCGCAGAGTGGGAAACCCGGGCCTGGCGCGTCCGGCGATCGGCGCCGCGAGTCCGAAGTGGACCGATCGTCCGCCCGCGTCACCAGGGACGTCTTCGGGACTCGGGCGTGCTCGTGCCGCCGCGTGCGGCGGTCCCGGGTTTCCCGGCTCCATCGGCGCCACGACGCGGGGTGCACGTTCGCTGGGACAGGTACCGCTGATCGGCCGAACACATCCGACGTAAGCCCCGTACCGCGCCTTGTCACCCCATGGCACGTGAGTGGTGCCACGGCAGTGTGCTGCCGGATCGGCGCGTGTCAAAACAGCTTTCCGCAGAAGGAAAACCTCCAGTAGGGTCGCGCTTGATCCGGGAGGTCGAAGGCCGCCCCGGCGGGCGGCGCGCTCGGAATGGACCTTCGCCGAGGCGATCTCGTCGAGCGGGGCCAACCGCTTCGCTAGGATCCGCGACGTACCTTCGGGTCGCGCCGTCGAGGAACGAGGTGACTCGTTCGGGGCCACCCGATCTCGACCAGGAGCAGAGGCATGACAGACGCACGAAGACAGTCCCATGTCGACGAGGTGGCCCACCTCGTCGGCTGGCGGCCCGGGGACTTTCGGCCGGAGCTCGACTGGGCAGCGGTCGAACGCGAGCTGGGCACCCCGTTGCCCGCCGACTACAAGGACCTGCTGACCCGCTTCCCGTCCGGTGGCTTCCGGGACAGCGTCGAGGTGGAGAACCCAGCACAAAGCGCCGCGGAACTCGCGACCGTCAAAAGGAACAACGACCAGCTCCTGGAGATCTTCGCGGACCCGGACACCGGGTACCTCACGCGCGTGTCCTACCGGTTGTTCCCCGAACCCGGTGGGCTGTATCCGTGGGGGAGCGACGGCGCGGGCGGCACGTTCTGGTGGATCACCGACGCGGCGGGCCCGGACACCTGGCGGATCGCCTACAACGACAGGGACGACTGGCACGAACACCCGGGACCGATGTCGAAGGTCATCCACGAACTCCTGGTGAGTACCGGCACGGACAACATCCTGCGGTGGGACATGACCGGGAAACCAGTGGGGTTCACCGGATTCGCGGGAGAACGGATGATCTCCTACCCGGCGCCGTAGACGACGGCTCCGCGCGTGAAACGTCCCTTGTGGACACTTGTGGCCGTCGCATCATCCCGCCGCGGCGGCACCACCTGGGCAGCGCGGAAAGCCATGGCCGCGACTTCGCGTCGCGACCATGGCTTTCCGTGGATCGGCTCACCGTTCCCGCGCCGCGCGAGGCCCGAGCGGGATGCCGGTAGCGCGATCAGCCACCCCCAAGCAGGACCGTGATCAGCAGGAGTCGTCCCAGTATGCCTTGTTGCCGGAGATGGCGGCGCTGATCGTCGCGTGGGACCATGTGCCCGGCGCGGCGCAGCCACTGTGCCGGGTGACGCCACCGCTCCTCACCGAGGATTTGTGCCATTTCGTCGGGTGATAGTAGTCGGAATAGTTGACGCCGAGTGAGACCCCGTAGCTCCAGGTTCCACCGCCCGCGGGCTCCGTGGTGGCGAGCGCGGGCGCCGCCGTACCCGTCATCGCCGTGACGATCGCGGCGGCGACGGTCACCCCCATGCGCGCTCGCCTGGTCCTCCCCGTGGTGGCCATGGCCCGTCCCCGGACGGTCGTGGTCGTACCCCTCGATTTCACAATGGTCTCCCCTGAGTGATGAGGTTGATCGAACTCGTACCGGCACCCCTCGCCGGTTCGGTACCCCGAGTCTTCTCGGCGGGCGGGCGTCCCGGTACCGCGCGGGACGGGGGCGGGACGCGGGATATCGCCGGTACTCGGCACGCGGGACGCGAGGAAGGACCTGGTCACCGAGGTGCGGGACGGCTCGGCGATGGCAGGTCCGGGCTAACCGGTCCGGCGCCGCAGGTTCCAGTGCTGGGTCGGGCTGTCGTGACAGGGCGCCATGACCAGGGCCTCGCCATCGTTGAGCTGGTGGTCCTTGACGTCGAGGCACCGGCGGTCGGCGAGGTTCTCCAGGCGCGCCTGCGCGGTGTGCTGCCAGGCCTGCGCGGGGGAGGCGCTGCAGTCGGACTGCGCCAGTGCCCCGGCCGGGGACGCGGCGAGGCAGCGGTTGCTGAGCACGTTGCGGAAGCGCGTGCCGCCCGGTGCGGCGGGTTCGGCGTGCCAGAGCTGGTTGCGGATGTCGTTCCGGGTGTCCGAGCGCCAGTGCCACAGGTGCGCCTCGGCGCCCTCGTCCTGCGACCAGTTGGCGATGTCGACGACATAGCGCGCGCCGTCGGCGACACCGACCCGCGCGTTCACCAGCATGATCGCCTCGGGCGGTCCCAGGTCGGGCACCGCGGCGTCCTTCTCCGGTGTCTCGCGGGCGAGCCACGCCCCGATTCCCACCAGCAGGACCGCGGTCGCCAGCACACCGGCCACCAGCAGCACCCGGCGCCGCCCTGCCGGCCTGCGTGCCGGCGGGGAACTCCGGCCCGCCCCCACCGGCGCCGGTGCGGGCTTGACCCGGTCGTGCGCGACACCGCTGGCACGTTCCCACACCGTCCGCAGCTCCGTCGCCGGTGACCCGGTGACCCGGCACAGGCTTTCGACCACCTCCCACGGCGGCACCGCCTGCCCGGTGAAGTACCGCGACAACGCCGAGTCGCTGGCATGCACCTCCGGCTCGAGTTGCTTGAGACTCTTACCCGCGGCGCACCTCAGCGCACGCAACCCGTGCGCGAGCCGCTCCCTGGCTTCCGCTTCCTCGTCCTCCTGGTCGCCCATCCCCGCTGACCTCCCCGAACCGACCGCGCCGTGGAACACCCCTCACCCGAAAGCTTTGTCCCGTCGCCGCCGGACCGCATCTGCTCTACGGGGGACTCGCACACTCCAGCGGGCGAATCCGTCCTGCTCGCTCAACGGGGAAATGACCGAGCGTCTCGGGCATGAGAAAACCAGGAACGAAGGACCGGCGGTCTCGGGGCGGACCTCGGCAGCGGAGCGGCGATCTTGCGGCTGAAGCCGCGCGGTCCGACCGCCGGTTCGCCGGGCCCGGTCGGTGCCGCGACTGGCCGATCCCGTAGAGTTTTCCCGGTCACGGCCCCCGTAGCCCAACTGGCAGAGGCAACGGATTCAAAACCCGTCCAGTGTGAGTTCGAATCTCACCGGGGGCACGTCGAGGAACCCCACAAGCCCGGCTCGCGCTCGCCGCGGGCCCGCTGTGGTCGGCAGCCCTCCGTCTTCTTTCTCCGCGAGGTGGTCGACCTCGAACAGCGATCTCCGTGCCGTTCTCCGCCGGACACCCCGGTTCCGCGAGAAGACAGGTGTCGCCTGGACCACTTCGTGGTGAACGCCATCCCCGCCGACTGGATCGTTCCCGGTAGGCTGCGGATTCGCGGGTATCCGCGAACCAACCGTCCCGCCGAGCCGTCAGGAGGACCCCGGTGACCGAGCAGGCTGCCGAGGCCAACGGTGCCGCCACCGTGCCGCAGCGTCGGGTACTCGTCGCGGAGGACGAAGCACTCATCCGGCTGGACCTGGTCGAGATGTTGCGTGAAGAGGGCTACGAGGTCGTCGGCGAGGCCGGCGACGGCGAGCAGGCGATCAACCTCGCCACCGAGCTGAAGCCCGATCTGGTCATCCTCGACGTCAAGATGCCGAAACTCGACGGGATCGAGGCGGCGTCCAAGATCACCGGCGACCGGATCGCGCCGGTCGTCATCCTCACCGCGTTCAGCCAGCGCGACCTGGTCGAGCGGGCGCGCGACGCCGGGACGATGGCCTATCTGGTCAAGCCGTTCGCCAAGCGCGACCTGGTGCCCGCCATCGAGCTCGCGGTCAGCCGGTTCGCCGAGCTGCAGGCGCTCGAGTCCGAGGTCGCGGGGCTCACCGAACGGCTCGAAACCCGCAAGGTCATCGACCGGGCGAAGGGGCTGCTGATGAGCCGCCAGGGGCTTACCGAGCCCGACGCCTTCCGCTGGATCCAGCGGACCGCGATGGACCGGCGGACCACGATGAAGGCGGTCGCCGAGGCCGTCGTCGAGAGTATCGGCTGACCCACCCGAGACAGGGAACGGGCGCGACCTGACCGGTCGCGCCCGTTTTTCTTTGCGCGCCGTCCCGCTCGCCGGTCTGGTGTCGCTGCCTGAACGGGCACATTTAGTATCTTCGGGGCCCCGAACATCTGAACCGGCGCCAAGAACCGGGCGGGAGCCCTAAGCTCGCTCGCAATTCGGGTCGAAGCTGTCAAGTCTTCACTCGATGTCAACCGAGTACTCAGCGTTATCACCCGATTGTCACAATGCGACGATCGGGTGTAAATCGTCCGTTAACGCTCGTGACGACCGTCACGATGTGGATACAAGAGCTCGAGTGACTCTGTGCAACACCGCTACCGGCGGCTACGTTCAGCGCCCAGTCAAGTCCTACGGGACTGCCGCTCACCAGGGCGGCTGGTCGGCATTTGGAGGAAGAGTGTCAAGAGCACGACTCACGCGGATCATCGTGCTGGCAGCGGCCGCCTCAGTGGCGCTGACTGCGTGCGCGGCGCGTGACCAGGGCGGTTCCGGCGGCAACACCAACTCGTCGGCGGCCGCACCGCAGCAGGCGGCCAACGCGGCGGACCCCAAGGGCGACGGCAAGGCCCAGTGCTCCGGGGTGACCCTCGCCTACATCGGCACCATCAACGGTGACAACGCCGCGCTCGGCCAGAACATCCTCTACGGCGTGGACCTTGCCGTGAAGCAGCACAACCAGGCCAACCCCGGCTGCCAGGTCGCCCTCAAGCAGTTCGACACCGAAGGCAAGCCGGACAAGGCGCCCGGTGTCGTTGCGCAGGCCATCAGCGAGGCCCCGATCCTGGGCGCGATCGGCCTGCCCTTCTCCGGCGAGTCGAAGGCCACCGGCGACCTGTTCGAGCGGGCCGGTCTCGTGCACATCACGCCCTCGGCGACCAACCCGGCACTGGCCGACCACGGCTGGAAGACCTTCTTCCGCGGCATGGGCAACGACAGCGTGCAGGGTCCCGCCGCGGCGAAGTTCATCACCGACAAGCTCAAGGCCAACAAGGTCTGCGTCGTCGAGGACGACTCCGAATACGGCACCGGCCTCGCCTCCCAGGTGAAGCAGGCGCTGGGCAGCAAGGCCACCTGCTCGGACAAGGTCAAGACCAAGCAGACCGACTTCTCGGCCGTGGTCAACAAGATCGCCAGCGAGAAGCCGGACGCGATCTTCTACGCCGGTTACTACAACGAGGGCGCGCCGTTCGCGCAGCAGCTCAACGACAAGGGCGTCACCGCGAAGTTCGTCGGCCCGGACGGCGTGAAGGACCAGGAATTCGTCAAGAACGCGGGTAACGCCGCGGGCAGCGCGTACTTCACCTGCCCGTGCGTGCCGGAGGACAACTTCAAGGACTTCACCGCCGCCTACAAGCAGACCGAGGGCCGCGACCCGGGCACCTACTCGCCGGAGGGCTACGACTCCGCGACCGTTCTGCTGAAGGGCATCGACAAGGGCGTCAAGGACCGGGCCGGTCTGCTCGACTTCGTCAAGAACTACGACGGCCAGGGCCTGACCAAGAAGTTCAAGTGGAACGAGAAGGGCGAGCTTTCCGACGTGCCCGTCTGGAGCTACAAGGTCGACAACGGCAAGATCGTCAACAACGGCCAGATCTGATTTCCGTCAACCTTGCCTGTTCAAACAGGTGACTCGGGCATGCGCGTGGGGGCCGATCGCCTCCGCGCGCATGCCCGAGCCGTACCCGGAGAGAACGAGAATCCGTGCACCCCACGCTGACTCCGTTCCTGGCTGAATCCGACACGTGGATCCACTTCGATGTGAACACGTTCCTCGGACAGTTCTGGAACAACACGTTCGACGGGCTGACCCAGGGAGCGATCTACGCGTTGATCGCCCTGGGGTACACCCTCGTCTACGGTGTCCTCAAACTGATCAACTTCGCCCATTCCGAGGTCTTCATCGTCGGGACCTTCGCCGCCTGGCTGACGTTCTACCTGCTCGGCTTCCGGCCCGGCGCCGACCCCGTCCTCGGGGTCGGGGAACTCATCCTCTATCTCGGCCTCGCGCTGATCGCGGCGGTGGCGGTGTCCGGTCTGACCGCCGTCGGCCTCGAACGCGTCGCCTATCGGCCACTGCGCAACCGCAACGCGCCGAAACTGGTCTTCCTGATCACCGCGATCGGTGCCTCCTTCGTCCTGCAGCAGACGCTGAAGCTCATCTTCGGCCTCAACGCGCAGCGCTCGATCCGGCTGCTCACCCCGCAGCCGCTGTTCGAGGTCTTCGGCGCCACGATCACCGACCGGGACATCCTGATCGTCGTCGCCTCGGTGCTGGCCTGGCTCGTGGCGGACTACTTCGTCAACCGCACCAAGGTGGGTCGCGGCATCCGCGCGGTCGCGCAGGATCCGGACACCGCGACGCTGATGGGCGTCAACAAGGAACGGGTCATCATCGTGACCTTCCTCGTCGGCGGTCTGCTCGCCGGCGCGGCCGCGCTGTTCTATCTGATGAAGATCCCGTCCGGCGCGATCTACAACGGCGGATTCCTGCTGGGCATCAAGGCGTTCGCCGCCGCGGTCCTCGGCGGTATCGGCAACCTGCGTGGCGCATTGCTGGGAGGGCTCCTGCTCGGCGTCGTCGAGAATTACGGCCAGTCGCTGTTCGGCGGCGAGTGGAAGGACGTCGTCGCGTTCGTCGTCCTGGTGCTGGTCCTCATGCTCCGCCCGACCGGCATCCTGGGCGAGTCACTCGGGAAGGCACGGGTATGACCACTCACAAAACCCCCGCGCGCCCGTCGATCCGGGAGCGCTGGAACAGTCTGAGCCGTCCCGCCCAGTGGGGCATCCTCATCCCGCTGGTCGTGCTGATCTACTTCCTCCCGTGGCTGAACCCGCCGCTGCTGGCCACGACGGGTACCGACTTCCCGACCGCGATGTTCGACGTGGCCCGCTACGCGCTGGTCGCCGTCGGCCTCAACGTCGTGGTCGGCCAGGCGGGCCTGCTCGACCTCGGCTACGTCGGCTTCTTCGCCGTCGGCGCCTATGTCGCGGCGCTGTTCACCAGCCCGAGTTCGAGCCTGTCGAAGCTGCCCTACATCTGGACGCTGCCGCTGGCGATGGCGATCACGATGATCTTCGGCGTCATCCTCGGCACTCCGACGCTCCGGCTACGCGGTGACTACCTCGCCATCGTGACGCTGGGCTTCGGCGAGATCATCCGGCTGATCGCGGACAACGTCGGCCCGCTGCGCGGCCAGTCGGGTTTCGAAGCGGTCGGGTCCGACGCCGCGGGCAAACCGTTCCTGGCGAACGCGGGTCTCTGGTACGTCCTGACGGTCACGGTCATCATCGCCGTGCTGCTGCTGGTCGGCAACCTGGAACGCAGCCGGGTCGGCCGTGCCTGGGTCGCCATCCGGGAGGACGAGGACGCCGCCGAGATCATGGGCGTGGCCACGTACAAGTTCAAGATCTGGGCGTTCGTCATCGGTGCGGCGATCGGCGGTCTTTCCGGCGCGCTCTACGCCGGTAAGCTGGGCTTCGTCAACAACCAGTCGTTCGACGTGGTGACCTCGATGCTGTTCCTGGCCGCGGTGGTGCTCGGCGGGGCGGGCAACAAGGTGGGCGTGCTGCTCGGCGCCGTCGTCGTGGCGTACCTGCCGCTGCGGTTCGTGCAGATCGCCGAGTACAACTACCTCATCTTCGGTATCGCGCTGATCGTCCTGATGATCTTTCGCCCGCAGGGCCTGCTCGGCGCGCGTCAGCGGCTGCTGGCGCGGGGGAGGCAGGCGTACCAGCGGTTGCTCGGCAAGGGCGAGCAGATCAGCGGGGACAGCGCGCTCGCCGCGGAACCGACTCCAGGGGGCAAGGCATGACGCAGCCACACGACGGCGCCCAGCCGGTCGAAGGCGGTCTCGTGGCCGAGGTCGAGCAGATGACCGAGGAGCAGCGCGCCGAGCACTTCGCCGAGGTCGCCGAGGTCGTCGCGCCCGACCGTGACATCGCGGTCGACGTCGGCCAGACCCTGTTGCGACTTCAGGACGTCACGGTGCGCTTCGGCGGGCTCGTGGCGCTGGATTCGGTGTCCTTCGGCATCCGCCGCGGCGAGATCCTCGGGCTCATCGGCCCGAACGGCGCGGGGAAGACGACCTGCTTCAACGCGATGACCGGCGTCTACCGGCCCAGTTCGGGCCAGGTGCTGCTGGAGGACAAGCCTCTCGGCAAGGCCAACCGGCACGTCATCACCCAGCGCGGTATCGCGCGGACGTTCCAGAACATCCGGCTCTTCGGCGAAATGACCGCGCTGGAGAACGTCGTCGTCGGGGCGGATGCCCGCCACAAGACGAGCGTGCTCGGCGCGTTGCTGAGGCTGCCGCGGCATCACCGCGAAGAGCGTCAGGCGGTCGACCGCGCGATGGCGCTGCTGGAGTTCGTGGGCATCGCCGACCGCGCCGCGGAGAAGGCGAAGAACCTGCCCTACGGCTACCAGCGGCGCCTGGAGATCGCGCGGGCGCTGGCCACCGAGCCGAAACTGCTCTGCCTCGACGAGCCCGCCGCCGGGTTCAACCCGGCGGAGAAGGAAGAGCTCATGGGGCTGATCCGGACGATCCGCGACGACGGCTACACCGTCCTGCTGATCGAACACGACATGAAACTCGTCATGGGCGTGACCGACCGGATCGTGGTTCTGGAGTTCGGCAAGAAGATCGCCGAAGGACTGCCGGCCGAGATCAGGGAGAACCCCGCTGTGATCGCCGCCTATCTGGGAGTGCCCGACGATGACGTTGCTTGAACTGTCCGATGTGTCCGTCCACTATGGCCGGATCCAGGCCGTGTCCGGACTGTCCATCACGGTCAACGAGGGCGAGATCGTCACGCTGATCGGCGCCAACGGCGCGGGCAAGTCCACCACGATGCGGGCGATCTCCGGGATCCGCCCGGTGTCGAACGGGACGATCACCTTCGCCGGGGAGAACATCACCAAGCTGCGCGCCGATCTGCGGGTGGTGCGGGGCATCTCGCAGTCGCCGGAGGGCCGCGGGATCTTCCCCGGCATGACGGTGATGGAAAACCTCGACATGGGCGCGTACGCGCGCAAGGACCGCAAGGATCTCGGTCCCGACCTGGACCGCGTGTTCGAGCTGTTCCCCCGGCTGGCCGAACGCAAGACCCAGCTCGGCGGCACGATGTCCGGTGGCGAGCAGCAGATGCTCGCGATCGGGCGCGCGCTGATGGCGAAGCCGAAACTGCTGTTGCTCGACGAGCCCTCGATGGGTCTCGCCCCGCAGTTCATCCAGCAGATCTTCCGGATCGTCACCGAGATCAACAAACAGGGCACCACGGTGCTGCTCGTCGAGCAGAACGCGCAGCAGGCGCTGTCGCGGGCGCACCGGGCCTACGTGCTCGAAACCGGGCAGATCACGAAGTCCGGTACCGGTAAGGAACTCCTGGCCGACGCGAGCATCAAGGAGGCCTACCTCGGCGTCGGCTGAGGTGGCGGCTCATGCGCCCCAATGTGGCGTTCGGTGCGTCCAACGCACCGAACGCCACATTGGGTGCGTGGAATCGGGGCTGGGCGCGCAGCGTCTCCGTTGAGGGTGGCGGTGGGGGCAAGGAGCGGAGCACCCAATGCCACATTGGGGCGTTTGCCGCGCGGGGTGTCAGGGAGTCGGCGCGGCGCCCAGTACGGCGCAGGTGAGCCGCGCGGTGCAGGTGCGGCGGTCCTGCTCGTCGGTCAGCACGATCTCCGCGGTGATCGTGCTCCGCCCGACGTGCAACGGTGTCGCGACACCCGTGACGATCCCGGACCGGACCCCGCGGTGGTGCGTGCAGGACAGTTCCAGGCCCACCGCCGCGCGGTCGGGCCCGGCGTTGAGCGCGGCCACGGTGGAACCGAGCGCCTCGGCGAGCACGGCGTTCGCGCCGCCGTGCAGCAGGCCGTAGGGCTGCAGGTTGCCCTTGACCGGCATGGTGCCGACCACGCGTTCGGGCGTCAGCTCGATGATCTCCATGCCGATCTTGTCGTTGAGCTGCTGGTCGGCGACCGTGGGGTCGACGCCGGCGAACGGCTGGAGGGCTTCGCCGCCCTGGTGGTTCGTCACGTAGTGCTCCTCTGACCATGCGACACGTAAGAGTGTCGGACCCTCAGCCTAGACTCGCCCCCGTGAGCCCGAGTGAGAACCGACCCGTCGCCAACGTCACAGCCCCCGCCCCGGGAGCCGCAGCCACCGCCACCGCCGAGGGCGCGCGGCCGAGACTGCTGCTCATCGACGGCCATTCGATGGCCTACCGGGCGTTCTTCGCCCTGCCCGCGGAGAACTTCCGCACGAAGACCGGGCAGGTCACGAACGCGGTGTTCGGGTTCACCTCGATGCTCATCAACCTGCTGCGCGACGAGGTGCCCACCCACCTCGCCGTCGCGTTCGACCTGTCCCGCAAGACCTTCCGGTCGGAGGCCTACGCCGAGTACAAGGCGAACCGCAGCACCACGCCGGACGAGTTCAAGGGCCAGGTCGGCCTGGTCGAAGAGGTCCTCGCGGTGCTGAACATCCCGGCGCTGACAAAGGAGAACTACGAGGCCGACGACATCATCGCCACGCTCACCACCCAGGCGGTCGCCGACGGTTTCGAGGTGCTCATCTGTACCGGCGACCGCGACGCGCTGCAACTGGTGAACGAGCACGTCACGGTGCTCTACCCCAAGCGCGGGGTGTCGGACCTGGTCCGGTTCACGCCGGAGGCGGTGGAGGAGAAGTACGGGCTCACCCCCCGGCAGTACCCGGACTTCGCCGCGCTGCGCGGGGACCCGTCGGACAACCTGCCCAGCATCCCCGGCGTCGGCGAGAAGACGGCGGCGAAGTGGATCCGCCAGTTCGGCTCGCTCGGCGAGCTGATCGACCGGGTCGACGAGGTCAAGGGCAAGGTCGGCGAGTCACTGCGGGCACACCTGACCTCGGTCTCGCTGAACCGGCAGCTCACCGAGCTGATCCGCGACGTCGAACTCGGGGTCGCCCCGTCCGGTCTCGAGCTGCGCCCCTGGGACCGGGAGGCGGTGCACCGGATCTTCGACGAGCTGGAGTTCCGGGTGCTGCGCGACCGGCTGTTCGCCACGCTCAGCAGCGCCGAGCCGGAGGCCGACGAGGGGTTCGAGGTCAGCGGGGGAGCGCTCACCCCCGGCGGGCTCGCCGAGTGGCTCGCCGCGCACACGCGGGAGGAGAAGCCGGTCGCGGTGTCCTTCCGCACCACTGGCGCGTCGGTCCGGTCGGACCTGAAGGCGCTCGCCTTCGCCGCGCCGGACGGCGAGGGCGCCTACCTCGACGTCACCGGGATGGACGAGGCCGACGACAAGGCGCTCGCCGGGTGGCTGGCGGATCCGGCGGCTCGCAAGGTCGGCCACGACCTCAAGGTGCCGCTGCACGCGCTGCGGGCCCGGGGCTGGGCGGTCGCCGGGCTGGTGATGGACACCGCGCTGGCCGCGTACCTGGTGCGTCCCGGCCAGCGCACCTTCGAGCTGGACGACCTCGTGCTGCGGTACCTGCAGCGGGAGCTGCGCTCGGAGGCCGCCGGGGACGACGGCCAGCTGTCGCTGCTCGACGGCGGGGCGGAAGGCCTGGAGCAGAAGGAAATCACCGACGAGCTGGTCAAGGCGCGCGCGATCGCCGAGCTGTCGGTGGCGCTGGCCGAGGAGGTCGAGGAGACCGGCGGCAGCGGCCTGCTGGCGGAGCTGGAGCTGCCGCTGCTGGAGGTCATCACCGAGCTGGAGATCGCCGGGATCGCCGTCGACATCGAGCAGCTGACCGAGCTGGAGGCGCACTACCTCGGCCGGGTCACGCAGGCGGCGGACGAGGCGTACGCCGTGATCGGCAAGCAGATCAACCTCGGTTCGCCGAAGCAGCTGCAGGTCGTGCTGTTCGACGAGCTGGGCATGCCGAAGACCAAGCGCACCAAGACCGGCTATACCACCGATGCCGAGGCGCTGCAGGGGCTGTTCGAGAAGACCGAGCACCCCTTCCTGCAGCACCTGCTCGAACACCGGGACGCCACCAAGCTGCGCACCACGGTCGAGGGGCTGATCAAGTCCGTCGCCGACGACGGCCGGATCCACACCACGTTGCAGCAGACCATCGCCGCCACCGGCCGGCTGTCCTCTGTGGACCCGAACCTGCAGAACATCCCGGTGCGCACCGAGGAGGGCCGCCGCATCCGGGACGCGTTCGTCGTCGGCGAGGGCTACGCGGAGCTGATGACCGCGGACTACAGCCAGATCGAAATGCGGATCATGGCGCACCTGTCGCAGGACGAGGGGCTGATCGAGGCCTTCAACAGCGGCGAGGACCTGCACACGTTCGTGGCGTCGCGGGCGTTCTCGCTGCCGCCGGAGGAGATCACGCCCGAGCTTCGCTACCGCGTCAAGGCGATGTCGTACGGGCTGGCCTACGGGCTTTCCGCCTACGGGCTGTCCTCCCAGCTGCGGATCTCCACCGAGGAGGCCAAGGCGCAGATGGACGCCTACTTCGCCCGGTTCGGCGGGGTGCGGGACTACCTGCACTCGGTCGTGGGCGAGGCCGCGAAGGTCGGCTACACCGAGACGATCTTCGGGCGCCGCCGGTACCTGCCGGACCTCAACAGCGACAACCGGCAGCGGCGGGAGATGGCCGAGCGGATGGCGTTGAACGCGCCCATCCAGGGCAGCGCGGCGGACATCATCAAGGTCGCCATGCTCAACGTGCACCGCGCGCTGGTGGAGGCGAAGCTGCGCAGCCGGGTGCTGCTGCAGGTGCACGACGAGCTCGTGCTCGAGGTCGCCGAAGGCGAGCGCGACGAGGTGGAGAAGCTCGTGCGCGAGGGGATGGGCTCGGCCTACGAACTCGCCGTACCGCTGGAGGTTTCGGTCGGTTACGGCCGATCCTGGAACGAAGCCGCGCACTAGCGGAGCGCGAACCGCCGAAGGCCGTCACGGGCACAGGTCTCGTGACGGCCTTTCGTCGTGTTCTCCGGGAATTGTCGCCACGCGCGCCGTGTTCGGGCCGGTACCGGTAGTTTCGAAAGATTGCTTCCTGCTCGGCAAGTAACCGGGTTTCACCGCGAAGCGCCCCAGGACGCCGAAGCGTCCACAGTGGACGATCAAGCCGCTCGCGCTCCGGATGACTCCGGCGTCACCTGATGTGACGTGTCGAGGGACGCCGATCGGGGGAGCGCGTTGCTCCGGGCAGGTCCGCTTGTATGAAGTTTCCGCGCCGGTGACGCCATCCGCGTAGGGTTCCTGCGGTGGGGTTCGAACGCGAGCGAAGACGCTGGCGCGTCCGGGGTGATTACGGGCTGAACCACGGCGCGGCACCGGACGGGCCACCGCGATGACCACCGGAACGCTCACCGCCGCGAAACCGGTCCGCGTCCCGACACGGACGGCGTTGTCCCGGCTGCGTGCGGTGCTGCTCGCCGGCACACTCGTCATGCTGGTCACCTCGGTCCTCGCGGTGCGGAACGTGCTGGACACCGCGGAAGTCGTCCGGGACAGAACCACCCAGGCCGTCCTGGAAACCGCGGCGGCGCGGAACGCGCTGATTTCCGCCGACAACGCCGCGATCACGAGCTTCTATTCGGGCGACTCGCAACTGGCCGGACCGGGGCGGGAGTACGAGAACCAGATGACGGTGGCGAGCCAGAGCCTCGCCCGCGTCGCCGAATTCAACCAGGCGGGCGAGGCTGGGGCCAGCGCGCTCGAAGTCGTCGAAGGGCTCGTCGCCGCGTATTCGGGTTCTATCGGCCAGGCGGACGCGCACTACCGGCGCGGCGGCGGGGCACTGATCGGCACGGCGGACCTGTGGTACGCCTCGCGCCTGCTGCACGAACTGGTCGGCGTCCTCACCGATCTGCAGACTCTGCAGCGTCAGGCACTGGACCGGCAGATCGCGGCGGACGGGATGAGCCAGGGCGTGCTGCCCCTGTGGCTGCTGCCGCCCGCCACGCTGCTGGTGCTGCTCGTGCTCACCCAGGTCTTCCTCGGCAGGCGGTTCCGGCGCGTGCTCAACGTCCCGCTGATCGCGGCGAGCCTGCTGACGATAGGGATCGTGGCCGCGCTCGGCTGGACGCTGGTGCTGGCGCAACGCCTGGACGAGGTCCGGGACCGTACCGACGTGCTGCTCGCCGACCGGCAGGCCGACATCGTGGCACTCGACGCCAGGGGAAAGGCGATGCTGGTCGCGCTGCTGAAGGAAAAATGCGGGTACTGCGGCGTGAGCGTCGATACCTTCGTCGCCGGGGCGCCGCGAGGTGACGCGGTGCCCGGTGACCCGGCCCGGATCACCGAGGGCGCGTCGGAGGTGGCCACGCTCGCCGGGTCCGCGACCAGGACGGGCGGGTTGCCCGTGTTCGTCAGCGCCGCCGCGCTCGCCGACGGCGTGCTCATCCTGCTCGGGTTGTACGCCCGGATCGACGAATACCGGTACCGGGCATGAACGTCGTGAAGGGAAGGGGGATGGGGCTCGTCCTCGCCCTCGCGGGTCTGCTGGCGAGTGCCTGTACGGCGGGTCCCGGTGCCGACAGGGTCAGTGTCATCGCGTCGTGGACCGGTTCGGAAGGGGAGGCCTTCGGAAAGGTGCTGCGGGCGTTCAAGGACGAGACCGGGATCCAGGTCGACTATCAGGGCACCCGCGCGGTCGACCAGGTCCTCGCCTCGGACGTGCGGCGGGGTACCGCGCCCGACGTCGCGGTGTTGCCGAACCCGGGCTCGCTCGCCGCCCACATCCGGCAGGGACAGGTGCGCCCGCTGGACGACGTGCTCGGTGAACAGGCGCGGGGCTCGTTCGGCCGGCAGTGGCAGAACCTGCTGAAGCTCGGTACGGCCAACCTGTACGCGGTGCCGGTGAAGGCCGACGTCAAGAGCGTGATCTGGTACAACCGGGCGAGCCTGCCGGGGCCGGCGCCCCGGTCCCTCGCCGAACTCGGCGCGTTGAGCACGAGCCTGATCGCCGCGGGTGCTACCCCGTGGTGCCTCGGCATGGGCGCGCCGCCGACGTCGGGCTGGCCGGGCACCGACTGGATCGAGGACATCCTGCTGCACACGGCCGGGCCCGAGGCCTACCGGCAGTGGTCGGCGGGAACCCTGCCGTGGACCTCGGCGCCGGTCCGGGAAGCGTGGAAGGCGTGGGGAAACCTGGTCACCGTGCCGGGAGCGGTGCGCGGCGGCACGGCGGCGGCGTTGCTGACCGACTTCGGCGACGCGGGGAAGGGACTGTTCACCACTCCGCAGGGCTGCGCGCTGGAACACCAGCTCTCGTTCATCATGGGTCCGTACCAGGCGGTCCGCCGCCCGGACGGCGGCGGTCCGAGGCCGGGTGCGGATTTCGACTTCTTCCGCTTCCCCGGCGCGAACGTGTCGGAGGTTTCGGCCGACCTGGCCGGGATGTTCCACGACACCCCCGCCGCCCGGCGGCTGATGGTGTTCCTCACCTCGGACAAGGCACAGCGGATCTGGCCGGGGATCCCCGGCGGGAGCACGTTTTCGGCCAGCCGCACGGTGGACCCCGGCGTGTACGGCGACGCCGTCAGCCGGAAGGTCGCCGCCACGCTCACCTCGGATCCGCAGCAGTGTTTCGACGCCTCGGACCTGATGCCCGCGACGATGACCGGCGCGTTCTACCGCGCGGTGCTGGAATACCTCAACGATCCCGGGCAGCTGGAAACCCTGTTGTCCCGGTTGGAGAACGTCCGTGGCGGCATCCCGCCCGGCGAATGGCTGGACGTCCCTTGTGGACAGTGAGGGATGGCTGCGCGCGAGCCGGACCGGCCGGCGCGAAGTCACCTTGAAACGGAAGCGTCCTGTCCGGGATCCGCTGCCTGTCCGGGATTGGTGGTCAGCAGCGCGGCGCCGAGCGGGGTCAGCTCGTGCCGCACGCTCCGGCCGGTGCGCGTGCTGCGCACCAGTCCCGCGTCGCGTAGCGCGGCGGTGTGCTGGGAGACGGAGGGCGCGCTGATGCCGGCCAGCCGCGCGAGATCGCCGGTGGTGCGGGGCCGCCGCAGTGCGCAGAGCACCGCCGCCCTGGTCGGGCCGAGCAGCCTGGCCAGCGCGCCGGCCGGCCGGCGGCCGACGGTGCCGGGGGAGTCCCGGACGGGGTAGATCAGGACGTGCCGGTCCGTGTCGCGCCAGGGGGTCATGAACAGCGGGCGGCCCGACCACACCGGGGAAGGCATCAGTTCGATTCCCGCACCGCGTGGCGTGACGTCGATTTCGTTCGGGTGCGGGATCGTCAGCACTCCGTCGTGGTATCTGAGGCCGCGGTGCAGTGAGCTGAACGCGGCCGCGGTGTCGAGTTCGTGAAAGGTCATCGCCCGCGAGGCGATACCGTCGCGGAAACCGGCGTGAAGCCGTTCTCGCCGGGGCAGGATCTCCAGCCGGTGCCAGGCACGCAACGCGCGGTTGACCAGCCCCCGCTCCTCGGCGCCGCCGTCGGCGAGATTCCGTACCCAGAGCGGGATTTCGCGGCCGGGCGGCCAGATCCTGGCCAGCTCGGACCGCAGGATCGCGCGAGGTGTGGCGTCCACCAGCGCGAAGCCGTGCTCGGCGTCCGCGACGAGCGGATCGAGGAAGAGGGGACCGCGTGCCAGCGGGCCCACCATCGGCAGCAGCGGGCCGATCTCCGCCGGCAGTTCCCGGTACCGGCCGGGGTGCGAGTCGCGCAGTCGTTCGCTCAGCGCCAGCACCGAATCCAGCAGCGGTGCCGGGTTTTCGGCGAACCGCACCGTGGCGAGATCCGTGTCGGAGAGGTGGATTCTGAGCACTGTTCCCCCGGCGTCGCCGGTTGACCTTCTGCAAAATTCTAGTTCAGGACAAAAGGCTTGTCGATCGCGGAAACGCTGAAGAAGATGTGTTCAGCGTGCCGGATCGGGAAACCTCCGGGCGTTTCGGGGCCGGGTGGGCGTCGCGACTTGGGGGCGTGGCACCCACCCGGACCCGGGAAAGCGGGTACTACGCGCGGAGGTAGGCGAGCACGGCCTGCACGCGGCGGTGCCCGGCGCCGTCGGTGCTGGGCAGGTCGAGTTTCGTGAAGATGTTGCCGATGTGCTTGTGCACCGCGCCCGCGCCGATCACCAGCAGTTCCCCGATGGTGGTGTTGGAATGCCCCTCGGCCATCAGCGAAAGCACCTCCCGCTCGCGCGGGGTCAGCGTGCGGATCGGGTCGTCGGCCTTGCGGCGTACCAGCAGCTGCGCGACGACCTCGGGGTCCATCGCCGCGCCCCCGGCGGCCACCCGGTGCAGCGAATCCAGGAAGTCCGCGACCTTGCCGACCCGCTCCTTCAGCAGGTAACCGACGCCGCCGCCGGTGCCGGCACCGGCCAGCAGTTCCCCGGCGTAGCTGTCCTCGACGTAGGCCGAGAGCACCAGCACCGCCAGCCGCGGGTGCCGGCGGCGGGCCTCGACGGCGGCCCGCAGGCCCTCGTCGGTGAACGTCGGCGGCATCCGGACGTCGACCACGATCACGTCCGGCGGATCGGCGTCCACGGCGGTCAGCAGGTCCTCGGCGTTGTCGACGGCCGCGGTCACCTCGAAGCCCTCCGTGCCCAGCAGCAGGACGAGTCCCTCGCGCAGCAGGGCGTCGTCCTCGGCGATCATGATCCGCATGGCGGCAGTGGTTCCCTTCCTCAGGCCCCGGTCGGCAGGACCGCGCGCAGCACGGTCGGCCCGCCTTCCGGGCTGGACAGCTCAGTGTGCCCGTCGAACGCTTCGACGCGGCGGCGGATCCCGTTCAGGCCGGTGCCACCCTGCTCGTCGGCCCCGCCGTGGCCGTCGTCGACGACCTCCACGGTGAGGAGATCGCCCCGGATCGTCAGGCGCACCGAAATGTGGTCCGCGCCGCTGTGCTTGGCCGCGTTGGTCAGCGCCTCGGCGACCACGAAGTACGCGGCGGCCTCCACCGCGGCGGGCAGCCGCCGCAGCGATTCGACGTCCACGGTGCAGGGGATCGAGCTGCGGGCGGCGAGCGCGTCGATCGCGCCGTCGAGACCGCGGTCCTCCAGCACCGGCGGGTGAATGCTGCGGACGACGTCGCGGAGTTCGGCGACCGCGTCGGACGCGGCGTTCTGCGCCTTGAGCACCAGCGGCAGCGCCGAGGCCGGGTCGCGCCGCAGCCCGCGTTCGGCGATCCCGAGCATCATCACCACGGCGACCAGGCGGTTCTGTGTGCCGTCGTGCAGATCCCGTTCGATGCGGCGGAGTTCGGCGCCGTGGGCCTCCAGCGCGGCGGCCCTGGTCGCGGTCAGCTCGGCCACCCGCTGCGCCATGCTCGCCTTCGGCGGGGACAGCAGCGCCCGTGCCAGGTATGCCTCGCCGGTGGCCACCCATGGCAGCACGAGGCACGACACCAGCGCCGCCGTGAGCGCGATGCCGAGGTTGAGCGCCGAGGCGGGCCATGAGTCGACGGGCAGCCCGAAGGAGCTCTTCAGCCCGCCGGGGACCAGCCACCAGATGAGCGAGGTGATGAGGTTCTGCACCGCCGCGCCCGGCAGGCCGATCGAGAGCACGCTCAGCGGCAGCGAGGCCACCGGGTGCACGAGCAGCCACAGCAGGTCGCGCCGGGTCGCCGGGTCGGACAGCACGGTGACGATCCGGCCGAGGAACGGCCCGCTCAGTTCCTGGTAACGCTCCGTGACCTCTCGGCCGGTGTAGCGGGAGACCCGCCAGCGGTCGAGCGCGATCAGCTTGCGGACGGCGATCATCAGCGGCGGCAGCAGGGGCAGCGTGAACACCAGCAGCGTGCAGATCAGCAGCGCGCACAGCACGACCCAGGACGCCATCGCGGTGAGGAAGCCGATCGCCAGCGACACGAACGACGGCCACACCCTGGTCAGCGCGTGGCTCAGCAATCTTCCGGCCATTCCTCTCCTGTCATGGTGGAGCGTGCTCTACCACGGATCCGGTATTCCGCGGGATGTCCGGCACCCTCCCGCAAAACCTACCTTCGTTCACGACAGGAAGTGCGAGTGGACAGGAGTGGGGACGGTAGTGGTGTACACACGAACGGAGCCGATGGTCGGCCAGGATCACGCGGTCCGGCTGGCGGGGGTGACCAAGGTCTACGGCGCGGGGGACAGCGCCGTGACGGCTCTGCGCGGCGTCTCGCTGGAGCTGCGGCGGGGCCGGTTCACCGCCGTGATGGGACCGTCCGGCTCGGGCAAGAGCACGTTCCTGCACTGCGCGGCCGGGCTCGACCGGCCGACGTCGGGCTCGGTGCTGCTGGGCGGCACGGAGCTGTCGGGGCTCAAGGAGAAGGCGCTGACCGAGCTGCGCCGGGACCGGATCGGCTTCGTCTTCCAGGCCTACAACCTGGTGCCGTCGCTGACCGTCCTGGACAACATCACCCTGCCCCTGCGGTTCGCCGGGCGCACCGCGGACGCCGCCTGGCTGCGGGAGATCGTCGGCAGGGTCGGGCTGGACCAGCACCTCAAGCGCAGGCCGAACCAGCTTTCCGGCGGTCAGCAGCAGCGGGTCGCCGTGGCCAGGGCGCTCGTGTCCCGGCCGGAGGTGGTCTTCGCCGACGAGCCGACCGGCGCGCTGGACATGCGGACCGGCGCCGAGGTGCTGACGCTGCTGCGCAGGCTCGTCGACGAGGCGGGCCAGACCGTGGTGATGGTCACCCACGATCCGGTGGCCGCGGCGCACGCGCACAGCGTGCTGTTCCTCGCCGACGGCCGGTTCGTCGAGGAGATGCCGTCGCCCACGCCCGAACGCGTGGCCGCGCGGATGACCACGCTCGGGGAGTGGTGAGCGCGATGCTTTCCCTGGCATGGGCGACGATCCGGGCCCGCAGGTCCGCGTTCGTCGCGTCGTTCCTCGCCCTGTTCGGCGGGGCGATCCTGTTCACCGCGTGCGGGGTGCTGCTGGAGTCCGGCATCTTCGGCGGGGTGCCCGCGCAGCGCTACGCCGCCACGCAGGTGGTGGTCGGCGGCAACCAGACCGTCACGCAGCGCATCAAGGTGGGGCCGGGCGGCGAACGCGACGCCAAGCAGGAGAACCTCCCCGAAAAGGTGACGGTCGACGCGAAACTTGCCGGCACCGTCGCGGGCGTTCCCGGGGTCGCCAAGGTGATCGGCGAGGTGAGCTTCCCGGTGTTGGTGGTGACCGCGGACGGCCGGGTGCTGCCCGGCGCGGACGGCGGCCACTCGTTCGGGCACGGCTGGGGCAGCGCCGAGCTGACCCCGTTCGCGGTGCGGTCGGGCAGCGCGCCCGCCGGACCGGGTGACGTGGTGCTGGACGCCGAGCTCGCGCAGCGCGCCGGCGTCACGGTCGGCGCGACCGTGCGGATCTCGGTGCGGGACCGGCCGGAAAGCTACCGCGTGAGCGGCATCGCCGCACCGTCCGGAGTGGACAGGCTGGCCCGGCAGTCCGCGGTGTTCTTCACCGACGACGTCGCGCGGTCGCTGTCCGGTGCGCCCGGCAGGCTGGCCGCGATCGGCGTGCTCGGCGCTCCCGGGAGCGCCGACGATCTTGCCGACGGGGTGGAAAAGGCCCTGTCGGACAACAAGGACGTCACCGTCTACTCGGGAGTCGAGCGCGGCGAGGCCGAGTCGCTGGACGCGGCGCAGTCCCGGCAGATCCTGACGATCATCTCCGGATCGTTCACCGGGTTCGTGTTCATGATCGTGATCTTCGTGACGGCGAGCACGCTGGCGCTGGTGCTGAACCAGCGGCGCCGGGAGATCGCGTTGCTGCGGACCATCGCGGCCACGCCGGGGCAGGTGCGCCGCCTGATCGGCATCGAGACGCTGCTCGTGTCCGGTGCCGGTGCGGTGCTCGGCGTCCTGCCGGGTCTGTTCGCCTCCTACGGGATCCGGGACGCCTTCGTGAAGATCGGCGTCATTCCCGAGGGTTTCGAGCTTTCGGCCAGCCCGGTGCCGATGGCGGCCGCGGTCGTGCTGTGCGTGGGCGCCGCCTGGCTGGCCGCGTGGACCTCGGCGCGGCGGCTGCTGAAGTTCAAGCCGATCGAGGCGCTCGGCGAAGCGGCCGTGGAGAAGGCGAAACTCGGCCTCGGGCGGGCGATCACCGGCGTGGTGCTGCTCCTGCTGGCCGGGGCCGGCGCGACGGCGACGTTGTTCCTCCAGGGGCAGCTGGCCGCGGTGCCCGCCGTGATGTCCTCGCTGATCGCGGTGATCGGCATCGGGCTGCTCGGTCCCCGGCTGATGTCCGGGGCGACCCGGATCGTCGGCGGGCTGATGCTGGGCTCGCGCGCCACCTCCCGCTACCTTGCCGCCCGCAACAGCATGGCGAACTCACGGCGGCTCGCCGCCGCGGTGACCCCGCTGGTGCTGACCCTCGGTTTCTCGGTGACCCAGTTCTACAGCCAGGCCATGCTCACCGACGCCACCCAGGAACAGGCTCGCGCCGCGACCTCGGCCGACTTCGTGCTCAGTGCCCCGGCCGGGATCCCGGCGAGCGCGGCGGCCGCCGCGCGGACGGTGCCGGGGGTGCGCGCGGCGACGCCGCTGGTCGGCAGCGACGTCATCGTGTACGACCCCGACGCGAGCGAAGAACCGCTGTCCAAGGTCAAGGCCTACGGCGTCGACGCCGGGCAGCTGACCGGCACCCTTTCACTGGCGGTGCGCCAGGGCCGGTTCGACGACCTGCGCGGGGACACCGTGGCGCTGAGCGAGTCCGAGGCGTCCTGGCAGGGCAAGCACGTCGGGGACCGGGTCGAGCTGTACCTCGGTGACCGCACCCGGGTGTCCCCGCGGCTGGTGGCGGTGTACGGGAACAACCTCGGCTACGGCGACGTGCTGCTGCCGCAGGACGTCCTGCTCCCGCACACGACCAGCGGCCTGGCCGGTTCGGTGCTCGTGAGCACGGTGGGCACCGCCGACCGCGCCGTGGTGGAACGGGGCCTGCGGGAACTGGCCGGGACCTACCCCGGACTCTCGGTCGCCGACCGGCACTCGCTCACCGTCGCCACCGACGGCGAGCAGGAGGCGAACATCTGGCTCAACCGCGTCCTGCTCGGCGTCATCCTGCTCTACGTCGCGCTGTCGGTGGTCAACACGCTGGTGACCGCGACGCTGGACCGCAGCCGCGAGCTGACCCTGCTGCGGCTGGTCGGCGGCACCCGGCGGCAGGTTCTGCGGATGATCCGGGTCGAGTCCTGGATCGTGGTGGGCATCGCGGTGGTGCTCGGCTCGGCCATCCCGGTGCTGCCGCTGGCGTTCCTCGGCGTCAACTTCACCGGCAGCCCGCTGCCGAGCGGGACACCGCTGGTGTACCTCGGCATCGTGGCGGTGACCGTCCTCATCGGACTGTTGTCGATCCGGCTGCCCGCGCGCCGGGTGGTACGCGCCGGTCTCGCCGACAACAACCTCACTCGCGAGTGACGTCAGGTTTGGTGCCGTACAGGCCGACGCGGGCTACCGCGTCGGCCTGTACGACGTCTTCCCCATCGGGCGCGTGGGGCGAACGACACCCGCCCACTACCCGACAAGCGCGGCGTAGATGTGCTCGTCGAGATCGGCGACGAACCTCTCGGACCGCCACGGCCGAAGCTCGGCCCGCGTCTGCCGGACGCGCTGCGCCGCTACTCGCCCACCTGGTACCGACCTGCGGGTGCGGACTTTTGTAAACGCGTTGTGACCTGCGATTTCCCGGCATAGGGAAATGGTTAAGCAACCTCGGTCGACGCTGTGGCCTGCTCCTCAATCTCACGGATGAGTGCGTGAACCCAAACGCCAGAGTCCAGCCGTACCGGAACCGTGTACCAACGCATCCCCTCAGCGTGCTGGTACTTCTGCACGGTTCCATTCTCGGTGTGGCCATTGCGGGCAATCGCTACCCGCCTACCGGCCAGCTCTCCCTCGCTGGTCTCGAACATGTAAGAACGGTAAGAGCGACAGGAGTGTCAGTGCGAGGTCAAGTCTCAGTCTCGAATAAATTGCTACAGCTACCCGCGCTCTCGCATAAAATCGTCACTCACCGACCGCAGAAATGCGGTAGCGTTGTCACCGGTGAGAGCGTGGCTGTAGAAGAACTCGAACAGGTTCAGGTGATAAGCGATGTCCCGAGGATCACGAAGCACAACTTTGCCTGAGAACAGCTCTGCTGACACTAGTCGTTCGTCGTAGATCACGAAGACGTTCAGCGGTGCGGCTCGCACCTTGGCGGATTGCGGTATGACGGCAATATCCAGGTTTGGTCGCTCTGACATGTTCGCCATATGGGCGCACTGTGCCGCCATGACTTCGCGGTCAACGCGGTTCCATCTAATAGCGTGCTCGGGCATCAGGAAGATGAACCTACGTGACGTGTCCCCTAGTACTTCCTGACTTTCCATACGAGCCCTTACGGCTCGCTGTGCGTTCCAGGAGACATCCCCCGGAACCGTAGGTTCCAGCACTTGCCGCGCGTACTCCTCGGTTTGCAGGAGCCCGCTGGGGATGGCTGGTAGGAACTGGCGGACGATCGTTGACGACTGGGCCAATGCCTTCAGTTCGTCTTGTTGTCGCCAGAGTCCCATCTCTGCGGCAGTCCGCCACGACGTGTGTTGCACGTTCGCTCTGCGGGCAAGCGCGACTAGTTCTCGCTCGATCTCATCCGGTACCTCGAGTGCCTTGAGTAGCCGCTCAACGTCAACCACAGTCGGCAGGATCCGGCCGCGTTCAATGCGGCTGATCTTGGACTGAGACATAGCGCATCGTGCGGCCAGCCTCTCGCCGGAAAGATTGGCCGCCTTGCGAAGTTGCTTCAGAGCGTCGGCTAGTTCAGTACCGCTCTGGGGTCGCTCATCAGGTTGGGGCATATTCGGTGAAGGGGACGGCGTGCTTCAGCGCGGTTTCACGCCATGCGAGGTACTTCGGTAGGTCTGGGTTGTCGACAAGCTCGATGTTCGTAAGCGTTCCGTCAGTGTTGAAGTTCAGATGTACGACGGTCGAGTCATCGAACAGCCAGAAGTCTTGATCAGGTAGCGCTAGATCATTCTCAGTGAGGTCGAGAATGCGGATGTCTTCCCCCGCCTCGACGTTGCCGGGAATGCTCCATGCGAGTTGATACCGCTGGTAGTCCGTCAACGGTTGGCGGACGGTCCTCACGCGACCGAATGCCCTACCGGCCGCTACCCAGTTGCGTACTCGCTCGTGCCAGTCGTCATTGTGACCCGCTGGCTTGGGTTTTCCTGCCAGGAAACGAGCAATACTCGGCTGTTCACTAGGAATGGTGTAGGTCGGTTGAGTCTCGAACCTCCACGCGGACCGTTCGTAGTCCCTGAAGTAGGCCGAGAACGCTTGTCCCTCCAGCAGGGTCACGCAGTGCCTTCCTCTGCCTCAAGAGCCCGCACAGCAGCCCTCAACACGTCTAGCGGCAGCTCTACGGCCACTTCGCCAGGCCCGAGTGTCAACCCGTCAGCCTCGGCTACCAGGGGACCTTGTGCTACGCCCGTTCCCCGATCGGAGATGTAGACGGCTGGGCATGTTTCCTTGTCGCAGTCAGCGCCGGACACCTTGCGTAGTTTCATGGTCACTTGAGTACCACACCCGACGTGCTGAGCGGACCGGCTAGTCACGGTCTCGCATGATCTCGTCATCTTACCGGCGTAGGAAAGATGGTCTTGACCTGCGAAAACGCAAGCGCGAGCTGGGAAGGCTACCTGCCGAGGCCACGGATGAGGACCATGACGGAGTCCCGGACGTCGGCGCGGGTGCGCTTCGGCTGGAAGACCTGCCAGTCGAGGGCGACCACGAGCATGGTGCCGAACAGCCCCGCCGCCGCCGTCGGGATCCGCACCCCCGCCGGCAGCCGCTCCGCCTCGTCCAGCCGCTGCAGCTGCTGCTTGACGATGGAGATGATCTCCTCGCGCAGCAGTGACAGCGTGTCGTGCCACTGGCCCGGTGTCCGCCACAGCTCGCTGACCAGGATCTGCGAGAACCCCGGGTACTGCTGGATGAACTCCAGCGTGGTGTCCACCTGCGCCTCGACGACCTCCAGCGGGTCGGCGTCGGAGACCGCCGCCCGCAGCCGCCCGGCCAGCAGGTCGACGCCGTACCGCAGGAGCCCGTCCACGAGCCCGTCCTTGCTGCCGAAGTTGTAGTAGACGGTGCCCTTGGCCACGCCCGCCTCGGCGGCGATGTCGTCCACGGTCAGGCCGACCAGGCCCTGGCTCGCCGAGAGCCGCAGCGTGGCCTCGAAGAGCTTCTGCTTGGTCGCCTCGGCGCGCGGACTCACAGGGACAGCTCGGGTTTCAGCGCCGACACCGACCACGTCCGGCGTTTACGGGCGGCCAAAGTGGACACCAGGATCCCGCCGACCAGATAGGCCACCAGCACCCCGATGTCGCCGAGGATCTTCATCGACGCCCCGGAGTAGAGCAGATGCCGGAACCCGTCGATGGCGTAGCTCATCGGCAGCACCACGTGCAGCGGGTACAGGGCGTCCGGGATCGTCTGCCAGGGGAACGTGCCGCCCGCGCTGACCAGCTGGAGCACCAGCAGCACCAGGCCGAGGAACTTCCCGACCGCGCCGAAGAAGGCGTTGAGCGCGTGCACCACCGAGGTGAAGGCGAGTGAGACGAGAATGGCGAACCCGATCGCGCCGAGCGGATGCGCGACGTGGATGCCGACCAGCCAGGTCACCGCGCCGAACAGGACGATCACCTGCGCGATCCCGAGCAGCGCCGAGGACAGCCAGCCGCCGATCGCCACCCGCAGCGGGGACGCGCCCGCGGTGAGCGCGCGCGTCGACAGCGGCCGCAGCAGCAGGAACAGCACGAACGCGCCGATCCAGGTGGCGAGCGCGATGAAGAACGGGGCGAGACCCGCGCCGTAGGTCCCCGCCGAGGCGACGCCGTTGGACGCGACGGCGACCGGGTCGGCGATGGTGTTGGCCGTCTTCGACCGGGTCGGGTCGTCCGGGTTCGGGATCTGCGTCAGCCCGGCGGCGAGCCCGTCCCGCAGTTTCGCCGCGCCGTCGGCGAGCTGGTTGGTGCCGTCGACCGCGGTCTTCTCGCCATCGTTGAGTTTCGCGGCGCCGTCACGGAGCTGGTTCGCGCCGTCCGACGCCTGCGCGATGCCGTTCGCGAGTTGCGGCGCGGCGGTCGAGAGCTGCTGTGCGCCGCCGGACACCTGCCGCGCGCCGTTGGACACCTGCCGCGACCCGGCGGCGAGCTTCGCGAGTTCGCCGTTCGCACCCTGGATCTTGGTGTTCGCCTGGTCGACGGGGGAGCGCAGCTGGTCGGCCTTGGCGACGATCTCCTGCACCTTCGCCTCGGGCACGCCCGCGCCCCGCAGATCCTGGGCGAGCTGCGCGCGGTAGCCGTTGAGCTTGCTCTGGATATCGCTGGACGCGCCCGCCGCCAGCGCGGCCGCGTCGGCGACCTTCTGGTTGCCGTCGGCGACCTGCCCGGCGCCGTCAGCGACCTGGCCCGCGCCGTCGGCGAGCTGTTTCGCCTGCGACGGCAGGGAAGTAGTACTGGATTTCAGGGTGCTGAGCCCGGTCGCGAGGGTGCCGCTCCCGGTCGCGAGCTTGTCCGCGCCGGTGGCCAGCTCCCGCTGCCCGCCCTGGAGCTTCGCGGCCCCGTCGGCGAGCTGCCTGGCGCCGTCGGACGCCTCGGAGATCTTGCCGTAGATCGTGGAGAACCCGACGAGGAAGCGGTCCGCGGCCTCGCTGCCGACCTTTTCCGCGATCGTCTTGCGGACCTGCTCGGCGACCTGTTTCGCGATCGTGCCGGACAGATAGTTGTTGGAGTCGTTGGTGGTCAGCGTGATGGTGGCCTGCTGCGGCTCGAAGTTGCCGACCGACAGCAGCGCCGCCGAGAAGTCGTGGGGGACGCCGATGACGAACGAGTACGTGCCGTCCTGCACCCCCTTGGCCGCCTCCTCCTGGGAGACCTGGTGCCACTGGAAGGTGCCGGACTTGACGAGCTCGTCGGTCACCTCGCGGCCGATGTTGCGCTCCTTGCCCGCCGAGTCCTTCGCGCCCGCGTCGCTCGTGTAGACGGCGGCGGGCAGCTTGTCGAGGCGGCCGTAGGGATCGTGGTTGGCGTAGAGGTAGAAGGACGCGTACAGCAGCGGCACCAGCACCAGCGCGGCCATCGCGAGCTTGGGCAGGGTGCCCGCGCTGAGCCTGCGCAGTTCGTTGGCGGCGATGCGGAAGGCGCTCGTGCCGCTCGGGCGGGAAGTCATGCCTGGTCTCCTTCGGCGCTCAGCTCGGCGGTTTCGGGGCCGGGCGAGCACCGTTGTGGTTCGGGCTGGTCGGCCGACCCGATGCGGGCCGGCGGGTGGGGGAGAGCCGATTCCGGCGTCGTCGCGGTGAGTACCACGACCGCGAGCCCGCGCTCGGCGTGCTCGCGCGCGATCCGCGCCCAGCTGCCGACGTCGCTGGTGTGCCGGTCCGGGGTGTCGAGGACGAGCACGCGCACGCCCTCGCGCCCGGCGGCCAGCGCGGTGAGCAGCCGGGTCCGCAGCGCCGGTTCGAGGTTCTCGAAGCGGGTGGAGGCGAACGCGGCCGCGTCGTGCTCGCTCAGCCAGCGCTCCGCGTCGGCCTTGGCGGCGGGGCGGTGCGCCAGCGCCAGTTCCTCGCCGACGACGACACGCAGGGTCAGCGCGCCGTCGGGTTCACTGACCCCCGGGGCGTCGACCACCGCGACGATCTTGCGAAGATCGCCGGTGGCGTCGGCGGCGTGGTTGACGGTCACCGTGCCGGTGCTCGGCTTGAGCCGTCCGGCGAGCGCGAGGCCGAAGGCGGTGACGCCGACCCCTGGCTCGCCGTGCACGAGGGCCAGGTCGCCGGCCTGGACGGTCAGCGAGGTGGGGGGTAACAGCGTGCCGTGGGGCCCTTGGAGGGACACCCTGTCGGCTCGAACCTGCACGGGAACTCCAGCGTCGGGATCACTTTTGAACTGACCGGTCAGTTCAAAAACGTAGACCTCCGCGCGGGAGGACGGCAACACCGTCCGGCTCACGTCACACCTGCGGGTGACCCCGCTGCGGGGGAATCATCGCAAACCGGTCGGTGCGGCGCCGGATCAGCGCAACGCGGACGCGGGACGCACCTCCCAGGACGTCCATAGTGGACGATACCCCTGCCGGTGCCAGAACACCGAGGACAGCGGATTGGTCGGGTTGTAGTAGAGGTACGTCCCCGCCGCGCCCTCGTCGTGGAAGACCGCGTGCACCCGGGACATCAGCGCGCGGCCCACCCCGGTGCCGCGGTGGCCCGGCGCGGTGACGACGGTGTTGACGAAGCCCCAGTGCCCCGGCGGCAGCAGTTCCGCCGCCTCGCTGCCGGGGGCCGCGTCCAGCCACGCGCACTGGGCACAGGCCACCGGCGCGCCGTCGCGCTCGGCGAGCCAGACCGTGGGCGGCTCCCTGGCGAGGTCCTCCCGCAGCGCCGGGGCGAGCAGCGCCGCCGCGTTGGGCCGTCGCGGCGCCGCGACCAGCCCGGTGTAGTCGAAGGTCGCCGCGGTCAGCGCCAGCACGCTGTCGAAGTCCGCCGCGGTGGCGCGCCGGATCCGGACGCCGTCCGCGCGCGCGGGCGCGGCCGGTGCCCCGGCCCGGACCGCCAGCGCGGCCAGCGGCACCATCCCGTGGTCGAGGAAGGCCCGGATAGCCTCCGCGTCCCGGCTGGGCCAGTTGACCACGCACGCCGAGTCCGCGCCGGGCCGTTCGTGGTCCAGCCGCGCCCGCCAGGCGCGCAGCAGCGCGTCGGCGCCTTCGGTGCCGGTGTCGCCGAAGTACGGGAACAGCTGCCAGGTGTCGGCGGCCGACCAGAGCATCGGCGCGTCGTCCCGCCCGTGGCGCTGCCGTTGCAGCACCCCGGTGACCCGCCTGCCGTCCGCGGTCGCCGCGTCGAGCCGCTCGCCGGCGGCCGGTGGGGCCGCGCCGGGCAGCAGCGGGTCGAGCGCCGCCAGCCGCGCGCGGTGCGCGGCGAACAGCTCGCCGGTGATCTCCATCCTCGCCCCTCGCCGATCGGTCACCCGCCGCCCCGTCGCCGGGCCCAGGTCGTCCACAGTGGACGATAGCCCTGCCGGTGCCAGAACACCGTCGACAGCGGGTTGGCCGGGTGGTAGTAGAGGAACGTACCCCGGACCCCCGACAAACCCAGTTCCCGATGCGCCGTCGCGGCGAGGACCCTGCCGATCCCGCGGCCCCGTGCGGCGGGGGACACCGCGAGCGTGCCGAGATGCCCCCAGCGTCCCTCCGGCAGCGTGCCGTCGCCGGGCGCGACGCGGGACGTCCCGCCGAAGGCGACCAGCCCGGCGGCGACGCCGTCGCGGTCCGCGAGCAGGATCCGCGCGCCGAACCGCAGTCCTCGCCGGGTTTCCGCGGCCAGCAGCGCCGCCGCGCCCGGCCGCCGCACGCTCGGCCCGACCAGCGCGGCGTACTCCAGTTCGGTCAGCCTCAGCGCGACGATCTCCTCGACGTCGGCCTCCCTCGCCGCGCGCACGGCGATCCCGGGGACGCGGTGACCGGGCACGGGCGCGGCCGGTCGCACCGCCAGCGCGACCTCCGGCGCGAAACCCCGGGAGAGGAGGACCTCGGCGACCGCTAGGTCCCGGCTCGGCCAGGTCACCACGCGCGCGCTGTCGTGTTCCGGATCGCCGGCCCGGCGCGCGTCCCACGCGTCAAGCAGGGCGCCGACACCGGCGGCCGCGTCCTCGCCCGGCACCGGGCTCAGCCGATAGGTCACCGACGGGCCCCACAGCGCCCGCCACGAGGCCGGCGCCACGACCGTCCTGGTGAGCACGCCGAAGTCCGGGCCCGACCTCAACGGCACACCGCCTGCGGGCAGCGGGACGGGCCGCAGCAGGGGATCCAGCGCGGCGAACCGCGTGTGCCAGATCCGCCGCGGCGCCGCCACCGGGGCTCAGTCCCGGCGGGTGCGGAAGATCGCGGTGCCGGGGAAGAGCTTGCCCCGCAACGGGCTCCACTGGCCCCAGACGCGTTCGTGTCCCGCCGGCCACTCGGGCTCGACGAGGTCGTGCAGCGCGAACCCGGTGGCGGCCAGCGCGCGCACGTAGTCGCCGAGCGTCCGGTGGTACTCCACGTAGGTCGCGGCGCCGTCGTCGTCGACCTCGACGTACGGGGTCCGGTCGAAGTAGGGCTGGGTGACCGTCAGGCCCAGCGGGCCCGGGTCGTCGGGGAAGATCCACCGCAGCGGATGCGTCACCGAGAAGACCCACGGCGCGCCCGGCCGCAGGACACGGCGGACCTCCGCGAACACCGTCTCCAGCGACGGGACGAACGGCAGCGCGCCGAAGGCTGAGCAGGCGATGTCGAAGCTCGCGTCCGCCAGCGGCAGCCGTTCGGCGTTGGCCTGCACGAGCGGGACGTCGAGACCGGTGCGCGCGTTGCCGGCGCTGGCGTGCCGCAGCATCCCGGCGGACAGGTCGGTCGCGACCGCGTGCGCGCCCTCGGCGGCCAGCCAGCGCGCGCACGCCGCCTGCCCGCAGCCGACCTCGAGCACCCGGCGCCCGCGCACGTCGCCGAGCAGCCGGGCGTCCGCCTCGCGCAGCCCCTCCGGGCACCAGACGAAGTCGGCGTCGCCGAGGAACGCGCCGTGGGTGGCCTGGTAGTCGTCGGCGTCGGCGTCCCACCACGCGAGGTTCGCCGAGGCCGCCTCGCCGCCGCCGACCGTCCGGTAGGCCACCCCCGCCGTGCCCAGCCGCTCTTCGGCACGCGCGTGCCGGTCCTCCGGCGCCGGTTCGGTGCCCGCCTCCGCGCCGAGGGTGGTTCCCTGCTCCAAGCCAGTCCTTCCCGAGTACGTTCTCCCAGCTCGGGAGCGTCTGGCGACAGCCTATCGCCCGGCGCGGACGCCGGTGCGGACCCTGATTGTGCCCACTACCGGGGGCCGCGTAGGATACCTGTTAGCGCAGTGGGTTCGCGCTGCCTTCCCCTCAGGCTCGCCTCGGCGGGCACCGGGGATCGGGGAGCGCACCGTGTGCGGGAGATGCCGCGGTCGTTCACGGGTGGACGTTTGCTTGTGGGGTCCTCGTATGCTTCCGAGCCCGCGGCGCGGCCAACTGCACACCCACTACTTCCCATCCACCGGAGCAACCCGCCTAATGACCACCGACACCGCCACCGCCCCGACCGCCCCGACCGGGGCCCCGCAGGTCGCCATCAACGACATCGGGTCGGAGGAAGACTTCCTCGCGGCTATCGACAAGACGATCAAGTACTTCAACGACGGCGATATCGTCGAAGGCACGATCGTCAAGGTTGACCGCGACGAGGTCCTGCTCGACATCGGCTACAAGACCGAGGGTGTCATCCCCTCGCGCGAGCTTTCCATCAAGCACGATGTCGACCCGGCTGAGGTTGTCAGCGTCGGTGACGAGGTGGAAGCGCTTGTCCTGCAGAAGGAGGACAAGGAAGGCCGCCTGATCCTGTCCAAGAAGCGCGCGCAGTACGAGCGCGCCTGGGGCACGATCGAGGAGCTCAAGGAGAAGGACGAGCCCGTCAAGGGCACCGTCATCGAGGTCGTCAAGGGCGGCCTCATCCTGGACATCGGCCTCCGCGGCTTCCTGCCCGCCTCGCTCGTCGAGATGCGCCGTGTGCGCGACCTCCAGCCCTACGTCGGCCGCGAGCTCGAGGCGAAGATCATCGAGCTGGACAAGAACCGCAACAACGTGGTCCTGTCCCGTCGCGCCTACCTCGAGCAGACCCAGTCCGAGGTGCGCAGCGAGTTCCTCAACGCGCTCGCCAAGGGCCAGGTCCGCAAGGGCGTCGTCTCCTCCATCGTCAACTTCGGTGCCTTCGTGGACCTGGGTGGCGTGGACGGCCTCGTGCACGTCTCCGAGCTGTCCTGGAAGCACATCGACCACCCGTCCGAGGTCGTCGAGGTCGGCCAGGAGGTCACGGTCGAGGTCCTGGACGTCGACATGGACCGCGAGCGCGTCTCGCTGTCGCTGAAGGCGACCCAGGAAGACCCGTGGCGCCAGTTCGCCCGTACCCACGCGATCGGCCAGATCGTGCCGGGCAAGGTCACCAAGCTCGTCCCGTTCGGTGCGTTCGTGCGTGTCGAGGAGGGCATCGAGGGTCTGGTGCACATCTCCGAGCTGGCCGAGCGCCACGTGGAGATCCCGGAGCAGGTCGTCCAGGTCAACGGCGACGTCATGGTCAAGGTCATCGACATCGACCTGGAGCGCCGCCGGATCTCGCTCTCGCTGAAGCAGGCGAACGAGGGCGTCACCCCGGAGACCGAGTTCGACCCCACCCAGTACGGCATGGCCGCCGAGTACGACGCCGAGGGCAACTACATCTACCCCGAAGGCTTCAACCCGGAGACCCAGGACTGGGAAGAGGGCTTCGACAAGCAGCGTGAGGAGTGGGAGCGGCAGTACGCCGAGGCCCACACGCGCTACGAGCAGCACATGGCCCAGGTCAAGAAGGCCGCCCAGGCCGACGCCGAGGCCGCGGCGGACGCCGCGACCGGCATCGAGGGTGGCGACCAGAGCTACACCTCCGCTCCGGCCGAGTCCAAGAGCGGCGGCACGCTCGCCAGCGACGAGCAGCTCGCGGCGCTCCGCGAGAAGCTGTCCGGCGGTGCGTGAGCACTGAGCACCAGCTGACGAAGCGCCCCCGGTCCACGGACCGGGGGCGCTTCGCCGTATCGGGGCTCGTTATGTCACGCGCGTTCCGGTGTCGCTGGGCGGGGAGTGCTGAAGGACGCCATCAGTGCGTTGAGTGCACTGAAAGCGTCCTTCAGCTCGCCCAGCGCACCGAAGGCGTCCTTCAGTGCGGGGCCGCCGCACCGAGGGACGCCCTTGGTGCCTTGAGCGCGACGAGGGCGTCCCTCGGTGCATCCAGCGCACCGAAGGCGTCCCTCGGTGTCCCGAACGAACCGGAAACGGGCAAGCGAGAGGTGCTCAGGAGCCGTCGGTGTTCCGCAGGCCGAGACCGGTGATCGTCGATCGGACACCGGAGCGGTAGACCTCTTCGTAGGCCTCGTCCGTCGGCGAGAGGAACCAGCCGGACACCGGCGGTCGCGAGCGCAGGGTCAGCTCCATGCTCATCAAACCGTGCATTGTGGACCACAACTGGTATCCGGCGGTTCGCGCGTCGATTCCCGGCGGGGAAACTCTGCGCACCTTGTCGATGAACAATTCGAACGTCGTCCGCAGTACCACGGCGCGCAGACCGGGATCGGGATTGAAATCCGGCAGCGGTCGTTCGAACATCAACGCGTATCGGGCCGGGTTCGCCCACGCGAACGCGCGGAACTCCATGGCGAGACCGAGCAGATCCGCGAGTCCGTCTTCGGTCTCCGGCGGAAGTGATTCCAGCATTTCCCGCAGCAGGTCGAAGGTGCGTTCGTAGAGCGCGTCGTACAGACCGCTTCGCCCGCCGAACCTGGTGTAGACCGCGATAGTCGAGGCGCCTGCCGCTTCCGCGACGCCGCGGATGGTGAGCGCCGTGGGGCCCCGATCCAGCAGCACGGCGAGTGCCGCGTCCAGAAAACGCTCACGACTGTGGTGTTCCGCAGGTTGCATGGACAGGTGCCGGATGGCCACGACCCGCACCCCCTTCGCATCCGCCGTTCACCGGCGTCGAAGTCCGCCTCGGTGCAGAAGATACGATATCCGGGCCCGCTTGGGAACTTGCCGTTTGCCGATGAGATCGAAAATAGGCCGACCAGCACAACCGGCCGACCTGCGTGACTGGTTGCTTTCGGCCGGCCCGGTATCCACCGGCACGGTATCGACGAGATCGAAAACGGGCGTGATCCACGAAGCCCGCCGGACCGCGTGCCCCGCTTGTTTTCGGCCGGTTCGGTTCTCCTGGTACACCAGTGGTCCGGACCACTGGTCCGGCACGGTTTCCGAATGGCGACCGATCAGGATGTGGCGGGCACCCAGATACGTTCGATCGCCGCCGCCCGCGCCTTCCGCCGCAAGCCCGCGAGACTGTGCTTCGCCGGGACCAGGAGCGCGCTCCACCACGTGCGCCGGTACTCCTCGAGCGCGAGTGCGACGGGGCGGTACTGAAGGCAGTGCACCAGCCCCGGCGTGCCGAGCCGGTGCTTCCCGACGCGCTTGCTGTCCGCCATCGTTCCTCCGTGTGGGCGACCTTCGCCGCGCACGGTACGCAATGGCCGCGCACATCCGTGGTAATCACGCGGCGTGTCACCCGTATCAGTTCCATCACGCGCCACAAGCATCTTGCCATTCCGGAGCAGGTGTGCAGCGGACCGTGCGGGTGCACGTGCGGACAGTGACCCGTCCCCTGATCGAGTGGCGGTCCGGGCTGGCTAGGGTGAACCCATGCTGCGAGTAGGCTTGACCGGTGGGATCGGCGCCGGGAAATCGACGGTGGCCGACCGGCTGGCCGAGCACGGCGCGGTGCTCATCGACGCGGACCGGATCGCCCGCGAGGTGGTGGAGCCGGGCACCGACGGCCTCGCCGAGATCGCCAGCGCCTTCGGCTTGGACGTGCTGTCCCCGGACGGCTCGCTGGACCGCGCCGCGCTGGCCGCGAAGGCGTTCGCCGACGAGGACTCGCGCAAGCGGCTCAACGCGATCGTCCACCCCCGCGTGGGTGTCCGCACGGCCGAGCTGATGGCCGCGGCCGCGCCGGACGCGATCGTCGTGCACGACATCCCGCTGCTGGTCGAGGGCGGCCTGGCCGCCGCGTATCACCTGGTCGTCGTGGTCGACGCGCCGGTGGAGACCCGGGTACGCAGGCTGGTGTCGGCCAGGGGGATGGCCGAGGAGGACGCGCGGGCGCGGATCCGCGCGCAGGCGAGCGACGAACAGCGCCGCGCCGCCGCCGACGTGTGGCTCGACAACGGCGGCGCCGCCGACGTCGTGCTCGCCGAGGTCGACACGTTGTGGGCCGACCGGCTCGTGCCGTTCGAGGCGAACCTGCGCCTGCGCCGCCCCCGCCCGCCGATGTCGCCGAGGATCGACGAGTACGACCCGGCCTGGCCGGTCCACGCCGAACGGCAGCTGGCGCGGATCCGGCAGGCCGCGGGCGCCCGGCTCGTCCGGGCCGACCACATCGGGTCGACCTCGGTACCGGGGCTGCCCGCCAAGAGCATCCTCGACCTCCAGCTCACCGTGTCCACATTGGACGACGCGGACGCGATCGCCGACGCCCTTTCGGACGCCGGATTCCCCCGCGCGGAAGGCGACTGGTGGGACGATCCGCAGGACGGCGGCACCGAGCCGTGGTGGAAGCGGATGCACATGGGCGCCGATCCGCGCCGTCCGGTCAACCTGCACGTCCGCACGCCGGAGACGCCGGCGTGGCGGCTCGCCCTGCTCTTCCGCGACTGGCTGCGCGTGCACCCCGAGGAGCGGGACGCCTACGCCGGTCTCAAGCGGCGGCTGGCGGACGAGCACGCTGCCGACGGCACGGTCGAGCACTACGCCGAGGAGAAGCAGGGCTGGGTCAACGCGGCGTTCGTCCGCGCCGGGGCGTGGGCGGAAACCGTCGACTGGACGCCCTGACGGCGTCGTGCCGCTCAGCCGCCGAGCAGGCCGCGTTCGAAGGCGACGGCCACCGCGGCGGCGCGGTCCTTGACACCGAGTTTCGCGTACACGTGCAGCAAATGGGTCTTCACGGTGGCCTCGCTGATGAACAGCTTCTTCGCCGCTTCCTTGTTCGTCGACCCGCGGGCCACCAGCGCCAGCACCTCGATCTCGCGCTGGCTCAACGGTTCCCGCGCGGGTTCGCGCATCCGGCCCATGAGCCTGCTCGCGACGGCGGGGGAGAGCACCGCCTCGCCCCGCGACGCCGCGCGGACGGCGCGGAACAGTTCCTCGCGTGGCGCGTCCTTGAGCAGGTAGCCGGTGGCCCCGGCCTCGATCGCGGGCACCACGTCGGAGTCGGTGTCGTAGGTGGTCAGCACCAGCACCCTGGCCGGATTGCCCAGCCGGGCGAGCTCGGTGATCGCGGCGACCCCGTCGGTGCCGGGCATCCGCAGGTCCATCAGCACCACGGCGGGCCGCAGCCGTTGCGCCAGAGTGACGGCCTCCGCGCCGTCACCCGCCTCGCCGAGGACCTCGAAGCCGTGCTCGCCGGTGAAGATGCCGCGCAGCCCGTCGCGGACCACCGGATGGTCGTCCGCGATCAGCACGGTGATCGTCATTCGTCCCCCTCCCCGTTCGCGGCGACCGGTTGCGCGCCGATCGCGGGCAGACCGGCGGAGATCGCCGTGCCGCCACCCGGTTCGGACTCGACGTGCAGCGTACCGGCCAGCCGCTGGACCCGGCGCCGCATCCCGGGCAGACCGAACCCGCTTTCCTTCTCGGCGGGCCGCGGTGTGTCGCGGGTGTCGAAACCGACGCCGTCGTCGCGCACGTCCAGCGTCACCTCGTCCTCCATATAGGACAGGGTGAGACCCACCCTGGCCGCGGCGGCGTGTTTGTCCACATTGGACAAAGCCTCCTGGGTGATGCGCAGCAGTGTCGCCTCCAGCTCGGGATGCAGCACCTGAGCGGTGCCGGTGGTGGTGAACGTCGTCGCGATGCCGGTGCGTTCGCTCCACTGCCGCGACACCTCCGCCAGCGCTTCGGGCAGCGTGGCCGATTCGAGCGGCTCCGGGTGCAGCGCGTGCACCGAACGCCGTGCCGCGGTCAGGTTCTCCCTCGCCAGCGCGGTCGCGGCGGCCAGGTGACGCTGCCATTTCTCCGGGTGTTCCCTGGCCTGCGCGACCGCTTCGAGCTGCGTGATGATGCCGGTGAAACCCTGCGCGAGGGTGTCGTGGATTTCCTGGCTGAGCCGCTGGCGCTCGTCCAGTACCCCGGCTTCGCGGGCCTGGCTCAGCAACTGCCGGTGCAGGCCCGCGTTCTCCTCCGCCGCGGCGGTCAGCTGGTCGAGCATGCGCCGCCGCTCCTCGTTCTGCCGCGCGACCGCGGCCGACAGGAGACCGCCCCCGGCGATCGCCACGGTCTGCACCACCATCACCGCGAGCCAGATGCCCGGCTTGGCCGCCAGCGCGCGCAGCGGGCCGCCGTTGGGCAGCGTGTTGATCAACAGGGACACCACGGCGACGCCGAGGATCGCCACCGGGACGGGCCGCAACTTCATCGCCTGGAAGAACCCGAAGATCATGAAGATCAGGAAGTAGAGGTCGCGTGCCTCCAGCGCCGAGGCCAGCGCGACGAAGCAGACGAACGCGAAGAGCGCGAACACCGGGTTCACCTGCCACCTCGGCGGGGGCAGGGTGACCGTGAGCACGACGCAGGCCAGCGCCGCGACGACGAGCCAGAGCGTGTTCCCTGGCTCCGTGCCGTCCTGGTGGGACAGGTGCAGCAGGGTCGGCACCGCGAGCAGCACGTAGGGCAGGATCCGCTCCGACCTGCCGAGCCAGTACTGCCACGCCGTCGGTACCCCGGAATGGAGCGCGGGCGGCCAGAGCGGCGCCCGCCAGTCCGTCTTCCCGCCGGTCACGCCTTCATGTCTCTGAGCTGGGGCCAGATCTCCGGCCATGCCGCGGTGCGGCCGGTGACCAGCCAGATCGGCAGGTGCCTGCTGGCGTTGCGCACCCCGAGCGCGTTGTCGACCCTGCCGACGATCTGGCCGCTGGTGAAGTGCCGGGTCAGCTTCCTCGGGTCGTAGCCGACGAAGAGCACGGTGTCGACGTGGTCCCCCGGCCGGCCGAAGTACCAGAACCCGCGGCTGGGGCTGTACGCCTCGGGGAGCCCGCGCTCGGGGCCGTACCGGCCGAGCGCGCCCGCCTGCCAGTAGCCGGCGGTGACGAGCGCGGTGTGCTCCCGTTGCCCCGGCGGCAGGGTCCGGTAGACCTTCGCGACCGAGTCGGCGAGGTCGGGCCAGCCGATTTCCTCGGCCGCGTAAGCCGGGCGAGGGGCTTCGGGATGATCGGCGATCCAGTGCGCCGGCCACACCGGAAGCGCGTACGGCAGGCTGTAGAGCGCGGAAAGCGCGAACACCGGCCAGGTCGGCACCCAGCGCCACCACAGCGCGGGACGCCGCTGTTGCAGGTGTACCGCCGCCGCGGCCCACAGCACGCCGAACATGCCCGCCGCGTAGTAGGCGCGGCCGTTGGCGAGGACGAACACCGCGACGACACCCAGCGTGGCCCAGCCGAGGAACCGGTACGGCCGCAGCCGTTCGCTCCCGAGCAGCACACACAGTCCATAAAGGACACCGAGGGCGCCGGTCACCAGTCCCGCGCCGGTGAGCAGACCGGGCAGGAACGCGCCCCGGCCCCCGGCCTCGGTGACCTCGTTGCTGACGGCGTCGCCCATGCCCAGCTGCGGCCAGCCGTTGGTGGCCTGCCAGAGCACGGTCGGGAGAAGCGACAGCGCCGCGATTCCCGCGCCCGCCCACAGTTGGGGACGGCGGAACAGTTCGCGTGGCCCGAAGACCAGTGCGGCGATCGCGGTGACGAGCCAGAACGCGCCGATGAGAACCTTGATGTTCAGCGCGACCGCGGTGGCCACGCCGAGCCACAGCAACAGCGTGTCGTCGCGGGTGCGGACCCAGCGGACCAGCAGCCACAGGATCGCCGTCCACAGCAGCGGGTCGATGGTCGAGGTCGCCAGGTAGTGGCCGCTGCCGACGAACTGGCCGCAGATCGCGTACGCCGCCGCGGCCCGCGTCTGCGCCCGGCGTTCGCCGCCGAGTTCGCGGGCGATGAGCGCGGTGACCACGACCCCGCCCGCGGTCGCGAGGATCGCCGGGATCCGGAACGCGACCAGCGATCCCGGCGCGACCGAGTTCATCAGCCACGCCAGCGCCGGGAGTACCGGCGGCTGGTCGGCGTAGCCCCAGGCCAGATGCTTGCCCGCGGCCAGGAAGTACAGCTCGTCCCCGAAATAGCCGTATCTGCCCGCGGTGAGCAGCAGGACGGTGGCCGTCCCGGCGGCCAGCAGGGCCACCGGCAGCTTGGCGAACGTCGCGACGTCGGCGCGTGGCTTCGCGGGGGCCGTGGGGACGGCTTCCATGCTGCTCCTCGCGTTCGGGGTCGGTGTCGGGCCGTCCTCGCACCCTACGTGTGCCCGGCCCGGCGCCGTGGCCGGGACCACGGCGCCGGGCACCCCCTTGGCGGGTGGGCTCAGTCGCGCGCCAGTTTCGGCCACAACGTCGTCCACGATTCGTTCCGCCCGGTGGCCAGCCAGATCGGGTTCCCGTCGATGGAGTTCGCCACCGGCAGTCCGGTGTGGACGGTCCCGATCGGTCGCAGGTGGGCGAAATGTCCGAGCAATGGGCGGGGGTCCTCGCCGACGAACAGCACGTCCGTCGCGCTCTCCGGCGGCGTCACCAGCGTCGCGTAACCCCGGTTCGGGCTCGTGGGCTCCGGGAGACCGAGGTCACGGCCGAACCGGTCGAGCGCGCTCGCGCCCCAATAGCTTTCGGTGACCACCGCGGTGCGGGCGCGGTCCGGTCCGGGGAGCGTCGCGTAGGCCCCGGCAACTGACTTCGCCACCTCGGGCCAGCCGATCTCCTGGGTGGCGAACGCCGGTGACGGCAGGCCCGGATGTTCCGCCAGCCAGGTCCGCGGCCACACCGGCAGCGAGATCGGGACGACGAGGATCGCGGCGACCAGGTAGCAGGGCCAGGTGGCGAGCCACCGCCACCACCGCGAGGCCCGCCCGCGTTCGAGTTCCACGACGGCGACGGCCCAGCACGGCGCGAACATGCCCGCGACGTAGTAGTAACGGCCGTTCACGGCCAAGAAGACGGCCGCGAGGCCGAGCGCGGTCCAGCCGAGGAAACGGTACGCGCGCAGCTCCGTCGAGCGCAGGAGCCGCCACAGGCCGTAGCAGAGCAGGACCGCGCCGACCGGGATCCCGGCGACGAGCAGCGCGGAGGGCAGGAACACCACCCGGCCGCCCCAGGTGCGCCCGACCTCCTGGGAGATCGCCGCGCCCACGCCCAGCTGCGGCCAGCCGTGCGTGGCCTGCCAGAGCAGCGTCGGCACGAGTGCCAGCGCGGCGAGCAGCGCGCCGAACCACAGTGCCGGACGGCGCAGCAGCTCCCTCGGGCCGCAGGCAAGGAGCGCGATTCCCGCGACGATCCAGAAGCCCCCGATCAGGAACTTCGTGTACAGCGCGACGGCGGTGACCACCCCGGCCCACCCGAGGAGACCGTCCCGCCGCGTCCTGACCCAGCGGACCAGCAACCACAGCAGCAGCGTCCACAGGACCGGGTCGAGGGTGGACGTCGCGAGGTAGTGCCCGCCCGCGACGAACTGGGCCGCCACCGCGACCGTCGCCGCGGCCATCGTCTGCGCCCTGCCGCGGCCGCCCAGCTCCCGGGCGATCAGCGCGGTGAGCACGACCGCGGCGAGTGTCGCCGCCATCGCCGGAATCCGTAGTACGAAAGGGGATCCGGGGCCGATCGCGTCCATTGTCCTGGCCAGCAGCGGCAACAGCGGCGGCTGGTCGACATACCCCCAGGACAGATGCCGTCCGGCCGCCAGGAAGTAGAGCTCGTCCCCGAAGTAGCCGTACCGGTCCGCGGTCAGCGCGAGCGGGACGGCGAGCAGCGCGGCGACCGTGAGCACCGGCTTCGCCGCGAACGCCGGGATCGGCGCCGGCACCACCGGGTCCCCGGTCCTCTCCTGCGTGGCGGTCACGCTCACTCCCAGCGGAAGAACCGCGCGGCGAGCGCGATGCCCACCACGGCGAACACGGCCATCGCGACGAGCTGGACGACGCCGGGCGCGTTGCCGTTCCAGGTCTCCCGCAACGAGTTCAGCGTCGCGCCCAGTGGCAGGACGTCCGCGACGCCCTGCAGGAATGAGGGCAGGGCCTCCTTCGGCACCCAGACGCCGCCCAGCGCGAGCATTGGGAAGAACGCCGCGGCGCCGATCCCGCCCGCGGCCCGTCCGGTCGGCGCGAGCGCCGCGACCAGCAGGCCGACGGAGAACAGCGAGACGGTGCCGAGCACGATCGACAGCGCGAAACCGCCCGGATTGCCCGGCAGCGCGACGCCGAGCGCGAGCCTGCCCACCCCCACGATGAGCAGGACCACGAGCACGGCGGCCACCAGGTTCACCAGCAGCTGCGCGGTGAGCAGCCTGGTCGGCGGCACCGGGCTCGCCGAAAGTCGTTTGAGGACCCCCTTTTCCCGGTAGGTGGCGATCGCGGTCGGGAAGAGCGTGAGCGCGAGCATCGCGAGCAGGATCGTCACCGACATCGGCGCGATCAGCGACGTCAGCGGCGCGTGCCCGCCGAACTTCGGGTCGGGGTTCCTGCTGTCGGGCATCAGCCCGAACACCAGCAGCAGCGCGAGCGGGATGCCGAGCACGGTGATCGGCGCCCCGGGGTCGCGCAGGAACAGCTTCGCCTCGACGGCGGTCATCTTGGTCAGTGCGGCCATGGTGTCGGTCCTTGTTCCTAGTCCAGTTTCCGGCCGGTCAGCGCGACGAAGGCGTCGTCGAGGCTGGCCTGGTCTACCCGCAGGTCGCCGGCGATCACCTGCGCGCGGGCGAGCAGGGAGGTCACCGCGTGCAGCACGTTGCCGCGCCCGGTGACGACGAGCTGCCCGCCGTGCTCCTCGACGGTTCGCACCTCGGGCAGCGCTTCGAGCTCCCGCCGGTCGATCGGCCGGGACGGGCGGAAGCGGATGCGCTGTTCGTCGTTCACCCCGGCGACCAGTCCGGCCGGGGTGTCGATGGCGACCACGCGGCCGCCGTCGATCACCGCGAGCCGGTCGCAGAGCCGCTCGGCCTCCTCCATGAAGTGGGTGACCAGCAGGATGGTCACGCCCTGGTCGCGCACCGTTTCGATGAGGTCCCAGGTGTCGCGCCGCGACTGCGGGTCGAGGCCGGTGGTGAGCTCGTCGAGCACGGCGATCTCCGGGCTGCCGATGAGCGCGAGCGCGATGGACAGGCGTTGCTTCTGGCCGCCGGAAAGCTTCTTGTACGCGGTGTCGCGCTTGTCGGCGAGCCCGAGCGTCGTGAGCAGCTTCTCCGGATTCGCCGGCGTGCGGTAGAAGGACGCGTACAGGTCCAGTGCCTCGCCGACACGGAGCTTGTCGGGCAGCTGGCTCTCCTGGAGCTGGATCCCGACACGCTGGCGGAGCTCGTCCCTGTCGCGGTGCGGGTCGAGCCCGAGCACCGACAACGTGCCGCCGTCGGGGGACCGCAGGCCTTCGAGGCATTCCACCGTGGTGGTCTTGCCCGCGCCGTTGGGCCCGAGGATCCCGAAGATCTCGCCGCGTTCCACCGCGAACGAAACGTCCCGTACGGCGACTTTCTCCCCGTAGCGTTTGTGCAGTCCGCGCACCTCGATGACCGGCATCCGGTCGTCCCCTCTCGTCGGGCTTCTCGTCGTGATCGAGAATCCCGCGTGCCGGGGGCGCGGCGGATCGGCGGAGCGGCCAGAACCGGGATCCACCGGCGGGCCACCGCCCTCAACCGATCGGTGGATGGCGGGCAGCGCTCAGGGGTGCCGTTTCCAGGTGAGCGTGATGTCCTTTGTGGACAGCCAGGCCGCGAGGTCGTAGCCGTGCGCGGCGAGCCCTTCGACGGCGGCGTAGGTGGTTTCGAGCGCGTACTCGGCGTCCTGAGTGGACAGCAGCCCGCGCGCGACCGCGAGCACGAGCTCGTCGGTGTCGATGACCCGCGCCGAGACCTTGTCCTTGAGCACCAGGTCGAGGTAGAGGTCCGTGGTCCTCCAGCGGCTCCCCTCGCGGTCGACGCGGACGACGTCGGCGTAGAAGTCCTGGTCGCGTTCGTGACCGGGGTTGTACCAGAAGTCGGTCAGCCGCAGCCCGAGCCCGGGCAGCAGCCACGACTCCAGGTACCGGAACTGGGGCCTGCCAGGGGTGGGGCGGGCCAGGTACAGCCCGAACGGCGCCTCGCGGTACTCCTCGACGTCGCGGGGCACACCCTTGGGATCGATGTTGGTCCCGGCGGCGACGTCGAAGATCTCGAGCTTCGGCGGGTGCAGGTCGGTCATCGCCCCATCCTGCCCGTTCCCGGCGCGTCCCGGGGAAAACCGCCGAACGCCGGTGCGGCGCCGTCGCGGGCGCTAGGGTTCCGCGAGGCACCGGCGCGAGGTGCCGTCACGAGTGTGGGGGAGCGGGAGTTGTTCGGGATCATCAGACCCTGCCGTCACCGGCTGGCCGGCCGGTTGCACGCCGACTGGATGGCACACCTGTGCGGGCTCTGCCTCGCGCTGCGCGACGAGCACGGCCAGCTCGCCCGCCTGGTCACCAACTACGACGGACTGATCGTCTCGGCGCTGGTGGAGGCGCAGGCGCCCCGGCACGGGCGCCGGCGGGCGGGTCCGTGCGCGCTGCGCGCGATGCGCCCGGCCTCGGTCGCCGAAGGCGGTGGCGCGCGGCTCGCGGCGGCGGTCTCGCTCGTGCTCGCCTCCGCGAAGGTCGGCGATCACGTGGCCGACCGCGACGGTGCCTTCCGGCGGCGCCCGGTCGCCCTCGCCGCGCGCCGGGTCGCCACCCGGTGGGCGGAGCAGGGCGGGCGCACCGGGGCGCGGATCGGCTTCGACACCACGGTGCTCACCGAGGCGGTCGGCCGCCAGGCGGAGATCGAGGGCGCGGTCCGGCTCGGCGACTCGGCCCTGCTGGCCACCGAACCAGCCGAACTCGCGACGGCGGCGGCGTTCGCGCAGACCGCCGTGCTCGCCGGACGTCCCGGCAACAGCGCGCCACTCGCCGAGGCCGGCCGGTTGTTCGGCCGGGTCGCGCACCTGCTGGACGCCGTCGAGGACCTGGCCGAGGACGAGGCCGCGGGGGCGTGGAACCCGCTGTCGGTGACGGGTACCGACCTCGCCGAGGCCCGGCGGCTGTGCGACGACGCGGTGCTGGGGGTCGAACTCGCGCTGCGCGAGGCGGAGTTCACCGACGGGTCGCTGGTGCACGCCCTGCTCGTGCACGAGCTGCGGCAGGCGGTGCGCCGCGCGTTCGGGCACCACCATCTGCACGGCCAGCAGCCACCGCCGGGGTGGATCGGCCCGGGACCACATCCCCAGCAGCATCCACACCAACCGGGACAGCCGGGACAGCCGCCCTACGGCCCGCCGCCCGGCTACGGTCCGCCCGGGTACGGTCCGCCACCCGGGTACGTGCCGTCACCCGGCCAGGGGACACCGCCGCCGGGGTACGGGCCGCACGGGGCACCCGGCCCCGGCGGTCCCGGAGGACCCACCGGTCCCGGCGGCCCCGACGGACCGGCGGGACCGCCGCCCGAGCCGCCGAAGGACCACGGGCCGGAGGACGGCCAGGGCGGCTGGTGCTGGCAGCCGAAGTTCGCCGTCCCGCCGCGCGAACGGAACTTCTTCCTCGGCTGCGGTGTCGCGGCCTACATGTGCTGCAGCTGCCAGTTCTGCTGCCGCGATCCCTACCCCGGCCCGTGGAGCGGCAAGCCGGTCGGCAGGGCGTGCGACGGGTGCGACTGTGGCGGGTGTGACACCTGTTGCGAGTGCTGTTCCTGCTGCGACTGCAACTGACGAGGAGACCGCGCCGCCGGCGGCCGCTCGGTTGAGAAACTGTCGGGGGTGGCGCCTACCCTGGTTCTCGTGGCTTTCGCAACCGAACATCCCGTGCTCGCCCAGTCCGACTTCCGCCCGGTCACCGACATCCCGCGCACCGGCGGCCGGTTCGAGGTGGTCAGTGAGTACCAGCCCGCCGGTGACCAGCCGGCGGCCATCGACGAGCTCGAACGCCGGGTCAGGGCGGGCGAGAAGGACGTCGTGCTGCTGGGTGCCACCGGTACCGGCAAGTCGGCGACCACGGCGTGGCTGATCGAGCGCGTCCAGCGGCCGACGCTGGTGATGGCGCCGAACAAGACACTGGCCGCCCAGCTGGCGAACGAGCTGAAGGAACTGTTCCCGCACAACGCGGTCGAGTACTTCGTCAGCTACTACGACTACTACCAGCCCGAGGCGTACATCGCGCAGACGGACACCTACATCGAGAAGGACTCGTCGATCAACGACGACGTCGAGCGGCTGCGGCACTCGGCGACGATGAACCTGCTGTCCCGCCGGGACGTGATCGTGGTGGCCAGTGTGTCCTGCATCTACGGCCTCGGCACGCCGCAGTCCTACCTGGACCGGTCGTCGAAGCTGAAGGTCGGCGAACAGCTCGACCGGGACGTCTTCCTGCGCGCGCTGGTCGACGTGCAGTACACGCGCAACGACATCGCGTTCGCGCGTGGCACCTTCCGCGCCCGCGGCGACACGGTCGAGATCATCCCGGCGTACGAGGAGCTGGCCATCCGGGTCGAGTTCTTCGGCGACGAGATCGAGAAGCTCTACTACCTGCACCCGCTGACCGGGGACATCGTCAAGGAGGTCGACGAGGTCCGGATCTTCCCGGCCACGCACTACGTCGCCGGCCCGGAGCGGATGGAGAAGGCGATCCGCGGGATCGAGGCCGAGCTGGAGGAGCGGCTGGCCGAGCTGGAGAAGCAGGGCAAGCTGCTGGAGGCGCAGCGGCTGCGGATGCGCACCTCCTACGACATCGAGATGATGCGCCAGGTCGGCTTCTGCTCCGGGATCGAGAACTACTCGCGGCACATCGACGGCCGTGAGGCCGGGTCCTCGCCCGCGACGCTGATCGACTACTTCCCGGACGACTTCCTCCTGGTCATCGACGAGTCGCACCAGACGGTGCCGCAGATCGGCGGCATGTTCGAGGGCGACATGTCCCGCAAGCGGAATCTGGTGGAGTACGGCTTCCGGCTGCCGAGCGCGGTGGACAACCGCCCGCTGACCTGGGAGGAGTTCACCGACCGGATCGGCCAGACCGTCTACCTGTCGGCCACGCCGGGGCCGTACGAGATGGGCCAGGCTGGCGGCGAGTTCGTCGAGCAGGTCATCCGGCCGACCGGCCTGGTCGACCCGAAGGTGGTCGTCAAGCCCACCGAGGGTCAGATCGACGACCTCGTGCACGAGATCCGCGAGCGCGCGGAGAAGGACGAGCGCGTCCTGGTCACGACGCTGACCAAGAAGATGGCCGAGGACCTCACCGACTACCTGCTCGAACTCGGCATCCGGGTGCGGTACCTGCACTCCGAGGTGGACACGCTGCGCCGGGTCGAGCTGCTGCGGCAGCTGCGCGCGGGCGACTTCGACGTGCTGGTCGGCATCAACCTGCTGCGTGAGGGCCTCGACCTGCCCGAGGTGTCGCTCGTGGCGATCCTCGACGCGGACAAGGAGGGCTTCCTGCGCAGCGGGACCTCGCTGATCCAGACCATCGGCCGCGCGGCGCGAAACGTCTCGGGCGAGGTGCACATGTACGCGGACAAGATCACCGACTCGATGCAGCACGCGATCGAGGAGACGGATCGCCGCCGCGCCAAGCAGATCGCGTACAACGAGGAGCGCGGCGTCGACCCCCAGCCGCTGCGGAAGAAGATCGCCGACATCCTCGACCGGGTCTACAGCGAGGCCGAGGACACCGAGTCGGTGGCGGTCGGCGGCTCGGGCCGCAACGTCTCGCGTGGCAAGAAGCCGGAGCAGGGGGACAAGGTCCGCAGCTCCGGGATGCTCGTGGACAAGGACGTCGCGGGGATGCCGCGTGCCCAGCTCGCGGACCTCATCCAGCAGATGACCGACCAGATGATGCAGGCCGCGCGCGATCTGCAGTTCGAGCTGGCCGCCCGCCTGCGGGACGAGGTCTCCGACCTGAAGAAGGAGCTTCGCGGCATGGACGCCGCAGGCATCAAGTAATGGTAGATTTACACCATACCCGGGTATCATTACACCATGCCGATGAACATCAAGGATCCGGACGCGGAGCGACTTGCCGAGGAGGTGGCGGCTATGACCGGTGGCAGCAAGACAGCGGCGGTACGTGACGGACTGCGGCTCCTGCGCGATCGGCTGGTCGCCGAACGGGACGGGCAGCGGAACGGCGAGGAGTTCGTGCGTTTCCTCCGGGAGGAGATCTGGCCACAGGTCAGTCCGGAGAACCGGGGCGTGCCGGTGACGAAGGCGGAGCGTGAAGAGATCCTCGGGTACGGGCCGGGTGGCGTGTGATCCTGGACAGCTCCGCGATCATCGCCGCGATTCTCGGCGAGCCACGAGCCGAGCAGATCGGTGCGGCCATCGGTGCCGCTCCGGTGTGCCGCATCGGTTCGCCGATCCTGGTCGAGACGACGATCGTGCTCGTGCACAAGGAGGGCAACCGCGGCAAGACGTTGCTCGCCGACTTCCTGCAACAGCGGAACTTCGACGTGTTGTCCTTCGGCGACGCGCATTGGCGAGCCGCGCAGGTCGCCTACCTCCGGTTTGGCAAGGGACGGCATCCGGCCGCGCTGAACTTCGGTGATTGCCTGACCTATGCCGCGGCGTTCGTCGCCGGGGAGCCGTTGTTGTGTATCGGGGACGACTTCCCGCAGACCGACCTGCCGCTGGTCAAGCTCGGCGAGCGGTAGCCCGGCCTCACAGCCGGGGCCGGGCGGTCATGATCGGGTCGGCGTCGAAGTCCGGGAAACCCGCCGGCGCGGAGCGCGCGGTCACTTCCGGGCCGGCGGGCGGCAGCCCCGCCCAGCGGCGGATCGTCGCGGTCGCCGCCGCGGCCTCGTCCGGGGGCAGCTGCGCGACGTTCGCGCCGTGGTTGCCGCCCGGCACGAAGTAGCGGTACGAGTCGCGCGAGCCTGGCCCGAGCCGGAAGGGCTCGGCACCCCACGGGTCGTTCGAGCCGTAGACGAACAACAGCCGCCTGCCCTGGGTACGGACCCAGAAGTCGATGTCGGGCATGGCGAAGTGGTCGAACGGCGGCCGTTCGATCGACTTCGGCACGAACGACTCCGGGACGTCGGCGCCCGGGTACCGCAGCAGATCCCGCAGGTACCCGTCGTAGGCCTCGGGCGAGCCCAGCTGGACGGCGGCCTGGTAGTAGTACGGGACGTACGGGGCCAGCGCCTGGTCGGCGTAGGTCGTGAGGCTTTCCACCTTTTCGAACCAGGCGTAGACCTCGGCCGCGGGAGCCCCCGCCTTCGGCACCGTCGCGCAGTCCGACTGCTTCTGGTATTGCCAGAAGGCGAAGTACGCGTCGATGACGGCGATTTCCAGTGACTTGTCCAGTGAACCGACGGTCGTGAACGTGTATCCCTTCTTCGCGGCGTCGGCCGTGGCGAGCCCGCCGAACTCGTCACGACGTTTCAGCGTGTCCCGCTGGATCGCCTTGAGCGCGGTGCGGCAGCCGGGATCGTCGCCGACTCGCGAGAGGAACCGGTTGTAGCTGTCGATCTCGTCGATGACGTCGTTGGGCGCGACGTAGGGGATCGTGCCGTCGACGTCGTGCGGGAAGAACCGCCGGAAGTAGGTCGCGGTCATCCCGCCCTTGCTGCCCCCGGTGGCCAGCCACTTCCCGGGGTAGAGGGCCCTGAACGCCTGTACCGCGCGGTGTTCGTCGGCCGCGGCCTGCCAGATCGTCAGCTGATCGGCCCAGTTCTCCTGCCGTGGCCGCGATGGCGTGAAGTAGCGGTACTCCATCGACAGCTGGTTGCCACCGACGATCCGGGTCGGCTCGGACCTGTTCGGCGCGGCCGACACGTTGTAGCCGCTGGTGTAGGCCACCGTCGGTGCGGAGAAATCCTTGTGCAGCAACGTGAATCGCTGCTCGAACGTGCCCGCGTCCGGATCGCGGTGGTCGGCGGGCTGGGTGAACGTCAACCGGAAGAAGCGGTACCCGTCCGGTGCCGGGGCCTCGTCGACGACGGTGAGGCCGGGGACGTGCCGCAACGCCTCCCCGATGTCGCCGCCGCCCGGCTCCGCCGCCTTCGCGGCCGGGACCGGGCCCGCCACGGTCAGGACGGTGACCAGAACCGCCGAGCAGACGGTGAGCAGCCCGCGCATCCGCACCTCCGGCTCCAGGAATTCCCCAGTCGGAGGATCCTCACAGAAGGGCGCGGGGCCGGACAAGCGCCGACCGGCGGAAGAACCGGCGGCCCCCGACTTTCGGCGGGGCGGCGCGCGGCGGGGTGTCGTCTTCCCCGCCGCCGCGGTGCACGCACGCTGCGAGTTGTCCCTGCCCCGTCGCCCCGGCTAGGTTTCTGAGCACGCCGGAAGTGCCGGAAGCCCTGGGGAGAGCCATGAAGTACTCGGAAAGCCCGTCCATCGAGGTCGAAATCCGGATCGCCGCCTCGCCCGAGCAGGTGTGGTCGTGGCTGATCGACGTCGACCTGCCGTCCCGGTTCTCCACCGAGTTCCAGGGCGGCTACTGGCTCGACGACGCCGAACCCGGGCTCGGCGCCCGGTTCCGCGGCCGCAACCTCCACCCGTACGCGGGCGAGTGGGAAACCACCTCGACGGTGGTGGGTTTCGAACCGGCCCGGTTGTTCGCCTGGGCGGTCGAGGACGTGCGGAACCCGGCGGGAGCGTGGCGGTTCGAGCTGATTCCCGACGGCGACGGCACCGTGCTGCGGCAGCGGGGGCAGATGGGGCCGGGCCCCTCCAACCTCACCGACATCATCGCGAAGATGCCGGACCAGGAGGAACAGCTCGTCGAGATGCGACTGGGTGAGTTCCGCACCAACATGCTCGCCACCGTCGAGGGAATCAAGGCGCTCGCCGAGGCGGGCCCCCGCCCCGAGGCGGCGGGGGCGGCCTGAGCCCGGCCGGTCAGTCGACCAGCCGGACGCGGACGGTGGGACTGTAGGTCTTCTTCTTGGTCCAGCCCGTTTCCGCGCCTAGACTCAACAGGATCGAGCGATCCGCGGGAGCCCAGTACCCGGTGCGGATGAAGTACGCGTCCATATCGGCCAGCCGGGTGCCGGACTGCCGGGTGATGGTTTCCCAGCCCCAATACCGTCCGCTGGACTCGACGCCGTTACGGCGGACGAACAGTTTGGGATTTCCGATGTCACGGAGGCGATCGCCACCCTCGGCGATGTAGAGCACGCCGTCGATCTTGTAGGCGCGCTTGCCGTTCAGCAACGTCACCTGGCCCGAGGCGACAAAGCTGATCCGGCTGCCGTCCGGTGCGGGCAGCGTCCAATCGAGGACGAATTCCTGAAGCGGAACTTCCACAGACTGGGTCATGGCGACATCCTCTGCGTTCTTAGTGCCCTCGCCGCGTCGTCACTTCACGAAGATAGAGCGTTTTCGCCGGATCGGCCATGGCAGGCGGGGTTTTCACCCGAAGAGGGCCGCGGCGAAAAGAATCGTAATCAGCGACCGGATTCCGCGCGGTGTCCGCTCGGTTGGGTGAACATCGCCACAGGCGGTGAAAAGCCGGTGTCCCCCAAGGAGTTCTGTTGCTCTCCCCGGGGGACACCGGCCGTCGGCGCACCGGCGGCACCGGTGTACCGAATGTCAGCTGGTGACGTCCTTTGTGGCGAAGCGGCGCCCGGCCAGCACCAGGAAAACGGTGCCGTAGACGGCCGCCGAGAACAGCCCGGAGGCGATGTTCGTCCAGTCGATATCGGTCGATATCAGATCGATCCAGGAGAACGAGTAGTGCGTCGGCAGGTAGTTCCGCAACCCGGCCAGCGCGGTGATCTGGTCCAGGATCTGGGACAGGATGGCCACGAGCACCGCCCCGCCGACCGCGCCGAGCGGCGCGTCCGTGGACACGCTGAGCAACAGCGCGAGCCCGGCCACCCACGCCAGCTGCGCGATGACGTACACAGTGGACAGTCCGATGGCGACGAGACTCTTGCCGAAGGGCACCGCGTCCCCGGTCGGGCTGATCGCGTCGCCCGCCCCGTACCAGATCAGCCCCACCAGCAGGGACACCAGCGGCAGCAGCACCAGCGCGGCCACCGACAGGATCCCCGACACGATCGCCTTCTGCCGCAGCACCCGGTGCCGCGGCACCGGGATCGCCAGCAGGTACTTCAGGCTCGACCACGACGATTCGCTCGCGATGGTGTCACCGAAGAACAACGCCACGATCATCGGCAGCAGGAAGGTACCGGACACGAACAGCGCGAGCACCACGAAGTTCGGGGCGCTCGCGGTCGCCAGGTCCACGAACCCGCCGCTGCGCCGGTTCGGGCTGGACTGGCCCAGCTCGAACGCCAGCACCAGGACGAACGGCAGCACCGCGACGAACCCGAGCAGCAGCTGGGTGCGGCGCCGCCGGAGCTGCCGTTTGAGCTCGACGCCCAGCCGCAGCGTCCGGTCGGCCCGGTACCCGGCCACGGCGCCGTCCGGTCCCACCTCCGTCGGCTCGTGCGAGGCGACGTCGGTCAGTTCGGTCAGCGCCGCCGGATCCGTGTGCACGCCCCCGTGCATCCCGTCGGTCCCTTGACTGTTCATGACTCCTCCGTGACCAGCTGCAGGAAAGCGTCTTCCAGCCGTCGCCTCGGCCCGGCCTGCTCCACCGCGACACCCGCGCGGACGAGCAGCGCCACCGCCTCGGCGCGCGGGACCCCGTCGAGGTTCGCGTGCACGAGGTCGCCCTCGACCGCGACGTCGGTGACGCCGCCGGTGGCCCGCAGCGCCTCGGCGGCCGCCTCCGGGGTGTCCACCCGGAACGTTGCCTCGCCGCCGGCCGCGGCCAGCTCGCCGACCTCGCCCGAGGCGACCAGCCTGCCGCGGTGCATGACCACCACGTGTGTGCAGGTCTGCTCGACCTCGGCCAGCAGGTGGCTCGACACCACCACGGTGCGCCCGGTCGCCGCGTACCGGCGCAGCACCTCGCGCATCTGGTGGATCTGGGGCGGGTCGAGCCCGTTGGTGGGTTCGTCGAGCACCATCAGCTCCGGCAGCCCGAGCATTGCCTGCGCGATCGCCAGCCGCTGCCGCATGCCCTGGCTGTAGGTCTTCACCCGGCGGTGCACCGCGTCGCCGAGCCCGGCGATCTCCAGTGCCTCGGCGAAATGCGCCTTTTCGGCCGGACGTCCCGTACTCGCCCAGTACAGTTCGAGGTTCGCCTTGCCGGACAGGTGCGGCAGGAAACCCGAACCCTCCACAAAGGACCCGATACGGGAGAGCACCGGCGCGCCGGGCCGGACGCGGTGGCCGAACACCCTGATGCTGCCCTCGGTCGGGGTGATCAGGCCCATCAGCATGCGCAGGGTCGTCGTCTTCCCGGCGCCGTTGGGTCCGAGCAGGCCGAGCACCTGGCCCGGCTCCACCCGGAAGGACAGGCCGTCGACGGCGACGAACCCGCCGGAGTACCGCTTGCGCAGCCCGTCGATGACCATCGGCGTCTTCGCCAGGTCCGGATCGACGTCGTGGGCCCGGCGGCGCCGGATCGCGGCGAACACCACCACCACGAGCCCGATCGCGAGGGTGACGCCGATGCCGGCCAGCTGCCACACCGGCACCCCGGCGCCCACGGAGGTGCCCGGCACGACCGGCACGGCGAGCGCGGTGTCCTCGGCGGGCGCGATCCGGAAGGCCGACGGCGTGGCAGGAACCGCGTACGCCTGGTCGGTCGTGCCGACCACCAGCCGCAGCGAATGCCCGGCTTCGACGGGCCGCACGATGCCCGGCAGGGTCACCGTGACCTCCACCGGGCTGCCGTCCGCGGGCAGCCCGCGGACCCGCAGCGGCGCCACCGCGTTGGCGGGGAGCACCCGGGTGCCGTCCTGGCCGACGTCGTAGAGCTTGGCGAACAGCACCGCTTCGGGCTCCGGGTGCGCGGGGTCGGCGGACACCCGCAGCCGGACCGTCGGCGACCCCGCCACGACCACCTGACTGTCCATCGGCGGGGTGCCGAACTGCGCGTACTGGCCGGGCGGATCGATGCCGAGCACCGCGCTCAGCCGCGAATTGCCGCTCACCAGCCCGTTGAGCCCGGGAATCCCGCTCACCGCCGAGGGACTGGCCCCGGCGGGCCGGACCACCGGCTGGGCCGGGCCGGTCAGCGGGAACAACCGTCGCTCCGCGGGCGCGGTCGTCAGGCCGGGGTAGGCCGGGGCCGCCACGGTGCGCACCGACGGCGTTCCGTTGGCCCGCAACGTGCCCTGGACGTCGTAGCTGAACCCGTTCGCGGGTGGCGAACCCTCGCCGGTGAGCGAGTACCTGAGGAACTCGGCGATCCTGCCGCGCAGCTTCGGGCCGGGCGAGCCGCCGTCGTGCCCGCCGGTGTACCAGACCGTGGTGACCTTCCCGCCGGCCGCGGTGATCTGCCGCGCGGTCGCGTCGGACTGGTCGAGGCCGAACAGGGTGTCGTTCTCGCCCTGCACGAGCAGGGTGGGCACGGTGATCCGGTTCGTCACCGACGCGGGGGAGACGCGCCGGAGCAGGTCGGTCGTCCGCGAACTCGCCTTCCCGGTGGTGGCCAGCTCGGTGTAGGCCGCGCACACCGGCGCGGTGAAGCGGCCGCAGAGGTCGGCGGGCGCCGGAGGCGCGGCGCGCGGTCCCGGCTGGGGCGGCGCCGCCCCGCCGCCGGTCCCGCCGGTCTGCTGACCGGTGTCCCTGGTCTGCTGCCCGGGTTCGGGTGCCTCCATCGCGGGCCCGGCGCCGGAGCCCGCCTGGCCGGATCCGGCGGAGAAGAGGTTGCCCGCCCAGGACTTCTTGAACACCCCGTCCGCGGTGAACGCGCCCGCCGCCGGGGTGCCCGCGGTGGGCGCCGTCGTGGCGGCGGCGTTCGGGAGCAGGCCCTGCGCGAGGTCGTTGTAGGTGATCACCGGGGCGATGGCGTCGACGCGCTTGTCGGTACCCGCGAGCAGGAGCGCGAGGGCGCCGCCGTACGAACCGCCGGTCACCGCGACCTTCGGATCGCCGTTCGCGTCGGTGACGACCTCGCGGGAGGAGACCAGGTGGTCGATGAGCCCGCGCGCGTCGGCGACTTCGCCGTCCGGGTCGTTGAGGCCGATCTTGCCGGTGCTGCGGCCGAACCCGCGGGCCGACCACGTCATGACGACGAAGCCCTGTCCGGCGAGTTCGCGGGCCTGGTCGGCGACGCTGTTCTTGGTGCCGCCGAATCCGTGCGCGAGCAGGACGGCGGGCGCGGGGGTCCGCTCGGGGAAGTAGGTGGTGGTGTCGATGGCGACCTTGTCGGCGGAGCCGGGCGCGGCGGGCAGGTCGAGGACCGCGTCCTGGGTCCGCGCAAGCGGTGGCGCGGGGGAGCGGGTCGACCAGACGACGGCCGCGGCGGCGAGCACCACCACGACCGCGCCGAGCGCGGTGAGCCGGGCACCGCGGGTGCGCGGGATCGGGAGTCGGGGCACGAGGTGACCGTATGTGAAGTTTACTGAGAACGCGTCGCGGCCTTAACAGAGATCAGACACCGAGCGTTCGCACGTGACGCTCTTAACACCACCAAGACGGTGACACGGGCAACCATCACTGGCGTTCGCGGTCCGTAACGGTCAAACTAGACGCGCTGTGAGGGGAGTATTCCTTCGCGGCGGTGTCGTCAGCACGGTGGCCCAGCGCCCCCGGCACCGTCGGCCGGTGTCCGCACCGGCGGGAGAGACCTCCGGTTAGTTGCTGCTGCGCACTATCCGGAGGTTTCGTCGATGTTCGTCCCCTTGTGGCTGTGGATCGCCACGGTCGGTGGCCTGCTGGCGCTCATCGCGCTCGACCTGGTCATCGTCGACCGCAAGCCGCATGAGGTCACCACCGGTGAGGCCGCCCGGTGGGTCATTTTCTACATCTCGTGCGCGGTGCTCTTCGGTATCGGCGTCTTCTTCTTCGCCGGGCACGACCCCGGCGTCGAGTTCTTCACCGGGTACATCACCGAGTACTCGCTCAGCGTGGACAACCTGTTCATCTTCATGATCATCATGTCCTCGTTCAAGGTGCCCGCCATCCACCAGCACCGCGTGCTGCTCGTCGGCATCCTGCTCGCGCTGGCCATGCGCAGCGTGTTCATCGCCGTCGGCGCGGCGCTGATCGCGCAGTTCGTGTGGGTGTTCTTCCTCTTCGGCGCGATCCTCGTCTGGACCGCGGTGAGCATGCTGCGCGGCAAGGGGGAGGAAGAGGAGTACCACGAGAACGCCGTCACCCGCTGGGTGCGCAAGGTCTACCCGGTCACCGACGAGTACCACGGGCACAAGTCCTTCGTGAAGGTCGGCGGCAAGCGGATGATCACCCCGATGTTCGTGGTGATCGTCGCGATCGGCAGCGCGGACCTGCTCTTCGCGGTCGACTCGATCCCGGCGATCTTCGGCATCACCCAGGAGGCGTTCCTGGTCTTCACCGCCAACGCGTTCGCCCTGATGGGACTGCGGCAGCTGTACTTCCTGCTCGGCGGTCTGGTGACCAAACTGGTCTACCTGTCCTACGGCCTCGCGGTGATCCTCGGCTTCATCGGCCTCAAGCTGGTCCTGCACGCGCTGCACGAGTACCACGTCGTCCCGGACTGGGCGGACATCAACAACTGGATCTCGCTCGGCGTCATCGTGGTCGTGCTGACCGCCACCACCGTCGCCAGCCTGCTGAAGGCCAAGCGTGACGAACGCGCCGGAGTCACGACGAAGAGCGGTAGTTCGGCAGGCTAACGATCCGGTACCGTCGGCGGGATGCGCCCCTCCGACATCGAATCCCTGGTGGTCCCCGGTCATCCCGCCCTGCACGGCGACCTGCTGCTGGTCGCGGTGGGCGGGCCCGACCTGAAGTCCAACGCCGAGCGGCGGTCACTGCGCCGGATCGCGCTCGGCGGCGGCGAACGCGCCTGGACCCAAGGGCCGCGCGACACGTCGCCGGTGATCTCGCCGGACGGGCGCTGGGTGGCCTTCCTGCGCGCCGGGCGGGGGGAGGGCGCCGAGGGCAGTCCGCAGCTGCACGTCATGCCCGCCGACGGCGGGGACGCGAAGCGGCTCACCGCGCTCCCGCTCGGGGTGTCGGCACCGGCGTGGTCCCCGGACTCCGGCCGGATCGCGTTCGTCGCGCGGATCCCCGAGCCCGGCCGCTACGGTGTGCCGGGCTCGGACGGCGAGGTGCTCGACCCCGCCGCCGAGGCGCCGCGCCGGATCACCCGCCTGGACTACCGCATCGACGACATCGGATTCCTGCGCGACCGGCCGCAGCGGCTGTTCGCGATCGACCCGGCCGCGGACCTCGTCGCGGGAGAACCGGGCGGGCCCGCGCCGCTGACCGACGGCGCGGTCGATGTCGACCATCCCGTGTGGACACCCGACGGCGGGCGGATCGTGTTCACCGCACCGGCGGACTGGGGCCGGGTGGAGACCGAGGGACGCGATCTGTACACGGTCGGGCCCGAGGGCGGCGAGCCCGAGCTTCTGGTGCGGGGCGAGGGATTCCTCGAACTCCCGGTGTTCGGTCCCGACGGCACCCTGTTCTTCTATGGACAGTCCTTTGTGGATGGCGTGTGGGAGGTCTGCAACACCGGTCTCTACGCGGCGGTCCCGTCCGGCGGCGACGGGCCGTGGGAGGCGCGCCGGCTCACCGAGACCGAGTCGGTCGACTGCGAGGCCCCGGCGGGCGCGCCGGTGCCGCGTGGCGAGGACGTCCTCGTCGCGGTCCGGAACCGGGGCGCGGTGGAGCTGCGCGCGGTGCCGGTGACGGCGGAAACCGCGCCGCCGGCCGATCTTCCCGTGCTCCTGGACGGCAAGGTCGTGGTCCGCGGGTTCGCCGCGGCGGGCCCGGTCGTGGTCGCCGTCGTCGCGACGCCGGTCAGTTCCGGTGACGTCGTCCTGCTCGCCGGGGACGGTCCCCGGACGCTCACCGACTACTCGGCACCGTTGCGTGCCAAGGGGTTGTGCGAGGTCGTCGAGCTGGACACCACCGCGCCGGACGGGTATCCCGTGCACGGCTGGCTGGTGCTGCCCGGGGGCGAGGGCCCGCACCCGGTGCTGCGCGTGGTGCACGGCGGGCCGTTCGCCCAGCAGGACTGGGCGGTGTTCGACGAGGCGCAGGTGTACGCGTCGGCCGGGTACGCGGTCGTCCTCGGGAATCCGCGTGGTTCGGCGGGATACGGGCAGAGCCACGGGCGCTCTGTCCTCCGCGGTCTCGGCACGGTCGACGCCGACGACGTGCTCGCCCTGCTCGACGCCGCGCTCGAACGGCCCGATCTCGACGCCGGGCGGGTCGGGATCATGGGCGGTTCCTACGGCGGGTTCATGACCGGCTGGCTCGCCGCCCACCACGGCGAGCGGTTCCAGGCGGCGTGGAGCGAGCGCGCGGTGAACGACTGGGTGTCGATGGTCGGCAGCTCGGACATCGGCTACGAGTTCGTGGACGTCTACGTCGGCAAGGATCCCGAGGCGCAGCGGGACCGCAGCCCGCTGACCCATGCCGAGAAGATCGACATCCCGTTCGCGGTGGTGCATTCGGAGCAGGACTGGCGGTGCCCGCTGGAGCAGGGGCAGCGGATGTTCGTGGCGCTGCGGCGGCACGGCACCGAGACGGAGTTCCTGCTGTTCCCCGGCGAAGGGCACGAGCTGACCCGCTCGGGCAAGCCCCGCCACCGGGTCCAGCGCTTCGACGCCGTCCTCGACTGGTGGGCACGGCACCTCTGAACGACGTACTCGCGTGATTGAACGGCGCACTCGCGTGATGGGACGGAGAACTCGTGTGATTGGGCGGCGCACTCGCGTGATTCACGAGAGCAGCGTGTAGTTCAGCTCCTCGCAGACGCGGCCCAGCGGGACGTCGAGACCGGGGTGGTCGAGCGGCAGCAGGACGTCCGGGGCGATGGGGAGGGCGGCGCCGGCGGGCGGGTCCCACAGGCAGATCGCGGGACCGCCGGAGTCCATCGACGAGCGGTACCAGAGCCCGTCGAGATCGCCGAAGGCGGCGCGGATCGCGCGGGCCCAGGCCTGGGTGAGTTTCTTCGGCCCGCTGGAGATCTCCTGCGACGCGCCGACCCTGGTGGGCCAGAGCCCGGTGAGGTCGAGCAGCTGGAGGGTGCGGGTGGGACGGACGACGACCAGCCGGGGACCGCGGGTCTTGCGGTCGACGGTGGAACTGGTCTGGAAGACCTCGGCGACGCTGGTGCGCACGGTCAGGCCGAAGTAGAGCACGCCGTTGGCCGGGTCGGTGACCGGGCGGCCGCCACGTCCTGGCGACTGCTGGTCGAACCGGCCGTGCGGGAGCGGGCCGGTGTAGCGGAACGAATTCCACTGTTGCGGGTGGTTGCCGTGCGCGGTGAAGATCCTGACCAGCCTGGTGTCGGGCTGGACCGGCACCACGTCCTTGGTGCGGTTCAGCTCCTTGACCAGGACAGACCGTGCGGGCGGCATGGGGAGCCGGGCCATACGTCGGGAGTCGTCCGTCCTTGTCGGAGAGATCGTTACTTGCGAACGTATCAGCCTAGAACGGCGAGCCTAACGTGGCGATCAGCCGGGCGACGTGTTCCGGGTCACCCCCGGAGAGCAACCACTGACGGGGAGTGGCGGGATGGTCGTTGATGACGAGATCGGTCTGGGGGGTGCTCATGAAGGCGGCGACCACGAGCGCGGGCTGGTCCTCGGGCAGCGCGCGCAGGATCACCTCGAGGCCGGGGAGTACGCCCGAACCCGCGAACTGCCAGGACGGCAGCCGCCAGCCCTGATCCTTCCAGCCGGTGAGCCTGCCTTCCTTGAGGCGATGGCGGATCCGGCTGTCGTCGACGCCGAGGACCCGCGCCGCCTCGACCACGCTGAGCGCGGATTCGGCGAGCACGGCGTGCGCGGCGACGGTGCGGGCGCGGAAGTCGGGCTCGCCCTCGGCGCGGGGTGTCAGGTCGAGGCCGACGTCGGTGAGCGCGGCCCGCTGGTCGGGGGAGAAGTAGTGCGAAGGATCCGGGTTGGGTGGGGACAGTCTGCGCGCCGCGTCCTCGACCATCGTCAGGAACTCGGTGGCGTCGACCTTGAGGCCGGCCTTGGCGAGGACGTTCTCCAGTGCTACAGACATGCGCCTAGACTAACCCGGATGTGCGGGTTCGTGCGGTATCTCGCCTGATTTGTGGGTGAATTCACCAAAGATCGACACAGACCGCACATTACTCAACACGAACGGTAGGGGACTGCGGGTCAGTTTGCCTCCATCGGACGAGCTTGTCCAGGGCCGGAGACGCTTGACACTCCACAGTGCGGGATCTACGTTCCGGTGGAAATCGATTTCCTGCCTTCGTGCTTCACCGGCCCCGGCGGTCACGGGCCGCCGGACCTGGGGGACACAGGGGGTGGGGCGTGCCTGGGGGCCGGCGTCGCGCCGGCCCCCAGGCACGTTCGTGCGGATAGCGCTTACTCACCCGGGCGCGTGAGGTCAGCGTCGTGAGCTGTGCCGGGCGATGAGCCGGGCCTCCAGGGTCACGGTGGCGGGCTCGCGGGTGCTGTCGCCGATCCGCGCCAGCAGGAGATCGGCGGCGGCGCGGCCGACGTCGTAGGCGGGCTGGGCGACGACGGTCAGCGGCGGGTCGATCAGTGTCGTCCACGGCGCGTCGTCGAACGCCACGAGCCCGACGTCCCTGCCAGGGCGCAGCCCGCGCTCGGCCAGGGCCTCCAGTACGCCGATGGCCATCGTGCTGTTCGCGACCAGCAGCGCGTCCGGGGGCGCCGGTTCGTCGAGCAGGTCCAGCGCGGCGAGGCGGGCGCCCTCGGCCCGGTAGGCGGACCGGCGGAACAGCGCGGACCGGCCGCCGACGACGTCGACGTACCCGGCGAGCCGGTCGTCCGCGGTGCGGACGCCGGTGGGGCCGCTGAGGCAGCCGACACGCTGGTAGCCGTTGCCGAGCAGGTGCGTGGTGGCCTCGCCCGCGGCGCGGCGCGTGTCGACGAGCACCTGGTCGCCGACGATCCCGGCGAGCGGCCGGTCCACCGCGACGACCGGGGTGCCCTGCCTGCGCAGCCGGTCGACGCTGGTCGCGTGCCCGGTCGGGGACAGCACCACGCCCGCGACCCGTTCCTGCAGCGCGACGTCGAGGTACCGGCGTTCCTTGTCGGCGTTCTCGTCGGTGTTGCAGAGCACCACCGAGTAGCCGGAGGTCTGGGCGAGGTCCTCGACGCCCCGCGCGATCGCGGTGAAGAACGGGTTCTCGACGTCGGAGATGATGAGCGCGAGGACCGCGGTCTCCTGGCGGCGCAGGTTCCTGGCCAGTCCGTTGGGGTGATAGCCGAGCTCCTCCGCCGCGCGCCGCACCCGGGCGGCGAGTACCGGGTCCACCGTGGACTTGCCGTTGAGCGCCCTGGACACGGTCGCGGTCGACACGCCCGCCCTGGACGCGACGTCGGTGATGGTGGCCACCGCGACCTCCCTGCAGTGCCGGCTGGGCATGGCTCCTTCGCCCAAGACCCTAACGGCAACGCGGTCGTTTACCCCGGGCCAACCGGCGACGCGGCCGACCAGCGACATTGCGTGAGCAGAGGGCGCCCGAAAGGGTGAATATGAGAGTTCTCGGGCCTAATGGCTAACACGCCGTCTATACCGGACGAGAAGTAGGCATCGTACTCGACCGGAGTGCGCCCGAACGAGGGATGACCTCTCCATGCGTGTTCGCACCGTGGCTTCGCCGGTACCGCCGTCGCCGGGAGCCGTGCCGGATCCGGGGGACCGTGGCCGGGTCTGGACGCTCGGCAACGTCGTGGTCGTCGTCGGCGTCGCGGCGGTCGCGATCACCCTGGCCTGGTACGTGCTGCCCGGGACGACGTCGCGGCAGGCGGCACCGCCGCCACCGGAGCAGGCGCGGGCGGCGCCGGTCGTGGCGGCCGCACCGGTCAGGCACGCCGTGGTCTACGAGCTGACCGGCACGGGCGGGGCCCGCAACCTCACCTACGTCGGCGGGGGAACCGACCTCGTCCAGTCCGCCGAGGTCACCACGCCGTGGTCGACCTCCTTCACCCGCACCGGCCCGGGTGACCGGACCGAGTTCTACAGCCTTTCCGCGCAGCACGCCGGGCAGGGCACGCTGCGCTGCCGGGTCCTCGTCGACGGCGTCGTCGTCGCCGAGAAGGTCGTCAACGGGGACGGCAGCCAGCTGATCTGCACGGCGTAGGCCGCCGCGCCTTCCCGGCGTGGGCGCCGGCGCGCCCGATAATGAACGCCGTGATCACGTTCGGGCCCGCGCTGGTGGCGGTGCTGGTGGTGCTCGCGGTGGCCGGGGCGCTCGTCGTGCGGTTCGGCGGGCTCGCGCGGGGCCGGACCGTGCTCGTCGCCGCCGTGCGCGCGGTCGTCCAGCTCGCCCTCGTCTCGCTGGTGATCACCGCGATCCTGCGTTCGGGCTGGCTGACCGGCCTGTTCGTCCTGCTGATGTTCGGGATCGCGGCGTACACCTCGGCACGCCGGATCGGGGGCTCCGGCGCCGCGCGGGTGCTGCGGTGGGCGGCCACGGCGATCGCGGCCGGGGTCGCCCCGGTGCTGGGGCTCGTGCTCGCCGCCGGGGTGGTGCCGTTCCGGCCGATCGCCGTCGTGCCCATCGCCGGGATCGTGATCGGCGGCGCGATGACCGCGACCTCGCAGGCGGCGCGGCGGGCGCTGGACGAGCTCAAGGCACGGCACGGCGAATACGAGGCGGCGCTGGCACTCGGCTTCACCCCGCGCCCCGCCGCGCTGGAGATCTGCCGCCCGTCGGCGGGGCAGGCGCTGATCCCGGCGCTCGACCAGACCAGGACGGTCGGGCTCGTGACGTTGCCCGGCGCCTACGTCGGCGTCCTGCTCGGCGGTGCCTCGCCGCTGCAGGCGGGTATGACCCAGGTGCTGGTGCTGATCGGGCTGGTCGCCGCCGAAGCCGTCTCGGTGCTCGTCGCGGTCGAACTCGTCGCCACGGGGTACGTCCGCCGGCCCTAACCCAGGTGCGTGACGTCGTTGAAGCCGCGCACCAGCCAGTTACCGCCCAGCACGACCAGGCGCGAGACCGAGCCGTTGTCGGCGCCGAGGAACGCGAACCGCTCGCCCGCGCCCGCGGCCTGGGCGAACACCTCGCCGATGACCCCGCCGTGGGTGAACACCGCGACCCGCTGGTCCGGGTGCGCGGCGGCGATCCGGCCGATCGCGGCACAGACCCGGGCACCGAACGCCTCGTCGGCTTCGGCGCCGGGAAGAACGCCCCAGCGCTGTTCGGTCCAGAGCCGCTCGGCGATCGGGTGACCTTCGGAGGTGTTCTTGCGGAACAGGCCGCCCTCCCAGTCGCCGAGGTGGATCTCCCGCAGGTCCGGTTCGACCCGCGGTGTGAGGCCGAGCTTGGCCGCCAGCGGCGCGGCGGTCTCCGCGGTCCGGCGCAGCGACGTCACGTACAGCGCGTCGAGCCCTTCGTGCGCCAGCCGCGCGCCGACGCGTTCGGCCTGCTCCCGTCCTTCCGGCGCGAGGGCGGGATCGGCCTGGCCGTCGAGCATCGGCGGGGGCGAGCTCACCCGCGCGGGGGCCGATTCGCCGTGCCGCACCAGGAAAATGTCGGCAGCGCCGGGCGGCGGGGTGAACCGGTGCTGGCGGTATTCGATCTCCTGCTCGGGCGTGCTCATGTCGTCGAACATAACAGCGGCCGACCGGACCTCAGCGTCTAGCCGAGCTGCTTGTCCACGAAGCACCAGCGCCACGTCTCGCCGGGCTCCACGCTGCGCATCACCGGATGCCGGGTGTCGTGGAAGTGCCGGGTCGCGTGCCGCTTCGGCGAGGAGTCGCAGCAGGCGACGTGCCCGCACTTGAGGCACATCCGCAGATGCACCCAGGTGCTGCCTTCCTCGACGCACTCGGCGCAGGAGTCGGTGCTTTCCGGCCGGTGATCCGGCCAGGCGTGCGCCAGGTGCTTACAGGAGCCCGCCGTCGCGGCCGGGGTCCGGAGTTCGCGGCCTTCCATCGGCGGTTCCTCCTCGTCCGCGTCGAGCATCGACTCCTCGATGTCGAGCCGTTCCAGCACCCGCCGCAGCACGTCGTCGTCGGCGGTCCCGGCGGCGCGCGCCTTCAGGAACACCTCGCGTTCGGCTTCGAGCAGCTGGATCCGCAGCCGACGATAGGCGTCGCTCGGTGTCTCCGCGAGCGCGCTCTGCCGTCCCAGCTGTTCCCACGCGGCGTCCGAACGGGACTGGAGCCGGTCGCGGATGCGCTCCACGACGTGGTCCGGGTCCTCGGGCCGCCGGATCTCACGCAGCTTCGCCAGCGCCGCGTGCGTCATGTCGTTGAGGACCGCGGCCTCCTGCAGCGCGTCCTCGGCGGGGTCGGGCGCGGGCAGCCGGAGCCGCCGGATCAGCGCGGGCAGCGTCGTGCCCTGGATGGCGAGGGTCCCGGCCACGACCACGAACGCGGCGAGCACCAGCACCGGACGCTGCGGGGTGTCCTGCGGCAGCACGAAGGCCGCGGCGAGCGTGACCACGCCGCGCATCCCGGCCCAGGCGAGTACCGCGGAGTACCGCCACGGCCAGACCTTCTTCTTCGTGCCGATCACCCGGCGGACCAGGCCGATCCCGACCAGCCACAGCACCCGGGTGAGGATGGTCGCCGCGAGCACCGCGGCGCAGATCCCGGCCAGCCCGAGGATGCCGATGCCGGTGTCGGCGACCTCGGCGAGGATGCGCCGCAACTGCAGGCCGATCAGCAGGAACACCATGTTCTCCAGCAGGAACTGGATGGTGTGCCAGTTGAGCCTGCTGGCCAGCCGCGACGAACCGGACAGCATGGTCGGCGTCTTGTACCCGAGGATCAGCCCGGCGATCACCACCGCGAGCACCCCGGATCCGTGCACGGCCTCGGCGGGCAGGTAGGCGATGAACGGCAGCACGAACGACAGCGCGGTGTCGAGCACCGGCTCGTCCATCCTGGTCCGCACCCACGCGCCCGCGAAGCCGACCACCAGCCCGGCCAGCGTGCCGAACACCGCCGCGCGCAGGAAATCGCCGCCGACCTGCCACAGGCTCACCGACCCGGCGATGGCGGCGATCGCGGTCCGCAGGGCGACCAGCGCGGCGGCGTCGTTGAACAGGCTCTCGCCTTCGAGCAGCCGGACCAGCTTGCGGGGCATCCCGACCCGGCGCGCGACCGCGCTCGCCGCGACCGCGTCCGGCGGCGCCACGACGGCGCCGAGCGCGATGGCCGCCGCCAGCGGCAGGCCCGGGACGACCAGCCAGGTGACCACGCCGACCCCGAAGGTGGTGAACACGACCAGCCCGACCGACAGCAGCGCGATCGGGCCCCGGTTGCGGCGGAAGTCGATCAGCGACACCTGGATCGCCGACGAGTACAGCAGCGGTGGCAGCAGCCCGAGCAGGACCACCTCGGGTTCGAGGTGATACTCCGGAATGCCGGGGACGAACGAGACGGCGACGCCGAACGCGATCAGGCACAGCGGTGCCGGCCAGTCGAGCCGCCGCGCCACGGCACTCACCACGAGCACCGCCACGACCAGGGCGACGATCTCTGCTGCGATCTCCACGCGGACATCATTCCCCGGCGGGCGGCCCGGGGCCCATCGGGCTAGCGGGCGGGGTCGGCCAGCACCTCGGCGACGAACCGGCTCGCCGTGCTCGTGTGCCGGTCCGCGACCTGCCCGGCGAGCGGTCGCAGGAGGTCGCCGAGCACGGCGTCCTTCCCGGAGTAGGTGCCCGACCAGGCGTTGTGGCCGGGCACTGTCCACGTGACGTCGTCGGCGAGGGCCGCGAGGAACGGCCGGGTGTCGCCCGCCGCCCACGCGGCGAAGACGTCGCGCAACAGTTGCTTGTTTTCGGTGGCGTTCAAGAATTCCTCCCCAGTGTCGCCGCTCGTCAACATCCTGGAGTGCGGTCCAGCGCAAGCCCCGAACTAGGCTGGCCGGGTGGAGATCGTCGCCGAGACAACCGCAGGGGCCGTGCGCGGCAGGGAACGCGAGGGGATCCGGGTCTTCTTCGGCGTCCCGTACGCCGAGCCGCCGGTGGGGGAGCTGCGGTTCCGCGCCCCGCGGCGCCCTGCCCGGTGGGCGGGGGTGCGGGACACGCTGCGGTTCGCCGCGCGGGCCCCGCAGCCCGCCATCACGGGAAAGGGCTTTCTCGGCGACGAGGACTGCCTGTACGTCAACGTCTACGCGCCCACGTCACCGGGCCCGCACCCGGTGCTGGTGTGGATCCACGGCGGGGGCGGCGTGATGGGCTCCCCGCACCAGTTCGACGCGTCGGCGTTCGCGCGGCGGGGCGTCGTGGTGGTCACCGTCGGGTACCGGCTCGGCGTGCTCGGCATGCTGCGGCTGCCCGGGATCGCCGACGGCAATCTGTCGCTGCGGGACCAGGTCACGGCGCTGGAATGGGTGCGGGACAACGTCGCGGCGTTCGGCGGTGACCCGGGCCGGGTCACCCTCGCCGGGCAGTCCAACGGCGGCCGCACGGTCGGGACGCTGCTCGCGGTGCCCGCGGCGCGGGGGCTGTTCCGGCGGGCGATCGTGCAGAGCGGGACCGGGGTCGGCGCGGTGGTGCACACCCCGGCCGAGGCGGACCGGGTCGCCGGGGCCGTGCTGGCCGAACTGGGCGTCGGCCCGGAGCGGCTGGCGACGCTGCCGGCGACGCGGATTCTCGAGGCACAGCAACGGGTTTCGGCCGCTTCGGGCACGCTGGTGACGTATCGGGTGGTGGTCGACGGCGAGGTGCTGCCGGAGCGGCCGGGCGAGGCGATCGCGGCCGGCGCCGCCCGTGACGTCGGGATCCTGACCGGGACCACGGCCGACGAGTACGACCTGTTCGCGTGGCTCGCCACCGGGAGCGCGAACCCGCTCGGCACCGGGTCGACGATGCTCGACGCGGACGCGATCGAGAAGGCGACGGCGGCCTACCGGGAGGTACTGCCGGACTGGCCCGGGGACCAGGTCCGCAACCGCGCGCTCACCGCGGGCGACTGGTGGCTGCCCGCGATCCGGCTCGCCGAGGCGCAGCACGGGGCGGGGGGAGCGGCGTGGATGTACCGGCTCGACTGGCGGATCGCCCCGCGCGGCAAGGGTTTCGGCGCGCCGCACGGGCTCGACCTGCCGCTGGTGTTCGACGACATCGGCAACGTGAACTGGCGTTTCCTGTTCGCGTCGGCCAAACCGCCGCGCGAACGGGTGCGGGCGATCGCGGCGACGATGTTCGACGCGTGGGTCCGGTTCGTCACCACCGGCGACCCCGGATGGGCGCGCTACACGCCCGCGGACCGCGTCACGATGCTCTTCGACGACGAGAGCGCGCCCGTCGGCGACCCCGATCGCGACCAGCGCCTGCTCTGGGACTCGCTGTAGTGGTCCGTGGGGGCCTCCTTGAGGGACCTAGAGTCCCTCAAGGAGGCCCCCACGGACCTTCGGTCACCTACCGCGCGGGGATGGTTTGCGTGCCGGTGTTCCAGCCGGAGACGCGGACCGACGGCGCGGAACCGCCGAGGTCCGCGGTCCGGTAGGTCGCCGTCAGCGTCGTCGACTCACCCGGCCACAGGCTGACCGCGTTGTCGTTCCACCGGACCGGCAGCACCGGCTTGCCGTTCGCGTCCACCACGTGACTGTCCACATAGAACGCCGGGAGCCTGCCGCCCGTGGTGTTCTTCAACGTCACCGTCGTGGTCGTGGTGCCGTCGGTGCCCTCGGCCGACTTCGCGGTGACGTCCACCGTCGCCTTGCCGAGCTTGTTCAGCCCGGACAGGTCCGCGTAGCTCTTCGTCGGCGTGTAGTACCAGTCGGTCTTCGCCCAGTCCAGCGTGTCGGGCTTGGTGGACAGCCAGTACACGTTGCGGCTGACCTCCTTGCCCGCGGCGTCGGTGAGCACCAGCTTCGCCAGGTACGTCGTGGACAGCCCGCTCACCGAGGGGATGGTCAGCGCGGTGGCCTTGGCGCCGTCCCCGCCGACGGAGAGCCCGGCCTTGGTCTGGCTGAACTTCTCCGTGCCGTCGAGGTCGAACAGCTGTGCCCTGGCGGTCAGGCCCTTCGCCGCGGCGGGGGTCGAGTTGACCACGACGACCGACTTCGAGTCGTACGAGTACTGGATGTGCAGTGGCTCGTTCGCCTTCTTCGCCCCGTAGTACGCGCCGTTCTGGTCGAGGTAGGCGTCGAACAGCTGCCAGTGCAGCGAGGTCCACGGGCTGTTGAGCATCCAGTAGATCAGCCCGGTGGACGGGTTCGAGCTGTCGGTGTAGTTCCGCGCGTGCGACTCGAACTCCGCCCGCACGTTCTCGTACTGCGCCAGCTGCGCCTTGCGGACGTAGTCGGGGAGGTCCGCCGGTGAGCCGTACCGGCCGGAAAGCGCGTCACCGTACAGCTTCAGGTTCCCGAACGTCGAGGACGAGGATCGGTGGTACTGCGGCGCGGACGGGTTCTTCCACAACGTCTCCAGCTCACCGGAGGTCATCATCCGCTTGAGCGTGTCCATCGTCGGGATGTCCGGCCCGGCACTGGTCTCGGAGTTGAAGTTCCACGCGCCGCCCGCGTTCGAGTGCGCCTTGTCGTACCAGTAGTTCGGCGGGATCCAGTCGTACGGGCCGTTCATCTTCATCCCGGACCTGCCCAGCTGCGGGGACGAGTTCGTCTTCGCCGACGGGACGACCGGGGCCGGCCAGTCCGCGTCCTTGAGCGCGTCGAGGTAGTTCTTCTCGATCTTGGCGTCCGGCGCGAAGTCGCTGCCGATGTGGAAGGAGACGACGCTCGGGTGGTTCCGCAGCCGCTCGGCCTCCCCGGTCATCGAGGCCTTGGCGATCGGGTAGTCGGCCGCGGTCCACTTCTCACCCGGCTCGTCGCCGTTGACCTGGCCCTCCCATTTGTCGCAGCATTCCCAGCCCGGCATGGTCAGGATGCCCATGGAGTCGGCGAGGTCGAAGAACTCGTCCGGCTCGATGTGGCCCTCCAGCCGGACGGTGTTGAGCCCGAGATCCTTGACGTAGGCCAGTTTGTCTGCCACGTTCCGCACGTCCCAGCGCAGGAACAGGTCCGGTGACCAGCCACCGCCGCGGATCAGCAGCGGGCGTCCGTTGATCGAGTACTGCCGCCCGCCGCTGGAGTTCAGCGGCGCCTTGACGTCCCGGATCCCGAACCGTGAACGCGACGTGTCCGAAGTGGACCCGGACACGTCCGCGGTCAGGACGAGGTCGTGGAGCGGCTGCTCGCCCATCCCGGCCGGCCACCACACCTTCGGGTCGTCGATCCCGACCACCGGGAAGGTGACGGTCTTCTTTTCCTTGGCCGCCAGGGAAACGGTCTGGCTGATCGGCCGTCCGGCGACGGTCCCGGAGACGGTCGCCCGCACCGCGTTCGCCGAGTCGTTGCGGACGTCGGCCTTCACGGTGAGGTCGGCGTGCTTCAGACCGGGGAGCGCGAGGTTCGTGACGACGTGCCCGCCGCGCAGCGCGACCGGCCCGCCGCGACGGACCAGGACGTCACGCACGATGCCCATGTTCTGGTCCGGTGGGGTCTGTGCCCAGTCGATCCAGCCCATCGACAGATCCTTGTTCGGATCGTTGGGATAGACCTTGAACGCGACGCTGTTGACGCCGGTGCGCACCTGGTCGGTGATGTCCAGGTCGTGCCGGGTGTAGGCGCCGTTGACCTGGTCCTTCGTCGCGACCCGCGTGCCGTTGACCCAGACGTCCGCCTTGGACAGCACGCCGCTGAAGTCCAGGTAGGTGCGCGACGAGGTGTCGTCGAGCTTGAGGTCCGTGCGGTACCACCACGGAACGGCGAAGTCCAACTTCGGCACGTTCTTCATGTTGGTGGAATAGAACGGGTCGGAGTACTTGCCGTTGCGCAGCAGGCCCGCGAAGACCGTGCTGCGGCTCTCGACCGGATACCAGCCCGTGGTCGGGAATCCGGGCTTCGAAACCGCCGCGTCGTCGCCGACCTGCGCGGAGGTCTGGATGAGATAGCCGGGGAGCGGGGTCGCGGTTCCCGCCGCGGCACCGACCGGCACCGCCGCGCGGGCGGGTTCCTGGCCGGCGGCCGCCGGGACGGTGGCACCGCCCACCGCGACGGCGAGTGTCGTCACGGCCAGCAGGCGTAACGGAATCCGGAATCTTGCGTGCCGATGGCTCAAGGCGCGCCTCCTCGTTGGGCACACGGCGGCGGGATCGGGAAAGGACGGGTCGAACAGCGATCGTTAGTAAAGGTCCCTAACAATCGAGGGTGATGGTAGCCGCCCGATCACCGGGGGAACAGTCCCCGGTTGTCACGTTTCGCCCGAATGCTCCCCGGCCGCGGTCAGGCGTTCGCGTCGAGGTATCGCCACTGCCCGTCTTCGCGGACGAAACGGCTGTGCTCGTGCAGGATGTCGCGCTGCCCGTCGTGCCGGGAGTGCGCCCGGAACTCGACCGTGCCCTCGGCCTGCAGGAGACCGCCGCCGGTGTGCCCGAGGATCTCCAGCCGGACCCACCGCCGGCCGGGGTCGAGGTCCAGCCGGGCGGGCCGGGTCGAGGAGTGCCAGGTCCGCAGCAGGTACCCCGCGTCCCCGACGGCGAAGGCGCTGTATCGCGAGCGCATCAGCAGTTCGGCGGTCGGGGCGTGCTGCTCGCCCCGGTGGTAACGGCCGCAGCAGGCGTCGTACGGCTCGCCGAGGCCGCAGGGGCACGGAGTTTCGGGCACGCCCGGATTGTGTCAGGCGGCTCAGGGCGCCCGGAACCGGACCGCCGCGCCCGCCACGCCGTCGAGGGTCCGCGCGTCCGGGTTCCCGCTCGTCGCGACGGCCTCGGCCACCACGGCGGTCGCACCGTCCTTTCGCGACTGCCGATGCTCGCCGGTGTGCACGCCACCGGGCAATGGCTCGACGTCGCCGGTGCGGGTCTCGAGTTCGGCCGCCTGCTCCGGCCTGGGCATGTGGATCCAGGCGACCGTGATCGCGATCGTGGTGCCCGCGCCGTCCCCCGCGGTGAGCGACATCCGCGACAGCGAGGCGCACGGATGGCGCTGCAGGAACTGCCGGAGCTGGCCCGAGGTGTGTGGCACACACGTGGGTTCGCGGCGGCTGCCGAGCGTGCTGACCGTCGTGAGTCCCAGGAAGCGCAGGGCTTCCGCGGGATGCTCCGCGCGCGCGGACTCTTCACCGGACGCCTTGCCGCCACCGCCGGAACCACCGCCCGTGTCCGAGGACGTGGCCGTGTTTTCGAGGGACGTGCCGCTCACAGCGACCACGGCGCCGAGTGCCATCGCGGCCACGGCTGCCACGCCGCCGGTCTTCTTGGGGGTGACGGGGTGCAGCTTCCCGTCCGGGCCGAGGAAGAATTCAGGATCCGCCATGTCACTCTCCGTCCTCGGATGACCTCGTAGAGTTGATGATTCCTGTCGAGAGGAGGACGTCAAACGGCCGTTCGAGGCAATTCCCCCGAACGGCCCAGTGCTGTGATCGTTTCGCAACGCCACGTGGATCTTCCCGTGCGTTCCCGCCACACGATCGTGACGATCGCCTTGCCTCGGCTAACCGCGGGCGGCGACGTTCCCGGCCGCTTCCCGCGCCCCGCGGACGGCGAGCCGGTCGGCGCGCTCGTTCTCGGGCAGCCCGGCGTGTCCCTTGACCCAGCGCCATTCCACCTCGTGCGGGGCGGCCGCCGCGTCGAGCCGCTGCCACAGGTCGGCGTTCTTCACCGGTTGCTTCGCCTGGGTGAGCCAGCCGTTGCCCTTCCAGCGGTCCATCCACTGGGTGACGCCGTTGCGGACGTAGGTGCTGTCGGTGAAGACCCGGACGACCGACGGGCGCGTGAGGGTTTCCAGCGCGCGGATGGGCGCCATGAGTTCCATCCGGTTGTTCGTGGTGGTGCCGGGTTCGGCGCCGTAGAGGTCCTTCTCGTGCCTGCCGTAACGCAGCACGGCGCCCCAGCCGCCCGGCCCGGGGTTCCCGCTGCACGCGCCGTCGGTGTAGATCTCGACGACGGCCTCCTTGTCCACCACCCGGCGACCCTACCCAACGGGCCGCCGGGTGCCGATCGCGCGGCCCGCGAGGCACGGGCGACCGCATGGTGGGACGCGGAATACCGGCCGCGGCGCGCGGTTGGCACCGGCGTCGGTGAGATCCGGGAAGGGACAGGCGATGAGCACGAGTGTGCGATCCGGGGAGTTCGTCCAGCAGTGGCGGGACTGGCGGGAACAGCGCGAGCGGGAGCTCGCCGAGCCCTACGGCTGGCTGGCACTGGTTTCGCTCGACTGGCTGGAGGACGAGCCTCGCGAATATCCCGGCCTGCCCGGCCGGTGGTGGCAGGACGAGGACGCCGCCTACCTCGACCCGAAGGGCGCGGAGTTCTCCCACGAGGGCGAGCCGGTCGTCGGCGTGCGGCGGTTCGAACTGGTGAACAGTGGCGCCGGCACCCGCGTGCGGACCGGCGACGTCGAAGTCGAGGTCGCGCGCCGCTCCGGCTACCTGATCCGGGTGCACGACCCGAAGGCGCCGGTACTGCGGGACTTCCGGGGCGTCCCCGCGTACGAGCCCGACCCGTCCTGGGTGCTCCAGGGTCGCTTCGAAGCCTTCGACGCGCCGCGCCCGACGACCGTGGGAGCCGTCGTCGAAGGGCTCAGCCACGTCTACACCGCGCCCGGCGTGGTGCGTTTCGCCCATGAGGGCACCGAACACACGCTGACCGCGTTCAACGGCCACGACGGCGGGCTGAGCATTCTGTTCACCGACGCCACGAGCGGGGTGACCACCTACGCGGCGAACCGGTCGCTCGCCGTGGAGGCTCCGGCGGCGGACGGGTCCGTCGTCCTCGACTTCACCCGCGCCCGCAACCTGCCGTGCGCCTTCACCGACTTCGCGACGTGTCCGCTGCCGCCGGAGGGCAACCGGCTGCCGTTCGCCGTGGAGGCGGGGGAGAAGCTGCCCCACGAACGGCAGGGCTGACCCGGCCGCGTGGGCGTACTCGACGTGGCGTGGTCATGAGGCTACGTTGCGGGCATGCCCAGTGACTTCGCTTTGAAGACCATGAACGCCGTCCACCGCGGCCTGCTCAAGATCACGGGCGGCCGGGCGGGCTGGCGGGTGGCGAACATGCCGGTGCTGGAGCTGACGACCGTCGGGCGCAAGTCCGGCCAGTCCCGCTCCGTGCTGCTCACGTCCCCGCTGCGGGACGGTGACGCGGTGGTCGTCGTCGCCTCGCGTGGCGGGGACGACCACCATCCCGCGTGGTTCCTCAACCTCCAGGCCAATCCCGAGGTCGAGGTCGCCTTCGAGAAGGAGCCGCGGCGGCCGATGCGCGCCAGGGTGGCGACACCGGAGGAGCGGCAGCGGCTGTGGCCGAATATCACCGCTTCCTACCGGAACTACGCGAACTACCAGACGAAGACCGACCGCGAGATCCCGCTCGTCCTGCTCGAACCGGCCGTCTAGGACGTCCGTCTTCGTGCTACGGCGGCGGGAACTCGTCGGCGACATCGGCGACGTCGCGCAGGAACTCTTCGCCGGGGCGCCCGCCGATCGGCGTGGCCTCGGCGTTGACGACCAAGGTCCCCTCCCGGTGCGAGTCGTAGTACCGGCCGGTGAAGCGGATTTCGGCGAGGCCGAGCGCCAGCAGCAACCGGTCGAGCTTGCGGCACGGGGTGCGCAGGAAGAACTGCTGTGCCTGACCGAACGACCGGCTCGCGCACCGCAGTTCCGATTCGGCCGCCTTCCGGGCGATCTTGAGCCCCATGCGCCGCCAGGCGGTGTCCCGCTGTCCTTTGCGCGCGGAGTCCTTACTGGACGTTTTCGCCTGGGAGGTAACCGATCGCGCGCCCTGGCCGACCGACGAAGCGGCACCTCCGCCGCCGATGCCGCCGGCGGCTCCCGCGACGACCACGCCCGCGGTGGCCGCGGCGGCGAGTGTGCCCTTCTTGATCCATCGGCCGTCCGGGCCGCGTGGTTGGCTTTTCCACGACATCGGTATCCGTCCCTCCCCAAGTCCGGAATCGCCGATACTTCCCGGCCGTCGAGGTGAAGGCCAAGGGGTTTCGCCCGAACAGAGCACAAGAAAGTGGCCTGCCGCTCCGGGAGCGACAGGCCACCTGGGGTGAATGGATCTACTCGGCCGCGAGCGCGAACTCACGCTCCGCCGAAGGTGCTTCGCCGCGCCGCCGCCGGATGACGCCGGACGCCGCGACCAGCAGGCCGAGCACGGCGATGCCGGTGACCACGGTGAGCGCCGGGGTCAGGCCGGTGAGCAGCGCCGAGGCGGAGGCTTCGGCGCCGCCGTTGGCGGTGAGGACCGCGGTGACCACCGCGAGCCCGATCGCGCCGCCGACCTGCAGCGAGGTGTTGAGCAGGCCGCCGGCGAGCCCCTGCTCGTCGTCGGAGATCCCCGCCGTCGCCTGGATGTTCAGTGAGGAGAACGCCAGCGTGAAGCCGATGCCCAGCAGGATCATGCTCGGCATGACCGAACCCGCGTAGCCGGAGTGCTCGTCGACACGGAGGAACAGCACGTAGGCGAGGACGTGCGCGACCACACCGGCGAAGATCGTGACCGGGGTGCCGATCCGGTCGATCAGCGGCTCGATCCTCGGCGAGCCGAACGCCACGATCACCGCCGCGGGCAGGAAGCCGAGCGCGGTCTGCAGCGCGGACCAGCCCATCACCGACTGCAGGTAGAGCATCACGACGAACTGGAACCCGATGTAGGCGCCGAAGAACAACGCGGCACCGATGTTGGCCCTGGCCAGCGGGCCGGAACGGAAGATGCCGAGCCGCAGCAGCGGGTGCTTGCTGCGCTTCTCGATGAGGACGAATGTGATGATCAAGGCGGCCGCGACGGCGAAGCCGATCAACGTGCGCGGGGCGGCCCAGCCGACCTCGGGCGCCTCGACCACGGTGAACACCAGCAGCAGCGAACCGGCGGCCCCGGTGATGGCACCCGGGAAGTCGTAGCCCCCGCCGGAAGCGTCCCGCTCGTAGGCCGGGATCACCTTGATCGCGGCGGCGAGTGCCGCGAGCGCGATCGGCACCGGGAGCAGGAACGTCCACCGCCAGCCGACCTCGGTCAGCAGCCCGGAGAAGACGAGCCCTGCCGAGTAACCGCTGGCGCCGAACACCGCGAAGATGCTGATCGCGCGGTTGCGGGCCGGGCCTTCCTGGAAGGTCGTGGTGATGATGGACAGTGCGGCAGGCGCGGTGAAGGCCGCGGCCAGGCCCTTGATGAACCGGCTCGCGATCAGCAGCGCGCCGTCGTCGACCACGCCGCCGAGCAGCGACGCGACCGCGAAGACGGCAACGGCCACCAGGAAGACCTTGCGCCTGCCGAGCAGGTCGGCGGTGCGCCCGCCGAGGAGCAGAAGCCCGCCGTAGCCGAGGACGTAGCCGCTGACGACCCATTGCAGCGCGCTGGTGGAAAGGCCGAGGTCGGCCCGGATCGAGGGCAGCGCGACGCCGACCATCGAGACGTCGAGCGCGTCGAGACCGACGACGGTGGAGACGGTGAGCAGGACACCCCAGAGACGTGCGTCCCACCGCGTCGAAGAGGTGGACAGGTGCGCGGAAGAACTCATGATCCGGACACTACATGCGCACGCATCTAATGACAACACATTTAATGTGTTTGCATCACATTAACCTGCATGCTATCTTCACGTCGTGAGCGATGTCGTCGAACGAGGCTTGGTGCAGCAGTGGCACGGGCTGCTGGCCCGCCACGCCGCCGTGTGTAACGCCCTTGAGGTCGCGCTCCAGGAGCGCCATGGCATCGGGGTCAGTGAGTTCGAAGCGCTCGAACGCCTCGCCACCTGTGACCACAAGTGCCGGTCCGCGGACCTGACCGAGGCCGTGCACCTCAGCCAGAGCGCGACTTCCCGGCTCGTGGCGCGGCTCGAACGCGAAGGGCTCGTGCAGCGGGCGCTGTGCGAGATGGACCGCCGGGGGATCTTCGTGACCCTCACCGAGGCGGGCGCGCAGCGCTACCAGGAAGCCAAGCCGACACATCGCGCGGTGCTCCAGGAGACCATCGGCGACGGCGACTGCGTCGTCTGCACCCCCGCCGACGACTGAGCGCCGTGGCGGGCGAAGCGGGATTGCCGCCCGAGCCGACGAGTGTCTCGACCCGGGTGATCCTTGATCGCGTCTGTACGCGCGGGGCGGTGGCTCAGCTCTGCGTGCTGCACAAGGGCGAAGTCGTTCTCGATCGCTCGGTCGGCTGTGCCGCGGACACGCCCTTTCTGCTTTTCTCCGCGGGTAAGCCGTTCGTGGCCATGCTCGTCCACCTGCTCGCCGAGCGGGGACTGCTCGCGCTGGACGATCCGATGGCGCGCTACTGGCCCGAGTTCGGGCAACGTGGCAAAGACGCGGTCACGATCCGCCAGGTGTTGCGGCACCGGTCGGGCGTTCCGTTCGCCCGCAGCGTCCACGGGGACGCGCTGGTCGCGACGAACTGGCGCCGCTCGGTCCGGTCCCTCGAACGCGCGCGCCCGGCGTGGCGGCCGGGGGAGGTGCCCGCTTATCACGTCCTGAGCTACGGATTCCTGCTCGGCGAACTGGTTCGCCGCGTCACCGGGACCGAAGTGGGCGAGTTCATGCGTGCGGAACTGCTGGACCCGCTCGGGCTGGCCGACACCTATCTCGGTACCCCGCCTTCCTTGTGGGCGCAACACATTCCGGTGGCTTCGCGTGGCTTCGACGGGAGACTGCGTGGCCTGGTGTTCAACCGCCGCTCGGTCCGCGAAGCCGTCATCCCGGCCGCGACGATGTCCAGCACCGCTCGCGATCTGGCCCGCTTCTACCAGCTGTTGCTCTCCGGCGGCGAACTCGGCGGCGTCCGTGTTTTCGCTCCGGCCACCGTCGCGGAGGCGCGTCGGCCGTCGGCCGAGGGCGAGGTCGACCGGGTGCTGCGGTTGCCCATCCGATGGTCCCAGGCCTTCCAGCTCGGTGGCGCCGGCTCCGCCCGCGCGCATCCGATGGGGCGTCGCAGCGGGTGGAACACGTTCGGGCACAACGGTTCGCACTGTTGCCTCGGCTGGGCGGATCCGGAGCGTCAGCTCGTGCTGGCCTACCTGACGAACCGGCTGCCGAGCAGCGGGGAGGGGTCGCGCCATCTGGCCGAGGTCAGTGACGCCGTCCTCGCCGCCTTCGGCTGAGCCGGACGTCCGGCCATGGGCACGAATCGGTAGCATCGCGTCCGATGACCGGCAATCGAATCCGCCCGGGTGACCCCGGTGATACCGACGGTGTCGCGGACACACTGGCCGCCGCGTTCTCCGACTACGCGTGGACGAGGCACACCATCTCGGCCGATGACCATGTCCGCCGGGTACGGGATCTTCAGCGGTTGTTCGTCGAGCGCATCGGGCTCCCGCACGGCCGGGTGTGGGTGGCGAACGGCCCGGCAGACGTGGTCGCCGCCGCGGTCTGGACCACTCCGGAGTCGACCGGCGCCGGTGCGGCCTTCGCCGACCTGGCCGGACTGATGCCCGCACTGGCGGGGGACCGGGCCTTCGCCGCGACGTCCGCCGAGAAGGCGTTGACCCCGCATCGGCCCACCGAGCCGGTGTGGTTCCTCGCCACGGTCGGCGTTCATCCCGCGCACCAGGGCAAGGGGTTGGGGCGCGCGATCGTCGAGCCCGGACTCGCGGCCGCCGACGCCGCCGGCGTGCCGGCGTTCCTGGAGACCTCCGAGGCCGGGAATGTCGCGTTCTACCGCAAGCTCGGGTTCGAGGTGACCGCCGAGGTCGAGCTGCCGGACGGCGGCCCGACGACGTGGGCTCTCCGACGCGCACCGCGCCGCTGACGAACCTGGGCCGCGCGCCCGCATGTTCAGCGGGCTACAGCCTGTCGCCACATATTTGACCTGTCGCCGATGGGTTGAGAGTTCCCGCGTCGCCAGGCGTGGCGGACAGGCGGATGTAGCTCGGTGAGTTACCTGTGGCTCTACGCTGCCTTCGTGAAGGTGATCACTCAGCGGGAGTTCCGCACCAACTCCGCTGCCGTCATGGACGCCGTCGAAGCAGGCGAGACCTACCACGTCACTCGCAACGGTGTCGAGGTAGCCGAGTTGCGGCCGATACCGCGTAGGCGTCGCCTTGCTGCTGAGGAGTTGGTGGAACGACATCGAAGGTTGCCCGCGGTTGAGGCTGCTCAGATGCGGCGGGAAGCTGATGAGCACTTCGGGACCGAAGATCGCGTGGACTCTGACGCCAGGTGGGAGTAGCCTCGTGACTGAGCGTAGTGAGTCAGGTGTGCTCGACACCTGTACTTACTTCGACAGCTCACCGCAGTCGCAGTGGCTGAGCTGCATCAGGGTGTGGCGACGGCAAAGGACGCCGTCGTATGTGCGGCGTACCGAAAAAGCTCGGTGCTGCCATCGCCTCCTCGCGAGAGCTGCCGCTCTACGCCTGCAACGCCGACGACTTCAAAGGCCTGGGCAACATCGTCGAAGTCATCGCTGTCTGAGCGGTTGTGCCCTTGTTTGCTGGTCTGGTTGAACTAGGTTTTCGGACCGTTCAAACTGTTCGGTGAATGCGGTCTGGGCTTTCAGGCATCTTCGGTGCTTCCCTCGCTGAGATGGTTGTCGGCGGTGCCGTTGATCGCACGGCGGATCATCAGCCGTTGGTTTGCGAAAACCCAAAGTGGCGCTGACTCCGCGAGCCACCTGGCAGGATGGCCGACGCGCCCAGCGAAAGGAACCCCGATGCCTGTCCGCTTCCAGGTAGTGATCGACTGCGCCGATCCGGACCGCCTGGCCCGGTTCTGGGCCGTCGCGCTGGGATATCAGCTTGCGCCGCCGCCGACCGGCTTCGCCACCTGGAAAGACTACTACCGCGACCTCGGGATACCCGAAGAGGACCTGGGCGACGGCGCGGACCGGATCAGCGACCCGGAAGGCAACGGCCCGAGTATCTGGTTCAACTCGGTCCAGGACCCCAAGGTCGTCAAGAACCGGCTGCATTTCGACATCCACGCCAGCGGCGCGCGGACCGACCCGATCGAGACTCGTCGGCGGCGCGTCGACGCCGAGGCCGACCGGCTGGCCGGCCTCGGCGCCACCATCACCGGCGCCCTGGCCAACGAGGGGCTCGATCACTACGCGGTCGGGATGAAGGATCCGGAGGGCAACGAGTTCGATATCAATTGACGCCGATAGCCACGGCCCTAATGGCAAACGGGGCCACCTGGTAATAGGAAGCCCCGTTCGTGATGATGTTTGTTCACCAGCCGCGTTCGCGCCACTCCGAGATCTTCGGACGCTCCTCGCCGAGCGTGGAGTCGTCGCCGTGGCCCGGATAGAACCACGTGTCGTCCGGAAGCTCACCGAAGATCCGCGTCTCGACGTCGTCGAGCAATGACTTGAAGTTCTCGGGGGAGCCCGTCTTGCCCACCCCGCCCGGGAACAGAGTATCGCATCAGCGGTCAACACCGCGTAGGATTAGCGGCATGGGGGAACGAGTAGCGATCTACGCGCGGATCTCGGAAGACGTCCTTGGCCTTGAGCAGGGCGTTGAGCGGCAGCTCCGAGAGGCGAACGAGCTGGTCAGCGCGCGCGGCTGGACCGTCGCGGCGGAGTTCGCCGACAACGACATCTCAGCACTGCACGGTGAGTATCGGCCCGAATACCAGGCGATGCTCGAAGCCGCCGAGCTGGGCAAGATCGATCGAATCGTCGCCTATCAGCTGGCGCGACTGTGGAGGAACCGCCGCGAGCGCGCGGAGGCGATCGAGCTGCTGTCGCGCCGACGAGTGTCCATCACATTGGTCAAGGGGACCGACCTCGACCTGACGACGCCGATGGGTCGGTCGTTCGCCGCGCAACTCGGCGAGGCCGACACGCTGGAGTCGGAGCTGAAGAGCGAGCGGGTGGCGTCAGCGGCCCTGGAGCGCGCGCAGGCCGGGCAGGCGTCCGGTCACGTGCTCTACGGGTGGGAGCGGATCAACGAGTTCGGGCGCGGCGGCAAGCGGATCAGCTTCAAGGACGTGCTGCATGCCGAGCAGGCCATGATCGTGAAGGAGATCGTCGAACGCGCCTTGGCGAAGGAGAGCTTGACGCGGATCGCGGAGGACTTGAACAAGCGGAAGATCGCCCCTCCGCGGGTCGCAGCGGGTCGGGAACCCAAGCACGGGCGGCCCGACACGTGGAGCACCTCATCGGTGCGTGCGATCGCGATGCGGTGGGCGAACTGCGGCCGGAGAGTGCATCATCGGGGCCGTGAGGACGAGCAAGTGCTTCCGGCAGAGTGGCCGGCGATCGTGTCGGAGGAGCAGCAGATCGAGCTGCGGACGTTCCTGAGCGATCCGTCCCGCAGGACCAGTAGGAACGGCGCACGCCAGCACTACCTCACGTTCGCGCCTGAGATCGCCCGCTGCGGCAAGTGCAAAGGGAAGCTCCGGGTTGTTCGGAAGAGTGGTCACCCGACGTATGTGTGTCAGGACAACGGGTGTACCGGTCGGCGCAAGGCTTGGGTGGACGACTTGGTCGAGCGGGTGGTGATCAAGCGGCTGTCGCGACCGGACGCACGTGATCTGTTCCGTCGAGACGACTCCGCCGCGAAGCAGGCGCGCGAGGAGATCAGGGTCATCGACGGCATGCTGCTTCAGCTTATGGACGACCATGACGCCAACCTGATCACGCGTGAGCAGCTCCACCGCTCGACCGCTCGGCACCGGACCCGGCTCGCGCAACTGGAGAAGGACGCCCAGAAGGTGGTGACGGGGGTGCCGCCAGCACTGGTGGCGGAGCTGGTCGGATCAGACGTCGAGAATCGATGGCGCACTCTCGAACCAGCGCAGCGTCGAGTGCTGCTCGCGGCGATGGGCTTCGAGTTGGAACTGGTTTATGGGTCCCGAGGCGGTCCGGGCTTCAAACCCGAATCCGTGAAGATCACTTTCCGTGACGACGACGTGGCTACTGACTGACTGTACCCGCGTGCTTACTGTCGTTCCTGTCGGTCGACGGCTATCCCTGAACTGTCTACAGTGGTCATATGGGGGCACGAAGCACTAGTCAGCGCAAGGGGAAACAGTCGCCGGTCGACCTGATAGTCCCTGCCGCTCGGCGCAACGAGTACAGCGTCCATGAGATACGGCAGTCGACGCGAGCGATCAACGCTGCTCTCGAATCGCTGACGGAACGTGAACAGCGCGAGTTCAAAGAGCAGTTGCCCCGCGGGCTGCTCGGAGGCTTCGAAGCCGTCCTCAAGTTCGCCGACGACGCGGCTGACCGACTTGCTGGCAACCATCGCAAACGTCGAGAGCTGCTGGGTGCAATGGAAGCGCTTCCCTTCACCTCACACGAGGACCTGCTGAGGGTGTCGCCGGAGCACTTGCGCCGGGCGACACTGAAGGACCTGTCGGGGCTGTTTTCGGCCGATGCCTACATGAGCAACGTCGAGATGGAGGCGATCGTAGAGGACGCCGAGGCAGCCTTGCTGATGGTGAAGTTCCTCGCGATCCTGGCCGTCGCTGCGCGGCGAATTTTCCCCGCATCGTTGTCCTTACTCCTGCTGTTCCTGCTGATCAGCACGAGCTTCGCCGCAGGAGAAGCAGCAGCGCGACTTGTGGCCGCTCCTGCACCAGTGCGCGTGACGCGGCCACCCGGCCAACTGGTGCTAGCCGAGCCGCGTGTCACCCGAGCTCCCGGGCGTCTCGCGTCCCTCACCGCTGACCGCAGTGAGGGCCGCGCCGGGCTGGGCGCGCCTTGGGGGAGCGCTTCACTCACTTAGCTCGCCGCGGCTCTTCCTGTTCAGGAAGGGCCACACCGTGGCACACAAGACAACCGCCTACCTCTCCGTACGGGAGGCAGCGGCACACCTATCGGTCTCCGAGGTCACCGTCCGGCGCGCCATCAGAGCCGGGCAACTCCCGTACGTCCGAATAGGACGACTGGTGCGGATTTCCGCGTCCGATCTCGAAACGTTCGCTGCTGTGCGTCGTACCACGCGGGGTGTGTGATGGGACGCAAGCAATCGCTTAAGAGCCCGAACCCGCGATGCCGGACGACCATGCGTACGTCCGGATTCACGCCACTCGACGCCATCCTTGACGAGTACGTCGATCAGATCGTGCGGCGAGCGCCAAGGTTCACTGAACGGCAACGAGCCCGGATTTCTGCGGTCCTCGGTGGCCGCGACGCCGGTGGCTCCGGTGAGTGTCGACGGAACTCCCAGCGCGTGAGGGAGGCGCGTTGACTCAAGCGTACGAAGGCGGCGGCCCCATGCCGGGGGCCGCCGCCCACATCCCTAGTTCAGCCAACAGCAATACTACCGGCCAGCCCGTTTCCGCTCAGTTTCCTGCAGGACGCAGCGACGAAGCTGACCTCCAGCCCTGGCAGGACGCATACCTGGAGGAGTCCGCTACTCGGACAGGCGCCCCCGACCGTCCCCCGAACGAGCGCACGGCGGACGACGAGACCGCGTTCAGTAAGCCACCTCAGGAGAAGGCTGCGGCCGAGCCAGGGGGCCGTCGTGTGCGGACGCGGTCCTTGCGGGAGGTCGAGATTCTGCCCACGAGCTACCTGTGGACCGACTACCTGCCGCTCGGCGAGGTCACTCTGCTGGTCGGCAAGCCCGGGATCGGCAAGAGCACCCTTGCCGTCGACTTGGCGGCGAAGCTCACCAGGGGGCAGCTTGATGGGGACTGCAAGGGCGAACAGCGGCATGTCCTCTACTCGATCACGGAGGATTCGGAGTCGATGTTCAAGGCTCGGTTCGTGGCGGCCGGCGGGGACGTGGACTACGTGCACTTAGTCGATGTCGTTCACGGTGAGGTCGGGGACGGCTCTCCGCTGCTGATCAACGTCGATCTGGACGCGGTCCGGGCGGAGATCGAGAAGTGGAACCCCGCGTTGTTTGTTCTCGATGCCCTGAACTCGTCGCTGGTCGGGCAGCTCAACGACAACTCCTCGGTCCGGCCGCAGCTGGAACGGCTCAAGGCGCTGGCGCACGCGACCTCGACCACGGTCCTCGGGGTGGGGCACTTCAAGAAGGCGACCTTTGGCGTCGACCCCGTGGACGCGATCGGCGGGGCCGGAGCCTACAGCCAGGTTGTACGCCAGGCCCTGGCCTGCGCCGCGGACGAGGAGGAAGAAACGATGGTCTTGTCACTGATCAAGTCCAACGTCCGCTCGGTCGCTGGCACCCCGTCCCTGGCGTTCAGCGCGGAAGAGGTCCAGGTCAAATCTGACGATGGAGGCACCACCAAGGTCGGCCGCCTCACGTGGCTCGGTGAGACATCGACCTCGGTGCGCGAACTGCTGCAACGCGTGCCGCAAGGTGAGAACAAGGACCGGGACAAGCCCCTCCAGTGGCTACAGGCATACCTGGACGAGCACGGCGGCGGAGCTCCCTCGACTGAGATAAAGGCCGATGGCGAGGCAGCAGGATTCAGCTGGGACGTCCTCAAACGAGCCAAGAAGAGAACGAAGGATACGGAGTACGAGATCTTCTCGTGCAAGTCCAGCTACCACGGTGGTTGGATCTGGCGGTGGCCGACCGAGCGCGAAGGGAGCGCCGAAGGAAGCGAAGAGAGCGGCACAGATCCTCCCGGCTCCCTTCCCGCCCTTGGTGCTCCCTTCGACCGAGCTCGTGACAATGGGTAGTTGTCCGAGATGCTCGCGAGTGTCGTGACGAAGCCGCGCACGGGCGTGGACGTGCGTCTGCTGGCCCCGTGGATGGGGCCAGCAAGTTAGAGGTCAGGACACCTGACGGTGTCCTGACCAAACGCTACGTGGTGTGCAGCCTCCGGCCGCACACCACGTAGCGCCACCCGCCTTTCGTCACGTAGAGTCGCGATCACTGGTGGGTCGCGGGGGCGGCCCACGCTGACGCTTCAGGGGGAACGCGTCATGGCGGATCATGCTCAGCGACGGCAGCGGCGAGTGCCGGGCGGGTCGCACAAGCGGATCAACTGCAGAACCATCGAGCCCACCTACCGACGGCTGGAGCGCCGCGCCGAGGCCGCCGGGTTGAGCCTGCCGCGGTACCTGATCGAGTCGGGTCTGCGAGACGAGGCCGGGCAGTGGAGCCTGCGCCAGCAACGATGGTGGGCCGAACGGCTCGACGTGGTCGAGACACGGCTGATCCGGATCGGAGTCAACCTCAACCAGATCGCCGCGGTGGCCAACGCGACCGGCGAGCTGGACCCCGGACTGGCCGGTGCGCTCGGCTACCTCCGCGCCACGTTGCAGCGGCACGAAGAGATCCTGGACGCGATCGACACGTCCGACCCCGAGCGTCGCCCGCAGCCGTGATCGCCAAAGCCCCGCAGAACGGCAAGCGCGGGACGGACACGACCGGGTTGCTGCGATACCTGTTCGGCCCCGGCGCGGCGAACGAGCACACCCATCCGCATCTGATCGCGGCGTGGGACCCGGAATGGCTCGCGGGCGGCGTGTTCGCCGAGCTGATCGGACAGCACGGCGGGCTGGCCAAGCTTGGCCGGGATATCGACGCGGCGATGACCGGTCACGAGGTCGACGTGGACGGCGGTCACGTCTACCACGTCGCGCTGTCGGTCCCGCCCGCCGACAGCAACGCCGGGGCCGGGTTCTTCGGCGACACGCTCTGGCGCGAGCTGGTCGAGGAGGCGATCGTCCACATGGGCTTCGGCCCGGACCCGGACGGGACCGGCGGATGCCGCTGGGTCGCGGTCCACCACGGACTCTCGGCCGAAGGCAACGACCACGTGCACCTGGTGGTCAACCTCGTCCGCGGCGACGGCCGGATCGCCAACACCTACCGCGACTGGCCCCGCTGGCGGGAATGGTGCAACGCCGTGGAAGAACGCCTCGACATCACCCGCACCGCACCCGCCGGCGAAGGCCGCAAGGCCACCTCCCGTCCCGAACTCGAACGCGCCAAGACCGCGGGCGCCACCGATCGGGAACTGCTGACCCGGGTGGTCAGCGACGCCGCAGCCGAGGCACACAGCGAGGGCTCATTCCTTGCGGCGCTTGAGCAGGCGCGGGTCGATGGTGCGAAGGTGTTGTTCGCGCCGCACATCTCCGGCGGCCAGGTCGCCGGATACAAGGTCGCCCTCGAACGCGGCGACGGCGCCGAGCCGTTCTGGCTGGCCGGGTCCAGCCTGCGCCGCGACCTATCCCTGCCCCGGCTGCGCGCCCGGTGGGAGAAGCCACCCGCCATATGGGACAACATCGCCTTGTCAGCGTGGACCGGCAAGCAGTCCCTCGCGACCGGCAAGGAAACTCGGCACACCAGCCCGCGGGCGGTCCGTCGCGAACTTGCCTACGCGGAGACCGAGCTGCACCAAGCCCTCGCCGACTCCACCGACCCGGCGCGCTGGCACCAGGCCGTCGAGTACACCGCAGACGTGACCGTCGTGCTGCTCCGCTTCGAGAACCCGCCCGCACGCCTGCACCGCGTACACGACCAGCTCACCCGCGCCGCCCAACGCCCCCGCGCCCACCGGCAGCCCGGCGTCGTCGCGCCAGCGCTCATCAAGGCCGCCCGACTCGCCGCTGTGTGCAAGGACCCCGCCCCGTTCGTGCTGGCCGCCGTCGTGCTGCTGCTCTACGGCATCATCAAGGCGCTGAACCACTTCGCCGAGCAACACCACGTCCGGGCCGCCGCCCGCGAGCGAATCGCTGCCGCGAGGAACGAACTACGTGCCCATCCCGCTGTCCAGGCTGAGGTTAGTGGCGCGGAGAGCGGTACGGTCGTTGGTGCGCGCCCTGCCAACAACCCGACCTCCTCATCCAGGCCCGAGAAAAGCAGTCATCAGGACAACGGTGCACGGCTCGGTCGGGCGACGCCGGTGCGTCCAATCCCGGCCGAGACTCACCGCGGTCGGTCTCGATAGTCACTCCGGAGGAGCTGGCCGACCGGCACCTCGCCCGCGGCGCCACGCACCTCCACGCCGAAGAAACCGACACGAACGGTCTGATCATCCGATTCATGCCCTGACACCGACCACCGCGCTCTCCTCCTGCGCCGGAGAGCACGGCCACCGAGATCACTCGGCACGCACAAGGACCGCGACGCCTGCCTACGCCACTGCGAGGAGGAGAGTTGTCATGGGGGCACCGTCGGCTGCACCAGAGTCGAGAATGGCTGGTTCTTTGCCGACGACTGACAGGCCTGCTGCTGCGAACAGCGGGGAAAGGGTCGACGGCGTCCAGATACGGTCGTTCATGTCCGACACGACGCAAGGGACCGGCTCGCCTGGTGTCGCCCCCGCTTTCGGCACTGCGGCTGTGCGGTGCAAGAGTGCGGTGGTGGAGTCGAAACGCATCGACCAGATGATGAGATGGTTGACATCGTCGCGATCAGTGAACGAATCCACGACCACGCGACCGTCCAGATGGGCCATCGTCAACGGGGCGCCGTCGTCGAAAATGCTCACCGCGACGCGGCCTTCCGGGGAAAGCAGGGACCGGACTTGTGCGAGCAGGGCTACCACTGCATCCTCTTCGGTGAAGCCGTTCAGAGTGCAGTCGGCGAGGAGCACCGCGTCGAACGTGATACCCGGGTTATAGGCGAGGAAGTCGCCCACCACGAATTCCACTCGATCAACCCCGGCCGCGTCGGCACGAGCGCGAGCGCGTCGCAGCGCAGGTTCCGAGGTGTCGATCCCGACCAGGCTGGCCGCTTTGGTGGTGGCAGCCAAATGGACCAGGGCACGCCCCATCCCGCAGCCGACCTCCAGCACGCGAGCGCCGTCACCGATCGCCAGGGCGAGGCCGGCGAAGTCCCATTCGGTCTCGCCGGTCCGGCGCTCGACATCGCGCTCGTAGTCGTCGAACAGCGGTGAGTCGAAGTAGTAAGGCTCGACCGTGGCTGTGACTCCGGGCAAGTAGAGCAGACGGTCTAGCGGCGGGACGGGGGCCGCCGCCGGTGTCCCGGCGCGGCTGTAGTCGGATCTGGCGGTCACGAGCCCGTGCCCTCCTTGGTGCGCAGGGGAAGTTCGGCCATCCACAGCACCCTGCTGCGGGTCTGCCCTGCGGCGACGGTGATCTGGGCGCGAGACAGCTCTTCGAAACCCAGCCGTTCCAGCCAGCGCACCGCCTCGGTGTTCTCGGCGACGTGGCAGTCGACTCGCAGCCGCCTGATGCCCCGCCCGGCCAGCTCCGAGCTCAGGCCGAGCAGAATGTCGGTGCCCAGCCCCTGACCGCGCCGCTCGGGTTCCACCACCACCATGCCCAGCACGGCCGTCCCGTGTTCCGGGTAGTCCTCTAGCAGGTCCACGGCCGCGACCAATCGGTCGCCCGAGTAGCACCCCAACAGGTGCTTGCGCTCCGCAGGAACGTACTGTAGCCCCTCCAGGAATTGACTCTGCGCATCCGCTGAACCCGTGGGAATTCCGAAACTCAGGCGGGAGTAGTCATCACACCTTTCCAGCAGATCCTGCAACGCGGGCCCATCTTCGGACTCCAGCGCACGAGCCTGTTGACTGCCGGACAACATCACGTTCAGTAACACCATTCTCCCCTCGGCCCGCGGGCGCAGTTCGTTTCTCACCGGCTCGGCAAGATGCTTGCCAGCTGCCAGCCTAGCAAGTAGCTTTGATCGCGGAGGGCACGTTGGGGGACTCGCTAGAACTTGAGCTCGCTTGTCAGAGCAAAGAACGCGAGATCCACAAATGAGGGGGTTCTTTTGGTCATTCAAATGCCTGCGCCGTTCAGTTTTTGGGTGCAACCCACGAAGCGCACCAACCTCAATAGCGAAATGGCGTACGACGTGTGTGATCCAACCGGGGTCGAGCTGACCTTCGACGAGATCACGCGTTCCATGCAGGAGATGTTCGACCAGAATGTCATCAGCGTGTTCTTCGAGGGCGGCGAGCCCCTTCTACGCGAGGACTTCCTCGACATGGTCGAGTACGCCACCCCCAACGCATTCACGATGATTCGCACCAATGGCACATTGGTGACCGCCGAAGTAGCCCGTGCTCTCAAGGCGGCCAGTGTCGGCGTCGTATGCGTGGATATCGAGGGCGGCGACGCCGCCACGCACGACACCCTCGTCGGCTTGCCCGGCGCCTTTGATCGCGCCGTTGCAGGAGTTCGGCACCTGGTCGAGGCCGGGATCTCGACCTTCATCACCACCATCCTGACCAGCTACAACGTTGACCAGCTGCAGATGCTGGCCGACCTGACGGCCGCGACCGGCGCCGAGAAGCTCGGTGTGCTGCGCCTCTACCCGCTCGGACTGGCACGCAAGAACTGGACGAAGCTGTCCGTGCCGCTGCCCCGTCAGATGTCCGCGCTCGAAGCGATCTCCGTGCCGACGGGCGTGCAGCTCATGCAGTCCTGGCACCCCAATGACCCCAACTGCTGCTGGCAGATGGCCGCCGTCGACGCATACGGCAACAGCATCGGTTGCCCATACCTGCGCGACTTCGCCAACTATGGCAACATCCGCGAAGTGTCCTTTATGGATACTTGGCGCAACCCGGCCTACAAGAAGGTCCGCGCTGCCAGCGCAGCCGACGCCTGCCCGGAATGCGCGGCCAACGACCGCAACCGCTCCGGCGGCTGCCGATCCACCTCCTACGCCTTCGGGGGTGCTTGGGACGCGCCGGACCCGTACTGCACTCACATGAACAACGGCACCGACCTGACACGGCTGCCGGACCGGATCGTCGACCTCCCGTTCGGTGCCCCGCAGACCATGATGGGAGTGTGACCGTGTCCGTCGAATCGCTTCATCAGACGATGTATGTGCAGAACGCGCGATTGCGCCTACGTCCGTTCGAGCCGTGGCACGCGGTCATGGCCTACACCCCGGACAAGCCCGCGCTCCACTGGCTCAACTCGTACTCGTGGCTCGTGCTCGAACTCTGCGAAGACCGCAGCCTCGAGGAGATTTCCGCGGCGATCGCTGAGATCATGCCCGATCGCGACGACGTCCTCGCCTCCACTAAGGACTGTCTCGAAGACCTGGAGCAGAAGGGCCTAGTCCACACGAGCAATGCCGCCGGAGTGCTTCCGGCCGGAGAGGAGGTGACGAACTGATGCGCAACCGAATCGACATCGAAAAGCTCAAGGCGATCGCAGCCGAGGACAACGAGCGACCGGAAGTATCCACCCTGGACCCCCAGGTCCGGACCTCCAAGTACGCGTTGTTCCCTGAGCCCAAGGACATGTCCGCGTTGGAGGACGAGTCCTGAGCTGACGGGCGCCCGGCGTGGCTGCCCGCCCCGCTGGGTCCGATGATCCCTTTTTCTCCAGGCATACGGAGGTTTCCGTGGCACGTCGTCCACGCACGCTGCTGGTGAATCCCCCGTTGTGGAACGTCTACGCGCCGCACCTAGCGGTGCCGCTGTTGACCGCCGTGCTGCGCGACCGCGGGTGGCCGGTCACCGCCTTCGACCTGAGCGCCACTCATTTGCGATGGATGCTGTCAGCGAAGACGGTGGCCGGTCTCGCCGACCGTTACGACCGCGTCGGCGACCTGGGCCTCGACCCTGTGGCAGTGGACGAGGCTCGGCTACTCCTGCCCTCGGTGCACGATGGGATCGAGGACGCCTGGGTCACGATCCACGACACCGCGAGCCTGCACGACCACGCTGCCTTCGCCGCCGCGACCCGCACCATCGGCAACGCTCTGGTGTGCCATTCCGCTGCATTCGAGGGCTTCCGCTGCGACTTGCGGTCCAATCGCCAGTACTACAGTGAGCGATCCAGCGCGTCGGTGCTGGCTGCGAGCGGCGATCCCGATCGCAATCCCTACCGGTGGGCGTTCGAGGAACTGCTCCCACCGCGGTTGGCCGACCCGAGTCTGGGCTTGGTCGGCATCTCGGTGTCCGCCGACACTCAGCTGATCCCGGCGATGACTGTGGCCGCTTTGGTTCGCGAGCACCGGCCGGACCTGCGGATTGTGATGGGCGGCAACTACATCACCCGGGTGGCGGGCCGGTGGCGCACCCGGCACCCGTTCTTCGACCTCGTCGACGATTTCGTGCTGTACGAGGGCGAGGACGCGATCGTCGCACTGTGCGAAAGCCTCTTCGAAGGCAGTACTCATCCCGTCCCCGGCCGAAGCACCCTGGCCCCTGACGGACAACTGAGCTTCGCCCCAGCCCGCGACGTCTCCCTCGCCACCCTGCCCGCCCCCGACTTCGATGACTACGACCTCGGCTCCTACCTCGCTCCCGGCCCGGTCTTGCCCGTGCTCGCCTCCCGCAGCTGCGCCTGGGACTGCGCGTTCTGCTCCATTCCCTTCGCCAGCAACCGCTACCGCCACCGGGACGCCGCCGCCGTCGCCGAGGAGATGCAGCACTTGGCGCGACGGCACGGTACGACGTCGTTCATGTTCGTCGACGAGATCATGACCCAGCGGACACTGCGCGAAGTCAGCGCCGAGCTGGTGCGCCGGGACGCCGGCTTGCATTGGTACGGCGAGACCCGCTTCTCCGCAGGGCTGGACAACAAGCTTGCCGCACAGCTGCACGCGTCCGGCTGCCGTCGGCTGGACCTGGGCCTCGAATCCTACAACCAACGAGTGCTCGACCGGATGCGCAAAGGCACAAAGGTCGAGCACGTCGAGGCGAACATCGAGGCGCTGCTGGGTGCGGGTGTTCCCGTGCACCTGTTCTGTATCACCGGTTTTCCCGGCGAAACGGAGGAAGAGGCCCGCCGCACCGCCGAATTCGTGGAACGGGTGCTGCGCCGCTCGACAGAGCAGTTCGCCTTGCCGTACTCGACGAGCGTGAACGGGCCATTCATCCTCGACTTGCTTTCCCCTGTCGGCATGCACCCGGAGCAGTACGGGGTGACCGTGCTCCACCCCGGCCCGCACGAAGACCTTGCGCTGAGCGTGGACTACCTCACGGGCGCAGGTTTGGCCGGCGCCGAGGCCGCGCGGCTCGCCGCCGAGGCCGACGCCTTGCCTGATACGGGCCGCTCGGCGCCGTTGCATCACCGGGGTCTCGTCGGCGAGTCCGAGGAGTACGCGTTCCTGCGTTGCGTTCACCGCACCGGGGTTCCACCCGGACGTCCGGCCGCGCACCCGGCGGCGTTCGCCCCTCTTCCCGGTGCCTCACTGCGGCTGGCTGAGGGAGTGACTTGGCGGGTGTCGGCAGATGGTGGTGTGGGGCTCTATGCCGCAGGAGCCGACAGCATCCTCCGACTGCCGCAGCGATGGGTACGACTCGTGTCCCAACTGGACGCGGGATGGCAGTTCGAGAACTCGAACGACACCGTTGTGGACGTGCTTTGCACGCTTTGGACATTCGGCTTCCTCGCTGATGCTCGAAAACACGCCGTTCCCTTAACTGCGGGGACCGGTCTGCGCATGCAGGTGCCCCCGGGCTGGAAGGAAGATGTCGACCTCACGACCGGTCGTGCGCGAATGACCAGCTTCGTGACCGGGCGGGAGGTCGTGCTCAACGTGCACGCGTTCCTGCTGTGGCTGGAACACACCTCCGACGAACTGGAAGCAGCCGACCCGGAGCTGGTGGCCGACATGGTCCGCGTCGAACTCCTCCAAGTGAACCAGCGGATCGGTCCCATAGCACTCGGCAACAAGACCAGGACGGGCAGGCAGGTGAGCGCATGACCACGGTATTGACCACCGGTGGCAGCAAAGTCGGGTACTGGCGTGCGTTCCTAGACCGCTATTGGGAACGTGAGGCGGGTATCGTCGGCCCGCCACCCGTCGACCTCGACCTCACCGGTGACTGGTTCTTCCAGGTCGTCGTGCAAGCCGCGGCGGCGGGAGACCGCGGCGACGGGCCGCTGTTACAGCTCTCGGTCGACGGCGAACGCCTGCACCGCGACCGCGCTCGCTACCTACCCCGGCCCGAGGACGGGTCCGTCGCCGGATTCCTGTCCCGAATGGACGACGAGACCGGCGGTGCCGAGTGGAGTATGGGCCTGAGCCGGTTGCACCGCACCAGCTTCGAGATGTGGGAGCGGGCCGCGGTGTTCACCGAGGACCTGTGGACCGCGCTTGGAGGCTTCCCATCCGGCTACGCTGACACCGACATCTTTCTCGGCCGCTACGCGGGTACCCACGTCGGTATCCACTGCGACAACGCCGCCAACTTCATGTTCGGCGTCGCGGGACCGAAGGACCTCGTCGTCTGGCCGCCCGAGGACGGCGAATGGCTGCCCTTGCACCGCAGCGACTGGTTCGCGGTCCGCGACACCGGCCAGGCCCTGTCGGCGAGCACCACCGAAATGGGCTACTTCCCCTCCCAGTACTGGCACGTCGGCACGTCTGCGGAGGCTTCGTCCGCCACCTTCAACATCGCTCTGTTCTTCGACGGCGACCCGGTCAACACGATCATCGACGATGTGACGGCACAGCTGGCTGCCACCCCGCGCCCACCACACGAGGAAATCGTACGCACGAACGGAGCGGCACTGCCCGAGGTTGTGTCCGGCCTGCTCGACAGCACCATGGCTCGAGTCGACCAAACCGCCGTTGCCGATCGGCTCCTAGCCACTTGGCTGCGCAAGCTCACCGCCCGTGGCTTCGGCCACGTCCCCACCCCACTGGACGCTTCCCCCGTCGACGGAAACCAGGCCGTGTCATTGCACCGCTTCCCCATCGCTTACGAACGCTCGCGCGGCAAGCTGCTGGTTTCGGCGAACGGTCACCTCGCCCGATTACCCGACCACCCTGCCCTGCCCGCCGTCCTCGATCGGGTCAACACCGGGGAAGCAGTCACCCCGGCCGAGCTCGCGCGTGAACGTGCGGACGACGAGTTCACTGATATCGTCCACGCCGTGCTTTACCGGCTGCGTTCGTGGCGCGCGATCGATGTCCAGGACCTGGACGGTGTTTAGAGCTTTCGGGCTGCGCGCCACCTTCCTGTTCACCGTCCTCCTCATCTCCTACGGCGGCGACGAGGTCGCCGTCTTCGCGCTCACCTTTCACTTGTCCTCTTCCGGGGCGCTCTTCGTGGCTGGCCTGCAAGTAGCGGCCCTGCTGCCAGGAGTCCTACTGGGGAGGTACGTCGGCAAGCTGCTCATCGGACGCAGACCCGGCCCGGTTGTGGCGGCAGCGTCGACCGCACAGGCAGCCATCGCGGTCCTCCTGTCGTTCGACCTGCCCTCCACGGCCACTGTGGGGCTCGTGGCGCTGCTGGCGGTGGTGAACACGTTCAGCGTGACCATGTTGAACGCGGCACTGCCCATGCTGGCCGCCACAGAAGTCGCAGAGTCGGCCTACGGGCTCGGACAATCGGCTTCCTCGTTGGCCATGGTCTTGGGCCCACTCGCGGGCGTCGGCTTGTTCGCCGTCGCGGGCGTGCGCGGCGCGCTGTTGATTGATGCGGCAACGTTCCTCGCGGTGGCGGCCTACGGCGTCGCGGTGCGTGCGGTATCCGTGGCCGACGACGCCGAGCCGGATACGAAGCCCGAACGAGGTAGGCTGACCGGCACAGCGATCCTCACGGTAGGACTCGTGTTCGTCGTCATTGGCACCACCGCGGGCACGGACGTGGCCTTCGTCTTCCTGGTGCGCCAGCACATGCCTGACTCCGCCGTGGCCGTTCTCGGGTTCGCCACCGCCGCGTGGGCCATCGGCATCCTACTGGGCAGCTCGCTCGTCAGCCGCGTGTCTTCGGTGTCCCCGGTCGTCCGCCTCGCCTTGTCCGGTTCCTTGATCGGCGCCGTCTACCTGGCCTGCGGCCTGGCCCCAACCGCGGCGGTCCTGCTGAGCACATTCGTCCTTGGCGGCGTCGCCAACGCGATCTTCAACGCCACGCTCCGTGCCGCCATCTACCGCATGGCGGGCCCCTTGGAAGCCACTCGGGCGTTCGGCACGTTCCTCGCCGGCGCCAACGCGGCGGTCCTCTGCGGCATCGCCATCGCAACTCCCTTCGCCGAGGGTGCCAGCGCCACCGCGTACGCCGTCGGTGGTTGCGCGGCCCTGCTCGCCGCGCTTGTCGCCATTCCGGTCGCTCTCCGCACCCACGCCGAAGTACCGGCCGAGAATGTCGCCTCCTAATGCGGTAGGCCGTTCCACACGTGCTCCATAGCCGCGCTTCACATCTGCCGCAAAGGGCGCATGGGGGATTCTCGACTCATTCAGAGGCACGGTCGCCAAACTGCGCATGTGGGACTCTTTCACACTGAGCAGACTTACAGTAGCGATTATGACTTCATAGGCACGTAGGTATCGTCGACTGCTGCGTAGGCGACCGGCTGCTCGCCCTCGCGGACCGCATCGGTGACCTGGGTGTGGAGCGCGTCGAGCCCGCCGTCGGGGATGGAGATCGGGCTGCCGGTCACGGTGTACCATTCCGCAGTGCCGTCGCTGCGGTCGCTGGTGCGGATGGTGACATCACCGGTGATAACGCCGATCTCGTCGGTCATCGCCCCGCCCGGCACCGCCGCCCCAGGTAGATGCCGCTATTGCGTAGTGGGCCGCCTGGGGCTCAAACCCAGAACCTGCAGATTAGACGTCCGCGGGTTCAGCTGCCTCAGTGTCCTGCGGAGGGACAATCCCGAGGAAATTCGGCCGCTCCCCCGAGGGATAGTCGTCGAAGACAGTAGCCTTCGCGGCGTGAGCCAGGACGCTCTGCGTGGTGTAGGACAGGCCAATCCGGTTCCAGTGGAAGATCGCCTGATGGGTGAGCACTGCGCGTAGTCCGCGGTGAAGTGCCCCGGCTCGGGAAAGAACACCGAGTTCGGCGCCGGCGCGATGGAATGCGGCCAACCATGTTGCACTGTCGGCCATCTGACCGCCCGGTTTGACAAGCGGACTCGTCGGGTCAGCATCGACGGACATCAACCGCCGGAGACCGGACCGCGGCGTCCGAAGCTGGTCTGTGTTGATGTCCGGTGGAAGAGGCCGGTTCTCGGCAAGGCGTGCCCAGATGTCGCCTTGCTCGTACCAGTCCTGTCCGGCCCCGCGCATTAGCGCGCTGCACAACAGGATGGTCAGCTCGCGCCGCCGGTCACAGGTGCGGGAGTTGCCAAGGATGTGCTGGCTGTCGCAATGGAACAGCTGATGCGCGACCGCCATGGCAGCGGTGCCACCGAAGGCGTGGATTTCAGGTTCGTAGATCGTCTCGACCCAGTTGGTGATGTTGCGCTCCTCGCGGAGGCCGCCCAACATGTGAGCCAGAGTGTCACGAATTGCTTCGGTGCCGGATTGTATCGGGAGGTAGCGCACTCGCCAGTTCGGTGCTTTGCGGATGAACCACCACAGCTCCGCGACGGCATTCAGGAGCGGTCGGAGCCGCTCGGCGGCGATCTGCTCGGCCTTGGTGTAGTCGGTGAACTCGATGGTGACCTGCTGCCACGCCGTTTCCGGCTGAGGCGACTGGCCGGTGGCGGTGCTCATCGTGCCTCCGGTGCGGTGTCAGGCGAGTAACAGGCAGGCATCCCAGCTCGATCGCGGGGCGGTGCCGGTGGCCGCGGTGTGCAGGGCGAGCGCGGCGCCGGTACTGCCCTCGAGCAACTCGACGGCGCGCGGCGCGGTCCGCAGGTGATCCCGCAGAAGCATGGTGAGAGCGGGCAGATGCGCGGCGAGCATGTCGGTGGCGGCGTCGCCGGCGGCGCGCCAAGTGGTGTGCAGGAGCCCGGCGGCGCCGTGGCAGAGGCTGGGGTCGATGATCCGAATCAGCTGGGTGGGGTCGGTCAGGCAGCCGAGCAGCGCAGTTTCGGCGATGTGTTGGCGGGTGGTGTCGCCGGTGGCGAGGGCGGCGAGTTGCTGGGCGCGGGCGATGCCGGGGGTGCCATAGCACCACGAGGGCTGCAACGGTTCGGGCTGATTGCACGACCTGGCGCGGGCTTCGTCCACGGTGATCGTGCGGGGCCACCACGGGCCGCTGGGATGGTGTTGTTGCCAGGTGTCCAGCCACGTGCAGATGCGGGCGATCGCCTGGACGTGCCCGTCAACGGTGATGCCGCGCCGCAGCGCGAGGGCCAGGAGGGCGAGCGGTCCGGTGATGCCGTGCGCCATGCCGAAGTTGCCGTGCCCGCCGGGATAGTCGGTCGGGGGCTGGCCGGTAGGACCGTGGTCGGTCCACCAGCCCGGCAGCTCGGTATCACCGGGCAGGGGTTCGGTGAGCCGGACGAGATAGGCCAGCACCGCGGCGGTCACCGGGGATTCGGGTGCGTGCCGCAGGTGGTAGACGCCGAGCCCGGTGAGGCCACGGATCAGGTCGAACTCCGACAGCGCCGGGCGCTCGCCCTGGTCGATGCGTGCGTTGGCCGCGGCCAACCGGACGCGGGTCAGGTCTCCGGTCGCGGCGTCGAGTTGTGGCAGGGCGCGCTGGTAGCCGCCGGTGCCGTTGGCCGCTGCGCGGGTGACGAACGCGAGCGCGGGGACGCCGAAGAACAGGCACGCGTCGGTGCCGCCGTAGAGGTCTCCGGTCGCGGCGGTCGACAGCCAGGTGTGCGCGGTAGGCCACTGGCCGGGCCGGTTGAAGGCGCGTTCGGTATGCAGGAGGGCGACTCCGGCGGCGCCCCCGGCCAGCGACTGCGAATGTGGATTGTGGATGCTTCTGTGGATAGCGATGGCGGTGGCGGGGTCGGTGAGACCCGCGGCGATGTCGTCGGCCAGGTCCAGCAGCGACGGGTCGGGGTAGGTCATGAGCGGCCCTTCGGGTGGGTGGTCTGACTCAGGGCGGCGGCGCGGGCGAGGCGGTGGCTGATTCGCTCGTTCTCCGGCGCGATCCCGGAGGTGCGGATGCAGTGCAGGTGCAGCAGCGACGCCAGCACGCCGTCCGGCGCGGGCGCTCCAGCGGCGTGGAGCGTGACCCGATACGCGGACAGCGCGGTTCGCCGCCGGTCCCAAGCCTGCGTAATCTCTTCGCCTCCGGGCAGTTTCCGCACTGCGGCTGCGTTGTGGCGCGGCTCGGCCAGGTGCAGCGCCTGGTCGTAGACGGCGCGGTCCGGGGCGGGAATCGGGTCTGTGGTGATGTTCTCGATCAGCCAGGCGGCACCGGTCTTGTGGCCGCCGGTGAACGCGGCGGCGAGGTCGAGCAGGCTGGCCGCGGTTAGTGCCCGGACGTCGGCGGCGCCGGGGGCGGTCAGGTGTGCGCGTTGCGCGAGCGCGGCGGCGGAGTCGGCGGCGAACACCGCTTCGGCGGCGGTCATCGCCGGGCCGTGCCCGAAGCGGCCGGTTTCCGGGTGGTAGGTGTCCAGCTGCATCGTCGCGATCAGCCCGAGCCGCCGCAGCTCCGCGGCCCACGCGCCGACGCGGGCCGCGACCTCGCCGAAGCTCGTGGGGTTGGTGAGCCGGATGCGTAGCCGTAGGTGATTGTCGGGGTCGCGGTAGGGCAGGAACCACCACTGCACCGGGCCGTCGAGTGTCCACAGTAGATCCCGCAGGTGGGTGGCGAGCAGGGCGGTGTGCCGGTCGGGATGGCCGTAGAGCTTGCAGAACAACCACTCCCCGGCCCCGGGGAGATGCCCGTCCTCGGCGGTGGTCGCGGTGATCGGGGCGGTGCGTGCCGGGATCGGCGGCCACGTCCGGGCATGGGTAGACGCGAGCGGGACAACGATCTCGTGGGCGTACCCATCGAGCCAGTCGAACGCGTCGACGGCAGGGGCTTCGTGCACGGTGGCGCGCCCGTGCCGGTCGAGCTCGGCGCGCAGCAAGTGCAGGTGTGCGGGCTCGTCCAGGTTCAGGCGTATGCGCTGGTCGTTGCCGCCGAGGTACACCGCGGCGGGCACCATCATCCGCTCCCGCCACCCAGCCACGGCAGCCGTCCACTCCGTCCACGGCGTGCCCTTGCCGGGCAGCTCGGAGGCGGGGAGCACCCAGCGGGCGAGTGAGAGCACGGCGCGGCGGTAGGTCAGCCGGGGCAGGAACGGCAGGTCCCCAGCAGCACCCCACGAGAACATTCGGCACGTCGCGGTGCGCGCGGTGGTCAATTCGCAGACGAACCGCAGCAGCGGGTGCGCGAAGTTGGTGAACTCCACCGCGCTCAACACCTCCGGCTCGACCGGCCGCGCCTTCGAGCGGGACCACAGGTAGAGCCGGTGCGCGTCACCGATGACCAGCAGATCCTCCGGCACCAGCACGGCGTCGGTGCCCGGGCGGTGCTCGCTGATCGAGAGCACGTCGGGCAGGACCTGGGGGCTACGAGCGACGTTCTCGGTTTCGGTGTAGAGTGGCGGGCAGGACACCTGTACCCGCAACGCCCCCTCGTTGACGGTGGGCAGCCCGGCGAACGCATTCACCGCGCGGTCCTGCTCGGCGGCGTCGAGCAGGTCGAGGAATCGGCCGGTGGTGGTCCCGGCAGCGCGAAACGCACCGGACACGACCAGTGAGAAGTCGCCGCTGTCGAGCGCCGCCCGGCTGGAGGCGTGGACTCGCACCGCGAGTTCGATGTGCGGCGGGAACTGCGCTCGCGCAACGTTTTCCGCCTCCAGTTCGGTGATCGCTACGTCGTTGAGAACGACTTCGACTTGGCGGTTCAGGGCGGTGGTGTGGGCCAGCCGCAGCAACGTGGTGTCGCGTTTGGACAGTCGCGGTGCGGGCTGTTCCAGGAGGGAATCCCGGTATCCGGCGGGGAATCCGAGGCCGAGGTCTGGGTTCACCAGCTCCAGCAGCGGCACGGCGGCGCCGATGCCGTAGCGCTCCAGAAACCGGGCGTGATAGTCCAGCCAGACTGGCTTGCCGAACGGGTGCGGCGTCAGCCGCGCCAGCACACCCGCGGCCCGCGCGACCTCGCTGGCCACCGCGCGGGGCAGCACGAGGTCGGCATCCATGCGCAGATCGACCGGTCCCGTCTTCTTGTCGCCGGTGCGCTCGCGCAGTGGGGCCAGGAGCCCGGTCGCGGCCGGGACGTCCTCGGCGCCGGTGTCGGCGAGGGTGGCCAGGACGTGCGCGAGTGGGTCGGTGACCGTCATCGGCGGGCGCAGGGCGCTGATCAGGACCCGTTGCTCGACCAGCTGGCGCAGCATCGCCGTGATCACCGGCGCGGCGGCGCCCGGGAACGCGGTGGTGAGCCGGTCGGCGAGATCGGCCAGGCGGATCGGGGTCCGCGCCGCGCGGACGATCAGCTCGATGGCGGCGGTGTAGCGGATCGAGACCTCGGCCGGGTCAATCCGGGCCACGATGGGGACCGGGTCCTGGCGCAGGCCGACAACCAGGCGGCCATCGCGCACCGTCGCGGCGTTGTTCACCACGACCGGCAACCGCTCAGCTAGCCCCGGGCAGAGCTCCAGTTCGGTGACCATCCCGGACAGCCACGCGGCCTCGACTCGGCCGGTGGCGCGGTGATCCTCGCCGATCCGCACGCTGGTCGCCGAACCGAAGGCGGCGGGCGCCACTCCGGCGAACAGGCCGAATGGAGTGGCGCGGCTCGATGCCCGTAGCCAGTAGCGCAGCAGGGAGACGACCGCGCCGCGTACCTGACGGGCACGCTGCTCACGCCCAGCGCACACCGTGATCACCCGTCGCGCGAGGTTCGGGCTGGCGGCGGCGACCGCGTGCGCGAACGCCTCGTCCGCCCATGTACGGGCCAGCCAGTCACGCCACTGCGGCACGGTTCCGCCGGGCAGGTCCGGCCAACCATTAACGTCCACAGTGGATGGTCGGATGGCGAGCCGGAGCATGGCCGAGTCGATGACGGTGAACAACCTCAAACAACCCCCTTCGCAGCAACGACGGCCTGGAAGCGAGGTGTGTCGGGCACCCCGCCGCCAGGCCGTCACCGGTCAGCGCACCGCGTGTCAGCAGGTGCTGTTGGAGCAGGCGCTCTGGCAGGTTGAACCGCAGCCGTCGTCGGTGCTGCGCATCAAATCCGCGACCACCAGCCCGGACGAGACGATGGACAGGTCGAGGTCGAATTCGGTGTCCGGTCCCGCCGTCGGGGCGGTGGTGTGCTGCAACGTCATGCCGAAAACTCCTTTGCAGGGTTGGTGAATCGCGCGGATGGGACTACCTGCCCGGCCCCGGTCAGGACGGGGACGGCCAGGAGATCAGGACACGCGTGTGCTTCTTCTCGATCAGGCGGCCCTCGCCGATCTCGGCATCCGAGGTACCTGCCGGGAACACCGTGACCTGCGCGCCCGGACCGTGCCGGTGCACGCGGTCCCACACCCGGATCAGCTCGACGTACTCCTCGCCGAGGCTCTCGGCCTCGCGTCCGTGGCCGAACACGACCAGCTCGAAGGACGTGCGGTCCTCCGAGGTCGCCCTCGGGGCGCGGTAGGCGAAACTGTCGCCCGCGAGAGCGGTCTTGGCGCCCATGCGCGTGGACTTCTCCACCAGCCCGGACTCGATCACCGCGGGCTTGGCCACCAGCAAGCCGAAATCGTCGAACGCGCTGGCCAGGAACAGATCCAGGTCGTCGAACGGCTCGAACCCGCCCACCTCCACGCCAGAGGGCAGGACCACCCGCGGAGCGTTCAGCGCCGCCCGCAGGCCCCCGACGTCCAGGACCGGATCGCCGTCGATGCGCAACCCGACGTCCTCGCCATTGAGGAGCACGAGATGCTCGTCGTTCGCCCCGGCACCCTGCATCGGGACGAACCCGCACAGCCGGTAGCTGCGGCTGACCAGCTTCCCCTCCTCCAGCGAGAAGGCGAACGACCGCGACAGACCGCGCAGCCGAAGCGGAACGACCAGCACACCGTTGGTGGCCAACTGCTCGATCCATGCGGGCGGGATGTCCCACGCCCCGGCGGTGACGATGATCCGGTCGAACGGCGCGTGCTCGGGCACCCCGCCCTCGGCATCCACCCGCAGCACCTGCACCCGCTCGTAGCCGGTGGCGTCCAGGAAGTGGCGTGCCCGATCGACGACGAAGGGATCGATGTCGACGGTGGCCACCTCGCCGTCGGGACCGACCAGTTCCGCGATGAGCGCGGCCTGGTAGCCGCCGGACCCGATCTCCAGCACCCGCATACCGGGGCGGATATCGGCCTGTTCCAGCATCTGCGCCTGAATCCACGGCGCGGACACCGAACTGGTCGCCGACCCGTTCTCGTCCCGCTTGGTGATGACGACGTCCTCGCGGGTGTAGACCTGCGACAGCGGCGCGTCCGGTGCGAACGCCTCGCGCGGCACCGTCGCGAACGCCGCGATCACCGCGTCGGTGCGCAGGTCGCCCTCGGCGACCATCTTCTCGACCAGCGCCGCGCGCAGCGCGGATGCGTCCTGGTCGGCAGTGGTGTCGTTGTCTCGTAGTGTGTTCACTCGGTCACTCTTCCAGTTGTCGTTGCGGGAATGCGGGCGCACGCGCCGGTGAGGTCAGGTCGTCGCTGGACGGGGCTTGCGCAGGCAGTGCCGCCCCGCCGATGCGGTGCCGCGGCGTTCGGCGGGATCGCCGATGAGGTGGCGGTAGGCGGCGGCCCACACCGTGCAGCGCAGACGGCGGCGTGGCGGTGTCGACGCGCAGGCACGGCAGCGGCCGCGCTCATCGGGTCTGTGTTCGGCCAGCAGCTCACGCCACGCCCCGGTCAGCCGGATGATCTCCGAGTCGGCCAGCGCGGCCTTGGACCGCTCGTCGCCGTCGCTGGCGATGGTGTCCAGGTCGTCGAGACGCCCGAGCACCGCGTCCTGCAACGTCGAGGTTAGGACTTCATCCATGATCGTGTTCCTCACCGGGAGACGGGCCGGGCGGCGTGGCCGGGGGCCACAGGCGTGGATGCAGGCCCAGCGGGACAACGTCCCCGACCCGCAGCCGGGCGGTATGCACGCGGTAGGCCGCGTCGTCGAAGTAGCGGCACGGCCAGAACCGGCCCACGCAGGTCGGACAGACACCTGGCTCGGCCGGGGTCGGCAGATGCATGGTGAGGTCGTTGATCGCCGCAGCGGCGCGGCCGGCCGGGCTGTCGGCCGCGACCAGCAGGCCCTCCACCGCGCGAATGTCCCCCTTGGTCTCCATCGGCTCACGCCATCCCTGCCGGGCCCGCCGGGGTCTGGAAGACCGGCAGGTGACGGCGCCCGAGCAGCAGGTCGGTGACCAGGTCGTCGTAGGCACGGGCCAGTTCGCCGAGCTGGCGCGCGGCCAGGCGTACCCAGGGATCGCTCGCGGCGGTGCGGACCTCGGCCAGCAACTGGCCGCGCATCCACACCGTCACCAGCCGCCCGACCAGCTGCCCGAGCGACTCGGTGTGCAGGACCCCGGCACGGCCCTCGGGCAGCGCGGTGGCGGCCCAGCGGTCGATGCGGTCGATCAGCACTGCGCACGCGGCGTCGCGGGCACGCACCGTCCGGGCGGCCGCGGCCAGCACGGGATCATCGGCGTGCGGGTCGCCGACGATCCGGTGGGCTGGCGCACGCAGCCGATGCTCGGCGGCCAGGTCCACCGCCACCGCCAGCACAGGATGCCGGTAGCCGCCCGGCGGGGTGGTGCCGAACGCGCGCACCACCGCCGACGCGCGGGGCAGCGACGTAGGCGCGGTGCCGGACTGCGCGGCCGGAGGATCGATGATCACGGCGGTCACGACACCGACCCGTCCGTGGCGGGCACCGGACGACCGGTGATCTCCCACTCGGTGAAGTGCACGACGATCCGCTCCCACAATTGGCTGCCGCCGACCTCAGCGACGTGCATCCGGACCCGGTGCGCGCGCTCGTCCCAGCAGGCCAGCACCCGTACCCCGGTGCGGGCGTCGACGTCGAGGAACAGGTGCTCGTCGATACGCCGGTGCAAGGTCCGGCGCCGGTGCTCGATGGTCGGCAGGCCGGTCCGCACGATCGCGGCGGCGGCCTGGTGCTCGATGCCGGGCACGAACACTGCCGGTACCAGTCGGGCGGTCTCCAACCGGCCAATCAGCTCTCTGCGGTGGTCCTGGCGGCGGGTCGCGTCCCGGACGAATCCGGTGACGAAGCCGGACAGTGATCTTCTCGGGGCCAGGGTCGCGGCTATTGCAGAGCCTCCTTCAGCACACTCGCTGTGCTCGGGTGCCTGGTGACGTGGTGGCCCGATCACGGCGATCTCCCTTCGTCGATGGGCCCCGTCGGCAGCGGCGAGCTACGACGATTGATGGCATCGCGGAGCCCGCGCAGTCATGCCGATCCGAGTGCACAGTCCTAATCCGGCACCGAGCACTCGTGGCGTCCTGACCGACTGCGCGGGCCTGGTGAACAGTCAACTCGCGATACCCTCTGTGGCGATACGGGTGACGGCGGCGCAAGTGGTTTAAGCGGTTTAAACCAGGCAGGTGCACATGAGCAGGCGAACACCGAACCAGAGGCTGCGTGAACTCGTGTCCGAGTCCGGCCTGACCCACGCAGCGCTCGCTACCGAGGTGCGCCGGGTCGCCGCCGAGTGCGGTGTTACGGTGCGGACCAACAAATCTGCCGTCACGCACTGGATCGCAGGTATCAAGCCCAGTGAGGCCAACGGCCGGTTTCTCTGCGTGGCGCTGTCCCGCCACCTTGGCCGCCTGCTGACGCTTGCCGACCTCGGGCTGGCCGAGGACGGCCACGATCATGGAGTTGATGAGAGCATCGGGCTGACCCTCGGGACCGACCCATTGGAGGTCCTCTTACCGATGTGGAACCTCGACATGGACCGGCGTCGATTCCTGACATCCTCGGCCTACTCAGTCGCCGCGGCCGCGCTGCCCCTGGCTCACGTACGCGAGCTCGCCGCACGAACCCGCGCCGCCGCCAGCGGTGGCCGTATCGCCGGGATGGCCGAGGTTGCCGCGGTGCGCGACATGATCAGCGTCCTGTCTGAAATGGACGAACGCCACGGCGGACAGCACGGACGTAGCGCCTTGGTCACCTACCTACGCGACGACGTCGCACCGCTGTGCCGGGGGCGGTTCCGTACCGAGGAGGTTCACCAGCAGATGCTGTCGGCGGCCAGCCGCGGCGTGCACCTTCTGGGCTGGAAATGCTACGACGCGGGGCAGCAAGGCTTGGCGCAGCGATACTATTTGCAGTCCTACGCGATGGCCGCTGAATCCGGGATCACCGGCCACGACGGGTTCGTGATGCGCACGATGGCCATGCAGGGGCTGAAACTGCACCGCCCGGAATACTGCCTGGCTCTCGCCGAGACCGGCCTGAACCGCGCCGTCGGGAAAGTGGACAGCCGCACCGAGGCACTCTTCCGGATCGTGTACGCCCACACACTCGCCAAGACCGGGAACCACCACACAGCCTTGTCCGAAACGGACAGAGCCCGCCACCTCCTGACGGAAGCCCCTGGCGACGACATGCCGTTCTGGGCGCTGACCTGGGGACCGCCCGCCGCGTCGCTGTACTCGCGCACCGCGAAGGTCTACGAAACCGTCGGCAACCATCACGCTGCCGCCGATCACTATGCTCGCGCGGCGCGAGCCCGCCCCACCGACACCTACGCCCGTATCGCCGCGCTCGACCTTGTCGACGGCGCCGAGATGCATCTCAAACGCGGCAGCATCGAGCAGGCATGCACCACCTGGCACCGGGCGCTGGACCACATGGGCGGCGTCGGGTCCACCCGGACGCGCAAAGCCATCACCAAGATGCGCAACCACCTCATGCCCTTCCGCGTCCGCGGCATGCGCGCGGCGGCTGAACTGGATACCCGCGCCCGCGAATTCCTTGCCTAGTTACTGCAACCGAAGATCACTTGGTCAACTCTGGGAGCCATAGCCTGGCGCCCTCACGATGCAACTGATCACGGCGGCGCGCGAAGTCTGGCATGGCTCGCCCAACAGTTCGCCAGAATTCCCCCGAGTGGTCGGGATGGTGCAGATGAGCAAGCTCATGCACGAGCACATAATCGACAAGTGAGGCGCGTAACTGCATTGTTGCCCAGTGAATGTTGACTACACCGCCCCGGCCGCACGATCCCCATCGGTATCCGAGCTTGCGCACGGTAAGCTCTTCGAGTGGCGCCCGCATACGGTTTGCCCAGGGTGCAGCGCGCTTCGGCAGCCAGACCTGACCACGCGCCCGATACCAGTCGATTAGATGTCCTTCTGCGCGGTTTAGGTGATCGCGGCGCAACTGTAGCCGGCCACGAATGAGACCCACGGGTACAGGGGCAGCGTCAACGAGCTTCATTCGATAGTTGCGGCCCAGATACTGGAAATCCTCGCCGGTGACGAACTCTTTGACCGGCCGAGTTGCGACCTCGTATGCACGTTGATCCAATTTGTCGTAAATCCAGCGGCGCCGCGCCTTGACTGCTGCGGCTAGTTCCGAAATAGCGAGCCCAGCAGGAATGGTAGCCGTGATACGTGCGTCCCGTTCTACCGTTAGCCGCACACCGCGACGATCGGGGTTGACGACTACGTCGATGTCAAGGCCGCCAACCCGCGTACTTCCCGGTACGACTCGTTCCAAGGCGACTTCCCCGGCGTGCGGGTCTGACGGGCTACCGGAGTGCATGGCGGTGGTGGCTCACGATGTCGAACAGACTGTCTGCGAGGTGTCTTGCGTCCTCTGGGGCGGTGATCCGTCGGTCGACGAGCGCGCGAAAAAAGGCATTTCGAAGGTCATTTTGAGCAACCGGGATCGACCAAAAGTCCTTCTTACGCGCATGATGGTGGGCTATGGATTCGAGCTCTACGACGGCCGAGAGATAACGTTCATGTTGCTGATCGACAATGACGCCGTCGGTAAGAACCGTCTCGGTTATTATGCGGTATAGAGCGCGCTCAAGCGGACTGAGCCTGACTAGTGCCTCATCTACGAACTCCGAATCGCCTTGGTGTACGGCGATCGCCTCGTTGACGATTTGCTGGAAGTGGAAAACCTGTTGCTCCCACTGCTCGGCATAGTCGCGAAGGATTTCCTCCAAACGCTCACGCAGCCTGCGGTATGCGGCCGGGTCCTCGTTGAAGTGCACCTCGATGTGGTGGCGGATGGCATGTTCCATCGTTGAAGCCTGAGCCTTCGCGCCCGGCAATGCGGTGACCTTCGCAGTGAAGTCCTCAGCAGTGATCTTGCTAGGCGGTATTACCTGCCGCACGCCGAGCGCAGTGATGTGCCGGTCAATGAGCTCGCGGACCTTGTCACCATATAGGGATGGGTCAAAATCTGTGGAATCTTGGTAGCGGCTGCGCGCCCACTTGCTGATGACAGCGTACAGGCGGGCGTCCGGCAAGAATGGCTTCGCCTCTGGTCGGGGCATCACCAGGTCAACTGTAGACAGGAATTTCCGGAGTGCGCCGTCGAACCTGGCGCGCAGCTCGTCGTCTTCCAATAGCTGCACGCACGCTTCGATCGTATCCCGAGAGTCGGCGGGGGTTACGCCACGCTCGGTAAACAACAGCCTCAACCGGGCGCGGCGCGGCTCCAGTTTGGCGATCTCGGCAGCGAAGTCAGTGGGAGCGCCTTCGGCGTCCTCGGCCGCGTAGGCTTCCATCGCGGCCTTGAGATGACCGGAGATCCCGGCATAGTCGACGACGAAGCCAGCCGCTTTACCCTCTGTGGTGCGGTTCACTCGCGCTATGGCCTGGAGAAGGTCGGCTTCCTTCAGACGGCGATCCAGGTACATCACCTGCTCGATCGGTGCGTCGAACCCGGTCAACAGCATGGTTCGCACGATAAGGAACGCGACTGGCTGCTCACCCGGCGCGGGCACGTCAGGCAACGCCTTCCGGAACAGATCGACCGCAGCGTTCTGCGAGTTCAGGTTGGTCCAAGCGGCTAGGTCCTCGTCATCGTTGGAGCCCTCGGAGATGACAGGCACGAAGTCGATGGCCTTGAGGAGTTCGAGCTGCCGGTGCGCGGCGACCAAGATCGCCTGCTTGCCAGTCAGTTGCTCGGCTGGCTTGTCCAGTACAGACACTGGCACGCCGCTGGCCTCGGCTACCAGATCGTCCCTTGCCTTCAGGATCGCATCTCGGTAGCGAACCGCGATCTTCCGCGAGTACGCCACCACCTGCGCCTTGAACCCGTTCGGCATGACGTTACCGACGTAGTGGTTCAGCATGTCCCGGGCCTTCTTCAGGATCAGGCTGTCGGCGCTCAGGACGTCGCTGGTCGTGGCATATCGCTTCTGCAGCTCCTCGTACTCTTCATCCGACAGCTCAGGAAAGTGCTCGGCGATGGCGTCTTCGAGGTCGTCGGCGTCGGTGACGGCAGCCTTGGCGATCCGGCCCTCGTAGATGATCGGAACGATCGCACCGTCTTCCTCGGCATCGGCCAGCCGGTATTCATCAATGAAGCGGCCGAAGATGTCTGTAGTGCGGCTCTTTTTCCGCATGATGATGGGCGTTCCGGTGAATCCGATGCGGGCCGCGTTCGGTAGGGACTCCATGAGGTTTTGGTGGAGCTTGGAGCCGTGTGAGCGGTGTGCTTCGTCCACCATGATCAGAATCGGCGTGTCGTCGTTGAGCTGTCCCCAGCCCGGCGCCCGGTCGTGCGCGATGGTGTCCGCGGCCGCTACCTGCTTCGCCTTCTTCGCGTCTACCTGCTTGTGAATCATTACGAAGACCAAGCCTGCGCCTTTGCGGGACAGCACTGCCGGGACGGTCCTTGACCGGGTCACGATGTCCGGTTTCTCGCCGGTTAGCACGGCAGTGTCAGAGAGCTGCTTCTGTAGCTGCTTGCGGTCAGTGACCAAGACGACCTTAAATTGGCTCAGGCCGCGAGTGGATCGCATCTTGCGCACCAGGAACACCATTGTCAAGGACTTGCCCGAACCTTGGGTGTGCCAGACGATTCCGCCGCGCTGGTCCTGCTTGCCATCCTCAGTTTTGGTTTTGCCGGTGCGCAGCCGTTGCACGGCTCGGAGGACAGCACGGTACTGCTGATAGCGCGGTGCTATCTTGATCCGTCGGCTGGCCCCATCGTCGGCATCAACTTCCATGAAAACGACGAAGTTCTTGACGATGTCCAACAACCGCTCCGGATGCAAGACACCTGCGGCGAGCACTTCCTGGTCAGTGAGGGCGTTCTCCATCTTGCCATGTGAGGTGGCGAGCTCTGCCTTCGTCGTCGGGTAGGGATCGCGCCAGACGGAGTAGTGCTCGGCGTTTGCGGTGTACGTGCCTAGGCGGGCTCGATCCCCGCAGGTCGCCACGGTCAACTGCACGGTGTGAAACAGCTTCTCGTTGCCTTCGGGCGTGACCGCGCCACGCTGGTTCGCGTACCGACGCAGTTGCCTGATCGCTTCGGCGAGCGAACCCTGATGGTAAGTCGGCTTCTTGCACTCAATGACTACCAGCGGGACACCGTTCACGAACAGCACGATGTCCGGAACCGCATACTTCACGCCAGATGTCCCCGGCACGTCCATCCGGAACTGCGAGATGGCCAGGAACTCGTTGCGCTCCAGGCGTTCCCAGTCGATGAACTGGATCTGCTGGTTCCGCCCTCCATCCCAGCCGACCAACCCTTCCACCGAAGTGCCCTTGAGCAGCCGTTCGGTCGCGGCGGTGTTCGCCTCCAGCAGTGAGGTCGTCCCGAGCCGAGTCAGCTCGCCCACGACCTGCGTGATGCGCCGCTCGTCCAACCATTCTTCGTCGTTCGGATCGAGGTTGAGTTGCCGGAGCTTCCGCCGAAGTACAGATTCCAGAACTGGCTCGGCGAACGACAGACGGAAGGACTGCTTCGGATCGGTTGGAACCGCAGCATCGGGCGCGCTCCCGCGCACATGCCGCCACCCCATCGATTCGAGCTGTCCAATTAGCGGCGACTCGACCAACACATACTCATAGCCCGACTTCGACATGGCTCCGCCGCCTACCCACCGGTCCTGGTCGACACACGCCCCGTCAGCAAATCGTCCAACATGGCCTGCTTTAGATCACGCAATTTCGCGATCTCGACATCAATAGCACGACTCACATCTTTGGCGGCATCAAAACGATCTGCCAATTGTCTCTGAGTGTCTACATCAGGCACTGAGACCCATATCTTGGAAAATTCTGACTTATTGAGGATTGGTGTAACCTGGAGGTTTGCCCTGGCGCGAATCTGACCTGCTCGTTCAGCTACGGACATGAACAAGAATCGGGGATCTACACCTTGTCGCGAAACAATCGCATTGATCTGCTGGTTCGTACAACATTCAAAGGCTGCAAATCCAACCTTACCTGTGCCAAATCCAATACACACGACTAGCGTGGTCCCGGCCGGCAGCATGCGAACACCCGGGGCGCTCGAATGAACGGATCGCCCAGGGTCTTCAACTGCCCCGCTGACGCTAACCTCTGCGGGCGTAATGAATGGCAGAGAATTCCTCGAAATTGAGAAATAGTCGGAGGTTGGGGTAGCTCCCGTTACCACTTGCCCAACGTCGCCAATTTGAACGTCAACCCATCCTGATTTCGGCGCAAGCAGAGCGGAACGAAGTCCATCGATCAGCATTTCCTGCTTGGCCTTGCGGAGCAAGCTGACACTGATTTGCTCGTCCATTTCACCGAGGATCTCCGCGATCCGGCGCTGCTTGGCTAGTGGTGGCACAGGGATCTCAATGCGGGCAAGGTCACGCCAGTATACGGCTGCAACACTTGTCGTTCCGGTAGCGATGCCGCGAATTCTTTTCGCGGGAACACCAAAGGTAAGCTGCGCACCCATATAACTTGGTTCAACCATTTGGTTGAACCGCACAATTAGGAGATTATTGTCAGGTACTGTTCTGCCATCATCTTCGTGCCATACTCCGACCTTGCCCACCAGTTCCGGCGTGTTGCGCGTATTGATCAGCAGGTCGCCTGGACGAAGTGTGAGACGATGAAGATTTTCTACTGTCCCAGCCATTACAGTCTCCACTTGGCTGTTATCGATGCTCCCGCCCCGCAGACTCCCCATCTTAAGCAACGTTAGATTGCCACTTCCGTCCACCGAGCGAGACGTTGTGCCCAGGCATGCCTCATAGACCAACTCGCTAAGTTCGATACGCTGCCATTCCTCACGCATAGCCGAGGTCCTTGAGATACGCTGCAAGGCGGGAAGCGGCAGCGTCGCGCTGAGCTTCGATGTCGGCGACGGTCACTGCATATTTGTCCCCCCAAGTTTTGTAGGCGTCGGTGAGGGCGCGGCGGTCGACAGCGACGAACCGCTCCATTCGTGCACGCAAGTCGTCTCTTAGAAAGCGGAGCACCATGTCCCGAGCATCATGATCGGGCAGCGCGACGGCTGCACGCTTGAGCTCCGCAACGAACGCAGCACGCAGCTTCTTGACCTTCGCCTTCGCGTTCTTCAGCTCGGCTTTGAGCTTCCGCAGCTCGGCAAGGCTCAGGTTCTCCTCCGGTTCTTCGACCTCGTCATCGTCGTCGGCGGTCTTCTTCGGTGTCCCTGCCTTGATCCGCACGTCCAGGTCGGCAACCAGTGCCTCGACCGCCTCCAGATCGGCCACGTATGACGGGATCAATGCTGGCACGACCCGGTGACCGCGTGCCTTACGTTGGTCGGCACGCATCCGCGCCAGCGTCTTTGCATCGGCATCTTCGGGCTCATCGAAGGCAGACTCGATGTTGGCGACCCAACGATCGATAACTCCGCGGAAGCCCTGCTGCATCAGACTCTTGAGGTCATACTGCGCGTCGAACCACCATGCCGCGACTGCGCCCCCGAGTTGAAAGCGGTCCAAAATACCGACTGGCAGCAGGTCTTCGATGAAGGACACCAGCAGTTCGGCCCGTGTTGTCATCAGCCGCTTGGTATCGGGCAGTTCGACGAGCCGGTACTCGTGCTTGCCCCACCAGGTGTCGTACGCGTCAGAGAGTTCCCGCTCGCAGGGCTCCGCCAGCTCGGGGATGCGGGCTGCCGTAGCGTGATATCCCTCCGTCATGAAGTCGTAGTAATCGGCGTCCCGCTCGGCGAACAACTCCGCAGCTTCGATACCGTATGCGGCGAACCGATCCTTCTTGGCCGCCACTTCAGCCTTCGGGACGCCGCCATGCAGGTGCGCGCGCACGTCCTGTGGCTCGGGCGATGGAGTGTTGTCGACGTACCGTCGGATGTTCAGGTTGTAGTCGTTGTTAGCAAGCTCGTCCAGCGGCACGACCCGCGCGAATCCGGGGATGTCCTGGCGCTCGCGGAACGCCGTCACGATCTTCTCATCGTGCTGCGGCTCAAGATGGTTCTGCGCGCGCCCGGCGGTGTACTCACGGTCGGCGTTGATGAACAGCACGCCATCACGCCGATCTTCGGACACGCCGTCCGAGCCGCGCAGGACGAGGATGCATGCGGGGATGCCGGTGCCGTAGAAGACGTTGGGGCCGACACCGATCACCGCTTCGAGCCGGTGGTCTTCGATGATCTGCTGGCGGATCTTCTTCTCTTCACCTCCCCGGAAGAGCACGCCGTGCGGCATGACCGACGCCGCGATACCGTCCGGTTCCAGCACGGCTAGCACGTGCTGAATGAACATCAGATCAGCCTTCTTGCCGGATTCCGGACACCAGCCGTAGTTCATGCGTTCCTGGTGCGTCATGCCCTTGCGCCGGTAGTTCTGAGCGAACGGCGGGTTGGTCAGAATCCGGTCAAAGCGGCGCAGTTCGCCGCCCTCGATTTCGTGCCCTGGCTCGGCGAGGGTATCTCCGTGGACCAGGCTGCTGTCGGTGATGCCGTGCAGGACCATGTTCATTTTGGCCATCGCCCAGGCGCCGCCGTTGTCCTCTTGGCCATATGCTGCCACTGTGGACGCGTCATGGCCATGCTCTTCGACGTACTCCTTCGCGAGGATGAGCATGCCGCCCGAGCCGCAGCAGGGGTCGTATACCGACTGCCTCTCCTGCGGTTCGACGAGCCGGACCATCATCCGAATGACTGGACGCGGCGTGTAGAACTGGCCACCTTTCTTACCGCCCTCATCAGCAAACTCGCCGATCAGATATTCGTAGGCGTGGCCGAGAAGGTCTGGGAACTCAAAATCCTCGTTGCGCAGTCGATGCCGCGCAAAGTGGTCTATCAGAGCTTGGATGGTGAGGTCACTGAGCGGCGTATTACCAACCTTCCGAATAAAGTTGATGTGATCCAACACGCCGTCGAGCGTCGGGGAGTTGGCTTCTTCCAGGTCGGCAAGCGCCTTATTGATCATGCTGCCTGGGCTTGCGGCGCGCGCCCGATCAGCAATGTAGGACCACCTCGCGGTTGCCGGCACGAAAAATTGACCGCTTTCGTAGTAGTCCGGCATCTCGGCGATCGCCTCAGCCTCCGCCCGCGAGCTACCGAGCTTGACCTGCTGGGCGACGACCTCTTCGCGTACCGCATCAAACTGGTCCGAGGCGCGCTTCAGGAACAGCATCCCGAATATGAACTCTTGATACTGAGCGGCGTCCATCTTGCCACGCAGGATGTCCGCCGCCGCGAACAAGTGCCGCTCCAACTGCGGCAGGGTCAGCCTCGCCACCCGTAGCTCTCCTTACGCATCGCCTCGTGCGGTGTTCGGTAGTCAGGTAGATACCTAGAGTGCACCTTAGAGTGCGCCCTGACCAACCGAGCAAGAGCACCATCGTCCCTGAAGCACAGTGGGTTACCGCACGCGGACTCGTCGGCGTGTCGCTATCGGTTCACTCAGAGGAGGCTTGAGCGGTCGAAGGCTCAGGACGTGGTTGGCGACGGGACATGCTCACCCAGGTCGAAGGCGATGAAGCGCACCGACTGAGCTTCCCCCGGTTGTCCGGACACCTCACCTGAGGTGACCGCCGGTCACCAGGGAGGATGTTCTGGTGCCTGCACCACACCCGCCTGAGTTTCGTCAGCGTGCCGTCGAGCTGGCCCGTCTGGG
>NZ_BAABHG010000024.1:0-119430 GCF_039541975.1 Amycolatopsis samaneae
TTCAGCGTTCGACTTGCATGTGTTAAGCACGCCGCCAGCGTTCGTCCTGAGCCAGGATCAAACTCTCCAACAATGTCTTCAAATTCGATCGAGGCATGTAATGCTCTCAAAGGAAACCCCAACGAGGCAGGGTTTCAAACAAATAAGCTCTACTGGCTTAGTTCACTAGCACACTGTTGAGTTCTCAAGCAACACACCCACAACCCAAGCCACACACACTCGCGCGGCCTCGACCGAGGCAGTCATTCCTAGCAGTTTTTGGTGGGACACCCACTCAATCGCGCTGAGGCGAGAGCTTGGTTCGTGTCCCGGCGGCCGCCTGGTCTCCCTGGCGACGAAGAGAACATTACACGCCCCCAAACAGCCCGAAACAGGGGGGTACCTTAAGCGCGTTTCCGCAGCTCAAGCCCCTGTTCCGGGCCGATGGGCCGGTCAGCCGCCGTAGCTGACGCCCGCGACGTTCCGCTTGCCCTTGCGGACGACGAGCCAGCGGCCGTGCAGCGCGTCCGCGGCGGACGGCTTCCACTCGTCGTCGGTGACCTTCACGTTGTTGACGTACGCCCCGCCCTCCTTCACGGCACGGCGCGCGGCTCCCTTGCTGTCCACCAGGCCGCCGGCGATCAGCAGATCGACGATGGTGGCGTCCCCGGCAGGCTCGATCTTGCCGGTCGGCACCTCCGCCATGGCGGCGTCAAGTGTGCGCGCGTCGAGCTCACGCAGCTCGCCACGCCCGAACAGGGCCTGGCTGGCGGCGATCACCTGGCGCGTCTGCTCCTCGCCGTGGACCAGGGTCGTGAACACCTCGGCCAGCCTCCGCTGCGCCGCGCGCAGGTGCGGGCGCTGCTCGGTGTCCTCGGCCAGCGCGGCGATCTCCTCCTGCTCCAGGAAGGTGAACATCCGCAGGTACCCGACCACGTCGGCGTCCGCGACGTTGACGAAGTACTGGTACCAGGCGTACGGCGAGGTCATCTCCGGATCGAGCCAGACGTTGCCGCCGCCGGTGGACTTCCCGAACTTGCGTCCCTCCGAGTCGACCACCAGCGGCGCGGTCAGCGCGTGCACGGTCGCCGCCTCGGTCCGCCGGATGAGGTCGACACCGCCGACGAGGTTGACCCACTGGTCCGAGCCGCCGAGCTGCAACCGGCAGTCGTGGCCGCGGTAGAGGTGCAGGTAGTCCTGCGACTGGAGCAGCAGGTAGCTGAACTCGGTGTAGGACATGCCGTCGGTCTCGAGCCTGCGCTTCACGGTCTCCCGGTTGAGCAGGGTGTTGACCGGGAAGTGCTTGCCGACGTCGCGCAGGAACTCCAGGACGTTCTGCTTGCTGGTCCAGTCGAGGTTGTTCACGATGATCGCGCCGGTCGGCGAGTCGTCGAAGTCGACGAACCGCTCCAGCTGACCGCGGATCCGGCCGGCCCACTCGGCGACGACGTCGAGCGAGGTCATCGCGCGCTCCCCGGTGTCACGCGGGTCGCCGATCATCCCGGTCGCGCCACCGGCCAGCACGATCGGCCGGTGCCCGGCGCGCTGGAACCGCGACAGCATGAGCAACGGGACGAGGTTTCCGGCGTGCAGGCTGGGCGCGGTCGGGTCGAACCCGCAATACAGCGTGACAGGCCCTTGGTCGAGTTCTCGCCGCAGTGCGTCGGCGTCGGTGGACTGCGCGATCAGGCCGCGCCAGGACAACTCGTCAAGGATGTGCTCACTCACACCTGTAGATCCTCCCGTACCAGGTCAAGCGGATTGGTACGGGGGCACCGGCGCGGTCAGCGCGGGCGTTTGCGGCCGCCCCTGCGGTAGGTGGACACGGCGGGCGAGCCGTCGATCCAGAACCGCCACGGAGTCTCCATCGCCATCGCGACACCCACCCTCGGGCCGGTGCGGACGTCGTCCGCCGGGACCCGCTCCCCGGTCAGCAGCCGTACCGGTGAGGCCGGGTCGGTCAGGTCGACGCCGTTCTGCTCGCGGTCGATCCCGAGCACCGAGGTCAGGATCGCGGGCCCCTTGGCGAACTCGCCGCTGCCCCGTGCCGCCGGTTTGCGCGCGCGGGCGAGGTCCGCGCCGGAGACGATCTCCCCCGCGCGCAGCAGCACCGCGCCCGGCTGGCCGTCCTCGGTGCCGACGACGTTGGCGCAGAAGTGCATGCCGTAGACGAAGTACACGTACAGGTGACCGGCCGGGCCCCACATGACCGCGTTGCGAGGGGTGCGGCCCCGGTAGCAGTGCGACGCCGGGTCGTCGAGGCCCCGGTACGCCTCGACCTCGACCAGCCGGACGGCGACCGTGCCGTCCGGGCCGGTGGACTCGATCACCGCGCCCAGGAGCAGTTCGGCGAGGTCGACCGGATCGAGTGCCAGCTCGGCGCGCGTGAAGATCCGGCCGTGCGTCGTCGTTTCGGCAGTGATGTCGTGTCCCCTTCGCCAGCCTTCGCCCGGCGCCATCGTAGCCGGGTCCCCTCCCCCGGCCGCCCGCCCGGGGAGGGTCTTGAGCGGATGCTCAAATCGGGGTTATAGTCGATTTGAGCACTCGCTCAAACAGGGAGGGAACGCGATGCGCCGCCGGTCGCTCTACGTGGAAACGGTGATCCGGACCGATCCGGAAACGCTGTGGGAACACACCCAGAACCCCGCGCTGCACCAGCGCTGGGACCTGCGGTTCAGCCGGATCGACTACCTCGACGGGGCCCCGGGCCGCCGGTTCCGATACACCACCCGGATCTTCGGTGTGGCGGTCGGCGGGATCGGTGTCAACGCGGGCGAACGGAGCCGCCCCGACGGCACCCGCGTCTCCGCGCTGCGGTTCTCCTCGGCCGATCCGCTGTCGCTGATCAAGGCGGGTGCCGGATATTGGCGCTACACCCCCACGCCCGACGGCGTCCGGTTCGTCACCGGCTTCGACTACACCACCCGCTGGGGTCCGTTCGGCCGGCTCGCGGACCTGGCCTTCCGGCCGCTGTTCGGCTGGATGACGGCGTGGTCATTCGACCGGCTGCGGATCTGGCTGGAAACCGGGGCGGCGCCGGAGAGCCAGCCGCTGCTCGGCCCGTCGGCGGCACGCTGCCGACGCCGTCCGGCCCGCGCGAAGGACGCCACGGCGCCACGCCTGCTGACCACCGTGGAGCGGCCATGACCGGGATCTTCGCCAGCGCGCTCGGGGACGGGATCGCCGCGCTGCACCCGCGGATGGCGCAACGCCTCGCGTTGTCCACGGCCGGGGGCGTCGGCATGATCGGCCACGGCGTGATGGAGCGCATCTGGCGCGGCCCGGCGTTCACCGCGCCCTTTCTCCGGCTCGGGGCCACGCGGCACATCCTCTTCCCCGAGCAGGGCCGCGACGTCCCCTTCACCATCGAGAACTACCCCTATCTCGACGCACACGGCCGGGAGACGGTGTCCTTCGTGCGCACCTTCGAACTCCCCGGCCGTCGGCGCCGGTTCGACGCCCAGATGGTCTACAACCCGGCGAGGGGGCGGATTGTGGACTATCTGGGCACCCACCAGCACCTCGCGGTGGACCTGGACATCACCGTGCGGCCCGACGGCGGGTTCCGCATCCGCAGCGGTGAGTTCCGGCTGGCCGAAGGCCCGCTGCGCGCGGTCGTGCCGCGGGCGTTGACGGGCGTGGCCGAGGTCAACGAGTGGTTCGACGAGGCGAGCGGCCGCTTCCGCGTCGAGGTCGCGGTCGTCAACCACCGGTTCGGCCCGCTGTTCGGCTACCGGGGCGCGTTCGAGGCCCGGTTCGTCGAGACGGGAACGGGGGTGAGCGGCGCGGTCAAACCGCTCCGTGAGAAGGTCCTGGACTGATGGACAGCAGCCGATCCGAGAAGCCGAGCACCAAGCAACGGCTGATCGACGGCGTGCTCGCGACGATCCGCGGCCAGGGCATCACCGCGGTTTCCGCGCGCACCGTCGCCGCGGCGGCGGGCACCAACCAGGCGCTGATCTTCTATCACTTCGGCAGTGTCGACGAGCTCGTCGCGCAGGCCTGTGTCTCGGCGACGGAAGCGCGGGTGGCGACGTACCGGCCGCGGTTCGCCGAGGTCCGGACCGTCGGCGAGCTGCTCGATCTCGGGCGGCGGATCCACGTCGAGGAGCGGGCCGAGGGCAACCTGGCCGTGCTGGCCCAGACGCTCGCCGGCGCGCAGACGGGCGGCAGGCTCGCCGAGGCGACGCGGGAGGCGCTGGACAAGTGGGTCGTCGAGGTCCAGGCGACGCTGGAACGCGTGCTGGCCGGTTCGCCGCTGACCGAGTTCGCCGACCCCGCGGGCCTCGCCCGCGCGGTGTCCGCGGGGTTCCTCGGCCTGACGCTGTTCGAGTCGGTGGATCCGGACGGTGGCGAGCAGGCGCTGGAGGCGCTGGCCCGGCTCGCCGCGCTCGTCGACGTCGTCGAGGGCCTCGGCCCGGTGGCCACCCGCGCGGTCAGGGCGAAGCTGCGCAAAACGAAGCGCTGAGCACCGGATTCCCCGGCGCTCAGCGCTTCGGCGGTGTCAGGCGAGCCACTTCCGGTGCTCGGCGACCCGCTCGACCAGCCGCTCCCGCTGCTCGGCGACCCGCTCCGGCGCGGTACCGCCGCGCGCGTCGCGGGAGCGCACCGAGCCCTCGACGGTCAGGACCTCGCGCACGGCCGGGGTCAGCGCGGGGTTGATCTTCGCGAACTCGGCGTCGGTGAGCTCGTCGAGCCCGGCACCCCTCGCCTCCGCGACCCGGACGCTCTCCCCCGCCGCCTCGTGCGCGACGCGGAACGGAACGCCTTGGCGCACCAGCCATTCCGCGATGTCGGTGGCGAGGGTGAAGCCCGCCGGCGCGAGTTCGGCGAGACGCCCGGTGTGGAAGGTGAGCGTGCCGAGCATGCCCGCGATCGCCGGGAACAGCAGTTCCAGCTGCTCGACCGAGTCGAACACCGGTTCCTTGTCCTCCTGCAGGTCCCGGTTGTACGCCAGCGGCTGTGCCTTGAGCGTCGCCAGCAGGCCGGTCAGGTTGCCGATCAGCCGCCCCGCCTTGCCCCTGGTCAGCTCGGCGACGTCGGGGTTCTTCTTCTGCGGCATGATCGAGCTGCCGGTGGCCCAGGCGTCGTCGAGCGTGACGTAGCCGAACTCGGCGGTGTTCCAGATGATCACCTCTTCGGCGATCCGGGACAGGTTCACCGCGAGCATCGCGACGGCGAACGCGAACTCGGCGACGAAGTCCCGCGAGGCCGTGCCGTCGATGGAGTTCTCGACGCTGGAAGCGAAGCCGAGTTCGGCCGCGACCGCCTCGGGGTCGAGGCCGAGCGACGAACCCGCCAGCGCGCCCGAACCGTAGGGCGATTCGGCGGTGCGGGCGTCCCAGTCACGCAGGCGCGAGACGTCCCGCAGCAACGACTGCCCGTGGGCGAGCAGGTGATGGGCCAGCAGCACCGGCTGGGCGTGCTGCAGGTGCGTGCGGCCCGGCAGGATCGCGTCCGGATGCCGCCGCGCCTGCGACACCAGCGCCTCGACGACGTCGAGCGTGCCCGCGACGACCCGGCGCCCGGCGTCCCGCAGCCACATGCGGAACAGCGTCGCGACCTGGTCGTTGCGCGAGCGGCCCGCCCGCAGCTTGCCGCCGAGTTCCGCGCCCGCCCGCTCCAGCAGGCCGCGTTCGAGCGCGGTGTGCACGTCCTCGTCGGCGACGGCCGGGGTGAACGCGCCGGACGCGACGTCCTCGGCGAGGGTGTCGAGGGCGGCGAGCATCCCGGTGAGCTCGTCCTCGGTGAGCAGCCCGGCCGTGCGCAGCACGCGGGCGTGCGCCCGTGACCCGGCGATGTCGTACGGCGCGAGGCGCCAGTCGAAATGGGTCGACGCGCTCAGCGCCGCCATCGCCTCGGCCGGTCCACTGGCGAACCGGCCGCCCCACAGTGCGACCGGCTGCTCGTTACTGCTCACTTTGTGCCTTTCTCGAGTTACTTGGCGAGATCCCGCTTGGCGGCGATCTTGCTGGGGAGACCCCACAACCGTACGAAGCCCTTGGCCAGCGACTGGTCGAAGGTGTCGCCCTCGTCGTAGGTGGCGAGGTTGAAGTCGTACAGCGACTCCTCGCTGCGCCTGCCGGTGACGACGGCGCCGCCGCCGTGCAGCACCATCCGGATTTCGCCGGAGACCCGCTCCTGCGACTTCCCGATGAAGGTGTCCAGCGCCTCCTTCAGCGGCGAGAACCAGAGGCCGTCGTACACCAGCTCACCCCAGCGCTGCTCGACCTGCCGCTTGAACCGGGCGAGATCACGCTCGACGGTGACGTTCTCCAGCTCCTGGTGCGCGGTGATCAGCGCGATCGCGCCGGGTGCCTCGTAGATCTCCCGGCTCTTGATGCCGACGAGCCGGTCCTCGACCATGTCGAGCCGCCCGACCCCGTGGGCGCCGGCCCGCCGGTTGAGCTGCTGGATGGCCTCCAGCATGGTGACGGTCTCGCCGTCGATCGCGACCGGCACGCCCCGGTCGAAGGTGATGACCAGTTCGTCGGGTGCCGCGAAGTTGGCCGTGGGGTGCTCGGTGTAGGAGTAGACCTCTTCGGTCGGAGCGTTCCACAGGTCTTCGAGGAACCCGGTCTCCACCGCGCGGCCCCACACGTTCTGGTCGATCGAGAACGGCGAGGACTTGGTGACGTCGATCGGGAGGTCGTGTTCCTCGGCGTAGGTGATCGCCTTCTCCCTCGTCCACGCGAAGTCGCGGACGGGAGCGAGCACCTTGAGGTCCGGCGCGAGCGCGCCGATGCCGACCTCGAAACGGACCTGGTCGTTGCCCTTGCCGGTGCAGCCGTGCGCGACGGTGTCCGCACCGTGGTATTTCGCCGCCTTCGCGAGGTGCTTGACGATGACGGGCCGGGACAGTGCCGAGACCAGTGGGTACCGGTCCATGTAGAGCGCGTTCGCCTGCAACGCCGGCAGGCAGTAGTCGTCCGCGAACTCGGCGCGGGCGTCGGCCACGACGGCCTCGACGGCACCGCAGTCGAGCGCGCGCTGCCGGATCGTCTCCAGGTCTTCACCACCCTGGCCGAGGTCCACGGCCACCGCCACGACCTCGGCGCCGGTCTCCTCGGCGATCCAGCCGATGCCGACCGACGTGTCCAGCCCGCCCGAGTAGGCGAGCACGATCCGCTCGGTCACAACCCTCCTCCTTCGTCCTCCGCGTCCAAAGTAGACGATCGCCGCGCGAGCGCGGCGAACCGTTCGGCGAGATCCTTTCCCGACAGCGGCTCCCTGGCGATCACCGCCACCGTGTCGTCGCCGGCGATGGAGCCGACGACCTCCTCCAGCGCGGATCGGTCGATCGCGCTGGCCAGGAACTGCGCCGCGCCCGGGGGCGTGCGCAGCACCGTGAGGTTCCCCGACGAGTCCACCGAGACCAGCAGCTCGGCGAGCAGCCGGGACAACCGCGAGGTGCCGCCCTGCACCCCGCGCACCGGGCTGCCGTCCTCGGGGATGACGTACACCGGCGCCCCCGAGTCGGCACCCCGCAGCTTGACCGCGCCCAGCTCGTCGAGATCCCGGGACAGGGTGGCCTGGGTGACCTCGATGCCTTCGGCCGCGAGGAGCTTCGCGAGTTCGGTCTGGCTGCGGATGGCCATCGTGGACACCAGTTCGGTGATCCGCGCCTGGCGCCCGGCCCTGCTGCTGGTCACTTACGTCGCTCCTGATCGAGCAGCCAGACGAGAAGAGCCTTCTGTGCGTGCAGGCGGTTTTCGGCCTCGTCCCACACCGCGCTGGCGGGGCCGTCGAGCACCTCGTCGGTGATCTCCCAGCCGCGGTGCGCGGGCAGGCAGTGCAGCACGATCGCCTCGTCCGCGGCCCGCTTCAGCAGCTCGGCGTTGACCTGCAGCGCGCGGAACGGGCCGACCCGGTCGAGCCCGTCGTTCTCCTGCCCCATCGAGGTCCAGGTGTCGGTGACCAGCACGTCGGCGCCGTCGACCGCGGCGTGCGGGTCGACGAACACCGCGGCACTGCCACCGGTCTCGCTCCCCCGGTGCTTGGAGTCGAGCATGACCTGCTGGTCGGGCTGGAAACCCTCCGGGGACACCACCCGCACGTGCATCCCGGCGGTGGTGCCGCCGAGCAGCAGCGAATGGGCCATGTTGTTCGCGCCGTCGCCCAGGTACACCATGGTCAGCCCGGCGAGCCTGCCCTTGCGTTCCCGGATCGTCATCAGGTCGGTGAGCACCTGGCACGGGTGGAACTCGTCGGTCAGCGCGTTGATCACCGGGATCCGCGACACCGACGCCATCGCGTCGATGCGCTTCTGCGCGAACGTCCGCCACACCACGGCGTCGACGTAGCGGGACAGCACCCGCGAGGTGTCCTCGATGGTCTCCTCACGGCCGAGCTGCATCGAGCGTCCGTCCACTATCACCGAATGCCCGCCGAGCTGCGAGATGCCGACGTCGAAGGACAGCCGAGTCCGGGTGGAGTTCTTCTCGAAGATCGCCGCGACGGACTTACCTGCCAGCGCGCTGTTGCCGAGCGGGTCGGCCTTGAGCGCGTCGGCGAGGTCCAGCAGCTCGGCCTGTTCGGCCGGGCTGACGTCGTCGTCGCGGAGGAAATGGCGGAGCATCAGTCGTCCTTCGGGGTGATCGAATCGAGTACCGCCGGGAGCGCGGCGACGAAGCCTTCGGCCTGTTCGTCGGTGAGCACCAGCGGCGGCGCCAGCCGGACGGTGTCCGGCGCGACGGCGTTGACCAGGTATCCGGCGTCCTGCGCGGACTTCTGCGCGGCGGCGGCGACCGGTTTGTTCAGTGCGATCCCGAGCAGCAGGCCACTGCCCCGCACGCCGGCGACCAGCGGGTGGTGCAGCGCCTCGACCCCGGCCGCGATGTCCTTGCCCAGCGCGGCGACGTGGTCGAGCAGTTCGTTCTCGGCGAGGGTGCGCAGCACCGCGAGCCCGGCCGCGCAGCACACCGGGTTCCCGCCGAACGTGGTGCCGTGCTGGCCCGGCTTGAGCAGGTCGCCCGCGGCGCCGACGCCGATCACCGCGCCGAGCGGCAGCCCGCCGCCGAGGCCCTTGGCCAGCGTGATCACGTCCGGCACGATCCCGGCCTGCTGGAAGGCGAACCAGGTGCCGAGCCTGCCGATCCCGGTCTGCACCTCGTCGAGGACGAGCAGCGCGCCCGCCGACTTGGTGAGCTCGCGCGCCGCCTGCAGATACCCGGCCGGCGCCGGGACGACGCCGCCCTCGCCGAGGACCGGCTCCAGGAACACCGCCGCGGTTTCGCCGTCGACGGCCGCGCGCAGCGCCTCGACGTCGCCGTACGGGACGTGCGTGACGCCGGGGACCAGCGGGGCGAACGGGTCGCGCTTCGACGGCTGGCCGGTGAGCGACAGCGCGCCCATCGTGCGGCCGTGGAAGGCGCCGTCCGCGGCGACGATCTTCGTCCGGCCGGTGAGCCTGCTGATCTTCAGCGCGGCCTCGTTGGCCTCGGCGCCGGAGTTGACGAACAGCACCTTGCCGTTGCCGGAAAGGCCCGCGACGTCCAGCAGCGCCTCGGCCAGTTCGACCGCGACCGGGTTGACGTAGAGGTTCGAGGTGTGGCCGATCTTCGCGATCTGCTCGCCGACCGCGCGCACCACCGCCGGATGGGCGTGGCCGAGCGCGTTGACCGCGATCCCGCCGACGAGGTCGACGTACTCGCGGCCGTCGGCGTCCCACACCGTGGCGCCCTCGCCGCGGACCAGGGTCAGCGCCGGGGTGCCGTAGTTGTCCATCAGCGCGGACTTCCAGTGTTCCTGGCCGTCTACATTGGACTGTAAGGTCACGGTTGCTCCGTTTCGGGGAAGACCATGGTGCCGATGCCGCGCGAGGTGAAGACCTCCAGCAGCACCGAATGGGCGATTCGGCCGTCGATCACGTGCGCGCGCCGCACCCCGCCGCGGATCGCGCGGACGCACGCCTCCATCTTGGGGATCATGCCGCTGGCCAGGCCGGGCAGCAGCTGTTCGAGCCGGCGGACGTCGAGGCGGTCGATCAGCGAGGACCGGTCCGGCCAGTTCGCGTACAGGCCCTCGACGTCGGTCAGCACGACGAGCTTCTCCGCGCCGAGCGCCGCGGCGAGCGCGCCGGCCGCGGTGTCGGCGTTGACGTTGTGCACCACGCCGTCGATGTCCGGGGCCACGGTCGAGACCACCGGGATGCGCCCGGCGTTGACGATGTCGAGCACCGCGTCCGGGTTGACCGCGGCGACCTCGCCGACCAGCCCGATGTCCACCGGCTCACCGTCCACAGTGGCCTGTTTGCGTTCGGCGGTGAACAGCCGGGCGTCCTCGCCGGAGATGCCGACGGCGTACGGGCCGTGCGCGTTGATCAGCCCGACCAGCTCGCGGCTGACCTGGCCGACCAGCACCATGCGGACGACGTCCATCGTCTCCGGCGTGGTCACCCGCAGCCCGCCCTTGAACTCCCCGGTCATGCCGAGCCTGCCCAGCATCGCGCTGATCTGCGGGCCACCGCCGTGCACGACCACCGGGCGCAGCCCGGCCAGCCGCAGGAACACCATGTCGTCGGCGAAGGCCTGCTTGAGCCGGTCGTCGACCATCGCGTTGCCGCCGTACTTCACCACCACGGTCGCGCCGTGGAACCGCTGCAGCCAGGGCAGCGCCTCGATGAGCACCCCGGCCTTCTCGGCCGCCGTCTCCAGTCTCTCGTCCGCGGAAATCAGAGCCTCCCTGTTCATGAGGAATAAGCACTGTTCTCTTCGACGTAACCATGGGAAAGGTCGGTGGTGTAGACGGTGGCGGTGTGGTCACCGACACCGAGGTCGATGACGATCTCGATGGCCCGGCCGGACAGGTCCGCCGCCGAACGGTCCTCGGCGGTGGTGCCATGGGCGAAGAGGGTGACGCCGTTGATCGCGATCGCCACCTGCTCCGCGTCGATCGTGGCCTGAGCACGGCCGAGCGCCATGGCGATACGGCCCCAGTTCGGGTCCGAGCCGAACAGCGCGGTCTTGACCAGGTTGTCCTCGGCGACGGTGCGGGCGACGGCGACGGCGTCCGCCTCGGTGACGGCACCCTTGACGACGACGTCGACGTCCTTGGTCGCGCCTTCGGAGTCCGCGCGCAGCTGGAGGACGAGGTCGAGCGCGACCGCGGTCAGCGTCTCGGTCAGCGCCGCCTCCGACGGCTCGACCCCGCTGGCGCCCGAGGCGAGCACGAGCACGGTGTCGTTGGTCGAGGTACCGCCGTCGACGTCGAGCCGGTCGTAGGTGATCCCGGTCGCGGCCCGCAGCGCGCGGTCGAGGACCTCCGGGTCCACCACGGCGTCGGTGGTGAGCACCGACAGCATGGTGGCCAGGTTCGGCGCGAGCATCCCGGCGCCCTTGGCGAACCCGCCCACGCTCCAGCCGTCCTCGTGCTTCGCGAAGGCCTGCTTCGGCTTGCTGTCGGTGGTCATCACGCCGGTGGCCGCGTTCAGGCTCGCCCCCGCGCTCGCCTCCAGGGCCTTGGCCGCGGTGTCCACTCCGGACAGTACGGCGTCCATCGGCAGCCGCTCGCCGATGAGACCGGTCGAGCAGACGGCGACCTCGATCGCGCCGGCACCGAGCACCTCCGCGACCTTCTCGGCGGTGGCGTGGGTGTCCTGGAACCCGCCGGGCCCGGTCGCCGCGTTCGCGCCGCCGGAGTTGAGCACGACGGCCTTGAGCCTGCGCTGCTTCAGGACCTCCTGCGACCACAGCACCGGCGCGGCCTTGATCACGTTGCGGGTGAACACACCCGCCGCGACGTCGAGCGGGCCGTCGTTGACGACCAGCGTGAAGTCGAGCGCGCCGGAGGCCTTGATCCCGGCGGCGACGCCCGCGGCGCGGAAACCCTGCGGACCGGTGATGGTCACGGTGCTACTCCTACGGTGGGAAGTCCGGTGTGCTCGGGGAATCCGAGCGCGAGGTTCATCGACTGCACGGCACCGCCCGCGGTGCCCTTGGTCAGGTTGTCGATCGCGGCGATCACGACCAGGCGCTTCGCGTCGGGGTCCACGGTCACCTGGAGCTGCACGTTGTTCGAACCGAGCGTCGCCGCGGTCGCCGGCCAGGCGCCCTCCGGGAGCAGCTGGACGAACGGCTCGGCGCCGTAGGCCTTCTCGTACACCGCGCGCGCGGCCGCGGCGTCCACCTCGCCGGCCAGCGGCGCGCTCGCCGTGGTCAGGATGCCGCGGGACATCGGCGCGAGGACCGGGGTGAACGACACCGAAACCCGCGTGCCCGCCACCGCGGCGAGGTTCTGGGCGAACTCGGGCGTGTGCCGGTGCGCCCCGCCGACGCCGTACGGGCTGGCCGACCCCATCACCTCGGAGCCGAGCAGGTTCGGCTTGAGGCTCTTGCCGGCGCCGGACGTCCCGGTCACCGAAACGATCGCGACGTCGGGCAGAATCAGCCCGGCGGTCAGCGCGGGGGCGAGCGCCAGCGATCCGCCGGTCGGGAAGCAGCCGGGGACGGCGATCCGCTTGGTACCGACGAGTTTTTCGCGGGCGCCGGGCAGTTCGGGCAGGCCGTAGGGCCACTGGCCCGCGTGCTCACCGCCGTACCACCGCTGCCAGTCAGCGGCGTCGGCGAGCCGGTGATCGGCGCCGAGGTCGACGACGAGGACGTCGGGGCCGAGCCGCGCGGCGATCTCGGCGGAGTGGCCGTGGGGCAGTGCCAGGAACACGACGTCGTGCCCGGCAAGGGTTTCCGGGGTGGTTTCCGTGAGCACGCGGTCCGCCAGCGGGACCAGGTGCGGCTGATGGGTGCCCAGCGGCGTCCCGGCACTGCTGGCCGCCGTGAGCGCGCCGATCTCGACATGCGGATGGGTGAGCAGCAGGCGAAGGAGCTCTCCTCCGGCGTAGCCGCTCGCGCCGGCCACCGCGATCTTCACCGTCATACGTATGATTATGCACCATCCTGCAAATTCAAACAACCAGGCCGGGGTGGGATGCTGGGCCGGTGACCGACACGCCCGCCCGCCTGCTCACGTTGCTGTCCCTGCTCCAGACGCCCCGGGAGTGGCCGGGCAGCGAACTCGCCGAGCGGCTCGAAGTCAGCGCGCGCACCATCCGGCGGGACATCGACCGGCTCCGTGAGCTCGGGTACCCGGTCGAGGCGACCCGCGGCGCGGCGGGCGGTTACCGGCTCGTGGCGGGGACCGCGATGCCCCCGTTGCTGCTCGACGACGAGGAAGCCGTCGCGATCGCCGTCGGGCTGCGCACCGCGGCGGCGCAGACCGTCGAGGGCATCGGCGAAGCGTCCGTGCGCGCGCTCGCGAAGCTCGAACAGGTGCTTCCCTCGCGGCTGCGCTACCGCGTCGGGGCGCTGGGCAACGCGACGGTCACCGTCCCGGGCGGCGGGCCGGTCGTCGATCCCGCGCAGCTGACCGTGTTCGCCGCGGCGATCACGAACCACGAGACCGTCCGCTTCCGCTACCGCGCGGGCGACCGGACGGAATCCCGGCGGCTGACCGAACCCCACCGGCTCGTGGCGACCGGACGACGCTGGTACCTCGTCGCCTACGACGTCGACCGGAAGGACTGGCGGACCTTCCGGGCGGACCGGATCCGCGACGCGGTCGCGACCGGCGGCCGGGTCCCGCCGCGGCAGCCCCCCGCCGAGGACATGGCGGCCTGGGTGATCGAGCGGATGTACCGCCTCCTGCCCTCCTACCGGGCGACGATCACCCTGGCGCTCCCGGTCGACGAGGCACGCGCGCGGCTCGGCCCGCAGTTCGGCGACGTCGAACCGGTGGACGAGCGGAGCTGCCGGGTGCACAGTACGGAGGACACCCTGGACTGGCTCGCGTTCCGGCTGCTGAACCTCGGCTGCGCGTTCACCGTGCACGAACCGCCCGAGCTGATCACCCACCTGCGCGACCTCGCCGCCCGCGCGGCGGGTGCCGTCCCGGCGCCACCGGCCGGGGAAACGGCCGTGTGAGATCGTGACCGGATGCGGATACTGCTGGTCGAGGACGAACGACGGCTGGCCGAATCACTCCGGGCGGGACTGACCGCCGAGGGCTACGCGGTGGACGTCGCGCACAACGGCCGCGACGCGCTGTGGCTCGCCGCGGAAAACCCGTACTCCGCGATGATCCTCGACATCATGCTGCCCGGCCTCAACGGCTACCGCGTGTGCGAGCGGCTGCGTGCCGGGGGTGACGCGACCCCGATCCTCATGCTCACCGCGAAGGACGGGGAGCACGACGAGATCGAGGCGCTGGACACCGGCGCCGACGACTTCCTGCCCAAGCCGTTCTCCTACGGCGTCCTGCTCTCCCGGCTGCGCGCCCTGATCCGGCGGGGCGGCGCCACCCGGCCGAGCACCCTGCGTCTCGGCGACCTGGAGCTGGACAGGGCCAACCACCGATGTCAGCGCGCGGGCACCGAAATCCCCTTGACCGGCAAGGAGTTCGCGCTGCTCGCCTATCTCATGCAGCGACCCGGCCAGGTCGTCACCAAGGCCGAGCTGCTGGAGAACCTCTGGGACTTCGGGTCCACCGCGACGGCCAACCTGGTGGAGGTGCACGTCAGTGCGCTGCGCCGCAAGATCGACACCCCGTTCCGCGCCGAAACAATCAGGACGGTCCGCGGCGCGGGCTACCACGTGGTGGCCGCGAGTGCCTAGGTTCCTCCGGTCCACCCGTTTCCGGATCGCCCTGGTCGCGTTCGCGAGTTCGGCGGTCGCGCTGAGCGCGGTGGCGGTGGGCTTCGTCGTGCAGGCACAGGCCCGCCTCGAAAGCGGGGCCGCCCAGCTCGCCGACGCGCGCGCCGCCGCGATCGTCCAGCTGCTGAACACCGGCACCCGGCCGGAGGATCTGCCCGGGCTCGTGCGGGACTCGCTGTACGAGGTCACCGACCGTTCGTGGCACCGGCTCGCGAGCTGTCCGGGCTTCTACCCGCACGAGGGTTCGCTGCTGCCCGTATCCGACCTCCATCCCGATGTGGGCTACACCAGGAACCTCCCGGTGTACGGGGTGGACATGGTCACCTCGACCGGCTGCAGCCGGGTGCTCGGCGTCACCCCCGAAGGCCTCACCGGTATCCCGCTGCACGCCATCCTGCACTTCAGCGGGGATGGCAAGTACGCCGTCTTCGGCGCCGCGCGGGTCGACGAGGACGAGCAGCGGGCGGTCGACTCCGCGCGGACCGGCCTGCTGGTCGGCGTCCCGCTGGTGTCACTGCTGATCGGCCTGATCGCGTGGCTGGCCGTGCACCGTTCGCTCCGGCCGGTGGAGGCCATCCGGGCCGAGGTCGCCGAGATCAGCGCGCACGACCTCGGCCGCCGGGTGCCCGCGCCCCGGAGCGGCGACGAGCTCGCCCGGCTGGCCGTCACCATGAACACCATGCTGGAGCGTCTCGACACCGCGGTGGCCCGGCAGGGCCGGTTCACCGCCGACGCGTCCCACGAGCTGCGCACTCCCCTCTCCTCGCTGCGCACCCAGCTCGAGGTCCTGCTGGCGCATCCGGACAGTTTCGACTGGCGGACGTCATGCGAGAACGCCCTTCTCGACGTCACCCGGCTGCAGGACCTGGTCGCCGATCTCGTCCTGCTCGGCAAGCTCGACAACGCCGCGCCGCCCCCGTTCGCGCCGGTGGCACTGTCCGAAGTGGTCACCACTTGCCTCGACGGACGCGAGATCCGCGACGGCGTCACGATCACCACCGAGTACGAGGGCACCCCGATCGTCCGGGGTCACCGTGCCCGGCTGGTACGTCTCGTCCGCAACCTCCTCGACAACGCCGAGCGGCACGCCGCCGGTCACATCGCCGTCACAGTGTCCACTGTGGACGCCGAAGGGGTGCTGACGGTCACCGACGACGGCCCCGGCATCCCGGCGGACGAACGCGAGCACGTCTTCGACCGGTTCGTCCGGCTCGACGAGGCACGCGACCGCGACACCGGGGGCAGCGGGCTCGGCCTCGCCATCGCGGCCGAGATCGCGCACACCCACCACGGCACCATCGAAGTCGCGCCCGGCGAGGGCGGCGCGCGGCTGGTCGTCCGGCTGCCCGCACTGGACCGGCCACCGGGCACGGACTGACCGCGTCGATGCTTCGGGGAACCGCTCGCTGAAGACGTCTTCAGCGAGCTTCAGCCCGCGTTCAGCGTCGTCCCGCGACGCTCCGGATCATGTCGCCGGCCGCTCCTGTTCCCTTCCGCTCGTGGTGGAAACCGCTCAGCCACACCGAATACCTGGCCACGAACCGGTTTCCCGGGCTCACCGGGCTGCGTGCGCTCGCCGCGCTCGCCGTGGTCTTCTTCCACTACGGCGGCCCGGCGACGACCCGGCTCCAGGGCTGGATCGCCGTGCAGCTGTTCTTCGTGCTCTCCGGATTCCTGATCACCACACTGGCGCTGCGCGAGGAGGACCGCCGGGGACGGATCTCGCTGCGCGCGTTCTACCTCCGCCGGGTCTTCCGGATCATGCCGGTCTACCTCCTGCTGCTCGTGCTGACCACGGTGGCCGTCGCCGTCGCCGGAACGTACTGGTCCAGCAGGCTCGGTGACGCCATGCCGTTCTACCTCGTCTTCGGCAACGAACTGGTGGACTACAACACGCCCTACGCCGTGTCGTGGTCGCTGGGCGTCGAAGAGAAGTTCTACTTCGTCTGGCCCGCGCTGCTCGTGCTCACCTCCTTCGTCAGGACCGGGAAGACGGCCCTGCGCCTGATGATCGGCGCCGGAGCCGTGCTCGGCGTGGTGCTGCTGGCCCTCCCGCACACGCCCGGCACCACCTGGGCGAACCTTTCCGTGCACTACTGCTCGCTCGTGATCGGCTGCCTGCTGGCACTCGTGCTGCATCATCCGCGAGGCTTCGCGGTGGTCCGCCCGCTGACCAGCCCCGCGGCCGGAACCGTGCTCGCCCTCGGTTTCTGCGTGCTCCAGCTGTCCGTCGAACCGCTACGGGACCGGCTCGGGGGCAGCTGGCAGTACGTGACCCCGATCTACGCCGCCGGGGTGGCGGTGCTGCTGATCGCGGTCGTCACCCGCGGGCCGGTCCCCCGGTTGCTGTCCAGCCGCCCGATGACCTTCGTCGGGGACCGCTCGTACGCCCTCTACCTCTCGCAGACCGGCGCCGCCGTGCTGACCGGGGTCGTGCTGCCGAACGGGCTCGCCAAGGCCGTCGCGACCTCGGGCGTCGCGCTGCTGTTCGCGTGCGCGCTGCACCGCTGGGTCGAGACCCCCGCGATCGCCTTCGGCCGTTCCCTCGCCCGGCGGCTGCCGTCTCGCCCGGCGCGAAACGACGGCTCCGGAAAGGACACGGACGAACGCGAACACGCCCCCGGCGAACGTGCCGCGGTGCTCTCGCCACCAGGACCGGAGCGCTCGCCACGCGGCTGACGGGGCCGCCCGGTGCCGCGGATCGGGCTGGTACCGGCCCGATCCGCGGCACCTCGTCGCTACCCGTTCATGACACCTCCACCGGCTCGGCGCGGCGGCTGGGCGGGGCCGGGAGATACTCCCCCGGCCGCTCCGGATCGCAGCCGACCCGCGGTAGCCGCGCGCGTATCCCGCCCGGCGTCCGCTCGAAGCGCTGGGCAAGCTCCTCGACACCTTCGCCCGCCAGCCATCGGTGCTCCAGCTCCGCGTCCTGTTCGTCGCTCCACGGCCTGCCCTGTTGAGCCGCTCTGTCCCGCGCTCTCCGTCGCGGCGGACCGCCCGTGCCGCCGAAGGCGTGCAGACTCGCCGCGAGGAGATCCGCCACCGCGGGCACGGCACCGGCGTCGAGTTCGAGCCGCCCGTCGGCGACCGGCTCGCCGTCCGGCCCCGCCCCGCCCACGGTGACCGTGACCCGGGGTTCGGCCCGGTCGCCGCTACGCGTCGCGACCGCGATCCGATACGTGGTGTTTCCCTGCCGGACCTCGGTCCGGTACTCGTCGATGATCGTCATGCCGGGAAGCTAGCGCGCACCCCCGACAATTTTCGCTCACCCTCGGCGCACGACCGGCCGCGTTCCGAAACTGTCGGTCCCGTCGCCTACCGTCGTTCCTGATACCGGGCTCCCGCCCGAAAAGGACGAAGGAGTTGCCATGACCGACGCCGGCGAGCGAATCGAGGTGCGCGCGTGAGTGCGGACCGACGGCTGATCGCGGCCGTCCGCGAGGGGCTAGCCGAGCTGGCCGACCCGGCGAAGGCGCCCGTGATGCGCGCCTACATGAAATCGCCCATGCCGTTCCGCGGGGTACCGAAGCCACCCCGCGCCGCCCTGCTGAAACGCGTCCTCGCCGAGCATGTCCTCCCCGATCGGGAGACGTTCACGGCCACCGCGCGCGTACTCTGGCACGAAGCCGGGTACCGCGAGGAGCGGTACGCCGCCATCGATCTCACCGGGTACCGCGCCTACCGGCACTGGCAGGATCCGGAGCTGCTCGGGCTGTACGAGGACATGATCGTCACCGGCGCGTGGTGGGACTACGTCGACGAACTGGCCGCACGCCGCGTCGGCCCGATCCTGCGCGGCGCACCCGCCGCCGTGGCCCCGCTGATGCGGGCCTGGGCGATCGATCCGGACCTGTGGCGCAGGCGGACCGCCATTCTCTGCCAGCTCGGCGCGAAGGAGAACACCGACACCGCGCTGCTCACGCACGCCGTCGAAGCCTCGATCGGTGCGCAGGAGTTCTTTCTGCGCAAGGGCATCGGCTGGGCGCTACGGGACTACGCGAAAACGGCACCCGGCTGGGTTATGTCCTTTGTGGACGACCACCCCGGGCTGTCCGGGCTCTCCCGCCGGGAGGCGCTCAAACACCTCGGCACCGGGGAAAACCGTGCCCAGTGAACCGGATCCGCGAGCCGGGCGACATGGGTACGACAGCGGCGACCACGACGCTGAGGGCGAAACCGGCCCGGGAATCCCATGGCAGCCCTCAACCCCCACGGAGTCGATGACCGATACTGGGCGAGGGAGGGCTCACTCGGTCGATGTCATGCCCGGCTAGCGCGGGATAGTGGCCAAAAGTCCCGAGTATGCCCGACACCTTCGCAACCGCGAGCCTGGTCCTGTTCGCTGTACTACCGTCGATCTTGACACGCGGAGCCGTTGAGAGGACCCAACCACATGGCCGATCCGGCTGCTCACGACCTGCCTGACAACTGGGGCCGGTGGGGATCCGACGACGAACTCGGGACACTCAACCTCATCACCGACGAGGTGCGCGCGAAGGCGGCCGCGGAGGTGCGGACCGGTCGATGGGCCTCGCTGGCGCAGCCGATCATCCCCAACCCGATGATCAGCAGCCCGTTCGCGCCCACGACGGTGGACGTCTCGCCCGTGCAGCAGATGGTGTCCCACACCGGGGTCGGCGTGGCAGCCGATCTGATACTGCTCACGAACCACCACGCGAAGTCGACACACATCGACGCGCTGGCGCACTGGTCGACCGACAACGAGGTCTACCCCGGTCGCCCGAGGGACCAGATCGTGACGGCCGCGGGCGTCACCTTCGGCTCGACGACGGCCTTCGCCGCCGGCATCGTCACGCGAGGGGTCCTGCTCGACCTTGCCGCCGAGGAACCGCTGCCGTCCGGGCACGCGGTGACCTCGCGCGACCTCGAAGACGCCGAGCAACGGCAAGGCGTCGAGGTACGGTCGGGCGACGCGCTGGCGGTGCGGTTCGGCTGGCCCGCCGACCCGCTCCTTCCTGGCAAGCCGACACCGGGAATCAGCCTCGACGCGGTGCGCTGGATGCACCGTCGCGGGGTCGCCCTCTACACCGGCGACCGGGGCGACGCCTATCCACCACTCGACCCTGCCGACCCGTCGCCGCTGCACGGCGTCGCGCTGGGTCGGATGGCGATGCCGCTCATCGACGGCTCACAGCTCGACGACCTCGCGGCGCTGTGCGCCGAGCTCAAGCGCTACAGCTTCCTGCTCACCGTTGCCCCACCGCGCATCCACGGCCTGACCGGCGTCGCGGTCAACCCCATCGCCGTGTTCTGAGCACGCAACCGCGTCAGCCATAAGGCTTCGCGCGATGGACGGCGAGCAACGTCACGGGTGCGTTCCGACCGGGATGCCGAGGCGTCCTCGCCGCAGGGGTGCCCGGTCCGTGGGGAAGACGGTCGCGCCGCCTCCCCCACGGACCGGAGCACTCAGGCGCGGATGGTGGCGCCGAACCGTTCGCCCGCCGCGGCGACGGCGGCGTCACGGGCCTTCGTGGCCTCTTCGACGGTCAGCGTCCGGTCCGGGGCGCGGAACCGCAGGCTGTAGGCCAGCGACCGGTTGCCCTCGCCGACCTGCTCACCGCTGTAGGCGTCGAAGAGCGTGATGTCCTCGAGCAGCTCGCCCGCCCCGGCGCGCAGCGCCTCGGCCAGATCGGCCGAGGGTACGTCCGCGGCCGCGACGAGCGCGACGTCGAGCAGCACCGGCGGGTAGCCCGACACGCTCGGCGCCGGACGCGAGTCCGGCAGCGGGATCGCGTCCAGGTCGAGTTCCATCGCGACGGTGCGCGGCGGCAGACCCAGCGCCTCGACCACCTTCGGGTGCAGCTCACCGGCGTGGCCGACCGGCCACTCCCCCACCTTCAGCCGGGCACAGCGGCCGGGGTGGAACGGCGGCAGATCGGCGGCGGACACGGTCAGCTCGACACCGGCGGCCTCGGCGACCGTCCGCGCGGCCTCCACCGCGTCGGCCCAGTTCGCCTGCTCGCCCTTGCCCCACCAGCCCGCCCGCTGCCGCTGGCCGGCCAGCACCACGCCCACGTGCAGCGGCTGCATCGGCACCGCCGCTTCGAGCACGGCCAGTTCCTCGTCGGCGGGCCGCCGCTCGACACCGAGCTCCGGCACCTTGACCGGGTTCGGCGCGGGCAGGACGACCTGTCCGATGTGGAAGAGCGCGACGTCCTTCGTGCCGCGGGAAACGTTGCGCTGCAAGGTGTCCAGCAGTCCGGGCAGCAACGTGGTCGTCATCCGGTCGCGGTCGGCTTCCAGGGGGTTGCGCACCCGCACCGTCCTGCGGCGCGCGTCGTCGGCGGGCAGGCCGAACGCGTCCCACACCGCTTCGCCGACGAACGGGAACGGCAGCACCTCGACGTACCCGGACTCCGCCAGCGCCCGCGCGACACCGCGACGGCGGCGCTGCCGGTCGGTGAGCCCACGACCGGCGGGCGCGGCGGGCAGCGTGGACGGGATGCTCTCGTACCCCTCCAGCCGCAGGACCTCCTCGACGAGATCCGCCGGCTGCACGAGGTCACCACGCCAGCTCGGCGGGATCGCGGTGACGAGCCCGATGCCGTCGTCGCTGGTGCTGACGGCGACCTTGCAGCCGATCTGGGCGAGCCTGCGGACCGTCACGCCCCGCTCGTAGCGCACCCCGGCCACCTGGTCGGGCAGGTTGATCGGCATGGTCACCGGCGGGTTCGGCTCGACGCCGCCCTCGTCGGTACGGCCCGGTTGGATCGACCCGTCGCCGTACTGGCGCAGCAGGTTCGCCGCCAGTTCGACCGCGACGGCGCACAGCTGCGGGTCGGTGAACCGCTCGAACCGCTTGGCCGCCTCGGAGAAGAGCTTGTGCCGGCGCGCGGTGCGGCTGATCGACGCGGGATCCCAGTGCGCCGCCTCCAGCAGCACATCGGTGCTCTCCGGCGTGATCTCGGTACTCGCACCGCCCATGGTGCCGGCCAGCGAGATGACCCCGGAGTCGTCGGCGATCACCACGTCGTCGACGTCGAGCACGCGCTCGGCATCGTCCAAAGTGGTCAGTTTCTCGCCCGGCTTCGCCTTGCGCACCACCAGATCGCCCTGCACCGCGCTCGTGGCGAACGCGTGCAGCGGGTGCCCGAGTTCGAGCATGACGTAGTTGGTGACGTCGACCGCGAGCGAGATCGACCGGATCCCGGCCAGCATCAGCCTGCGGCGCATCCACCACGGGGTCGGGGCGGTGGCGTCGAGGTCCTTGACGCGGCGCAGCACGAACCGGCGGCAGCCCTCGGTGTCCTCGACACGCACCGGCCACGCGTCACGGTCGGCCTCCGGCACCTCACGCTGGCCGGGGTCGCCGAAGGGCACGTCCAGCGCGTTCGACAGTTCCCTGGCCAGCCCGCGGATGGACAGGGCGTAGCCGCGGTCCGGAGTCGGCGTGACCTCGATGAGGGTGTCGTCCAGCCCGAGCAGCTCCCGCGCGTCGTCACCGGGGCTGGCGGTCGCCGGCGGCAGCACGAGGATGCCGGAGTGGTCGTCGCCGAGGCCGAGTTCGCGCGCCGAGCAGATCATGCCGTCGCTGGTCCGGCCGTAGGTCTTCCGCGCGCCGATGGCGAAACCGCCGGGCAGCACGGCGCCCGGCAGCGCGACCACGACGAGGTCGCCCTCGGCGAAGTTGCTGGCACCGCAGATGATCCCGCGCGTCTTCAGCCCGTGCGGGCCCTCGTGTTCGAAGGGGCCGTCCTCGTCGTCGTCCTCGTCGTCCGGCTCGGCCTCGCCGGCGGCGGTGACGTCATCGGACTCGCCGACCTCGACGCGGCAGAACCGGATCGGCTTCTTGAACTCGGTCAGCTCCTCGATCTCGGCCACCCGGCCGACGACCAGAGGGCCGGTCACCGGGCCGAGCCCGCTGACGTCGTCGACCTCGATGCCGATCCGCACGAACGCGTCGACCAGGTCCTGGGTCGTCACTTCCTCGCTGACGTCGAGGTGCTCGGTCAGCCAGCTCACCGGAACCCGCATCAGGCCTCCGTTCCGAAGGGAAGGGTGAACCGCACGTCGCCCTCGACCATGTCGCGCATGTCGGGGATGCCGTTGCGGAACTGCAGGGTGCGCTCGATGCCCATGCCGAAGGCGAAACCCGAGTACACCTCGGGGTCGACACCGCAGGCGCGCAGGACGTTCGGGTTGACCATGCCGCAGCCACCCCATTCGACCCAGCCGGGCCCGCCCTTCTTCTCCTCGAACCAGACGTCCACTTCCGCCGAAGGCTCGGTGAACGGGAAGAAATGCGGCCGCAGCCGGGTTTTCGAGCTTTCGCCGAACATCGCGCGGGCGAAGGCGTCGAGCGTGCCCTTCAGATGGGCCATCGTGATGCCCTTGTCCACGGCGAGCCCCTCGACCTGGGTGAACACCGGGGTGTGCGTGGCGTCCAGCTCGTCGGTGCGGTAGGTGCGGCCGGGGCAGACGACGTAGACGGGCAGGTCGCGGTGCAGCAGCGCGCGGGCCTGCACCGGCGAGGTGTGCGTGCGCAACACCAGCCCGGAGTCCTCTTCACCGACGTAGAAGGTGTCCTGCAGCTGCCGCGCCGGGTGGTCCTTGCCGAAGTTCAGCGCGTCGAAGTTGAACCACTCGGCTTCCAGCTCGGGCCCCTCGGCGATCTCGTAGCCCATCGCGACGAAGGCGTCGGCGACCCGCTCGGAGACGGTGCTGATGGGGTGCCGGGCGCCACGCGGGATCCGGTCCCACGGCAGCGTGACGTCGACCGTCTCTTCGCGCAGCACGCGCTCGTCACGCTCGGCCTGCAACTCGGCGCGGCGCGTGTCGAAGGCGGTCTGGATGGCCTGGCGTGCCTCGTTGACCCGCTTGCCCGCCTCGGCCTTCTCGGCCTTGGCCAGCGCGCCGATCTCCCGGCGGGCGAGCAGCAACGGCGACTGGTCACCGAGATGCGCAGGCTTCACGGCGGCCAGCTCGTCGAGCCCGGCCGCGGCCGCGAACTCCGCCTCGGCCCGCTCGACCGCGTTCCGCAAGGCTTCCTGAGTAAGCACAGTCGGGGCGAGCGCAGCCACGGGCTGGGCATCCTGCTTGTCGTTGGCTTCGGACATAGCTCCTCGGCGTCCGGCTGGACTGGTCGGTCCGTGTGCCGACGACCCCGTCGCACACGCTGATTCTTCAAGCGTGGGAATTCTATGGGATCCCGTCGGCGGAGGGCCGGTCGCCCTTGGCGGGCGCCACCGTGGTCACCAAGGGGGTGAATCGCTACCCGTTCGGCTGACGCGCGGCCATCGCGGTGGCGTAGACGCACACCGCCGCCGCGGTCGCCAGGTTGAGGCTTTCCGCTCGTCCGTACAACGGAATACGCACCGCGAGATCGGTCGCGCCGAGGATCTCGGCCGGCAGGCCGTGCGCCTCGTTGCCGAACACCCACGCGGTCGGCGGGGTGAGGTCGATCCGGTCCAGCTCGGTCTCCGCGTAGCCGTGGGCGGCGAGGGTGCGCAGCCCGGCGGACGCGCAGGCGCCGAGCGCGGCGGGGACGTCGCGGACCCGGGCGATGGCGGGGTGGAAGAGGCTGCCCGCGGCGGCGCGGACGCACTTGCCGTTGTGCGGGTCGACGCTGTCGCCCGCGAGGACCACCGCGTCGGCGCCCGCGGCGTCGGCGACCCGGATCACCGTGCCCGCGTTACCGGGATCGGCGACGTCGACGAGCACGACGACGAGCCGGGCACCCGCCGCCACGACCGTCTCGAGTGGACGGTCGATGAGGGCGCAGACCGCGACGATTCCTTGCGGCGTCACGGTTTCGGACAGCCCACCCGCGGCGCGGTCGGTGATCGGCGAGACCGGGACACCGGCCTCCTCCGCCACCGCGAGCAGGTTCTCGTGCTGCGCCGCGGCGCGTTCGGTGACGAACAGTTCGTGGACGGTGCCCCCGCCGTCCCAGGCGTGCGCGAGCGCGGCTTCGACGGCGTTGGCCCCTTCGGCGAGGAACCGGCCGGTCTTGTCGCGTTCCGCGCGCCGGGTCAGCTTGCGCGCAGCAACGACCCGGGGGGTCCGTTCGGTGAACGGAGCCGCCCCGGGCCGGGAAAACGGGCTGGTCAGGCCGACTTCGCTTCGCCGGTCGACACGTTCGCCTTGGCCAGCTCGGCCAGCGCGGTGAACGCGGCGGCGTCGTTGACCGCCAGGTCGGCGAGGATCTTGCGGTCCACCTCGACACCGGCGGCCTTGAGGCCCTGGATGAACCGGTTGTAGGTCACGCCGTTGGCACGGGCCGCCGCGTTGATGCGGGTGATCCACAGCTGCCGGAAGTCACCCTTGCGGGCGCGGCGGTCCCGGTAGGCGTAGTTGAGCGAGTGGAGCGTCTGCTCCTTGGCCTTGCGGTACAGCCGCGAACGCTGGCCGCGGTAACCGCTGGCCAGTTCGAGAGTTGCGCGACGCTTCTTCTGGGCGTTGACCGCCCGCTTGACGCGTGCCACGGGTCCATCCTGTCAATCTCGGGGGGCGCGCACCCACGCCCCGGGGGTGTTCAGAGCAATAGCGGTGAGGTCAGCGGCCGAGCAGGCGCTTGACGCGGCCCACGTCGTTCTTCGCGACCTCGGTGGTGCCTTCGAGGCGCCGGGTGAGGCGGTTGGACTTCTTCTCCATCAGGTGGCGACGGCCGGCCTTCTGGCGACGGAGCTTGCCCGAACCCGTGACGCGGATCCGCTTGGACGTCCCGCTGTGCGTCTTCATCTTCGGCATGGTTGTTGTCCTCTTCCGTGCGGCGGCACACCGGTGTGCCCGGTGTGCCGCTGACATGTGCTGGGCGGGCTGTGACGGGACAGCCCCTCCCGGTGACCGACGAGGTCGGGCGGAGTCAGCCTTCGGGGGCGGGCTCGGCCTTCGCCGTCTTCGGCTTCACGTTCTTGTGCGGGGCCAGCACCATGATCATGTTGCGCCCGTCCTGCTTGGGCGACGACTCGACGAAGCCCAGCTCGGTGACGTCGTCGGCGAGCTTCTGCAGCAGCCGGAACCCGAGCTCCGGGCGCGACTGCTCGCGACCGCGGAACATGATCGTGACTTTGACTTTGTTACCCGCCGCCAGGAAGCGCGACACGTGACCCTTCTTGGTCTCGTAGTCGTGCTGGTCGATCTTCGGGCGCAGCTTCTGTTCCTTGATGACCGTCAGCTGCTGGTTGCGGCGTGACTCACGGGCCTTCTGCGCACTTTCGTACTTGAACTTGCCGAAGTCCATGAGCTTGCACACCGGCGGACGTGCCTGCGGCGCGACCTCGACGAGGTCGAGATCGTTCTCCTGCGCCAGGCGCAGCGCATCCTCGATCCGGACGATGCCGACCTGTTCACCGGCGGGCCCGACGAGTCGGACCTCCGGCACCCGGATACGGTCGTTGATGCGTGTCTCGGAGCTGATGGGGCCTCCTTGGTCAGGGGATACGTTTCTCTCGTGCCGACCTGGTGCCCACATAGCGAAGGCCCCGACGCCGATTTCGACGTGCGGGGCCCACTCTTTCCGATCGCACCCGGCCGAAGCCGAGCACTCCGCTCGAACAGCAGTACTGCCGAGCGGGACCGGACCCGGCCACCTGAACGGTGACGCGGGTGGGAGCGGGGCTCCACTTGCTGGCCCCCGATCGCTCGGGGGCTGGTCGCTCGTGGAAGGGTACCAGACGTGTCGGAACAACCATCTCAGCAACCCCCGTATTCCCCGGACGTCCGCGACCTGGAGGACATCCCGAGCGTCGAGGTGATCAGCAGGGCGGCCGTCATGCTGCTTTCCGCCGGCGCCGAACGCCTCGGCCTCGCCGACGCCGATCCGGAGAACTCGCCGCACCGCGATCTCGACGAGGCCCGCAGGCTGATCACCGCGCTCGCCGGGCTGGTCACCGCCTCGGCGGAGTACCTCGGCCTGCACGCCGGACCGCTGCGTGACGGCCTCCAGTCCCTACAGAAGGCGTTCCGCGAGGCCTCCGCGGTCCCCGACGCGCCCGGCCAGGGCCCCGGCGAAAAGTACACCGGCCCCGTCTACTGATCCCGCGCTGTCCCCGTCCCACCGGAACTCCCTTCCGGTGCGGTCGTCCGACAGCTAACATGTTAGATATGAGCACTCCTGGACTGGGCCGGGTTTCCCGTTCCCTGCTGCGCGACGAGGCCTACGGGCGCATCCGCCACGCGATCGTCGACGGCAGGCTGCCGCCCGGCACCGCGCTGCGCGACGCCGATCTCGCCGAGCAGCTCGGCCTGTCCAGGGCGCCGGTCCGCCAGGCACTCACCCGGCTCACCGAAGAGGGCCTCGTCGAGTCGAAGCCGCAGAGCTACACCCGCGTCGCCGGGATCGCGGCGAACGACGTCCGCGACGCGCTGGAACTGACCCGTGTCCTGCACGAACTGGCAGTCCGCTCGGCGATCCCCCGGCTCGGCACGCGCGAGGTCGCCGCGATGCGGGCGGCCAACGACCGGTTCGCCGAAGCCGTCGCCGCGGGTGACGTCGCGGCCGCCGTGGCCGCCGACGACGAACTACACGACGTCGCGGTGCGTGCCTGCGGGAACCGGGCGGTCGCCGCGACGATCGACCGCTACACCCCGCTGCTGCGGCGCCTGGAGTACGCGCGGTTCGCCTCCCTGCCCGCGCAGCGCTCCGTCCGCAGGCACACCGAGCTCATCGACGCGATCGAAGCGGGCGACGTCGATCGCGCCACCGCCGTCGTCTCGACCATCTGGACCGACCTCGAACCACTACTGGAGGACTGATGTCGCTTGCCGAGTTCGACCGCTTCCCGCTGTTGTTCGGCCCCTCCCCCGTCCATCCGCTCGAACGGCTCACCGCGCACCTCGGCGGCGCGTCGGTCTGGGCGAAGCGCGAGGACGTGAACTCCGGGCTGGCGTTCGGCGGCAACAAGACGCGGAAGCTGGAGTACCTCGTCGCCGACGCGCTGGCCACCGGAGCCGACACGCTCATCTCGATCGGCGGTGTGCAGTCCAACCACACCCGGCAGGTCGCCGCCGCGGCCGCGCGGGCCGGGCTGAAGGCGGTGCTGGTCCAGGAAAGCTGGGTCGACTGGCACGACCCGCTCTACGACAGGGTCGGCAACATCCAGCTGTCGCGCATCCTCGGCGCCGACGTGCGGCTGGTCCGGGCGGAGTTCGGGATCGGCTTCAAGGAGAGCTGGGCGAACGCGGTCGCGGAGGTGGAGGCGGCGGGCGGACGGCCGTACCCGATCCCGGCTGGTGCCTCGGACCACCGGCTCGGCGGGCTCGGCTTCGCGAACTGGGCGGTCGAGCTGCAGCGTCAGGAGGCCGAACTCGGGATCTTCTTCGACACCATCGTGGTCGCGGCGGGCACCGGGAGCACCCAGGCCGGGATGATCGCGGGCGCCGCGCTGGGCGACCGGCCGCGGCGGATCCTCGGCATCGACATCACCGCGAAGCCGGACGAAACCCGGGACGCGGTGACGAGGATCGCGCGGAACACCGCCGAGCTGATCGGCGCGCGGCCGATCGAGGACGCCGACGTCCTGCTCGACACGCGGTACCACGCCGGGGTGTACGGCATTCCCGACGAGTCCACTGTGGACGCCATCCGCACACTCGCCCGGCTCGAAGGCGTCCTCACCGACCCGGTGTACGAGGGCAAGTCGATGGCGGGGCTGATCGACCTGGTGCGCACGGGCGAGATCCCGCGCGAGGCGAACGTGCTCTACGCCCACCTCGGCGGCCAGCCCGCGCTCAGCGGCTACACGTCCGTCCTCGGCTGAACGTCCTGGATTCGAACGCCCCAATGTGGCGTTCGGTGCGTCCAACGCACCGAACGCCACATTGGGTGCGTCCAGCGCACCCAATGCCACATTGGGGCGCTCGTCCGGGGCTAGTCCAGCACGCAGAGCACGTCGATCTCGACGAGCAGCTCGCCGGGGAGCCCGACGTAGACGGTCGTCCGCGCCGGGTGCGGCCCCTCGCCGATCAGCTCGTTGTAGACCTCGTTGAACGGCGCGAAGTGCGCGGTGTCGGTCAGGTAGACACGCACCATCACCGCGTCGGCAAGGCTCGAACCGGCCGCTTCGAGCACGGCCTCGATGTTCTTGAACGTCTGCCGGGTCTGGCCGACGACGTCCTCGCCGACGACCGCGCCGGTGGCCGGGTCGAACCCGACCTGGCCCGCGACCTGGAGGATGTTCCCCTTGCGGACGGCCTGCGAGAACTTCGCCGGCGGCTTCGGCGCGTTCTCGGTGGAAACTGCCGTCTTGCTCATCAGTGCCCCTTTCGGTTCCCCGTCCATCCACTGTGGACGGAAGCTTCCTCGGTGGCGGCCAGCAGCTCGGGCACGAGCGCGAGCAGGCCGTCGAAATCCAGCAGTACCTTGGGCACCGACATCGACGCCGCGGCCAGCACGTCGCCGTCCGCTCCCCGGATCGGCGCCGCGACGCAGTGGATGAAGTCCTCGTGCTCGGCGTCGTCCACCGCGTACCCCTGCTCGGCGACACGCGTCAGCTCGGCGAGGAACGCCTCGGGCGAGGCGATCGTGTTCGGCGTGAGCACGACGTAGTCGATCGAGCGCGCGATCTCCTCCCGCCGCGTCGCGGGCATGTCCGCCACCAACACCTTACCCACGGCCGTGCAGTGCAGCGGCGCGCGCTTCCCGATCCGCGAGTACATCCGGACCGAGTGCGTGCCCTCGTACTTGTCGATGTAGACGACCTCGCCGTCCTCGTAGCTGGCGAGGTGCACGGTGTGCCCGGTGCGCTCGTTCAGCGCCGCGAGCGCGGGCTGGGCGCTGCGGCGCACGTCGTTGCTCTCCAGCGCCTGGTTCGCGAGATCGAACAGCGCGCTGCCCAGCCGGTAGTGCCGCACACCCTCCCGCCGGACGAAATGGTGCGACTCCAGGGTGCGCAGCAACCGCAGCACCGTCGACTTGTGCACGCCGACCTCCTCGGCGAGCTGGTCGAGCGTCCTCGGCTCCTTCGTCAGCCCGCGCAACAACGTCAGCGCGCGGTCCAGGCTCTGACTCATGCGATCGCCTCGCTCCGCGAGACTGTGCCCAATCCCTCTTGGCGCATGACAACCATGATTCGCTCGCAAGCGTCGCTCATGCGATCGCCTCGCTCCGCGAGACTGTGCCCAATCCCTCTTGGCGCATGACAACCACGATTCGCTCGCAAGCGACGCTCATGCCACCACCCCCAACCCGGTCAGCCGCGCCGCGGCCCAGCCCTCGGCGTCGGCGGTGAGCAGACTGTCCACAACGGACGCCGCCAGCGGCGCGCCGACGTCGTCGTGGGTAAGCAGCGTGGCCGCGGCCTGGAGATGCCCGCGCCGCAGCCGGGTCAGCGGGTCGGCACCGGCGAGCGTCGCGGCCAGGAACCCTGCGGCGAAGGCGTCACCCGCCCCGACCGGCTCGACGACGTCGACCCGCAGCGCCGGGGAGAACACCGGTTCGGCGCCGCGCTCGGCCAGCGTCACGCCACGCTCGGAGTGCTTGACCACCACCGTGTCCGGGCCCGGCAGCAGGGCGCGGAGCCGGTCCGGATCGCCGGTGCCCCAGACCTTCTGCGCCTCGTCCTCCCCGGTCAGCACGATGTCGGCGGAGTCGGCGAGTTCCGCGAGCACGGACACGTCCCGGCCCGCCCAGAGCGCGGGCCGGTAGTTGACGTCGAAGGAAACCCGGGTGCCGCCGCGCGGCGCGGCGAGCAACGCCCGCACCAGCTCCAGGCAGCTGTCCGAAAGCGCGGGCGTGATCCCGGACAGGTGCAGCACGCGGACGTCGGTGAGATCCACGCGGTCGAGCACCTCGGGCCCCATCGCCGAGGCCGCCGAGCCCGCGCGGTAGTACCGCACCGGGCTGCCCTGCGCGCCGGACTCCTTGAGGTAGAGCCCGGTCGGCCGCGCCGAATCGACGGCGACCCCGCTGACGTCGACGCCCGCGGCCGCGATGTCCCGCACCATCGCGCGGCCGAACGGATCGTCACCGACCGCGCTCACCCAGCCGCTGGTCACCCCGAGGCCGGGCAGGTGACAGGCCACATTGGACTCGGCACCGCCGATCGTGCGCAGCCAGGTGCGGACGTCCTCGGGGGGTCCTGGCTCGGCGGGCACGAACAGCGCCATCGACTCGCCAATGCACAGCACGTCCGGCGCGCATGTCACGTCCTGATCTCCTGTCGTTCTTCCGCCGTTGACCTCTCGCGGGACGGATGCTACACCTAACCCACGCATTCTGCGCAACGCCCGTTGCAAGGTACGCAACGGCACCGGACAACCGAGGTGGTCACTGATGTCCCCCGAGAACACCGTCTGCACCATGGACGCCGCCGCGCTGGCGGCGGTGGACGAGGAGCGGATCGACTGGCGGTTCCGTTCGGTGCCCCCGGCCCTGTCCGGACTCACGCTCGGCGAAGCCGCGCGGCGCCGGGCGCGGCTGTTCGACGACGGCTTCTTCGGTCCGTTCGTGGTGCTCGACGCCGAAGCGCTGGAGCACAACCTGAGCACGATGGCGGACTGGTGCGCCGCGCGCGGGGTCGCCCTCGCCCCGCACGGGAAGACCACCATGGCGCCGCGGCTGTTCGCCCGCCAGATCGACCACGGCGCCTGGGGCATCACCGCGGCGAACGCCGGGCACGTGCGGATCTACCGCGCGTTCGGGGTGTCCCGCATCCTGCTGGCCAACCAGCTGCTCGACCCCGCGGGCCTCCGCTGGCTCGCCGCCGAACTGGCCGCCGATCCGGCGTTCGAGTTCGTGTGCTGGGTCGACTCGGTGCGCGGGGTCGAGCTGATGACCGAGGCACTCGCCGGGACGGCCCGCCCGGTGGACGTCCTGGTGGAGCTCGGCGCGGACGGCGGCCGGACCGGCGTACGGGACCAGGAGACGGCCCTCGCGGTCGCCGAGGCGGTACACGCCAGCCCGGCGCTGCGGCTGCGCGGCACCGGCGGCTACGAGGGCGCGTTGTCCCACGGCACCGACGACGCCGCGCTGACCAAGATCAGTTCCTATGTGGACACGCTCCGCGACGCGGTGATCGCCTTCGCGGACAAGGGTTTGCTCGACACGTCCGCACAAGTGATCGTCACCGCGGGCGGGAGCGCGTACTTCGACCGGGTCGCCGACGAGCTGACGAAGCCGTGGCCGGACGGGCTCGACGTCCTCCCGGTGCTGCGCAGCGGCGCGTACCTGACGCACGACGACGGGTTCTACCGCGAGATCTCCCCGCTCGGCGAGCATCCGCGCATCGCCGACGTCCCGCCGTTCCGTTCCGCGCTGCGGGCGTGGGCGCAGGTGACGTCCAAGCCCTCGGCCGAGCTGGCGCTGCTGACCATCGGCAAGCGCGACGCCTCCTTCGACGAAGGCATGCCCGAACCCCGGCTGCACCGGAGTACCGGCGGCGAGGTCACCGAGCTGACCGGGCACACCGTCACCAAGCTCAACGACCAGCACGCCTTCCTCGCGCTACCCGCCGGCTCGCCGGTCGAGGTCGGCGACTGGATCGGGCTCGGGCTTTCCCACCCGTGCACGGTGTTCGACAAGTGGCCGCTGATCCCGGTGGTGGACACCGACGGCGAGACGGTCGTCGACTTCGTCCGCACCCACTTCTGAGGCGGATTCCCCATGGACATCGTCATCCGAGGGGCGCTGGTCGCCGACGGCACCGGTGACCCGCTCACCCGCCACGACGTGGGCATCACCGGCGGCCGCGTCGCGAGCGTCGCGGAGGCCGGGTCACTGGCCGGGCGGCGGCACATCGACGCCGACGGGCTCGTCCTCGCGCCCGGCTTCATCGACATGCACTCGCACTCCGACCTGCGGTTGCTGGCCGAGCCGGATCATCTGGCGAAGGTGTCGCAGGGCGTGACCACCGAGGTACTCGGCCAGGACGGGCTTTCCTACGCCCCGGTCGACGACGCGACGCTCGAGGCGCTGCGCCAGCAGCTCGCCGGGTGGAACGACGACCCGCCGGGGTTCGACTGGAACTGGCGGTCGGTCGGCGAGTACCTCGACCGGCTCGACCAGGGCGTCGCCGTCAACGCGGCCTACCTCGTCCCGCAGGGCACGGTGCGGATGCTCGCGGTCGGCTGGGAGGACCGCCCCGCCACCGAAGCCGAGCTGAACCGGATGAAGGAACTCGTCGCGACCGGGCTCGCCGAGGGCGCCGCCGGCATGTCGTCCGGGCTCACCTACACGCCGGGCATGTACGCCGACACCGCCGAGCTGGTCGAACTGTGCCGCGTCGTCGGTGAGCTGGGCGGGTTCTACAGCCCGCACCACCGCAGCTACGGGCGCGGCGCGCTGGAAGCGTTCGCGGAGATGGTCGACGTCTCACGCCGCTCCGGCTGCCCGCTGCACCTCGCCCACGCGACGATGAACTTCTCGGTGAACAAGGGCAAGGCACCGCAGCTGCTGTCCCTTTTGGACGAAGCGCTCGACGAGGGCTGCGACATCACGCTCGACACCTACCCGTATCTGCCAGGCGCGACCTACCTCTCCGCGCTGCTGCCGAGCTGGGCCACCGAGGGCGGCCTGGACGCGACACTCGCCCGGCTGTCCGATGTGGACACCAGGGAGCGCATCCGCGCGGAGATCGAGGAAACCGGTTCGGACGGCGCGCACGGGGTGCCGATCGAATGGGACGGCATCGAGATCAACGGCGTGCGACGAGCGGAAAACGCTTTCCTCGTCGGCCACAGTGTCGCGGCCTCGGCCCGCGCGGCGGGAAAGTCCCCGGCGGAGCTGTACTTCGACGTCCTGCTCGACGAACGGCTCGGCACCTCGTGCCTGATGCACGTCGGGCACGAGGAGAACGTCCAGGCGATCATGCGGCACCGCACGCACACCGGCGGCAGCGACGGCCTGCTCGTCGGTGACCGGCCGCACCCGCGTGCCTGGGGCACCTTCCCCCGTTACCTCGCCCGCTACGTCCGTGAGCTGGGGGTGCTCGACCTCGCCGAATGCGTGGCGCACCTGACCGGGCGCGCGGCACGGCGGCTGCGGCTGGCCGACCGCGGGCTCGTCCGCGCCGGGTACGCCGCGGACCTCGTGCTGTTCGACCCCGACGCGGTCCAGGACACCGCGACCTTCGACAACCCGCGGCAGCCCGCCGCCGGGATCCACCACGTCTTCGTCAACGGCGTCGCCGCCATCGACGACGGCCGCCCCACCGGCGCGCTCGCCGGCCGTTCACTCCGCAATCCCGGGAGACGTCGATGATCCACTGGCTGCAAGCCACCACCCCCGGCCTGCTGACGCTGGCCGCCGCGTCCATCGCGGTCCTGCTCCTGCTGATCATCCGGTTCAAGATGGAGCCGTTCATCGCGCTGATCGTGGTCGGCCTGCTGACCGCGCTGGCCGCGGGCGTGCCGGTCGGCACCCTGGTCGGTTCCGCGCAGAAATCGTCGGAATCCTTGCTGGAGAAGGGTTTCGCCGGCATCCTCGGGCACATCACCGCGATCGTCGGGCTGGGCACGCTGCTCGGCGCGATCCTGGAGAAATCCGGTGGCGCGCGGGTGCTGACCTCGGCGCTGCTGCGGGCCTTCGGGCAGAAGCGCGCCCCGCTGGCGATGGGCATCGCCGGGCTGATCTTCGGTATCCCGGTCTTCTTCGACATCGGCATCTTCGTGCTGGCCCCGCTGGTCTACGCCGCCGCGAAGCAGGGCGGCCGTTCGATCGTGCTGTACTGCATGCCGCTGCTGGCCGGCCTGTCGATCACGCACGCGTTCCTGCCACCGCACCCCGGCCCCGTCGCGGCCGCCGGGCTGCTGCACGTCGACCTCGGCTGGGTCATCCTGATGGGCGCGGTCTGCGGGATCCCGGCGTGGTTCATCGGCGGCGTGCTGTACTCGAGCTGGGTCGGCAAGAAGGTGAACGTCCCGCTGGCCGAGGAGTTCGCGAACCTCGCCGGTGACGGTGAGGAAACCGAGAAGCCACCGTCGCTCGGGCTCGTCGCCTTCATCATCGCGGTGCCGATGGTACTGATCCTGCTGGGCACGTTCGGGAGCATCTGGCTGCCGAAGGGCTCCGTCGCGGCCGGGATCGCCAACTTCGCCGGTACCCCCGCCGTCGCGCTGACGATCGCCGTGCTGCTGGCCTCGTGGCTGCTCGGCACACGTCGCGGCATGACCGGGAAGGCCCTCGCCGACCTCTCCTCAGCGTCGCTGCGCCCGGTCGCGATGATCCTCCTGGTGATCGGCGCCGGCGCGTTCTTCGGCGCGGTCCTGCAGGCCACCGGGATCGGCAAGGCGGTGGCCGGGTCGCTCGGCGACGCCGGACTGCCGGTCATCCTGTCCGCCTACGTGATCAGCTGCGGTCTGCGGATCGCGCAGGGCTCCGCCACCGTCGCGATCGTGACGACCAGCGGGATCATCGCGCCGACTGTGGCCGAGCTGCACTACTCGCAGGCACAGCTCGCGCTGCTCGTGGTCGCGATCTCGGCCGGGTCCATCATCGCCTCGCACGTCAACGACGGTGGCTTCTGGATCGTTTCGCGGTACTTCGGCCTTTCCGTGGCGGACACCCTCAAGACGTGGACCGCGCTGGAAACAGTTCTTTCCGTTTCGGGTTTCGGCGTGGCAGCATTGCTGATGGCTGTGGTCTAAACCACTCACGGCCGGACGCACCTACCACGCCTCACCTACCACTGGGAGACACGATGGCTGGGCTTTCTCGACGCACCTTCCTCGGCGGCGTCGGCGCCGCCGGACTCGGCACCGTCCTCGGCGCGCAGCTCGCGAACGCGGCGACCACCGCCACCGACGCCTGCGTCGCCGACATCACGGCGTACCTCGGCAGCTACACCAACGAAACGCCAGCCGGGCACGGGCTCGACGTCTCGGGCCGCACGGGAACCGTGCCGACGCTCCAGCCGGTCAAGACCGTTCCCGGTGTCCCGAACGCGTCGTGGTTCGGCCTGAGCAGGGACCGCCGCACGCTCTACGTGACCGACGAGGGCGACAACGGGAAGATCGCGGCGCTGAACGTCGACAACCCGGCCAAGCCCCGGTTGCTGGGCAGCAAGTCGTCGAAGGGTGGCTCGCCCACGCACCTTTCCGTGCACCCGAGCCAGAAGTACGTGCTGGCCGCGAACTACGGCACCGGCACCGTCGTGGTCCTGCCGATCCTCGCCGGGGGCAGGCTCGGCGACGCGACCGACCTGGCCCAGCACGTCGGCGCGGAGCGGCAGGCCCACGCCCACCAGGTGGTCAGCGACCCGACCGGGCGCTGGGTGCTGTCGGTGGACCTCGGCGCCGATTCGGTCTACGTCTACAAGCTGAACCTCGCGACCGGGAAGCTCACACTGAACCAGCAGCTCAAGCTGCCCTCGGGTGCCGGGCCCCGGCACCTGGTGTTCCACCCGAACGGCCGGCACGCCTACATCGTCGGCGAACTGCGCGCCGAGGTCACGATCGCGAGCTGGGACGCCGGCTCGGGCAAACTGACCGCGTTGTCGGTGGTCCCGGCGGTGCCGCCGGGCACCACCGGCGACCAGTACCCCGGTGAGATCATCACCTCGCGGGACGGGAGGTTCGTCTACGCCACCGTGCGCGGGCCGAACACGCTCGCCACCTTCACCACCGCCGACGACGGCGCCGCACTGAAGCTGGTGTCCACTGTGGCCAGTGGGGGCAACTGGCCGCGGCACGTCGCGCTCGACGCGGGCGAGAAGTGGTTCTACGTCTCCAACCAGCGTTCCGGCACCGTCACCTGGTTGCCCCGCGACCCGGCCACCGGTCTGCCGGGCGCGGTCACCGGTTCACTCGCCGTTCCGTCGGTGAACTCGGTTTTCTTCGTCTGATCCGGCTTTCCAGCAACGCCGCTGATTTACTGGAGGATTGATGAGATTCCGCCGTACCCTCACCGGGCTGGCCGCCGTCGGCCTGCTCGCCGGCTGCGCGCCCGCGCAGTCCGGCCCCGCCGGTTCCGGCGGGGACGAGAAGACCGGCACGGTGCGCGTCTGGCTCTTCGACGAGGCCAACCGCGCGCCCAAGGAGGCCGCGGTCAAGGAGGCGATCGCGGAGTTCAAGGCCGCGCACTCCGGCGTCGAGGTCGACGTGCAGTGGGTCCCGGTGGAGGGGCGGGCGGACAAGTTCTCCGGCGCGTTCAACGACCCGTCGAACGCGCCCGACGTCGCCGAGTTCGGCAACACGGACGTGGCCAGCTACGCGACCACGGGCGCGTTGTCGGACCTCGGCGGCGACCTCGCGTCGTGGCCGGAGGGCAAGGACGTCATCCCGTCCGTGCTGGACACCGCCAAGTCGGGCGGGAAGACCTACGGACTGCCCTGGTTCACCGGCATCCGCGCGCTGTACTACCGCACCGACGTGTTCACCGAACTCGGTCTCCAGCCGCCGAAGACGATCGCCGAGCTGACCGAGACCGCCCGCCGGATCCACGCCGCCAAGCCGGACCTGTACGGGATCTCGGTCGGTGGCAAGTACACCTACGCGATGCTCCCGTTCCTGTGGGCCGCCGGTGGCGAACTGGCCAAGCAGGACGGTGCGAAGTGGACGTCCACTGTGGACTCCGAAAAGGCGAAGGCGGGGGTCACGGCCTACGCGAACCTGCTCAAGGACGACATCTGCCCGCCCGCCCAGTGCGCGAACCTGACCGGTACGCAGAGCGTGCAGGCCTTCTCGGGCGGCAAGGCCGGGATGACCATCGGCGGTGACTTCAACCGCAAGGCCGTCGACCAGGGCGCGGTCAAGGGCAAGTACACGGTGATCCCGCTGCCCGGCACCCAGGCGGGTTCGACCGCGCCGACGTTCGCCGGTGGCAACCTGCTCGGCGTGTTCGGGGCGAGCAAGCGGCACGGGCTCGCGGTCGACTTCGTGAAGCTGCTGGGCGGCGCCAAGTACCAGGAGAAGATGTACGCCGCGATGGGGAACCTGCCGACGCTGAAGAGCGTGCAGGAGAAGCTCGCCGCGAACGACCCCTTCCTGAAGCCGTTCGTCGACTCGATCGCCGCGGGCACCAAGTTCGTGCCGAGCACCCCGGCGTGGTCCAAGATCGACAGCCAGAACGTCCTGCCGACCGCGGTCCAGCAGATCGCGACCGGCGCGAAGGATCCCACCGCCGCGCTGGCCGGGGCCGCCGAAGCGATGAACAAGGCCTTCGGGTAACCGATGGTCACCCAGCAACTGCCGGTCGCCGCACCGGCCCGTCCGCCCGCGCCGGTGCACCGGCGCGGGCGGCGCCGGGACGGCCGCGCCGCCGCGCTCTACCTCGCCCCGGCGGGGATCCTCCTCGCCGCCGTCCTCGTGTACCCGATCTACCAGCTGGTCGTGATCTCGTTCTACGACTACGGCCAGCCCCAGGCCGCGGGCACCGCCCCGCTGGTGTTCCTCGGATTCGGCAACTACACCGAGCTACTGGCCAACTTCCAGTTCTGGACCGTGCTCGGTAAGACGCTCGGGTTCGGCGCGGTGTGCGTGGTCGGCGGCCTCGTCGTCGGCACCGGGCTCGCCGTGCTCGCCAGTCGCGTCCGCGCGCTGCCCAGGATCCTGCTGTTCCTCGCCGCGCTCGGCGCGTGGGCGACCCCGGCGATGGCCGGGTCGTACGTGTGGCTGTTCCTGTTCGACACCGACTTCGGCATCGTCAACGAGGTGCTCTCGGGCCTCGGTTTCGGCTCGATGGCCCACCATTCCTGGACCTTCGGCACGCTCGACGCGTTCGGGCTGGTCGCGGCCGAGGTGATCTGGTGCTCGTTCCCGTTCGTCATGGTGACGATGTACGCGGGCATCAAGGGCATCCCCGAAGAGGTGCTGGAGGCCGCGTCGCTGGACGGCGCGTCCACCTGGCGGGCGACCCGGTCGGTGATCCTGCCGATGGTGCGGCCGCTGCTGATGATCGCGACCATCCAGTCGATCATCTGGGACTTCAAGATCTTCACCCAGATCTACGTGATGACCAACGGCGGTGGCGTGGCCGGGCGCAACCTGGTGCTCAACGTCTACGCCTACCAGCAGGCCTTCGCCGGGCAGGAGTACGGGCTCGGGTCGGCGATCGGAGTCGTGATGACGCTGTTGCTCCTGTCGATCACCGGGCTCTATGTCCGGTCGCAGCGCCGGAGCGCGGCATGGGTGTGACCTCTCCGCGTCCGACGACGCTTTCGACAGCACGACGTCCGGCGGCGTCGCGCCGCGTCCGGCGTCCCGGCAGGCTGGTCGCCGAGATCGTCACCGTGGTGATCGCCGGGATGATCGCGTTCCCGCTGTACTGGATGGTGCTCTCGGCATTCAAGCCGGCGGGCGAAATCCAGTCCGCGCACCCGAAACCGTGGACGTTCGCGCCCACTTTGGACAGTTTCACCCGGGTGTTCACGGTGTCGGGCTTCGGCCGGTTCTTCGTCAACAGCCTGCTCGTCGCGGTCGTCGTGGTGGTGCTGTCGCTGCTGATGTCGTTCCTGTCCGCGGTCGCGCTGACCCGGTTCCGCTTCAAGGGACGCACCGTGCTGCTGATCATGATCCTGGTGGCGCAGATGGTCCCGGTGGAGGCGCTGACGATCCCGCTGTTCTTCCTGATGCGCTCGATCGGCGGAGTCGTCCCGGCCTTCGGGCTGAACGAGCTGGGCTCGCTGGTGCTCGTGCACCTGGCGTTCAGCCTGCCGCTGGCGATCTGGATGCTGCGGGGATTCGTCGCCGCGGTGCCGGTGGAACTGGAGGAGGCCGCGAAGCTCGACGGCGCGTCGCGGATGCGGTTCACCTGGCAGATCCTGTTCCCGCTGGTGGCTCCCGGCCTGGTGGCGGTCAGCGTCCTGGCGTTCATCCACGCCTGGAACGACTTCCTGTTCGCGAAGACGTTCATCATCTCCAAAACCGAGAACCAGACGCTGCCACAGGCGATCCTGGTGTTCTTCAAACCGGAGGACACCGACTGGGGCGCGGTGATGGCGTCCTCGACCCTCATGACGATCCCGGTACTGGTCTTCTTCATCTTCGTCCAACGACGCCTGGTCTCCGGACTGAGCGGTGCAGTGAAGGGCTGAAAGGCTGACATGCACGGATTCGAAACCCTGCTCCCCCGCCCGGTCTCGGTGACCCCGCTGCCCGGCGAATGCGCGTGGCCCGCCGAGGTCACCGTGCGGACCGGGGCGGACCTGCCCGCGGAGGGCTACCGCCTGGAGATCGACCCCGGCGGCGTGACCCTGTACACCGCCGACGCGGCGGGCGAGGTGTACGGGCGGCAGACCCTGCGCCAGCTCGCCGGGCCGGACGCGTTCCGCGCCGCGTCGATCCACAGTGGACCATCCACTGTGCCCTGCGGGGTGATCGAGGACCACCCTCGCTACGGCTGGCGCGGCTGCCTGTTCGACGTCGCGCGGAACTTCCGCACCAAGGCGGAGGTGCTGCGGTTCATCGACCTGCTCACCGCGCACAAGCTCAACGTGCTGCACTTCCACCTGACCGACGACCAGGGCTGGCGGATCGAGGTGCCGGAGTTCCCCCGGCTGACCGAGGTCGCCTCGTGGCGGCGGGAGTCGATGGTCGGCAGGCACGACGGCCCGGAACGCGACGGCCGTCCGCACGGCGGGTTCTACACCACCGACGACCTGCGGGAGATCGTCGCCTACGCGGCGGCGCGCGCGGTCACCGTCGTGCCCGAGATCGACATCCCTGGCCACGCGCGGGCCGCGATCACCGCCTACCCGGAACTCGGGCCCGAATCGGCAACCCCCTGGGAGGTCTGGACTTCCTGGGGTGTCAGCACCTCGCTGCTCAACCCCGTCGAGTCCACATTGGATTTCTTCCGCCGGGTTTTCGACCATGTGCTCGACATCTTCCCGTCCGAGGCGATCTGCCTCGGCGGCGACGAGGTCCCCGGCATCACCCCGGCGCATTACCGGCTCGTCGCGGACCTCGCGCGGTACCTGACCTCCCGGGGACGGCGCGCGTACGGCTGGGACGAGGTCCTCGACTCCGCCGACCTGCCGCCGATGGTGATCGGGGCGTGGCGGGAGGAGGCCGCGGGCATCAAGGCGGCCGAGGCCGGCCACGACGTCGTGCTGTGCCCGGAGGACCGGGTCTACCTCGACCACCGGCAGTCGGATCATCCCGACGAGCCGATCCCGGTCGGTTTCGTGCAGACGCTGGAACACATGTACGGCTACGAACCCGCGCTGGACGGGCCGCGGCTGCTCGGGGTGCAGGCTCAGCTGTGGAGCGAGCACCTGGACACCGTGCGCCGGGCGGACTACGCCGCGTTCCCCCGGCTGTGCGCGATCGCGGAGGTCGCCTGGAGCCCGGCGGGCCGGGACTTCGCGGAGTTCCTGCCCCGGCTGCGGGATCACCACCTGCCGCGGCTGGACGCGCTCGGCGTCGAGTACCGGCCGCTCGACGGGCCGCACCCGTGGCAGACCCGTCCCGGCGTCCCGGGCCGCCCGCGCTGATCCCGTGGTAAGCCCGCGTGCTGAAGGACGCCTTCAGTGCGTTGGGCGCTGTGAAGGACGCCTTCAGTGCTTTGAGCGCACCGAAGGCGTCCTTCAGCACATCCGGCACCGCTGCCGCACACCAGCCACGTCGTGTCCCGGACGGTCCGTTCGGGACCTCCGAGCCCGCCCGTGCCGCGAACGACGCGTAACGGACGTTCATCGTCGCGAACGCGTCGTTCAGGGCACACAAGACGGGACAGGGGCGACCACTTCGGGTGCGCGGCCACGTTCGCGGCCCGCCGAACTCAGCCCGGCCGCCGGGCTCGTTCGACGGCGGCCTGGAACTCTTCGAAATCCTTCCTGCGCCAGGACAGTGAGCCGGATTCGAGCTCGGCGACCACCGAGTCCACCCAGCGCAGCTCGGCTTCCGTGACCGCCCGGACGTACTCCGTCTCCAACATCGACACGCGGGGTATCGGCATGCCCGCGACCTCGGACCCGAGCGCGGCGTCCAGTTCCGCCAGCCGCTGGACGAGCCGTTCCCGGCGCCGGGTGAGCTGCTCGCGGACGAACCCCGGGGTGAAGCCAGGGGCGAACGACAACGCCGCCGGGAATTCGGGGAACTCGTTGCGCGGCGTGGAAAGGATCTCCCCCATCCACTGTTCGAGGGCCGCCCTGCCCGCGTCGGTCGTCCGATACGTGGTGCGCTCGGGGTACTGCTGATCACGGCCGGTGCCCTCGACGGCGATCAGGCCCGCCTCGTGGAGCCTGGTGATCATCTTGTACAGGCTCGCTCGCTGGCCGACGTTGATGACCTCGTCCTTCCCCCACTGCTTGATGAGCTGCTGCATGCCGTACGGGTGCAGCGGAGTGGCTTCGAGCAGCCCGAGGACGGCGAGCGCGAGCGGCGAGCGACGGAACGTGGTCGGCATGCGTACAACTTATACTAGTTGACATGACACTAGTAGCCAAGCAACTATTGCCGAGGGCGCCCACCGGCACCCGACGGGTCTCCACCCGGCTTCATCACCACCACGTACAAGGGGAACAGCTGTGCACGTACTCGTCATCGGCGCAGGCACCGGGGGACTGTGCCTCGCCCAGAAACTCAAGCGGGCGGGAATCTCCGTCGCGGTCTACGAACGCGACCGCACCCGGACGGACGGCCTCTTCGGCTTCCGCGTCGGCATCTCCCCGGACGGCTCGCGCGCCCTGCGCGCCTGCCTGCCGCCGGATCTGCACGACACCTTCCGCGCCACCGCGGCGATCAGGCCGCGCTATCTCAACATGCTTTCCGAACACCGACGTGAGCTGCTCAGCATCGACAACGCCGGGATGGGCACGATCGAGGACGAGCACTCGGTGAGCCGGATGACGCTGCGTCAGCTCCTGCTCACCGGTATCGAGGACGTCGTGCACTTCGACAAGAAGTTCACCCGCTACGAACGCCACGACGACGGCACGGTGACCGCCTGGTTCGCCGACGGGACCTCCGCCACCGGAGACGTCCTCGTCGGCGCGGACGGCACGGGCTCACCGGTGCGGCGCCAGTACCTGCCGCACGCCAGGCTGCGCGAGACCGGCCTCTTCGGCATCACGGGCAAGCTGCCGCTGACCGAGCAGACCGCGAAGCTGCTCACCCCCAAGATCCACCGCGGTGTCTCCATGGTTTTCGGCCCACGCGGCGACAGCGCGATCATCCACGTGATGGAGTTCAACTGGAACGAGCGAGGCCAGGTCAAGCACGGCATCGGCGGCAACGACGCGGAACTGCTCACCCGGTGGCCGGGGCTGCAGTTCGACAACACCCGCGACTACATCATGCTCGGCTTCGGCTCACACCGGCGCTACCTGCCGGAGAACTTCATGAGCCTGGACGGGCCCGCGCTGCACCGGATCCTCCGGGAACGCACCGCGAGCTGGCATCGAGACCTCCACCGGCTCTTCGAACTCGTCGACACCACGACCTGCTTCCCGCTCAACATCCGCACCACCGAAACGGTCGCGCCGTGGGAAACCACCAACGTCACGCTGATCGGCGACGCGATCCACACCATGACGCCCGGCCTGGGCGTCGGCGCGAACACCGCCCTTCGCGACGCCCGCGTTCTCGGCGAAAACCTTGTCGCGGCAAGGGATTCCGGAACACCGGCGCTCGACGCGATCAGGGGATACGAAGAGCGGATGCACGGCTACGCGTGGGACGCGGTCCGGAAGTCGCTCGAACGCTTCGACGGCGAATCCGCGGTGTACAAACCGGGTATCGGCAGGCTCGCGCTGGCGGGGATGCGCACCGGGATGCGCCTGGTCAACCACCTGCCCCCGGTCAAGCGCAGGATGGCCGCGGCGCAGGGCGCCGAGCGCGGGCACAACCGCGCTGGGGAAGGCGAGGCCGGGCAGGTCCGAGAACACGGTTGACCTCCAGCGCCCTGGAGGTTTGATCATGGTCGGATGACTACCTGGATCTGTGACGGCTGCGGCCTGGAACACCCGGAATCCGCCGAACCACCACCGCGTGACGGCTGCGTTTTCGACCGTGGCGAAGTGAGTATCGAGGAACGCGGCGACCTCGGCCCGCACGGGCAACGGTGGGTGACACACGAGGAACTGGCCGCACAGCCGCACGAAATCGCGTACCGCGACCACGGCCGCGGCCTGCACAGCTTCCGGCGGACGCCGCGGTTCGCCATCGGGCAGTGGTCGTTCCTCGCGCGGACCCCGCACGGCAACCTGCTCTGGGACCCGCCCGCCTATCTCGACGAGGAGATCGCCGGCCTGGTACGCGAACTCGGCGGGGTGGCGGTGATCGCGACCAGTCATCCGCACATGTTCGCCGCGCAGGTCACCTGGAGCCACGAGTTCGGTCGCGTGCCGGTGCTGGTGAACGCCGACGACGCCGAGTGGGTACCGCGGCCCGATCCGGTGATCGAGTACTGGAAGGAACACGCGGAACCCCTGCCCGGCCTCGAACTGATCCAGGTCGGCGGGCACATGAAGGGCAGCTCGATCGCGCACACGAGCGACGGGACGCTGCTGGTCGGGGACTCGATCAGCGGCGTCCCCGCGCATCCGGCCTGGGTCTCGTTCACCCGGAACTTCCCCAAGCTCGTGCCGCTGTCCCCCGCGGTGGTGCGCCGGATCGTCGACCGGCTCGACGGCTGGGAGTACGACCGGCTCTACACCCTCGGCGGCGACGGCATCGACCGTGACGCCAAGGAGATCGTGCACCGCGCCGCGGAGCGCCACATCCGGTGGGCGAGCGGGGAGTTCGATCACCTCACCTGAACGGGTTGGCGTTCACGCCGAGCCGTATAGGGCGTTATACGAATGCGAGGTGCCGAAAGTTCGCCCGTTCGAGCGGCAACCTTCGCGGTAGTGGCGTGCGTCACTCCGGTGTTCGAGTGGCACGGGCGTGGGGTGACCGGCCGGAACCCCGTTGCCCGGCCGCGCATTCCACGACAACGGTATTCGGGGGTTCTTGAATGCTGCCCACAATTTCCATACCCGACAAGAGAAACGGCTCGCGGTGGAGCCGAAGAACGAGACTGGTGTTCGCGGCGTCCGCGATCTTCGCCGCGACGGCGGCGTGGGCGGTGCCCGCCCACGCCGCGCCCGCCGAGTCCTCGATTCCGGACCCGGCGGCGGGACACAACATCTCCGACCGCGTCGACACCGACGGCGTGACCTACACGCGCTCGCTGACGCCGACGCTGACGTTCCGGCCGACCGCGCCGGGCGGCGGATCGCTCACCGCGGTCTTCTACCTCTACGACGGCGACACCATCGTCCAGGACAACTGGGTGTGGAACGTGCCGTCGGGGTCCGTGGCACAGTGGACGGTGCCCGCGGACAAGCCGTTGCAGAACGGGCACACCTATCGTTTCCGGGCCACCACCTTCCGCTCGGACACCGGTGAGCTCGCGGACGACGCCTGGGTCAACCTCCAGTCGGCCTACAGCGGGCAGATGACCGACGTCGCGGCGTGCGGCGTGGGCAACGGGACGCGGGTGCAGCAGTGGCCCGCCAACGGCGCGGACTGCCAGCGCTTCTTCCCGTGGGGCACCGGTGACGGCTACTACCAGTTCCAGGCCAAGCATTCCGGCCAGGTGCTGGACAACACCTTCTGCGATGTCGACAACGGGAATCCGGTGACCATGTACGACAAGGTCAACGGTGACTGTCAGAAGTGGACGGTCGAGCCGCAGCGGGTCGGCAGCGGTGTCTACAAGTTCGCGGTGCGCAACCCCGGCAAGGTGCTGGACCAGGGCTGCACCACCCGCCAGGGCACGGTACTGACGATCTGGGACCGGATCGACCGGAATCCCTGCCAGGAATGGAAGATCGTGCCCTCGCCCGCCAACGGCGTCGCGGTGCAGTGGCTCCAGTTCACGGTGAACCTCAACCCGCCGCTGCCGAAACGCTGACAGCGGCGCGTGGCCGCCGGCCTGGGGGTGCCGGCGGCCACCCCCTACCTGCGGTGGTACCAGACCTCGGGCCTGCCGACCTGCCCGTACCGGGGTTCGCGCGAGGCGAGTCCGTTGTCCGCCAGGTATTCCAGGTAACGCCGCGCGGTGACGCGGGAAGCGCCGATGGCACTCGCGGCGGCACCGGCGGACAGCCCGTCGGGCGCCTCGCCGAGCGCGGTGGTGATCGCGTCCAGCGTCTGCGCGCTCATCCCCTTCGGCAGCGCGGGGTGTTCGCTCGCGCGCAGCGAGGACAGCGCGCGGTCGATCTCGGCCTGTCCGGTCACCTCGCCCGAGGCGTCGTGGAACTCGGCGTACCGTTCGAGTTTTTCCCGCAGTGAGGCGAAAGTGAACGGTTTGAGCAGGTACTGCACCACGCCGACGGACACCGCCGCCTTGACCAGCGCGAGGTCACGGGCGGAGGTGACCGCGATGACGTCGATCGGCAGCCCGGCCGCGCGCAGCGAGCGGCAGACCGCGAGACCGTGCGTGTCGGGCAGGTAGAAGTCCAGCAGCACCAGGTCCACCGGTTCGCGCTCGCAGAAGCGCAGCGCGTCGCCGCCGGAGTGCACGACACCCGCGACGGTGAACCCGGCGAGCCGCTCGACGTAGAGGCGGTGCGCCTCGGCCGCGACCGGTTCGTCCTCGACCACGAGTACCCGGATCATTCCCCGCCCTTCTGCCGGGGCAGCCGCACGGTGAACGCCGCACCGCCCTCCCCGCTGACCCCGACCGTCCCGCCGTAGCGGCGGACCGCCTGTCCCACCAGCGCCAGCCCGAGCCCGCGCCCCTCCCCCGCCTTCGTCGACCAGCCGCGCCGGAACATCTCCTCCGCGGCGTCCTCGGGCACGCCGGGGCCGTTGTCGACCACGCGCAGCAGCATCCCGTCCGGCTCGGACCGGGCGGTGACGACGACCGCGGGCCGCGCCCCCTCGGCGTGCGCGGCGGCCGCCTCGATCCCGTTGTCGATCAGGTTGCCGAAGATGGTGACCAGGTCGCGAGGGGCGATCTGGGTGTCGGCGTCGTCGATGACGGTGTCCGGGGTGATGGTGAACTCGACACCGCGCTCGCTCGCCTCGGCCGCCTTGCCCAGCAACAGCGCGGCGAGCACCGGTTCGGCGACCGCGCCCATCACGCGGTCGGTGAGTTCCTGCGCCAGCGCCAGCTCCGCGGTCGCGAACTCCACCGCCTGTCCGGGCTTCCCGATCTCGACCAGCGACACCACCGTGTGCAGCCGGTTCGCCGCCTCGTGTGCCTGCGAGCGCAGTGCCTCGGCGAGTTCCCGGACCGCGGTGAGCTCGCCGGTGAGCGCCTGCAGCTCGGTGTGGTCGCGCAGCAGCACGACCGTGCCCTGCGCCCGGCCGCTCGCCCGCACCGGCGTCGTGCTGACCACCAGCACCCGCGTGTCGGTGACGTGCAGTTCGTCGCTGAGCGCCGCCACCGAGGTGAGCGCCGCCACCAGGCTCGGGGACAGGCCCAGCTCGGCGAGCCCGCGGCCGGCCGGATCGGCGGACAGGCCCAGCAGGGTGCGCGCGCCGTCGTTGCACAGGCGCACCCGCCCGTCGCGGCCGATGAGCAGCACCCCCTCACGAACGGCGTGGAGCACGGCCTCGTGGTACTCGAACAGGTTACTCAGCGCGTCCGGCGCGATCCCCCGGGTCTGGCGCCGCAGCCGGGAGCTGATGAGCCAGCCGCCGAGCGCGCCGACCGCCAGCACGGCACCGGCCACCGCGAACAGCGGGACCAGGCGTTCGCGCAGCTCCGCCGAGATCGCCGAGATGGTGATCCCCACCGCGACCAGCGCGACGACCCGGTGGCCATGGTCGAACACCGGCACCACCGTGCGCATCGACGGGCCGAGCGAACCGGCGTAGATCTCCTGCACGACACCGCCGCGGCGGGCCTGGTCGATGGAGCCGATGAAGTGCCCGCCGATGAGCTCGGGATTCGGGTGGGTGTAGCGGATGCCGTCGGGGTTCATGATCGTGATGAAGTCGACCCTGGTGTCCTCCTGCACCCGCAGCGACAGCGGTTCCAGCACCGCGCTGGGGTCCGGAGTGGACAGTGCGGAGACGACGCTCGTGGAGTCCGCCAGCGTGAACGCCACGGAGCTGGTCTGGTCCCGCGCCCGCTCGCGGGTGGCGCGCTGCGCGTCGAGGACGGCGAAGGTGATGCCGGTGGCACCCAGTACCAGCAGCACGGCCAGTTGCAGCACGAGCAGCTGCCGGGCCATGCTCCACCGGTTCGGCCGGGTCCGCGACGTCGAGGGCACGCGCACATACCAGCACACACCGTCCCCACGGGCACCCGCGGTCCAGCCGATGCGTTACCGACTCCCCGAGCCCGTCACCCGATCGTCGTACGAACTCAATGAACACAACCGTGACCCAGCTCATACGATCAACGCATAGTGACCGACGACTCGAACACCATGAGCTGGAGGCAACGGTGCCGACACCACCGACCCCCGACGCGAAGCCACGCGGCAGGGACAAGACGCACTATCTGTACCTGGCGGTCATCGTCGCGGTGCTGCTCGGCATCGCCGTCGGCTTCCTCTTCCCCGGCTTCGCCAAGGAGCTGAAGCCGCTGGGCACCGGGTTCGTCAACCTGATCAAGATGATGATCTCGCCGATCATCTTCTGCACCATCGTGCTCGGCATCGGCTCGGTCGCCAAGGCGGCGAAGGTCGGCAAGGTCGGCCTGATGGCCCTCGTCTACTTCGTGGTCATGTCGACGTTCGCGCTGGCCATCGGCCTGATCGTGGGCAACATGCTGCACCCGGGCACCGGGCTGCACCTGACGCCCGCCGCGGTGCAGAGCGTGCACAAGCAGGCCACCGGCGGGGAGGGCGGCGTCGACTTCGTCCTCGGCATCATCCCCACCAGCTTCGGCGCGGCGTTCACCTCGGGCCAGGTGCTGCAGACACTGCTGGTCGCGCTGCTGACCGGGTTCGCGGTGCAGAAGCTGGGCCGCAAGGGCGAGCCGATCCGGCGCGGTATCGAGCACATCCAGCGGCTGGTGTTCCGGATCCTGTCGATGATCATGTGGGCGGCGCCGATCGGCGCGTTCGGCGCGATCGCGGCGGTGGTCGGGGAAACCGGCTGGAGCGCGCTGCGCAGCCTGCTGGTGATCATGCTCGGCTTCTACCTGACCTGCCTGGTGTTCGTCTTCGGCGTGCTCGGCGCCGTGCTGTGGATCGGCGCGCGGGTCAACGTCTTCTCACTGCTGCGATATCTGGCGCGGGAGTTCCTGCTGATCCTGTCGACCTCGTCCTCGGAGTCGGCGCTGCCGCGGCTGATCGCGAAGATGGAGCACCTCGGGGTCAGCAAGCCGGTCGTCGGCATCACGGTGCCCACCGGGTACTCGTTCAACCTCGACGGCACCGCGATCTACCTGACCATGGCGACGTTGTTCATCGCCACCGCGCAGGACAAGCCGCTGGCGCTGGGCGAGCAGATCACGTTGCTGCTGTTCATGATCATCGCGTCGAAGGGCGCGGCCGGGGTCAGCGGCGCGGGCATCGCCACCCTCGCGGGCGGGCTCCAGTCGCACCGGCCGGAACTGGTCGACGGCGTCGGGTTCATCCTCGGCATCGACCGCTTCATGTCCGAGGCCCGCGCGCTGACCAACTTCGCGGGCAACGCCGTCGCGACCGTCCTCATCGGATCGCTGACCAAGGAGTTCGACCGCGACCAGGCCCGGCAGGTGTTCTCCGGCCAGGCACCGTTCGACGAGGCCACCCTGCTCGACGAGCACGACCCCGCCCCATCCCCCGGGGACGACCGCGGGCAGGAGAAGAGCGCCGCGCTGACCTAGCGTCACCCGCGCGCGGCCGCGAGGTGTGCCGTGGTGTGAGCGTCCCCCTGCGCTCGCACCACGGCACACTTTTGTCCGCGCGCCAAGGATTTCCGCGCCCCGGGGGTCAGCCGCCTTCGCAGCTTCCCGGGCCGCGCGGCTCGCGGCGGGCACCCCGCCAGCGCCTGGCCATCCTGGCCAGCGCGGCGGCGATCCCCGTCACGACAACGGTTTCGGCGAGCAGCGACAACCACACCGCGGTCATCGGGACACCTCCTGGGTTCGTGGTGGCCGGCCGCGCACCAGCAGGCGCGCGCCGGCGGGATCGACCACCCACACCTGCGTCGAGCCGCAGGCACAACGGATCCACACCGTCAGCCCGTCGGTGGTGTGGTGCCGGGACAGCACCCGGAAGGGCCGGGCGTCGGGCCATCCGCAGTAGGGGCACATCGCCGTCTCCTTCCCCGGTGGTCGTTCCCAGGTTGACGCGCGAATCCGAACAGGTCCAGGTTGTCTTTTCCGACTTCACTGTGAAGAATCGACTACATGATCGATCTGCGCCGCCTCCACGTGCTGCGCGCCGTGGACCACTACGGCACGGTGACCGCCGCGGCGCGGGCCCTGCACTTCACCCCGTCGGCCGCGTCCCAGCAGATCCGGCAGCTCGGCCGGGAACTCGGCGTGACACTGCTCGAACCGCAGGGCCGCCGGGTCCGGCTCACCCCGGCCGCACAACGGCTCCTGGCGCACGCCGACGAGATCCAGGCCCGCTGGGAACTGGCGGAGCTCGACCTGCGCGAGGACAGCGGCCAGCCGGCCGGGCTCCTGCGCATGGCCGGTTTCCCGGTCGCGGTCACCGCGCTGCTCGCCCCGGCCACCGCCGCGCTCGTCGCGCGTCATCCACGGCTCGTCCCCCGGGTCCGCGAGGCCGAGGCGGCGGACTGCTTCGACCTGCTTTTCGACGGCGACGTCGAACTGGCCGTGGTGGAGGCCAAACCGGACGAGCCACCGCGGGACCGGTCCCGGTTCGATCAGCGGCCGCTGCTGGACGACCCGTTCGACCTGGTGGTCGCCGCCGGGCACCGGCTCGCCGGCCGCGACCGGGTGAACCTCGCCGAAACCGCCGACGACCCGTGGATCGTGCCCAGCGCGACGTGCACCTGCCGCACGCAGGTACTGGCCGCCTGCGGCGCCGCCGGTTTCACCCCGGACGTCGCGCACGACTCGATGAACTGGAACGCCACCATCGCGCTGGTCGCGCACGGGCTCGGCGTCGCGCTCGTGCCCCGGCTGGCCCCGCTGCCCCCGGGCAACGCCGTGGTCCGCCTTCCCTGCGCAGGCGAGCCGCGGCGCAAGATCCTCACCGTCACCCGGCACGGCGGCCGGACCGGCGCCGCGGTCGCCGCCGCGCTCGCCGAACTGGAACGCCTGGTCCCCGCCCTGCTCGCCGTCTGAGCCAGGGTCAGCAGGCCGTGTGGCCGTCGTAGGTCTTGCGGGCCTCGGTGATCGCCTCGCGGTACCGCTCGGCCCAGCCCACCAGCCCGGTCAGGCTCCCGTAGAGCTCCTTGGCCATCGGGGTGGCCTCGTACTCGACCTTCGGTGGCACCGTCGGATACACCGTGCGTTTGAGCAGTCCGTCGCGTTCGAGGTTCCGCAGGGTCAGTGTCAGCATCCGGCGGCTGATCCCCTCGACCGACCGCTCCAGCTCGGTGAACCGCACCGGGCCGCGGGTCGCCTCCAGCAGGATACCGATCGCCCATTTGCCGCTGACCCGGTTGATGACCTCCAGCACGGTGCAGGCCTCCATTTTCCCGGGGTCCAGGTCCGCTGCCTGGTCGGGTACAGCGATGTTCCTCTGGGACATGAAAGTGCCTCCAGCGATGACGGATGGTCGCCCATCGTCTACATAGTGTTAACCTTCGCCTTTCTCGCCATCACGGACGGTGCAAAGCTAAGCGACCCGATCGTCTACATGTTCGGTGCCACCAGAGTGGGCGTACCGCCCTGACAGCAACTTGGTAATCAAGGACATCGTCCCGAGTCTCGCGAATGCGAGCATGCTCGGCGACGCGACGACGTCAGAGGACATGCGCAGCACCGCGGTGTTCCTCGTCTCTGACAAGGCACGGACGCCAGGGCTACTGCCCGGCGCGGACACTGGCAGTAGCGTCTTCACCCAGCACCGATCTCGTTCGGGAATCCCTCGCCATTGTCAGGCCCGTGGCCACGGGTGGCGCCGTTGGTTTTGTCGGTCGGATGCGACCACGTTTCTCAGCGACAACACAACCGACCGCACTGTTATGTTGCCATGCGTGTTCAAACCATCACGTATCGCAACCTCAGTCTTCGTCGCCGCCGGCGCCGCCCTCATCTCCGCCACGCCCGCGCTGGCCCAGGACAACAACACCCAGCAGTTCACCGAGGGCGGCATCCAGGCGGCCAACAACCACAACTTCGCCACGTGCATCTGCCCCGTTCCGCTCACCGGCGGCCAGCAGATCGCGGTCGTTCCGGCTCTCGGCAACTACAAGACCAACCGACCGGCCCGGGACACCGTGTCCATCGACGGCAGCGCGGTGGATCGCGTCGTCGGAAACTGACCTGAACCTCGCGTCCCGCCCGTGCCCGACGGCCTCTCGGCAACCTGGCACGGGCGGGTCGCCGAGCAGCAGACCAGTCAACTGACTAGCAACAGACTCCGGGCATCCCGCCACGACGTCGGTACGCGCACCACTGTTCCCCATCGACGTCGTCGAACAAGTTTGCGGCGCCTTGCCTATGATCAGTAGAGCGTGTACCCGCCATCGACTGCGAGAGTCACCCCGGTCACGTAAGAAGCGGCATCCGAAAGCAGCCACATCGCGGCCTGGGCCTGCTCGACAGGTTCGCTGCTCCGGCGCAGTGCGTGCGTTGCCTCCACCGTTTTCACGTAGTCCGGATTGAGCTTGATGTACTCCAGGTACATCGGGGTCTTGGTGGTCGACGGACCGATGGCGTTGACGCGGATGCCCCGCTCGCCGTACTCGGCCGCGGCTGCTTTGGTGAGGCCCATCAGCGCGTGCTTCGACGCGGCGTACTCCGCGGCCTTCGGGATGTAGATGAACGACCCGACGGAGGCGGTGTTGACGGTGGATCCGCCGCCCGTTTCGAGCATCGCCGGGATCTCGTGCTTCATGCAGAGGAACGGTCCGGTGACGTTGACGGCGAAGACCCGGTCGAACTCGGCGCGGTCGATGTCGGCGAGCAGCTTGCCCGTGTTCGGGACACCCGCGTTGTTGAACGCGCCGTCAAGCCGGCCGTATGCCGACACGGCCGCGTCGACCATCGCCTTGACCTGGTTCTCGTCGGTGACATCCGTCGCGACGAACTGAACCTCGTGCCCCAGACCCTTCAGCTCTTTCGCCAGTGTCTCCCCCGCATCCGTCGTGCGGTCGGCGATGGTGACCTTGGCACCGTTCTCGGCGAAGAGGCGTACGGCGGCCTCGCCGATCCCACTGGCTCCGCCGGTCACGATGATCGACCTGCCCACGATTCAGGACATGGTTCACTCCTTAGGTCTTCTCGGGTAGGACACTCAGGACTCGTCGGCGTACAGCACTCCGGCCGTGATCAGTTCGTCGATCCTTTCCGCGGCCAGCACTTCACCGGCCACCTCGCGAGTGTCGGCACCGACCTTGGGCGGCCTGCCCGCGCGGTCGGGGCGTTCGCCGTCGAAGGTCCACGGTGGACGGAGCAGCGCGAGGCCGTCGTCTTGGCGTTCCACCAGATCCAGGTGCCGTACCTGCTCGTGGTCGAGGTAGCCGTTCATCGACAGCACCGGGGCGAAGGGGACGTCGTGATCGGTGAGCACCTGGTCCCAGTGCTTCTTCGGCTTGGCGGCGAACTCGGCCTCGATGATCGGGACCAGGTCGAAGTAGTTCGCCTCGCGGGGACGGTACTCCGCGAACCGGGGATCCTCGGTGAGATCCAGGCGATCCATCGCGCGGCACAACGACGTCCAGAACTTCTGTGACGACGACAGGTGCACAGCCAGATACTCGCCGGTGGAGGTCGGCACGCAGAAGTTCTGTGCCTGTGGGTGACGACTGGTCCGGCTGGGGTCGTGGCCGAGTTCGAAGGCCTGCGTGACGCCGTCTGTGATGAGGACGCTCACCGCCTCCATGATGGAGGTCTCCATCCGCTGCGGCTGCCCGGTCTTCAACCTGCCCACCAGAGCGGCCAGCACACCCGTCGCGGTGCTCAGCCCGGTGACGAGGTCGGCGCTCAATCCGCCGGCGAGCTGAGGATGGTCGCCGTCGCTGAACAACGAGTACAGGCCACCGAAAGCGTGGCCTATCGTGTCGTAGGCGGGCCGGTTCGCCAGTGGGCCGGTGGAGCCGAAGCCGGTGACCGAGCCGTAGACGACGTCGGGGCGCAGCGCCCGGCAGTCCTCGGGTCCCAGGCCCATCGCCGCGACCTTGCCAGGCCGGAGGTTTTCGAGCACCACGTCGAAGCGCGGCACGAGGGCCTTCACCACGGCGACCCCGTCCGGTGATTTGAGATCGACCGCCAGGCTGCGCTTCCCGGTGTTGTACTGCCGGAAGTACGGGCTGCGGTCGTTCTGGTGACGGCGGAAGTCCTCGCCCACCACCGGCCGTTCGACCTTGACCACCTCGGCACCGAGCGCGCACAGCATCGACGTTCCGAAGGGGAGCGCGATGTAGCCGCCGATCTCGAGGATCCGGATGCCGTCGAGCGGCTTGTGCTGCATGCTGCCTGCCTTCCAAAGACCCCGCGCAAACACTACATATTTTATATAATCTACGGTAGCGTCGGTCAAGGCCGCTGGAGCGACGACAAAGGAGCCGACCGCGATGAGTGCGCCGATCGATCTTTGGCAGGGCCCGTATGACAAGTTGTTCATCGGCGGGCAGTGGGTGGAGCCGGCCTCCGACCGGGTTTTCGAGGTGGTCTCCCCCGCCACCGAACAGATTCTGGCGCGCGTACCGGAAGGGGTCGAGGCGGATGTCGACGCGGCGGTGGCCGCGGCACGACAGGCGTTCGACACGGGACCGTGGCCGCGTCTCCCGCTGGAGGAGCGCATCGCCACGCTCAGCAAGCTGAGCGCGGAACTCGCCGCGCACGAGGCCGACGCGGCACGCCTCGTCAGTGCCGAAATGGGCTGCCCGATCACGTTGTCGACCAAGATGCAGGCGATCGGCCCCCGGTTGCTGCTGGACACCTTCCTCGATCTCGCGCCTGCCTACCCGTGGAACGGCACCCGGCGATCGGCCACCGGCCACGCCCTCGTCACCCGGGAGCCGGTCGGCGTCGTCGCCGGGATCGTTCCGTGGAACGCGCCGCTGCTGATCACGATGATCAAGCTCGCTCCGGCACTGCTCGCCGGCTGCACCATGGTCGTCAAACCCTCGCCGGAAACGCCTCTCGACGCCTACCTGCTCGGCTCCCTGCTGGAGAAGGCGGGCTTGCCCGAGGGCGTGGTCAACATCGTCCCCGCCCAGCGAGAGGTCAGTGAGTACCTCGTGCGGCACCGCGGCGTCGACAAGGTCTCCTTCACCGGGTCCACCGGCGCGGGACGGCGCATCGCCGCCCTGTGCGGTCAGGACCTGCGCCGCGTGACGCTCGAACTGGGCGGGAAATCGGCCGCGGTCCTGCTCGACGACGCGGACCTCGATGCCGCGGTCGCGGCGATCCGCGCGGTCTCGCTGCGCAACAGCGGGCAGGTGTGCAGCAACAAGACACGCATCGTGGTGTCCCGTTCCCGGCGGGACGAGTTGCACGACCGGCTCGTCGAGCTGATCACCTCGATGCCGGTGGGTGACCCGCTCGACCCGGCCACCGAAGTGGGCCCGATGGTGAGCGCGGCTCAGCGCACCCGCGTCGAGAGCTACATCGCCGACGGCAAGGCATCGGGAGCGCCCGTCCTCGTCAGCGGCCACTGCCCCGAAGGCCCTGGCTGGTACGTCTCCCCCACGGTCTTCGCCGACGTCGATCCGGACGCGAAGATCGCCCAGGAGGAGATCTTCGGCCCGGTGCTCACGGTGCACACCTTCGACACCGAGGCCGAGGCCGTCGCCATCGCCAACAACTCCGAGTACGGGCTCAACGGGTCGGTCTTCGCCGCCGACCCTGAGCACGCGCTGTCGGTGGCCCGGCGGATCCGCACCGGCACCGTCGAAGTCAACGGCAACCCGGTGGGCTTCACCGCGCCGATCGGCGGCTTCAAGAACAGCGGCATCGGTCGCGAAGCGGGCCTCGAAGGATTCGACGCGTACGTCGAGCTGAAGTCCTACGGCCTCCCCAACTGAAAGGCGATCACCATGGGCAACCTCGAAACGGCGGCGGCGCGGCTCGTCACCGAACTCACCTACGACACGATCCCGGCGGACGCGCTCGCCGGTGCCCGCCGGTTGATGCAGGACCAGCTCGCCCTCCAGGTCGGCAGCGCCGCGCTGCCGTGGAGCAAGGCGATTCTCGAGGTGACCCGAGCCGCCCACGTCCCGGGCACCGCGCATGTCGCGGCGAGCGGTGACACGATGAGCGCCGCGGACGCCGCCTTCGTCAACGCGACCTACGGCCACGGTTTCGAGTACGACGACGCACACCGCGCGAGCTCGTCCCACCCCGGCAGCTGTGTGGTTTCCGCGGCCCTCGCCGTCGGCGAGGAACTCGGCGCGAGCATGCGCGAGGTGATCACCGGCATCGTCGCCGGCTACGAGGTCTACACCCGGATCGGGAATCTGGCTGCGCCGGAGTTGCTGGAACGCGGATTCCATCCGCACGGGCTGCTGTCGACCTTCGGCGCCGCCGCGGTGACGGCCAAGTTGCGCGGATTCGACCTCGAGACGACGGTGCACGCGCTCGCGATCGCGCTGAGTCATGCCTCGGGTACCACCGAGTACACCTCGGCCGGCGGATCGATCAAACGCGCGCACTCGGGCATCGGGACCCGCAACGGGATCAGGGCCGCGGAACTGGCCGCCGCCGGAATCACCGGTCCGACGACGTTCCTCACCGGCGGCAAAGGGTTCTACCGGACGTTCGTCGGCCGTCCGGTCGCCGACGATGCCGCCGCGACCTTCGGCCCGGACAAGTCGTTCGAGATCACCCGCGTGTGGATCAAGCCGTACTGCTGCTGCGGCATCAACCACGCCTACATCGACGGCGCACGCCGTCTTTCCGCACGAGCCGATGAGATCGACTCCGTCCTGCTGGGCATCCAGACCGGCGGCGACGTCGTCATCGGAAACCAGAACGCGAACGCGTACGACCCGAAGATCATCGAACACCTCCAATACAGCCTGCCCTTCCAGTTCGCGCTCTCGGCCCTGGGGCAGGGCAACGGCTTCACGACCCACCACGCGTACCTGTCCGGGCAGCTGGACATCGGCGAAGGCAGTGCTCCCGCCGCGCTGGCCCGAAAGGTCAAGATCGAGATCAAGCCGGAGCTGGACAAGGCCTACCCGGGACGCTGGGTCGGCGACATCACCGTCACCTACCGGGACGGCACCACGGAACACGTGTTCGTGGACAACCCGGCCGGCACCGCGGAGAACCCCCTGTCCCAGGACGACCTGGACGCGAAGTTCCGCGACCTCACGGTCGGCGCGATGGGACGTGACCGCAGTGACGCCCTTCTCCACGCCATCACCACCGGCGAGACAGACCTGACGGCCGCCGAATTCGCGGCCCTGCTGAAGGTCTGACGCCCCGGAACCTCACGAGGGAAAGCCGGCCGGGCGGACATCCCCACGCCCGGCCCGAAGCAGAACGGCACCACCTGATTCAAGGAGAAACGCAATGACCAGCGAGCACCTCAACGCCGAGGCCCGCGTCGTCCTCACTGGCCTGGACGACAGCGGCAAGTCGACGATCATCTCCGACGGCAACACCGCCACCCGCACCGCCCAGCCGGGCTTCACCGTCATGGACGTCTGGCAGTTCGACGCCCTGCCGGCTCCTGTTCTGGCGCCCTCGACACTCGGCGCGGACCCGGTCATCGACCCGCCCGCCAACGGGCTCGTCGTGCGCCTGGCCAGTTTCCCGCCGGACGCGGAGTTCGACGCCGAGGGCTACAAGGCATCCCTCGACGCCTTCCACGGAAGCGACTCGCACGACGGCGACGCCAGCGACGACGGCGGCGTCTGGCATCTGACCGACACGATCGACGTGGTCACCGTCCTCAACGGAGAACTGTGGGCCGTGACCGAGACCGGCGAGACGCTGCTGAAGCCGGGCGACACGATCGTGAACCGCGGGATCAAGCACATCTGGAGCAACCGCACCGACAAGCCGGTGCTGATCATCGCCACGATGATGGCCGGCACCCGATGAGCACCGGACACGGCGGGCGGCGGAAAGGAGAGGGATGATGCGAGGCGTCGTCTTCCGCGGTAATCGCGAACTGGAAGTCCTCGACTTCCCCGATCCCACCCCGGGTCCCGGTGAGGTGATCATCGAGATCAAGGCCTCCGGGCTGTGCGGCAGCGATCTGAAATTCTACCGGGACCCTCCGGACGCCGCGCTCAAGGCACTGGGGTTCAAGGACTTCGCGTCCCGCGGCCTGGAAGAGGCCCCGGCGATCATCGCGGGCCACGAACCGTGCGGCGTCGTGGCCGCGATCGGGCCGAACGTCGACCAGCGGGCCTGGCAAGTGGGTGACCGGGTCATGGTGTTCCATTACAAGGGCTGCGGCTTCTGCGACCTGTGCCGCACCGGCTGGACCCAGATGTGCGTGCACGGTGCCACGATCTACGGGGCCACCGCCCACGGTGGGCACGGCACCTACATGGCCGTGCCCGCGGAAACGCTCGTCCGCCTGCCCGACGAGATCACCTTCTCGGCGGGTGCCGCGATCGCCTGCGGCACCGGAACCGCGTTCGGCGCCCTCAAACGCGCCGACGTCACCGGCCGCGACACGGTGGCGGTGTTCGGGCTCGGCCCGATCGGCCAGTCCGCGATCCAGTTCGCCTCCGCCATGGGTGCGGAGGTGATCGCGGTCGACATCGCGGCCGACCGGCTCGCGCGGGCGAGTGAACTGGGCGCGCATCACGTCATCGACTTCAGCGACACCGACGTCGTGGCGGCAATCCGCGAGATCACCGGAGGCCGGGGCGCGACAGTGTCGATCGAGAGCTCCGGAGCTCCCGCGGCCAGGGTCGCCGGCACTCGCTGTCTCGGCCCCTGGGGCCGGATCGCGCTCGTCGGGCTCGGCGGCAACATCGACCTCGATGTGTCACCGGACATCGTGATCAAGCAGATCTCGATCATCGGGTCCTACACGTTCTCCAACGTGGGGATGGGCGAGTGCGCTCGCTTCGTCGCGCAGCACGGGATCGACGTGGACGCGCTCTTCACCGACCGGTGGGGGGTCGAGGACGCGGCCGCCGCCTACGTCGAGTTCGACAAGCAGGTGCGCGGCAAGGCGGTCATCGAGTTCTGAGGTCACGCCGTACAAGGAAAAGGCCGGAGGGAACCTGGTTCCTTCCGGCCTTTTCCTTACCTGTGTCAGTCCCCTACCACGAAGACGGTGTCGTCCACCGAGGCGCGTTCCGTGCGGAACCCGTTCACCGGATGCTCGGTGTCCGCGTAGCCGAACGAGACGGCGCAGACGACCAAGCGGTCTTCGGGGAGATCCAGGTATTCGCGGACGTGGTCGGCGTGCATGGCGATCGCCGCCTGGGGAATCGTCGCCACCCCGAGGGACCGGGCCGCCAGCAGCAGGTTCGCCACGTAGCCGCCACAGTCGATCGCGCCGTATGTGCCCTGCTCGCGATCGGTGGTCACGATCGCGACGTGAGGAGCGCCGAAGAAGTCGAAGTTCTTCAGCCGCTGCGCCACGCGGGCGTCCCAGTCCTCTTTCCGGATGTCCAAACTGGCGTAGAGCGCGTAGCCGGCGGCACGACGGCGGTCCTTGTAGACGCCGTGATAGCCGTCCGGCATACCAAGGTCCGAAGCTTGTTCGTGTGTCTTGGCGTGCTCGGTCAGGCTCTTCGCGAACCGCCGCGTCGCGTCGCCCTTCAGGACGTGGACCTGCCAGGGCTGGGTGTTGCACCAGGAAGCGGTCTGCTGAGCGATCTCGAACATGTCCCGCATGACGTCGTCGGGCACCTGGTCGGGCAAGTACGCCCGGCAGCTCCAGCGCTCCGAGACCAGCTTCCTGAAGTCCACAGTTCCTCCACGGCCGGGTTCCGGCTGCCCACCGGAACCCGGCGAGCTCACCTCATGCTACCGAGAAAATATTTTATAGAAAACATCTTGCGAGACGGGTCACTTCGCCTTGGGCAGGTTCTCCTCGAAGAACGGCACGGCCTCGTCGACGGCGCGCTTCACGTACTGCGGGACGTCGTAGAAGTCCATGTGGGCGCCGCCTTCGACGACGACGAGCTTCTTCGGGCTCCGGGCGCGGGCGTGCAGTTCGGTGGTGTGCCACAGCGAACCCGCGTCGCTGCCCGCGATCGCCAGCAGCGGCTGGGTCAGCAGGTCCTCGACGAGGTGGAAGGCGTCGAAGGCGAAGATGCGGGTGATGCTCTTGGTGAAGAGCTTCTTGTTCTGCGCGTTGGGGTGCTGGGCGCGCGGAGTCAGGTAGTAGTCGTGCGCCTCGACCATGTCACGCGGGGTGTTCTCGTCGGTTTCCACCGGGACGTAAGGGATGTAGGCGGCGTCGGCGCCCTGTGATTCGGCGGTGCGCTGCTGCGCGGCGGCGTCGAGGGTCGGGACGGCGGCGGAGTCGGCGTCCGTGCCGAACCAGCCCTTGCGGTAGGCGCTGCCGATGTTGACCGCGCTGACGGTGCCGATGGCCTTGATCCGGTGGTCGGTCATCGTGGCGTTGACGGCGTAGCCGCCACCCGCGCAGATCCCGAACACGCCGATACGCTCCGCGTCGACGTACTCGAGGGACTGCAGGTGGTCGACGGCGGCGCGGACGTCCTCGACGCGGGCGGCGGGGTCTTCGAGGAAGTGCGGCTCGCCGCCGGACTCACCCTGATACGAGGCGTCGTAGGCCAGCGCCACGAAGCCCTGCTCGGCGAGCTTGGAGGCGTACAGGCCGGCGGTCTGCTCCTTCACACCGCCGCCGGGATGCACGGTGACGATCGCGGCGTAGCTGCCCTTCGGGTCGAAGTCGGCCGGCAGGTACAGGTTGCCCGCCATGGTGATCGGGCCGTTGGGGAAGGTGATGGCTTCCACTGCGGAGCTCCTAGAGTCGTGATGCCCGGCCGGTCCGGGCTACGAGACCAACTCTGCGTCGTCGTGGGCGCGCGTGGCAGATGCCGCCTATCGGGGGTACTGGCAGCCCCTGCATCAGGGCCGGGAGCGGGCTTACGCTCAGGTCATGGAGATCGCCAAGGACCTCAGGGACTTCCTGATGACACGCCGCGCGAAAATCACGCCCGACCAGGTCGGGCTCGTGTCCGGCAGGCGGCGGCGGGTACCCGGCCTGCGCCGCGAAGAAGTGGCGATCCTGGCCGGGGTCAGCACCGAGTACTACGTCCAGATCGAACGCGGGCAGGTCGCCGGCGTCTCGGACGAGATCCTGCACGCGATCGCCACCGCGCTCCAGCTCGACGACGTCGAGACCGCACACCTGTTCGACCTGGCGAGGGCGACCACCAAACACGCGGGCAAAGGTCCCGGACGGGGACGAACTATGCGCCAGTCCGTCCCGGAAGGACTCCAGGCACTGATCGACACCATGGTCACCGCGCCCGCGATCGTGCAGAACGGCCACCTCGACATCGTCGCCGCGAACGCCCTCGGCCGCGCCCTCTACTCCGACGTCTTCGACCGGTCCACCGGGACACCCAACCTGGCGAGATTCATCTTCCTCGACGACCGCGCCGAGGAGACCTTCCCCGACTGGGAGAAAGCCGCCGACGACTCCGTGGCCCTCCTGCACGTCGAAGCCGCCCGCGCGCCGTATTCGAAGGCCGTGACCGGCCTCGTCGGCGATCTCGCCACCCGCAGCGAGCCGTTCCGCACCCGCTGGGCCGAGCACGACGTCGTCGCGCACCGGCGCGGCACGAAACAGTTCCACCACCACGCGGTCGGCGACCTGGCGCTGAGGTTCGAAGGCCTGGACGTCCTCAGCAGCGCGGGCCTCACCCTGACCGGCTACACCGCCGAACCGGGCTCACCGTCGCAACAGGCTCTGCAACTGCTCGCCAGCTGGGCAGCGACCGAAGCCACCCGAGAAGGAGAATCCCATGTCCGAAGCGAGTGACCGCGTCCTCGTCGTCGGCGCGACCGGCCGCACCGGGCGCCACGTCGTACCGGCCCTCTCCGAACGCGGCCTCACCCCCGTGGCACTGGCCCGTGACGAACAGCGTGCCGCGTCGCTGCTCCCCGGCACCGAAATCGTCGTCGGTGATCTGGAGGACATCGCGAGCTTGCGAGCCGCACTCCGGGGAATCGACGACATCGTCTTCGTGCACGGCTCCGACGCCGACAGCCGGGCCGACTCCGTGCGGCGCGTCGACTACGGCGGCGTCGTCAACGTCCTGCGCGCGCTCGACGGCGCGAAAGCCCGGCTCGTGCTCCAGACGTCGATCTTCGTCACCCGCCGCGACCACTACTTCAACGACGGCGCTCACGCGCTGGACTGGAAGCGGCGTTCGGAGCGGGTCGTGCGGCTGAGCGGTCTCCCCTACACCGTCGTGCGGCCTGGCTGGCTCGACGGCGGCGACGCGGGACGGCACGTCACGCTGGAGCAGGGTGACGCCGGGGAAGGCGGCATCGACCGGGCGGTTCTCGGCGCGCTGCTGGCCGAGACGGTGCGGAACGAGGCCAGCCTGGGCAAGACCTTCGAGGTCTACTCCGGACCGGGCTCGCCCACCGGCGACTGGACCGCCCTGTTCGGCCAGGCCGCGCGCGACTCCGCCAGCGCCGCGGACGGCGTCAAGGACACCGACAACATGCCTTTGGCAGACGAACCCGTGGACGTCCGCGCGGACCTGAGCGCGCTCCGCACCGACTGAGCGCCGATGTCCGAAGGAACACGACGGACCCACCGGGACGTCTCACCGCTGGAACTGTTCTTCGACCTGGTGTTCGTCCTGGCCATCGGGCGGCTGACGCATCATCTGGTCGACCATCTGAGCTGGCTCGGCGCCGCCGAGACACTGATCGCGGTGATCGCCGTGTGCGGCGTCTGGACCTTCACGTCGTTCGAGCTCACCCTGCTCGACATCGACCGTGGTGCCACGCGGGTCATCGCGATCGCCGTGATGGGCCTCGGGCTCTTCATGAACGCGGGCATCACCCACGCGTTCGCCGAGAATCCGTGGCTTTTCGTCGTACCGATGCTGCTCGCGCTCGTGGGTCCGGGGTGTTACGCCGCCGTGGCCGCGCCGAATCCCGCCCTGCGCGGGCATTTCGTCCGCGTCCTGGTGTGGTTCGCGGTGTCCACGCCGCTGTGGGTGATCGGCGCGGCGGTCTCCCCGGGGACTCGGATCTGGTGGTGGGGCGCCGCCGCGGTGATCGACCTGATCGGCACGTGGACGGCGCATCCCACGCCGGGACGCACCACCCGGACCGAACGGCTCACCTTCGACGTCGACCACATGCTCGAACGGATGCGGTTGTTCCTCATCATCCTGCTGGGTGAAACCGTGCTGACATTGGGCGGTGTCCTCGCGGAGCACACGCCGGACACCCTGACGCTGCTGGTGGCCGTCGGCGCCTTCCTCGCGCTGGTCTGTCTGTGGGCGATCTACTTCGGGCGGGCCGAGCAGGCGGTCATGAGCCATATCGCGACCACGGCGGACCCGCTGCGCTCGGTGCACCGCGGGATGAACGTGATCTACGGGGTCCTCACCGGCTTGGTCGTCTTCGCGGCGGGCATCGATCTGGTCCTCGCCCATGTCCACGACGACCGTGCCGGCGCCGGCGGCGTTCTCGTACTCGCCGGGCCCGCTCTCTACCTGCTGTCGCAGGCCGTCTACTTCCGGCTGGAGACCGGGCGAGGCGGCCTCGCCCGTGCCGTCGGGGTCGTGGCGCTCGCCGTCGCCGCGGCCTTCGCCTTCTGGCTTCCGCCCTACACAGTGATCGCGGTGCTGGTGATCATCCTCGTGCTGCTCACGGCGCATCTGGCCAGACCGGGTCGGCCGGGTTGGTCGTGAGTGGCGATTCGGGTTAGTACCCGAATCGCCACTCACGACCCAGGTGACCAGTCAGTACGACCGCGGCAGGCCAAGCACCTGCTGCGAGACGTAGTTGCGCACCATCTCCTGCGAGAACGGGGCGTTGCGCAGCAGCCGCACCTCACGCCACAGCCGTTCGACGTGGTACTCCTTCGCGTACGCGTAGCCGCCGAGCGTCGAGAACGCGCGGTCGCACGCCTCGAAACCGGCCTCCGCGCCCAGGTACTTCGCGGCGGCGGCCTCCGGACCGCACGGCTTCCCCTCGTCGAACAGCTCGGCGGCCCGCATCGCCATGCCCTCGGCAGCCTCCAGCCGGATCCAGGAGTCGGCCAGCGGGTGGGCGACGGCCTGGTTCTGGCCGATCGGCCGGTCGAACACCACTCGGTTCTTCGCATACTCGGAGGCGATCTCCAGCGCGGCCCGGCCGAGGCCGATGCCCTCCATGCCCACCACGATGCGCTCGGGGTTGAGACCGTCGAGCAGGTAGTAGAAACCCTTGTCGACCTCGCCGACCAGCCGGGCCTCGGGCACGAACAGGTCGTCGATGAACAGCTCGTTGGTGTCGATGGCCGCGCGGCCCAGCTTGTCGATCTCCCGCACCGCGATGTGCTCGCGGTCCATGTCCGCGAGGAACAGCGACATCCCCCACAAGGGTTTGTCGTCGCGACGCGGTGACGTCCGTGCCAGCAGGAGGATCTTCTGCGCGTTCTGGGCGTTGGTGATGAAGACCTTCTGGCCGTTGACCTTCCAGCCGCCGTCCACCTTGACGGCCTTGGTCTTGATCCGCGAGGTGTCCACCCCGGCGTCGGGTTCGGTGACGCCGAACGCCATCAGCAGGTCGCCGGACGCCAGCTGCGGCAGGAACTCGCGCTTCATCTCCTCCGAGCCGTACTTGACCACCGGCGCCGGCGGAAAGACGTAGAAGTGGATCGCCGACCCGCCGCTCATCCCGGCGCCCGACGACGAGATCTCGGCCATCATCACGGCCGCTTCCTTGAGGCCGAGGCCGATACCGCCGTACTCCTCCGGGATCATCGCGCCGAGCCAGCCGCCCGCGGCGAACGCCTTGATGAAGTCCCACGGGTATTCGTGCTTGCGGTCCTTGTCCAGCCAGTAGTCGTTGTCGAACTTCCGCGCCAGCTCCCGGGTGGCCTTCCGGACGATCTCGACGGTGTTCTCGGTTTCCGTCATTGCCGCTCTCCTAGTCTTCGTCCGCGAGGACGGGGATGTCTTCCAACGGTGTCGCCGGGTCCAAAGAGGACAGATCGCCGACCGGCGTGCCGGTGAATCGCGATCGGATCGCGCGGCGCATGATCTTGCCGTTCTTGGTCTTGGGCAAGGTCTTCACGACGTACACGGCCGGGGCGAACGACCTGCCCGCGTTCGCCAGCGCCGTCGCACGCAGGTCGTCGAGGTCGACGTCCTGGTGCCGGAGCACCACGAAGGCCACCGCGCGCTGGCCGCGGCGTTCGTCGGGGGCGCCGATGACCGCGACCTCCGCGATCCGCCCGTCCTTGAGCAGCGCGGCCTCGATCTCGGCCGGGCCGACCCGGCGGCCCGCCAGCTTCAGCGTGTCGTCCGAGCGGCCGTGGATCACCCACGAACCGTCATCGTCCACACTCGCCAGATCGCCGTGGACCCATACACCGTCGAACCGGGCCCAGTAGGCGTCGAGATACCGCTCCCGGTCCTGCCAGAACGCGTGCGTCATCCCCGGGAACGTGTTGCGCACAGCCAGTTCGCCGATCGCGTCCACGACCGGCTTCCCGTCGTCGTCGAGCACGACCGCGTCGACGCCCGGCAAAGGGCCCGTGAACGCCGCCGGCGCGGCGGGCAGGAACGGGTAGCCGACCAGGATCCCGCCACCGACCTCGGTGCCGCCGCTGTAGTTGACGATCGGGACACGCCGCTTCCCGACCTGGTCGAACAGCCACCACCAGGTTGGTTCGTCCCACGCTTCACCGGTGGAGACGAACGACCTCAGCGTCGCAAGGGCGTGCGCCGGCCGCTCCTGTGCGGAACGCAGAGCACGCGCGGCCGTCGGGGCGATGCCTTGCACGGTCACGCCGTTGCGCTCGACGACGTCCCACAGCCGGTCCGCCGTCGGATGGGTGGGCAGCCCCTCGATCATCACGATCGTCGCGCCGAGCTGTAGCGGTCCGGCGATCAGCATGGGGCCGACCAGCCAGCCGAGATCGGTGATCCAGCAGACGACGTCATCGGCGTGCACGTCGAAGCCATAGGCGAAGTCGGTGGCGGTCTTGACGGCGAAGCCGCCGTGCGAGTGCACGATGCCCTTCGGCCTCCCGGTCGTTCCGGAGGTGTAGACGATGGTGAGCGGGTCGTTCGACTCCGTGGCCACGGTCTCGACCGGCGCGGGCTCGGTGTCCAGTTCGTCGTAGTAGACGTCGCGGCCGGGGCTCATCGGCACCTCGGTGCCCAGGTGCCGAAGGACGACGACCGTGCGCACGGACGGCGCGTCGGCGACCGCCTGGTCAGCCGTGGCCTTGAGCGGGATCTCTTTGCCGCGCCGGGTGGTGCCGTCCGCGGTGATCAGCGCGACGGCTTCGGAGTCCTGCAGCCGGGTGGCCAGCGCGTCGGACGCGTAGCCGCTGAAGGCCGGGACCGACACCGCGCCGAGCATCGCGATCGCCAGGAAAGCCACGACAGCCTCCGGGACCACGGGCATGAACAACACGACCCGATCACCCCGGGACACTCCGAGCGTGGCCAGGTTCGCGGCGAACCGGCGTACCTGCTCGTCCAGTTCGGCGAAGGTCAAGGTCCGGCGCTGTCCCGAGTCGCCTTCGTACACCACGGCGAGCTTCTCGGACCGCGCGTGGCGATGAGCGGCCAACTGAGCGACGTTGATCCGGCCGCCGGAGAACCATCGCGGGAACGGCTTGCCCTCGGACTCGTCCAGCACCCGGGTGAACGGCTCCGCGAACTCGACACCAAGGTCGTCGACCACCTCACGCCAGAACCACTCCGGGTCCGCGATGGCCCGGCGGTTCAGGTCCTCCACCCCGGCGAAACCCCATCGGCGCAGCGCGGCCAGCAGACGGCTGCGTTCCCGGACCGCGTCGTCCGGAACCCAAGCGATGTCAGGCATGGTCAGTCCTGCTTCACGGGACGCTTCATCATGAGCCCGGCGCGCAGCGCGTCACAGACGATCTCATCGCGCTGGTTGATCCCGAAGTGCCGGAACATCACGATGCCGGAGTCGTCGCGGCTCTTGGACTCGCGCTTGCTGACGATCTCGGTGCGCACGTGGATGGTGTCGCCGTGGAACACCGGCTTGGGGAACTTGATCTGCTCGAACCCGAGGTTGCCGAGCGTGGTCCCCTGCGTCGTCTCCGGCACGGTCACCCCGGACACCAGCCCCAGGATGAACAGGCTGTTGACCAGCCGCTGACCGTAGATCGAGTTCTTGCTGTACTCGGCGTCCAGGTGCAGCGGCGCGAGATTCAGCGTCATCACGCTGAACAGCGTGTTGTCCGCCTCCGTGACGGTGCGGCGGGTGGGGTGGTCGATGACCATCCCGGGTTCGAACTCCTCGAAGTACAGGCCTGCCATCGGATGATCCTTTCAAAAATATTATATATGTCCGCTGTCACGCGTGGATCGACAAGGCGTCCGCCAGCTCGATGACGCCCTCGGCGGTCTTCACGTGCGCGATGTCGATGTGCTGCCCCTCGAAGTCGACCGCCGCGCTTCCGGCGGCCTCCGCCTCGCGGAACGCGGCGATCATCCGGCGGGCCTGATCGACCTGCTCGGGCGGCGGCGCGAACACCTCGTTCGCCACCGCGACGTGCGACGGGTGGATCGCGACCAGGCCCCGGTACCCGAGGCCGCGGTTGTCCAGGCAGAACCGGCGGCAGCCGTCGAGGTCCTTGATGTCCTGCCACACGCCCGCCACCGGGTGGTGCAGACCGTTCGACCGGGCCGCGAGCACCAGGCGGCTGCGCAGGTAGAGCGTCTCCAGCCCGGCCGGGGTGAATTCGAAGCCGAGCTCACGTCCGACGTCGGCGTTCGGCCCCGTGGCACCCAGCAAAGAGGCGACGCGCGGGCTGGCGGCGGCGATCTCCTCGCAGTGCGCCATCGACGTGGCCGTCTCGAAGCTCAGGATCAGCTTCACCGAACCGGGTTCGAGCCCGTCCCGCTGTTCCAGGTGGGTCAGGACGCCGTCGAGGCGGACGATCTCCCGCGCGGTGAACACCTTCGCGAGGAAGAGTCCCGCGAGGCCGGGGCGGACCACCGCTTCGAGGTCCGCGCTCAGCAGTCCGCTCACCTCGGGGTTGGCCCGCACCCACAGGTCGGGGCGCACCCCGTCGGCGGTCAGCCGGTCGATCGTGTCGGTGACGGTCTTGCGAGCCTGCTCCTTCTCCGCGGCAGGGACCGAGTCCTCGAGGTCGAGGATCAAGGCGTCCGCCCCCGAGGCGATGCCCTTGTCCGCCCAGGCCGCCTTGTGGCCGGGAACGAAGAGCATCGAGCGATACGGTTTCATCGTGGTCTCCCGTCGTTAAATATAAAATATATACTACGAACCCGTCCCGAGGCGAGAGGTGACCGGCATGCTCCACCACGAGGCGACCACTTTCCGCGGCGCCCACGGACTCCGGCTCAGCGCCGACCGATGGGAACGACCCGGCTCACGACGCGGCGCAGTGCTGTTGCTGCACGGCGGCGGCCAGACCCGGCACTCCTGGAACCGCACCGCGCACTCACTCGCCGAAGACGGCTGGCAGGCTTGGACGCTCGACACCCGGGGCCACGGCGACAGCGAATGGTCCCCGGACGGCCGCTACACCCTCGACGACTTCACCGCCGACCTCTACGCGGTCATCTCGCAACTGGACACGAAGCCCGTGGTGGTCGGCGCGTCGCTGGGCGGACGCACCGCGCTCGCCGCCGAGGGCGAACGTCCTGGCACTCTGGCCGGGCTCGTGCTGGTCGACATCACCCACCGCACCGACCACTCCGGGCAGTCCCGAGTCAAGCGGTTCATGACCGGCGCCCCGCACGGGTTCGCCAGTCTCGCGGAAGCCGCCGACGCCATAGCCGCCTACCGGCCGGGACGACCTCGGCCGCGCAGTCTCGACGGGCTCAAACGCAACCTGCGCCGTCGCGAGGACGGGCGCTGGTACTGGCACTGGGATCCGCGCTTCCTCGGCCCGACCGCCGACGCGGGGTACTACTCCCCCGAACGGCTCGACCGCGCCGCTCGCAGCATCGCGGCGCCGACCCTGCTGGTGCGCGGCCTGCACTCGGACATCGTGACGGCCGAGTCCGCGGCGGAATTCCTCGGCCTGGTCCCGACCGCGCGACAGGTCGTCGTCCCCACCGGCCACATGATCACCGGCGACGACAACGACGTCTTCACCGCTCACCTGCGGGAGTTCCTCACCCGCGATCTGCGCTGACTCCCGCACCCACGTAAGCGCGTGTCGCGAAAGCCACTTTCGGGACACCAGACGTCCCGAAAGTGGCTTTCGCGACACCCTCATGACTCACGCCAAGCCCAGACCGGACAGGTCTCAAGGCGCGTCGAAGACCGTGGTCGCCGGGTCCACCGCCGCACCACCGCCGTCGGCCACCAGCACGTGCCCGGTGACGATCGAGGCGTCCCGCGACGCCAGGAACGCGCACACCGACGCGATCTCCTCGGGTTCGGCGACCCGGCGCAACGGCGTGTGCTCGGCCACCACCCGATACGCCTCGTCGACGGTGATGCCCTCACGCTCGGCGAGGTAGCTCATCGCGCCCTCCCCCAGCGGCGTGCGGACCCAGCCGGGGCAGACCCCGTTCACCCGGACGCCGCGCGGGCCGTAGTCCCGCGCGAGCCAGCGCACCAGGCCGATCACACCGGCCTTCGCCGCGCTGTACCCCACCGTGCCCGGAGGACCGGAAAGCAATCCCGCGGTCGAGGCGAACAGCACCAGCGACCCGCGGCTCTCCACCAGATGCGGCAGTACCTCACCGGCCAGGAAGTACGAGCCGTGCAGGTTCACGTCGAAGGCGCGGAACCACGCGTCGTCGGCCTTGGGGCTCGCGGTGCCGGCGACAGCGGCGCCCTGCGTGGCGATCACCGTGTCCAGGCCGCCGAGGTCGGCGACGGCCTGTCGCACTACTTCAGACAGGGCTTCGCGTCGCGTGCCGTCGGCGGGCAGGGCGATTCCGCCGATCTCGTCGGCGACCTCCTTGAGCCGTTCGGCGTTGATGTCGGTGACCGCGACCTTGGCGCCGTCCGCGGCGAACCGGCGTGCCGTCGCCGAGCCCACACCACCCGCGGCTCCGCTGATCAAGACGTTCATGCCCGTTCTCCGTCCACTTCGGACTCGATGGCGGCGTGGGTCTCCCGCAGCCGGAACTTGAGGATCTTTCCCGAGGCGTTGCGCGGAAGTTCGTCCGCGAACACGAAATACTTGGGCACCTTGTACCCGGCGAGCCGTTCCCGGCAGAACGCCCGGAGCGCCTCGGTCTCGATGGACGGGCCCGGCTCGGCGACGACGACCGCGCAACCGACTTCGGCGTAGCGCGTGTCCGGAACGGCGACGACCGCGGCCTCCAGCACCCGTGGATGGGCCGCCAGCACCTTCTCGACCTCGGCGGGGTAGATGTTCTCCCCGCCGCTGCGGATCATGTCCTTGGCCCGGCCGGCCAGATGCAGGAAGCCGTCGGCGTTGACGTACCCGAGGTCACCCGTCCGGCACCAGCCGTCGTGGAAGGTCGCGGCCGTCGCGTCAGGACGGTTCCAGTAGCCCTGGCTCACCGCCGCGCTGCGGACCTCGATCTCGCCGACCTCACCGGCCGCGGCCTGCTCACCGAACGGCGTGACTACCCGCGCTTCGGCGAGCGGCAGCGGTCGTCCGATGCTCTTCGGCTGCGCGAGGAAGTCCGCGTCTTCGAGGGTCGTCGCGATCGCACCGCCTTCGGTGAGCCCGTAGACCTGGGTGAGCTTCACCTCCGGCAGCCGCCGCTTGACCTCCTCGGCGGTCGACGGCATGAGCGTGTCCCCGCCGAGGATGAACCGTCGCAGCGACGACGGCAGCCGGTCTTCGAGGTCGGGCCGGTGCAGGAGTTCGTTGAGCATGAACGGGAACAGCAGGCAGTCGGTCACCCGCTCCACGCGCAGGACCTCCAGCAACCTGTCGACGGTGAAGTTTCCCGACGGCAGGAACACCGCCCGGCCGTGCATGAGCAGCGCGGGCGCGACGACAGCCTCGAACCCGCCGGCGTGATAGATCGGACCGGGAACGAGCGCGACGGTGTCCTCGGTGAACTGCCATCGCAGGGCCTGACCGGTCGCCACCGCGACGGTGTTGCGATGTGTCCACACCGCGCCCTTCGGTGACCCGGTGGTGCCCGAGGTGTAGAGCAGGCTCATCGCGTCCTGTTCCCCCAGTTCCGGCAGGTCGTCGAGGGGTTCCTTGCCCTGCAACACAGCGAAGGGAGACGCCCACGAAGGCACCGGCTCGTCCGTGTCAGGCAGCACCACATAGGTGCCCACACCGGTCTCGTGCCGAATGGGCTCGACGCGCTCGGTCAGGCTGCCGTGCACGACGACGACCGAGGTCCCGGAGTCGGCCAGGATGAAGGCCAGTTCCGCCGGGGCGAGGCGGAAGTTCAGCCGGACGGTGATCACGCCGAGCCTCGCGGCCGCCAGGTACAGCGGCACGTACTCGGCGTCGTTGAACAACATCAGCCCGAGCCGGTCGCCCTTGCCCAGCCCCAGTTCGCGGAGCGCACGCGCGTACTGCCTTGTCCGTACGTCCAGTTCTCCGTAGGTCATCCGCACTCGGGCGTCGAAGCTGAACGCGACCCTGTCCTTGCCGGGTGCGGCGTCGAGGATCCAGTTGAACGTCATCTCGGACCTCCCCTGCCCCGCAGGATCTGCTTGAGCTCGGTGAATTCCAGGATTCCTTCGGGGCCGGCCTCCCTGCCCCAGCCCGAACCCTTCATCCCGCCGAACGGCGCCGTGACCGCCGGGCCGAACGCGTTGACGGCGACCGAACCCGCCCTGATCCGGCGGGCGTACTCCATGCCCTTCTCGTGATCAGCGGTATAGACACTCGCCGACAGCCCGTAGCTGGTGTCGTTCGCCAGCCGGAGCCCGTCCTCGGGATCGGCGTAGGTCAGCACGGCCGTGACCGGACCGAAGACCTCCTCCCGCGCCAGTTCCGAATCACGGGCGACGTCGGTGACGAGCGTGGGCTCGAAGTACCAGCCGCCGTCGAACCCTTCGGGCCTCTTCCCGCCGGTGACGATCCGGGCGCCGTCGCCGACAGCCCGCGTCAGGAATCCTTCGGTGCGTTCGACGACCGACGGCGAAGCGAGCGGCCCGAGCTGGGTCCGCGGGTCGAGCGGATCGCCGATCGTGAGCCCTTCCCACGCCTGCCGCAGCACGTCGACGATCTCGTCGTGCCGTCGCTCGGGCACGAGGATCCGGGACAGCGCGGCGCAGACCTGACCGCCGCCGCTGGTCGCCCCCGGCACGAGCGTCTTGAGCACCACGGTCAGGTCCGCGTCGTCGAGGATCAGCGCCGGGGACTTCCCACCCAGTTCGAGATGGGTGCGGGCGAACCGGTGCCGGGTGGCCTCGATGATCTGCTGCGCGGCCACCCGGCCGCCGGTGAGCGACACCATGTCGACGAAGGGGCTCGCGGTCAGGGTGCGGCCGATTTCCGCGTCACCGCAAAGAATGCTCAGCGCGCCCGCTGGGAATCCCGCGCCCGCCGCGCATTCGGCGATGATCCGCATGATCAGCTGCGACTCGATCGCCGCCTTGACGATCACCGGGCAGCCCGCGAGCAGGGCGGGCAGGACCTTGCTCGCGATCGTCACCAGCGGTCCGTTGTAGGCGATGACCGCCGCGACGACACCCGCCGCTTCCCGCCGCAGCATGAGGTCGCCGAGCGCGGACTCGCGGGAGTCGTCGCAGAGGACGTTGCCCGCGCTGTCCAGCAGTGTCCGCCAGGCCGCCACCGCGGCGAACCGGTGCAGGGTGCGGCTGTAGCGGACCGGCATCCCGGACTCGACCGCCCAGACCGCGCCCATGTCCTCAAGCCGCGCCTCCAGCTCAGCGCAGAACCGGCCGCAGATCTCGACGCGTTCCGTCACCGGGAGTTCGGCCCACGTGGACAGTGCTTCGCGAGCGGCCTGGATCGCGGCGAGAGCGTGCTTTTCCGATGGCAGCCCGACCGTCGCGACCGGCTCACCGGTACTCGGCGAGACGATTTCGCGGGTATCACCGTCGGCGGGCACCCACTCCCCCGCCAGGAACACGTCGTCCAGGTGCGGCACTGCCACCCCACCGGTGGTCACTTCGCCCCCTTCGCCGGGAAGAACGGGCTCACCGGCCGCAGGAACATCGAGCCGAAGGGCAGCTTCATGAAGTCCGGCAAGACCATGTCACCGGAGACCAGCTGCCGTTTGACATCTTCGCGCATCGGGCCCAGGTCACCGCTGGTCTCGTAGATCGCCAAGTGGCTCACTTCGGGTGTCACGACGCCGGGCAACGGCTTGACGCCCGACGTGACGAACCGCTGCGCCCGGACGAATCCGGGTGCCGACAGCACCTGCGGGATGTGCTCGTCGTCGTACCACTTGTCGTACTCGGCGCTGTCCGCCGGACGTTCGCTGAAGACGAGCCAGAGGTGACGATCGTCGAGGTCTTCGAGCTTGTCGAAGCGTTCCGAGTGGTGCGGTTCGCTGACCGGTTCGAGGAACAGGGCCGTGAACGGCTGGACCATGAAGTCCGGCAGCACCATGTCGCCGGACCTCAGCATCCGCTTGACCTCGTCGCGGAAGCCCGCCGGGCTGCCGTCCAGCTCGTACAGCGCCGCGTGCCCGTAGTCGACCGGCTCGGTGCCCGACAGCGGTTTGGTGTCCGCGACCACGAACCGCTGGGCGCCGACCATGCCGGTCGTGTCCATCACCTGCGGGATGTGCTCCTCGTCGTACCACTGGTCGAAGGCGGATCGTTCACCCGTGAACGTGGAGAAGGCGAAGAACAGCGTGCGGTCGTCGAAAGCGGGAATCATTCCTCAATCCTGTTCGTACGGAGTTTCGTGGTGGCCTGCTCGTCGACGCGCAGGCCTTCGGGGTCGTGGTGCGCGTCGCCGGCGATCACGACGCCGTAGTCCCTGGCCGCGCCCTCGACGCTGACGTACTCGTTGCGCACGTCGGCGAGCACGCGTTCGGCGTCGCGGGCGAAAGGGTCGCCCCAGCCGCCACCACCGTTGGTCACGCAGCGCAGGACGGCACCGGGTTCGGTCTTCCACACCGGTTCGCTGGCGAAGTAGTGGTAGACGCCGGTCTCGGGATCGAGCGCTTTGGTCTCCGGGTCGAGCACGCCCGCGACCGGGACGCTGCCGGCGTAGGCATCCTGACCGGTCCCGAGCAGCCCGCCTCCGTTCGCTCCGGGCGGGAAGAACCACATCGCGCCGGTAGGACCGGCCTGACCGCCGTTGGCGCCGACACCACTCGGCACCTTCGTCCGGAAAGGCGAGAGGTAGTGGCTCGCATCGGACAGCCAGAGCGTGTCCTTGAGGTTCGCCGCCCCGCCGCGGAAGGTGCCCGCGCCGCCGGTGTCGATCGCGTGTTCCTTGCGCAGCATCACGACCGGCGAGTCGTGCTCGATCGTCTCCGTCGCCGGATCGAGGTTGTTCAGGAAGAACAGCACCGTGTAACTGTCGCCGTCACCGTCCTTGGTGGCACCCCACGGACCGTGCTCGCCACCGCATTGGGTGGCACTCGTCCAGGGAGTCCCGTCGGCGGTCAGCCCGGACGCGTTGTGCGTGTTGGTGGAGCCGTAGTCGCCCGCTACGCCCTTCTCTCCCAGGACGGGGTTGAGAGCGGCGAAGATGGCCGACACGACGGCACCGGACGCCTCCCAGAACATCATGATCCCGCCGTCCGGCGGCAGGGACGACACCACCGTGCCGGGTGGGGTGGCGAGGTCGATGGTGCGCCAGGTGCCCGACGTGAACGGCACTTCGGGATCCAGCAGCATCGTCAGCGCGACGCCGACCGCGGTCTTCGTGTCCAGCACCCCGCAGTTGACGCAGGTGCGAGCCTGCGGCGAGGTGCCGTCGAGGTCGACCTCGATGTCCTGCCCGCGTTTGCGCAGCGTCACCTTCACGGTGTAGTCGACGCTGTCGTCCAGGCCGTCGGCGTCGATGAGCGAAGAGCCGGTGTAATCACCATCGGGGACCAGCGCGATCGCCTCGCGCATGCGCTCGGCGGAGGTGTCACAGGCGTAGGTGAGCGTGCCGAGATAGGCGTCGAGGCCGTAGCGCTCGATGTTCTCCAGCACGAGCCGCTCGCCTAGCTTGAGCTGCTGGTGGATGCTCTTGAAGTCCGGCAGCAGCATCCCGCCCCAGCGGGTGTTGTCGAAGATCAGGCTGAACGTCGACCGCACCGGTTCGTCCTTGGACCACAACAGGACCGGCGGGATGACGAGCCCATTCTCGTACACATTCGACTTCGTGGCGGAGAACCCTCCGGGCACGGTCCCGCCCATGTCGAGCTGATGGGCGCGCATGTTGACGAAGGAGACGATCTCGCCGTCGACGAAGACCGGCCGGATGAAGCAGACGTCGTTGACGTGCGTGCCGCCGCGGTACGGGTCGTTGCAGATCAGCACGTCGCCCGGCGAGAGGTTCTCCGGTCCGTACTCCTCGACCGTGTTGCGCACGGCGTCGCCGAGGGTGCCGAGGAAGACCACGAGACTGTTGCTGACCACCGCCATCGGGTAGCCGCGCTCGGGCGGGCCGCTGATGGTGCAGGCGAAGTCGTACCAGTCGCGGATGATCGGCGAGAACGCCTCCCGCATGAAGCCGGTGGACATGTGCTCCACCGCGTACCGCAGCCGGTTCAGGATCACCGCGGTGGTGAACCGGTCACTGCCGTAGGCGGCGCCGAACTCGTCGTCGGGGATGTCGCGCAAACGTGTGTCCACTGTGGTCACTTCCTCCGGATGATCAGTTCGCCGTAGCGGCCGACGCTCGCGCGCTGCCCCGCACCGATGTGCGTTGTCGACAGCCCTTCGTCCACGATGGCCGGTCCTTCGAGCACATCGCCGGATCGCAGCGCGGCACGGTCGTAGACGGCCGCTTCCTGACCGGCTTCGCCGTCGCCGAGGTACCGCAGGACGGTGGTACGGACCGGTTCGAGCGGTTCGTCACCGCGAGCCGGGAGTTCCGGGTAGGTCACCTTCGGGGTGTCCAGGACGGCCCGCACGCGGAAGGTCACGCCCTCGACGGGAAGCATCTCGAAGCGGTTGCCCGACCGGCCCTCGTAGGTGTCGTGGAAGGCGCCGATCATGGTGGCGATCGCGGCGTCGTCGATCGTGCCGTCGGGCACCGGGACGAACGGCGTCTCCCAGCTCTGCCCGACGAGGTGGGCGTCCATGCTGCGGTGGAAGGTCACGCGGGTCCCGCCGTCGAGGCCTTCCCGCAGCCGCGCCTCCATCTCGGTGAACAACGTGTCGATCTTCGGCGCCGCCTCCGGGGTGAGCACGAGGTAGGCGCTGCGGTTGACGGTGAAGACCTGGTCGGCGGACAGCAGGCCCAGCGCGGAGAACAGGCCGGGATTCGGCGGCACGATCACCTGCTTGCAGTGCACGGTGTCGAGCACCGCGGGCAGCAGCATCGGGCCGGCCGCGCCATAGGCGACGAGGCTGTAGTCGCGTGGGTCGACGCCGTTCTTGATGGCGATGTTGAACACGCCCTCGGCCATGTTGTTCACGGCCATCTCGTAGGCGTAGCGGACCCGCTGGGCGAGCGTGAACTCCGAGTCGAGGCCCTCGAACGCCCGCCTCGCCAGCGCTGGATCGAGCCCGACCTTGCCGCCGGCGAAGCGCTCGGGGTCGATGATGCCGATCATCAGGCAGGTATCGGTGGTGGTCGGCTGTGTGCCGCCCCGGCCGTAGCAGGCAGGTCCGGGGTCCGCGCCCGCACTGTCCGGGCCCACCTTGACCTCGCCCGCGGAACCGATCGCGACGATACTGCCGCCGCCCGCGCCGATACTGGAGATGTCGTTGGCCAGCGCGTTGACGACGAGATCGTGTTCCAGCTCGAAGGTCGTGTTGACGAACGGTTCGCCCGCCGTGACGACGCTGATGTCGCACGAGGTGCCGCCGACGTCGGCGCACAGCAGATCCCGCTCCTCGATCAGCGCGCCGAAGTGGGCACAGGCGACCGTGCCGGCGGCCGGGCCGGAGAACACGATGCGGAACGGCTGCTCCATCGCCCGGTCGGACGGGACGAGGGTGGCCGCGCAGTCGGCGAAGTTGAGCTGCCCGGTGAAGCCCAGGTCGGCGAGCCCCTTCTCCAGCTTCGCGGTGTAGTCCGAATAGATGATCTTCATCAAGGTGTCGACCACCGTGGTGGACGCCCGCGCGTACTCCTTGGCCAGCGGGGAGACCTCGCTGGAGATCGAACAGGGGACATCACCGAGGACCTCGCGGACCAGCTCACGCAGCCGTACCTCGTGCACGGGGTTGACGTAGGCGTTGATCAGGCAGATCGCGACCCCGGTGACCCCGCAGCGGCGGAGTACTTCCAGTTCGGCTCGCGCCTGCGCTTCGTCCAGTTCGAACAGCACGCCACCGTCGGCCGTGATCCGTTCGCCGATACCCCGGCGGAGGTAGCGCTCGACCAGCGGGCGGGCCGCGTCGCCGAAACTGCGCCGCCAGCGCGGGTCCAGAATGGCCGACGCGGGCCGCCAGACCCGTCCCATGTCGAGGATGTCGCGGTGCCCCTCGGTGGTCAGGAACCCGATCTTGGGCAGCCGCCGGGTGATCACGGCGTTGAGGCCGTGCGTGCTGGCGTGGTTGAACACCTCGGCGTTCTCGACGCCGAGGGTAGCGGCTCCTTCCAGGACCGGTCCGTAGACCTCGGTGTAGGACGTGGACACCTTCGCGGTGCGGATCTCACCGTCCTGCAGTGCCACCACATCGGTGAACGTGCCGCCGACATCGACTGCGATCATCGTTGATTCCTCCGCTACAGCAGGTCGGACAGGAGCTGGATCGGGCCGAGCCGTGACCACGGCGTGCGTTCGACCGACAGCAGGCAGTTCTGGCATTTGACGACTTGGAACCAGCCACCCTCGGAAACCACGGGGTAGCGGCGGAGTTCGGCAGCCCCGCAACGGGGGCAGGGGCCGTCCACTGGGGTCCGTTCGAGGACCGGCGTCTTGCTCTGTTCACTCATGTCGCACAACTCCACTGGTGCGCTCGGTGCGTCGGGTGTGGAGAACGTATGCCCGAGTGGCGGCGGTCACCATCCCGTGAGCGAAGTGCGGCCATCCACTTTTCGCAGGTCCGGGGCCCGCGCACATAAATATGATATATTTTAGGGATCGCAATGAAGCGTGAGGAGGCCGTCATGCGCCCGCTCAACTTCCGTACCGGCGACCTCGACGTCGCCCACGAGCAGGTCACGAAGACCTTCGCCAGCCACGAGGTACACGTGGCCGAAAGCCGCGATCTGAAATTCCGGCTCGATCTGGCCCCGTCGTTGCGGCTGACGATCGCCCGGATGTCCTACGGCGCGGACACGACCATCCACGGTCCGGCGATGCGGCTCTGCTATCACGTCAACCTGCCGGTCACCGGGCACAGCACGGTCGAGCAGAACGGCGTGGGCCGCAGGTTCGCGGCGGGCGAGGCCGGTGTCGCGTTCGTTCCCGAAGCCCCGGTCATGGTGCAGTGGAGCGCAGACTCCTGGCAGTACCACGTCAAACTGCCCAAGGACCTCCTGGAGGCACACGCCGCCAAGCTGATCGGACGGCCGGTCGACGAGGAAATCGCCTTCGACCTGACGTTTCCCTTGAAGTCCAGCTCGGCACAGGCACTGCTCGCCACCGTCGGTTTCCTGTACACCGAACTGAGCAGGGAAGGCGGGGTCGCCACGATTCCGGCCGCCTGCCACGAACTGGAGTCGGCGCTGATGAGCCAGCTGCTCATGACGGTGCCCAGTCAGCTGAGCGCCGATCTGCACAGCAAGCCGGCGCACAGCAAGCACTCCAAGATCCGGGAGATCATCGACCACATCGACGGCCACCCCGAGGAAGAGCTCACGACCGCCGATCTCGCGGCCAGGGCCGGGATCGGCGCACGCGCCCTCCAAGCGGGGTTCCAGGAGGTGGTGGGCATGTCCCCCACGGCGTACCTGCGCGGCGTCCGGCTCGACCGGGTCCACCTCGAACTGGTCTCGGACACGCGCTGGTCGGTCACCGAGATCGCGGCACGCTGGGGTTTCTTCCATCCTGGACGGTTCGCTCACCAGTACCGCGAGCGGTTCGGGATGCTTCCCTCGGAGACGGCGCGCCTGACCAGGCGCTGATCACCTGGTCGACGTCGAGAAGGTCCGGCACCGGCGCCTGCGGCTCGCGGGCGGGTGTCCGCCCCATCCGGGGTGCGGGGCTCGGATGCAACACGCCGCCGACACGGCGGAAGACCTCACGCTCGGCGTTGTGCGGATGCTCCGCGGCTTCGTCGAACGTGAGCACCGGTGTGACACAGGCATCGGTACCTTCATAGATCCGCGCCCACTCGTCACGGTCCTTCGCCGCGAACGCCTCGGCGATCAGCTTTCGCAGGCGCGGCCACTCGGTCCGGTCGTCCTGCTCGGGCCATTCCGTCAGGTCGGTGCCGAGCCGCGTGACGAACTCGCGGTAGAAGTCGGGCTCCAAGGCACCCACCGCCACGTAGCGCCCGTCGGCGCATTCGTAAGTGTCGTAGAAGGGCGCGCCGGAGTCCAGGTAATTGGTGCCGGGTTCGTCGTCGTAGCGGCCCGCGGCCCGCAGCCCCTGCAACTTGGCCGTCAGCAACGCGACACCGTCGAGCATCGCCGCGTCGATCACCTGGCCACGGCCCGAACACCGGGCTTCCAGAACGGCGCACACGACGCCGAAGGCCGCCGCCAGCGCACCACCCGCGTAGTCGCCGAGCAAGTTGATCGGTGGCCGCGGGGCCTCACCCGCCCTGGCCATCGCGTGCAGGGCGCCGGACTGCGCAACATAGTTGATGTCGTGGCCGGCCTGCTGCGCCAGCGGGCCGGTTTGGCCATATCCGGTCAGGCGGGCGTACACAAGCGCCGGATTGCACCGGAGAAGCTCCTCCGGTCCGAGGCCGAGACGCTCGGCCACTCCCGGCCGGTACCCCTCGACGAAGACGTCAGCGGACTCGACCAGGCGCAGCACCGATTCGACACCGGCGGCGCTCTTGAGGTCGGCCTCGACCGTTCCGACACCACGGTTGGCGAGGTCGTGTTCGGGCGCCATTCCTTCGGTCTGCCCGAGTGCGCGTCCCTGGCGATTCGCCGGACGCGCCACTCGCACGACCTCGGCCCCCATGTCCGCCAGCAGCATGCTCGCGAACGGCGTCGGTCCCATTCCGGCGAGCGCGACCACCCGCACCCCGCTCAACGGTCCGTTCACCTCGGTCGTCATCGCACTCCCTTGACATATTATGTTTGATCCTGCGCGATCAGGCGCCGATGCCGTGCCATAATCGACAGAACGTTGTATATGATGTTCGCAACCGATTTGGGGAGGTGCCGGGTGGCCGACCACTCGATCAGGCTGCGAGGCGGCGAAGCACGGCAGCAGCTGCCCGAAGAAGTCGCCACCTACGTGCGCGAGCTCATCATGTCGGGCCAGGTGAAGCCCGGCGAATTCCTGCGTACGGAGCCGATCGCCGAGGCCGTGGGCGTCAGCAACACGCCCGTCCGCGAAGGCCTGCTCTCCCTGCGCAGCGAGGGCTTCGTCGATCTGGTGCCGCGCCGCGGTTTCGTCGTCGCACCGGTCTCGCGCCAGGACATCCGGGATCTCTTCTGGGCACAGGCTCAGTTCTCTTCGGAACTGGCCGCCCGCGCGGCGAAGAAGATCACTCCCGAGCAGATCGCCCGGCTGGAAGCGATCAACGAAGACTTCGAGAAGGCCGTCGAGGCCGGAGACCAGGAGACCGTCGCCCATCTCGGTCACGACTTCCACCGGCAGATCAACCTCGCGGCGGACTCGCACCGGCTCACCCTGCTGCTCAGCTCTGTGGTCAAGCACCTGCCGAACCGCTTCTACGCCTCGATCGAAGAGCACGTCACCGCGACTCGCAACGACCACGCGGAACTCGTCCAAGCGCTGCGCGGCCGCCACGCCCGCAAGGCAAGGACCATCGCCGAGCAGCACATCCTCGAGGGCGCCGACAGCGTCATCAAGATGCTCGAGGACCGGGGCCTCTGGTCCGACGAGGAGTAACTCTCGCTGGTCACGAGCGGGACGACGACCTATCCGGCCGCCGCCCCGCTCGCCGTCTTCCCCGGCGTTCACGCCGCTTCGCCCGCGATCCCGGCGGCAAGGCCACCCGCGCCGGTCAAGCGGGCCGGGACTCGCTGTCCGATCGACCCCGGCCTCGCCTGGACGACCAGCGCCCGACGGGCGAGCGCGTGCGCGGTGTACTGGTCACAGCACGGCAATCCGTCGATGAACAGATCCGGCTCGCTGCTGCAAGTGATCTCCACCCTCCCGGCGGCGACGGCTCGGAGGATCGCCAGCTCGCGGAAGCTCGGTTCGTGATCCGGAGTCATGGCGGCCTCCCGTGACAGCTAATTAATATTTTATATTATGCATGGTCTTGCTTCACGGTCAAGGAGAGCCGGGTCAGCGAGACCAGGCTGAGCAGGCAGGCCGCCAGCACGTACAGCGAAACGGACACGGTCGCCCCGGTCGACTCGATCAACGCGACCATGATGAACGGGGCCAGTCCCCCGCCCAGGATGTTCGCGAACTGGACACCCAGCGACGCGCCGGAGAACCGGACAGCCGACGGGAACATCTCGGCGAACATCGTGACCCCCGGGCCGAACATGGCGCCCACGGAGATCTGCCCGATCACGATGGCCAGCAGGATGAACCAGAAGTTGTTCGTGTCCGCCAAAGGGAAGAGCGCGAACGACCAGACTCCCGCGAGAATCACGCCGCCCGCGTAGACCGGACGCCTGCCGACGGCGTCGGACAGCCGTCCGCACAGGACGGTGCTCACACCCGTCGCGATCATCGAGAACATCACCGCGGTGAGCATCGTCCCCTTGGCAATCCCGAGGTCCCGCACCCCGTAGTCGAGCAAGCCGGTCGCGGTCGCCTAGAACATGATGGTCGCGGGCAGGAAGACGATGACCACGAGCACCAGCCGCTTCGGCCGGCGCAGCACCTCCACCACCGAAGACCTCCTGGGCTTGGCCGCCAGCTTCTCCTCCACCGAACGGAAATCCGGGGAATCCTCGATGTAGCGGTGGATGAACAGCACGACCGGGAAGGTGAAGACCCCGAGCAGGAAGGGCACCCGCCAGCCCCAGGCGATGAACTCGTCGTGCGTCAGCACCCCGGTGAGCACCACGTAGACCAGGCTGCCCAGCACCATCCCGGTGAAGATGCCCAACTGGGGAAGCGCGCCATGCAGTCCTCGCCGGTTCGCAGGGGCGTGCTCCACGGCAAGGAGTGTGGCGCCGCCCCAGACGCCACCCACCGCGATCCCCTGGACGACACGGAGAAGTACCAGCAGCACCGGCGCGATCACGCCGATCGACGCGAAGGTGGGCAGCAACCCGACCAGCGTGGTGGCCACGGCCATCGCCACGGTCGACCCGAGAAGCGCGGGTTTACGCCCGAACCGGTCCCCGATGTGCCCGAAGAGTGCCGCGCCCACCGGGCGGCCTGCGAACCCGACGGCGAACGTGGCGAACGCGGCCAGCACCCCCGCAGCAGGAGTCGTCGACGGGAAGAACTCCCGGTTGAACACCAGCGAGGCGGCGGTGCCGTAGATCAAGAAGTCGTAGTACTCGATCGATTGCGCCGCGATGGCGGCGGTGAGCACCTTGCCTCGTCGTTTCGTCTTGACTTCGGCGGGCGCGGTACGTCCTTGTACGCTCATGTCTTCCTCATCCCGGACTCGGGTGATCTCGGCGGCCAGAAGGCAGCAAAATATAAAATGCTTAGTCGGGGGACGCAAGGCCCGTCCGGTCATCGCCTCGCCCACGGCTCGCAAGCAGAGGACTAAACGCGGTCCCAGAATCCCTGCGCTTCCAGCAAGGCGACAGCTCTCTCGGCGCCATCGGCGAAGTGGTCTTCCACCGCCGCCCGCGCCTGCGGCCCCGAGCGCGCGGCCAAGGCATCGAGGATGCGACGGTGATCCTCCCCAGCCTTTCCCGGCCAGTCCTCATGAGCCTCGTAGAACCCGTGCGAGACAGTCCTGACCAGGAGGCCAAGTATCGAAGTGAGCCTGCGCGAGCCCGAACCATGGTTGATCAGCCGATGGAACTCGAAATTGAGCCGCTCCTGCTCGACCGGATCAGCACCCGCCCCGGCTCGCTCGACGAGGTCCGCCAGCGACCGAAGGCTCTCCGGAGGGAGATTCACCGCGGCCCGCTCCGCCGCCAAGCCGGACACGAGCCCGAAGACACGGTACTGGTCCCGGACGTCGTCACGGGTCAGCTCGGCGACGAACGCGCCGCGCCGGGCGACGTGCTCGACGATGCCTTCGTGGCCGAGCACGATCAGCGCCTCGCGGACCGGGAGCTTGCTGATTCCCAGAGCTTCGGCGAGCTCATCCTGGTCGATTTTGGCGCCAGGACGCAATTCCCCGGCGAAGATCCGCCGCCTGATCTCCTGGGCGGCGAGGGCGTTCAGGTTGCCTCGGCTCACGCTGCGAACATAGCTCGCGAGCACCCCTCGACACCAGAACTTGATAAAATATATTTTGTACTCGTTGTCAGGATGAGGCATAGTGTGAGGCATGTCAGCCGTGACCCCCGAGGACTTCCAGCCGATCCTGTCCCTCGTGCGCGACTTCGTCCGCGCGAAGGTCGTGCCGCGTGAGCGGGAGATCATGGACACCGACGCCATCCCCGACGACCTGCGCGGGCAAGCGGCCGAGATGGGCCTGTTCGGCTACGCGATCCCCGAAGAATGGGGCGGACTCGGCCTCGACCTGACCCAAGACGTCGAGCTGGCCATGGAATTCGGCTACACCGCGCTGGCGCTACGGTCGATGTTCGGCACCAACAACGGCATCGCCGGGCAGGTGCTGGTGAACTTCGGCACCGACGAACAGAAGGCCGCGTGGCTGGAGCGCATCGCGTCCGGCGAGGTGATCGCCTCCTTCGCGCTGACCGAACCGGGCGCCGGTTCGAACCCTGCCGGGCTGCGCACCAAGGCGGTCCGCGACGGCGACGACTGGGTGATCGACGGCGAGAAGTGCTTCATCACCAACGCGCCCATCGCCGGTCTGTTCGTGGTGTTCGCCCGCACCCGACCCGCCGACGCGTCCGGCACGGGCATCGCGGTCTTCCTCGTCCCGGCGGACACGCCCGGGGTCGAAGTCGCCGCCAAGGACAAGAAGATGGGCCAGGAAGGTGCCTGGACGGCGAACGTCTCGTTCACCGAAGTCCGGGTGCCGTCGTCGAGCCTGGTCGGGGGTGACGAGGACACCGGTTACCGCGCCGCGATGACGTCGCTGGCCCGCGGCCGGGTCCACATCGCCGCGCTGGCGGTCGGCACCGCGCAGCGCGCGCTGGACGAGTCGATCGCCCACGCCACGACGGCCACCCAAGGCGGCACCCCGATCGGTGATTTCCAGCTGGTGCAGGCGATGCTCGCCGATCAGCAGACGGGCGTGCTGGCAGGGCGGGCGCTGGTGCGCGAGACGGCGAAGCGGTACGTGTCCGGGGAGGACCGGCGGATCGGACCGTCGGCGGCGAAGCTGTACTGCACGGAAATGGCGGGCAGGATCGCCGACCTGGCCGTGCAGATCCACGGCGGCAGCGGGTACATGCGCGAGATGCCCGTCGAAAGGATCTATCGCGACGTCCGGTTGCTGCGGCTTTACGAGGGCACCAGCGAGATCCAGCGGCTGATCATCGGCGGCGGTCTGGTGCGCGGAGCGCGGCGATGACCACGCGGGCCGAATGCCTGGTGAACCGGGTGCGGGACGCGGCCACACTGCTGTTCGTTCCCGGCGACCGTCCGGAGCGGTTCGCCAAGGCGGAGAGCGCCGAAGCCGATCTCGTCGTGCTGGATCTCGAAGACGCCGTCGCACCCGAGCGCAAGGTTCACGCGCGCGAGCAGGTCGTCGCCTGGCTGGGCGAGCATCCGAACTGCGCGGTGCGGGTCAACGCGGCGGGGACCCCGTGGCACGACGAAGACCTCGCCGCCCTGGCCCGGTTCCGGTGCGTGGTCATGCTGCCGAAAGCCGATCCAGTCAGCGCCCGTGCGGCGGCCGGCGAGCTGGGTGTGCTGCCCGCCCTGATCGCCTTGATCGAAACCGCACGCGGGGTACTCGACGCGCGGGAGATCGCGTCGGTGCCGAACGTGCACCGGCTGGCGCTGGGCACGTTCGACCTGGCCGCGGAGCTAGGGATCGACCCCACGGACATCGACGCGCTTGCCCCGGCGCGCGGGGCGCTCGTGCTCGCGTCGGCGGCGGGTGGTCTTCCCGGTCCGGTGGACGGTGTGACCGGCGACCTGCGCAACACCGAGCGGCTAACCGGTGACGTCCGCTATGCGCGTCAGCTGGGGTTCACGGGGAAGTTGTGTGTCCATCCCCTGCAGGTTTCGGCGGCCGCGGCGGCGCTGCGCCCGTCCCGGGAAGAGATCCGCTGGGCGCATTCGGTGGCCGCCGCGGCCGGGGACGGCGCGGTCGCGGTGGAGGGGCAGTTGGTCGACAAGCCGGTGCTGGAGCGTGCGCGCCGCGTCCTGCGGCAGGAAAGGGAAGGGTTGCGGCGATGACGCTGTCCGATGACGAGAAGCAGATGGTCGCTTTGGTGGCGGAGTTCGTGGACGAGCGGGTCCGTCCGCGTGTCCGTGAGTTCGAAGAGGACGATGTTTATCCGGCCGAGTTCATCGACGAGATGAAGAATCTCGGGTTCTTCGGCCTGTTGGCTCCGGCCGAGTACGGCGGTGTGGACGTCAGCACGGCGTGTTTCGCGCGGGTCACCGAGGAACTCGCCCGTGGCTGGATGAGCCTGGCGGGGGCGATCGGCGGTCATTCGGTCATCACGTATCTGATCAAGACGTTCGGCACCCCGGAGCAGCGGGAGAAGTACCTGCCCGCCATGGCCGAAGGCACCATCCGGGCGACGATGGCGCTGACCGAGCCCGCGGGCGGCAGCGACCTGCAGGCGATGCGCACCTTCGCCGCGCCCGACGGCGACGGGTACTCGATCACCGGTTCCAAGACCTGGATCTCCAACGCCGCCCATTCCGGGCTCATCGGGCTGCTGTGCATCACCGATCGTGACGCCTCCCCCAGCCATCGCGGCATGAGCGTCCTGCTGGTAGAGCCAGGCGACGGGCTGACGATCTCGAAGAAGCTGCCGAAGCTGGGGTATCGCGGTGTCGAGGCCTGCGAGATCGTGTTCGACGGACGCCGGGTCGGCGCGGACGCGGTGCTCGGCGGGACACCGAATCAGGGCTGGGGCCAGATGATGCGCGGTCTGGAGATGGGCCGTGTGCAGGTCGCGTCGCGGGCGCTGGGTGTCGGGCAGGCCGCGTTGAACGCCGCCGTCCGGTATGCGCAGGAGCGGGAGTCGTTCGGCAAGCCGATCTGGAAGCACCAGTCGGTCGGGAATCTGCTGGCCGACATGGCCACCAAGATGCGTGCCGCGCGCCTGCTCACCCTGGACGCGGCCGAGAAGCTCGACGCCGGTGAACGCGCCGATATGGAGGCTGGGATGGCGAAGCTGTTCGCGTCGGAGTCGGCGATGCAGGTCGCCCTGGACGCGATCCGTGTGCACGGCGGTTACGGCTATTCCAAGGAATACGACGTCGAACGCTACTTCCGGGACGCGCCGCTGATGATCGTCGGTGAGGGCACCAACGAGATCCAGCGCAACGTCATCGCCGCCCAGCTCATCGCCCGCCACAAGATCTGAGGAACCCCACATGTCTTTGCTGACCGATCGAACCGCGGTCGTCACCGGCGGCGCCCAGGGCATCGGCTACGCCATCGCCGAACTGTTCGCCGCCGAAGGCGCCCACGTCGTCCTCGGCGACCTCGACGGCGACGCCGCCGCACGGGCCGCCGAGAAGCTGGGCGGAATCGGCGTCCGCTGCGACGTCACGAAAGCGTCCGATGTGGACGCGCTGCTCGCGGCGGCCGAGGACACGTTCTCTCCCGTGGACGTCCTGGTCAACAACGCCGGGATCACCCGCGACGCGACGCTGCGCACGATGACCGAGGACCAGTTCGACCAGGTGATCAACGTGCATCTCAAGGGCAGCTGGAACGGTGTCCGCACCGCGGCGGCGATCATGCGTGAACGCAGCCGCGGCTCGATCGTGAACATCTCGTCGCTTTCGGGCAAGGTCGGCATGGTCGGGCAGACCAACTACTCCGCCGCCAAGGCCGGCATCGTCGGGCTCACCAAGGCCGCAGCCAAGGAACTCGCCCACCACGGCGTCCGCGTCAACGCCATCCAGCCCGGCCTGATCCGCACCGCTATGACCGAGGCCATGCCCGCCAAGGTGTGGGACCAGAAGATGGCCGAGATCCCGATGCGCCGCGCCGGAGAAGTCGGCGAAATCGCCTCGGTGGCCCTGTTCCTGGCCTCGGACCTGTCGTCCTACATGACCGGCACCGTGCTGGAAGTGACCGGCGGAAGGTTCATGTGATGACCCACGTGACCACTCGGGAGCTGGTTGACCCGGCGCCGGTAGCCGCCCTTGCCGCGTTGTTCGACGACGGACTCCCTGCCCCGCAACCCGGTGACGAATTGCCGCCGTTGTGGCACTGGGTCGCTCTCCCCCGTTGGCCTGTCTCCTCGGAGCTCGGCACCGACGGGCATCCGGCTCGCGGCACCTTCCTGCCGGCGGTGGACCTGCCTCGGCGGATGTTCGCGGGCGGCGAGGTCGCCTTCCACGTCCCACTGAAGATCGGTGACACCATCGTCCGTGAGTCCACAGTGGACTCAGTGACGGAGAAGTCCGGCCGGTCCGGGAAAATGGTGATCGTCGTCGTGCGCACCCGTCTGTCCACCGAGGACGGAAGGTTGTGTCTGGAGGAACGGCAGGACCTGATCTACCGCGACCGCGGCGCCCCCGCCGAGCCCAAACCTGCCGAATTCACCCCTGTCGGTGCGCCGTTCCGCCGCGCCGAGGCGGGAACCTGGGATTTCGCCACCGATCCGACGCTGCTGATGCGGTTCTCCGCGGCGACGGCGAACCCGCACCGCATCCATTACGACTGGCCGTACGCCACCCGCACGGAGGGTTACCCCGGTCTGGTCGTGCACGGCCCGTTGATGTCCCTCGCGCTCGCCGAAACCCTCCGCCTCAACCGCCCCAGCGCTCAGGTGAAGCGGTTGAGTCATCGCAACAAGGCACCGCTGTTCTGCGGCGAGCCCGCGCTCCTGCGCGCGGACGGCTCAGTGCTGGAGTTGCTCGGGCCCGGTGGAACGCCACGAACCAGCTTGGAAGTCGATCTGCACGAGGAAGGCACTGTCCATGCGTGACGCCGTCATCTGTGAGCCCGTCCGGACCCCGATCGGCCGCTTCGGCGGCTCGCTCAAGAGCGTCCCGGCCGCCGACCTCGCCACCATCGCCGTCACCGGCCTCCTCGAACGCACCGGACTCGACCCCGAAGCCATCGACGACGTGATCCTCGGCCACTGCTACCCCAGCGCCGAAGCACCCGCGATCGGCCGCGTGGCCGCACTCGACGCCGGTCTGCCCGTGACCGTGCCGGGCATGCAGGTCGACCGCCGCTGCGGTTCCGGCCTTCAGTCCGTGGTCCAGGCCGCGCTTCAGGTGCAGGCCGGGGACAGCGACGTGATCATCGCGGGCGGCGCCGAGAGCATGAGCAACGTGATCTTCTACGCCACCGACCTGCGCTGGGGCGCCAAGAACAGCGGCGTGATGCTGCACGACGCCCTCAACCGCGGCCGCGCCACCCCCGGCGGCAAGCACCACCCAGTCGCGGGAGGCATGCTGGAGACCGCCGAAAACCTCCGCCGCGACTACGGAATCACCCGCGAGGAACAAGACCAGCTCGCCTTCACCTCGCACCAGCGCGCGGTCGCCGCCCAGAAATCCGGGGTGTTCGCCGAAGAGATCATTCCCGTCCCAGTCGAGACGAAGAAGGGCACCGTCGTCGTCGACACCGACGAACACCCCCGCGCCGACACCACCCCCGAAACCCTCGCCACACTGCGCCCCGTCCTAGGCAAACAAGACCCCGAAGCGACCGTTACCGCTGGCAACGCCAGCGGTCAGAACGACGCGGCCGCCGTCTGTATCGTCACCCACCCCGACCGCGCCGCCGAACTCGGCCTCCGCCCGCTGGTCCGGCTCGTCTCCCACGGCGTCGCCGGGGTCGCCCCGAAGATCATGGGCATCGGCCCCGTCCCCGCCACCGCGGCGGCCCTCGCCAAAGCCAGGCTCAAGATCGCGGACCTCGACCTCATCGAACTCAACGAAGCCTTCGCCGCCCAAGTCCTGGCCTGCACCCGCGAATGGGGCTTCGGCGAGTCCGACTTCGACCGGCTCAACGTCCACGGCTCCGGAATCTCACTCGGCCACCCCGTCGGCGCCACCGGCACCCGCATCCTCGCCACGCTGGCCCGCGAACTTCACCGCCGGGACGCCCGCTACGCACTGGAGACCATGTGCATCGGCGGCGGCCAAGGACTCGCCGCCGTCTTCGAAAAGGTGACCTCGTGACCCGGGTCTTCGCCTCGGCGGACGACGTGCGGGCCGTCCTCGGCGAGGAGTTCGGCCCGACCGCCTGGCTCACCGTCGACCAGGCACGAATCGACGCGTTCGCCGAAGCCACCGGTGACCACCAATGGATCCACACCGACCCGGAACGCGCCGCGACCGGCCCGTTCGGCACGACCATCGCCCACGGATTCCTGACCCTGTCGCTCATCCCGCGATTCGCGAAAGAGCTGTACCGGCTGGACTTCGGCACGGCACGGATCAACTACGGCCTAAGCAAAGTCCGCTTTCCCGCCCCGGTTCCCGTCGGCTCCCGGCTCCGCGCGTCCGCGAGCTTCACCGAACTCAAGCCCGGAACGGCCGGAGTGACGGTGACGACCCGCTACGTCGTCGAACTCGACGGCGCGGCCAAACCCGCCTGCGTCGCTGAGACCCTCGTGGTGGTGAACTGAAATGGCGGTCACCCCGTTTTCCACGCGGCACTGGAGCGCGGTCGAAACCCTCTCCCCCGTAGTTGCCCGCGAAGTGCAGAACGAGCGTCTGCGCGAGCAGGTCGCCTACCTGGCCGCGCGCAGCGAGTTCTATCAGGCGAAGATCGGTGACGATCTCACGACGATCCGGACGGTCGAGGATCTGGCCGGGCTCCCGTTCACCGAGAAGCAGGAATTGCGCGACAGTCTCGCGGCCGCTCCGCCGTTGGGGCGGCACGTCGCCGCGGACGACGTCGTGCAGGTCCAGGCCTCGTCGGGCACCACGGGCAGCCCGTCCTACGTCGGCCTGACGGCGAAGGACATCGCGACCTGGTGCGAACTCGGTGCGCGGGCGTTGTACGCCAACGGTTTCCGGCCGGGTGACCGGCTGCTGCACGCCTTCGGCATGAGCAAGGGCTTCGTGGGCGGGCTGCCGATCGTGCAGATCCTGCAGTACATGGGGATCGTCGACATCCCGGTCGGCGCCGAGGCCGGCGCGGAAAGGCTCCTGCGAGTCCAGGCAGATCAGCGCCCCGACGCACTGATCGGTACGCCGTACTTCCTCGCGCACCTCGCCGAACATGCGCCGGGAATCGTGGGCCGGCAGGCGAAAGACCTCGGAGTCCGCGCGATCAGTGTCGGTGGTGAGCCCGGTGGCGGCCTGCCCGCCGTGCGCGACAAGCTCGAATCGCTCTGGGGTGCGACGTCGCGGGAGATGCTGGGCGGAACGGACATCGCGTGCACGTACTGGGGCGAATGCGAGGCCGCCGACGGTATGCACTTCCTCTCCCCCGATCTGATGATCGCCGAGCTCGTCGATCCGGTCACCGGTGAGCAGGTCGCGCCGGTCGAAGGCGCGAGTGGGGAACTCGTGTACACCGCGTTGAGGCGCGAGGCCTCTCCCCTGCTGCGTTTCCGGACGCGTGACCACGTGGTCGTCACGGGCACGGACTGTTCCTGCGGCCGGACCGGGTACCGGATCCGGTGCGTCGGCAGGACCGACGACATGCTGATCGTCCGCGGTATCAACGTCTTCCCCTCGGCGATCCGCCAGCTCGTCGCGGAGCTCACGTCCGGCGAGATGCGGATCCGTCCTGACTTCGAGGGGCATTCGACGCAGCGTCCGCTGCCTGTCGTGGTGGAGGACACCGGCGTCGCCGACGACCGGCGGGCCACGCTCAAGACGACCATCGAACACCGGGTCCGCTCCGCGCTCAACGTCAAGACGGTGGTCGCTTTCGTGCCCGAGGGCACCTTGAAACGTCCCGACCACGTCAAGGTCGACCTCGTCGAGAGGGTGACCGCATGAGCGACTTCTGCCGTCTCGACGAGGCCATCGATCGGTACGTCCGGCCGGGCGACGCCGTCCACGTCATGATGGGGCACAGCCGCTGGAGCGCGCTGGTCCGCGAACTGGCACGGCAGCACTGGGGGAAGCCGTCGAAGTTCACGCTGATCATGGCGAGCCTCTCGTCGCTGGGCGCGGTCCTGTTCCGGTCGGGCTGCGTCGAGAAGGTCGTCACCGTCTACTCGGGCGACTCGTTCCCGGTGTTCACCCCGAATCCGGTCTTCCAGAAGGCTTATGCCGACGGCTCGGCCGAGGTCGAGAACTGGTCGTTCCTCAGCTACATCCAGCGCCTGCGCGCCGCAGCGACCGGGGTCCCCGCGATCGTGACCGGCTCGGTGCGGGATTCGTCGATGGCCGGGAACGAGGGCTACGAGGAGGTCGACACCCGGTTCGGCCGGGTGGGGCTGGTCTCGCCTCTGGTGCCGGACGTCGCGCTGGTACACGCCGCGGTCGCCGACCGGCAGGGCAACCTCGCGATCGCTCCCCCGATGTTCGAAGGCTCGATCGGCGCTTTCGCCGCCCGTCGCGGTGTGCTCGCGACCGTGGAGAAAGTCGTCGACGACCTCAGCCCGTGGTCGTCGCTGGTCCGCGTCCCCGCGCACCGTGTGCTCGCCGTCGTGGAAGCGCCTTTCGGTGCGCATCCCGGCGGGGTCTTCGCCGGTCCGGAAGGCACCCGATTGCCGGTGGAGGGGTACGCGGAGGACGTCGCGTTCTGGATCGCCGCACGGGAGGCGAGCCGATCGCCGGAGTTCGACGACTGGATCCGCGATTGGGTCCTCGATCCTGCCGATCACGACGCCTACCTGGCCAAACTCGGCAAGACTCGGCTCGACGCGCTCGTGCGCTCCAGCGGTGAGCCGACGCCGCCTACCGGCCGGGGTGCGCACAGCGGCCCCGCGACGCCGGCCGAACGTGCGGCCACATGGCTGGCTGGCCTGGTCCGGACGCGGATCGCGGAGACCGGCGCCGACGCCGTCCTCGCCGGCGCGGGCCTGGCGAACCTCGCGGCGTGGGTGGGTGTCGAGACAGCCAAGGCCGAGGGACACCGCGTCGCGCTCGCGGCCGAGCTGGGGCTCTGGGACTACACGCCGACACCGGGTGACCCGTTCATCTTCAGCTTCGCGAATTTCCCGACGTCGTCGATGCTGCTCGACACCGAACAGGTGCTCGGCACCGTGGTCAACGGGCCGTTCACGCGGTCGATCGCCTGTGTCGGCGCGGCGGAGATCGACCGCCGGGGCAACATCAACACGACCCGGATCACCGGCGGCCCCCACCTCGTCGGTTCGGGTGGCGCGAATGACGTGGTCACCAACGCGGACGAGACGCTGGTCGTCGGGACGATGAGCCCGCGCCGGTTCGTCGAACACTGCGACTACGTGACCAGTCCGGGTGCGCGCGTGCGAGCCGTGGTGACCGACGTCGGGATCCTGACCCGGCACGACGAGGAACTGGTGCTCACTCATGTCGCCCCCGGCCCCGGGCCGCTCGCCGATCGGGTGGAGTACGCCCGTTCGCGCTGTGGCTGGGAGCTCGCGGTGGCGGACGATCTGAGGGAACTGCCCGAGGTGAGCGCCGACGACCTTGCCCGGCTCCGGAAGTACGACCGAGAGGGCCTGTTCCTCGGTCAGAGCAAGAAGGGAAGCGCATGAGCCGCTACGCACGTTTCGAGAACCTCCGGGTGGACGGCCCGGACGACGCGGGCGTCGTCGAACTCGTCCTGGACGCGCCGAACCTCAACGCGGTCAGCGAGGCCGCGCACGCCGATCTCGCCGACATCTGGCGCGAGTTCGACCGCGATCCCGCCGTCATGGCGATCCTGTTGCGCGGCGAGGGCAAGGGATTCTCCGCGGGCGGCTCGTTCGACCTGATCGAGAAGCTCTCGAACGACTACGACACCCGCACCCGCACGATGCGGGAGGCCAGGGACCTGGTCTACAACGTCATCGACTGCTCGAAGCCGATCGTGTCGGCGATCCACGGTCCCGCGGTCGGTGCCGGACTCGTCGCCGGTGTGCTGGCCGATGTCTCGGTGGTCACGAAGACCGCGAAGATCATCGACGGCCACACGCGCCTCGGCGTCGCGGCCGGTGACCACGCCGCCGTGTGCTGGCCGCTGCTGTGCGGCATGGCCAAGGCGAAGTACTACCTGATGACCTGCCGCCCGCTGACCGGCGAAGAGGCCGAACGGATCGGCCTGGTCTCCCTCTGTGTCGACGAGGACGCCGAACTGCTGCCGACCGCGCGAGAAGTCGCGCGCGAGTTGGCCCTCGGCGCTCCGAACGCCATCCGGTGGACCAAGCAGAGCCTGAACGCGTGGTATCGGCAGGTCGCGGGCGCCATCTTCGATTCCTCGCTCGCGTTGGAGTTCTACGGCTTCGGCGGGCCGGAGGTCCGGGAAGGTCTCGCATCTCATCGCGAACGCCGCAAGCCCGACTTCACCCGACGGCGGGAGGACGGCGATGCCTGACCCGAACCCGGCGCTGCTCACGGGTTTGCGAGTGGTCGAGATCTCGAGCTACGTCGCCACCCCATTGTGCGGGCTCACCCTGGCCCAGCTCGGCGCCGACGTCGTCCGCGTCGAACCGCTCGGCGGGGCCGCGGACCGGACACGATGGCCACTGGCCGACTCCGGCACCAGCCTCTACTGGTCTGGTCTGAACAAAGGGAAACGCGCGGTCTCCGTGGACCTGGAGTCCGAAGTGGACCGGAAGCGAGTCGTGGACCTGATCGTCCACGGTGGACCGTGCGTCGTCGTCAGCAACACCGAACGGCATGCCGACCTCGGTTACACGGAGCTGTCCGCTCGCCGTCCCGACGTGATCCACGTGCTTCTCGAAGGACGCCCTGGCGGCGGCGCCGCGGTGGACTACACGGTGCAGGCGGGCACCGGCTTCCCTCTGATCACCGGCACCGCGGAGGCCCCCGCGCCGGTCAATCACGTGCTGCCCGCCTGGGACATCGCCGCCGGCCTATATCTGGCGATCGGCCTGCTCGCCGCCGAACGCCATCGTCAGGAGACCGGACGGGGTCGCGCGATCCGCGTCGCCCTCGAAGACGTCGCCCTGGCCACCGCGGGCAATCTCGGCTACCTGGCGGAAGCACAGGTCACCGACCACGACCGCGCCAAATCCGGCAACGACGTCTACGGCACCTACGGCCGCGACTTCCTCACTGCCGACGGAGTTCGCGTCATGCTCGTGGTGCTGACCGAACGCCACTGGACGAAACTGCTGGCCGCCACCGGCCTCACCGGCGCGTTCACCGCGCTGAGCGAGTCGCTGGGCATCGACTTCACCCAGGAATCCGCCCGCTACGAACACCGTGACGTGATCTCGACGCTCCTGGCCCGCTGGTTCAGGGCTACCACGTTCACCGACGTCGCCACCGCGCTCGACCGCCACCGCATCCTCTGGCAGCGCTACCGGAGTTTCGACGACCTCGGCCGCGACGCCCTGCGTGACCTGGACCTGTTCGACGAGATCGACCAGCCCGGTGTCGGCCCTCACCTTGCCCCGAAATCGCCGATCCTCGTCGACGGCGGCCGTCTCGCTCCCCTCGCGGCGCCGTCGGTCGGCCAGCACAACGGCGATCTGCTTTAAAGGGGGGCCACCAGTACCCCCTCTCAAGGGCATCTGGGCGGCCCCGGCGAGCACTGGCAGCGTCGGTGCTGAGGGAAGCGGAACCGCGTTCCCGAGCACGAACACTTACGACGCCAGGAGAAAGCTCCATGAGCGACATCACGATCAAGCCGGTCACGGTCAAGACCCCGTACTGGGACATCGCGGCGAATCTGCTGCTGCCGCCGGACTTCGACGACAGCAAGACCTACCCGGCCGTCGTCAGCGCCCACCCGATCGGCAGCTGCAAGGAACAGACCGCCGGGAACGTCTACGGCCCCGCGCTGGCGAAAGAAGGCTTCGTCGTCATCGCGTTCGACGCGAGCTTCCAGGGCGAGAGCGGCGGCGAGCCGCGCTGGACCGAAGACCCGGCGCGGCGGGTGGCCGACTTCTCCTACGTCGTCGACCACCTCGTGACACTGGGCTACGTCGACGCCGACCGGATCGGTGTCCTCGGCATCTGCGGTGGCGGCGGCTACGCGACCAACGCGACGATGCTCGAACGCCGGTTCAAGGCGCTCGGCGCGGTCGTGCCGGTGAACTACGGCCGCCTCATGCAGGAGGGCTTCAGCCAGTACGACGCCATCGCCCTGCTGGAGCAGGTCGCCGAGCAGCGCACCAAGGAGGCCCGCGGCGGCGACGTCCAGGTCAACGAACTGCTGCCGCCGTCCCCGGCCGCGGCGCAGGAAGCAGGCGCCACGGACAGGGACGTCGTCGAGGCCACCGAGTACTACAAGACCGACCGGGGCGGCAAACCGAACGGCGTCGCCCGGATGAACTTCGGCACCCTGAACCAGGCGCTGAACTGGGACGCGTTCCTGCGCGCCGAGACGATGCTGACCCAGCCCGCCCTGATCGTCGTCGGCGACCAGCCGGGCGCTTTCGGCTCGTACCGCGACGGGATGGAGCTCTACGGTCGCATCGCGTCTTCGAAGGACCGGCAGCTGGTCGTGGCCGAGGGCTACTCGCACTACGACCTCTACGACCGGCCCGAACCGGTCAAGATCGCGCTCGACGCGCTGATCCCGTTCTACCGCAAGCACCTGGGACAGGATGCCTGACGTCATGGCGAAGAACGTACTCGTCACCGGAGCGTCGTCTGGTTTCGGCGAAGCCCTCGTCACCGAGTTCGCGAAGTCCGGCTGGAACGTCGCGGCCACGATGCGCGACCCCGGCAAGGCTCCCGCCGGTTTCAGCGACCTGCCGAACGTTCTCGTACGGCCCCTCGACGTCACCGACGAGGCGTCGATCAACGAGGCCGTCATCGCCGTCGAGTCGCACTTCGGCCCGATCGACGTGCTGCTCAACGTCGCCGGCAACGTCGTCCAGGGCACGCTCGAAGAGCTCTCGCTCGAGCAAGTCCGGGCGCAGCTCGAGACCAATGTCGTCGGTCTCGTGGCCGTGGCGAAAGCTCTCCTGCCGGGAATGCGGCAGCGCGGCAGCGGCCACATCGTCAACTTCTCCTCCGGTGGAGGTCTCATCGGTGTGCCGCGGCTCGACGCCTACGTCGCGTCGAAGTTCGCCGTCGAGGGTCTGAGTGAAGCGCTGTCCCGTGATGTCGCGCATCTCGGCCTGAAGGTGTCCATCGTCGAACCGGGTGTCTTCGCGACTCGCCTCGGTGATTCCGCGGTTCAGCCCGCACGGCCGCTCGACGCCTATGCCCCGGCCGCTGAGCAGTTGCCGGGCCTGTACGACTGGACTCCCGGTGATCTCCAGGGCGCCGCCGAGGCCATCGTCGCGATCGCCGGACAGCCCGACGCGCCCTTGCGGCTGTACGTGGGTCATGGGCTGGACGACGTGCGCCGTCACTACCAGGACCGCCTCGACGGATGGGCCGCCTACGAGCACCTCACCCGCCGCACCCTCAGTTCCTGAACAGCCCGACGAGAATGTGGGAGACCGACTCGGCGAACTCGTCCACGCCGAGTCGGTCCCTCGGGTCGAACCATTCGCCGATGAGCGCCAGCCCTCCCAACGCCAGATTCAAGGTCAGGTGCAGGTCCTCGGCCAGCTCGTCCACCACGGCACGGAAGATCATGGTCTGCTCGCGACGGAGTTCGTCGCGACGGGCTTCCAGCGCCGCGACCGGGATCCGCACCTTGAGGAACAGCGGGATGAACTCGGGATACTCGCGAAGGGCGATCACGGCTTCCTCGCGGAACATCAGCCGTAGCCTTTCCCGTGGCGGGTGTTCCGACTCCGCGATCGTGACGAGCCGGGGGAACACCTCCGCGGCCGCGTGCTCCATGCACCTGAGAAACAGCTCTTCCTTCGACGAGAAGTAGTGATAGAGGCTGGGACCGCGCAGATCCAAGGCTGCGCCGATGTCCTCGAAGTTCGTCGCCTCGTAGCCGCGCTCGGCGAAGAGCCGGGCGGCGGTGTGCTCGATGAGCCGGATCCTCTCGGCACGCTTGCGCGTCGCGCGTGTCTCGATGCCGCTCGCGCTCTCCATCTGGCCTCCTCACTTGCCCGATTTGAACGCACAATATATTATCTATTCATTCGTAGGGAATCTAGCGGTCGGGAGAATCGTGGAAGCGGCAGGCGTACGGGTACCGCACACCGACGACGTCTTCATCGGTGGCGAGTGGCGGCAGGCGACGGGAGACGTGCACACCATCGTGTCCCCCTCGGACGAGAAGCCGGTCGGCACGGCACGGCAGGCCTCCGAGGCGGACGCCACCGCGGCGGTCGACGCCGCCTTCTCCGCCCGTGGAGCGTGGGCCGCCACTCCCCTGGCCGACCGGGCCGCGACCTGCGCCCGCTGGCTGGACAACGTGGACCGGCTCGCGGCCGATCTGGACGTGGTGTGGGCCGTCGAGGCGGGAATGCCGGTGCGGCACGGCAGGGCACTGCACCGGTTCGGCACTCTCGCCGCGTGGCGCTCGGCGCTCGACGGCGCAGAGGAGATGTTGCGGGAACGACGCCGGTCCTCGGAACTCGGCGATGTCCTCCTGCGCCGGGAGCCGGCCGGTGTCGTGGCGGCGATGTTGCCCTACAACGGTCCGGTGGTGACGGTGGCGTCCAAGGTCGTCCCGGCGTTGCTCGCCGGGTGCCCCGTGATCGTCAAGGCGGCGCCGGAATCCTCACTGACGATGGCGTTGGTGGCGGACTGCGCCCGGCAGGCCGGTTTCCCCGCCGGAGTGGTGAATTTCGTGTCGGGACCGGCCGCCGTCGGGCAGGCGCTGACCCGGGATTCCCGGGTGGATCTGGTCTCGTTGACCGGCGGGCACTCGGCTGCGCAAGACGTCCTCGCGGCCACGCACGGCCGGTACGCGCGCACCCAGCTGGAGCTCGGTGGAAAGTCGCCGGCGGTGATCCTGGACGACGCGCCGCTGGACAAGGTGCTGCGGGCGCTCGTGCCCGGCGCCACCAACGGGGCGGGCCAGGTGTGCGCGCTGCTGTCCCGGATCCTGGTCTCCGAACGCCGGCACGACGAGGTCGTCGAGCGGCTGAAGTCCGCCTGGGAACGCCTCGTCATCGGCGATCCGCTCAATCGCGCGACGCACATCGGCCCGCTGATCAACGAGACGGCCCTGCGCCGCACCGAAGGTTTCGTCGCCCGTGCACGCCATGACGGCGCCCGGCTCGTCACCGGCGGCGGGCGGCCCATCGGGCTGGAGACCGGGTGGTTCCACCAGCCCACGGTGTTCACCGACGTCGCCGAGAACGCCGAACTGGTCCAGCACGAGGTGTTCGGACCGGTGACCGCCGTGCAGGTGTACCGCGACATCGACGACGCCGTCCGCTTGGCCAACGCCACCGAGTTCGGGTTGTCGGGCGCGGTGTACACCGCCGACATCGAGGCGGGGATCGAGGTGGCGGGCCGGATCCGCGCCGGTGCGGTGGCGGTCAACTCGTTCGGCCCGGCGATGAGCGCACCCTTCGGCGGGATCGGGGCGTCGGGCTGGGGCCGCGAGTCCGGACCGGAAGGGATTCTCGGTTTCACCGAACTCAAGCAGATCCTCGTCGGTGCCGCATGAACGCGGGACCGCTGGCGGGACTGAAGGTCATCGAACTCGCCGGGATCGGGCCGGGACCGTGGTGCGGCATGCTGCTCAGCGACCTCGGCGCCGACGTGCTGCGTGTGGACCGGCCATCGGCTGTGGGCACGATGCGCACCGATCTCGGTGCCACCAACGGGCGGCAACCGGCTTTCGTCAACGACCGGGGGCGGCGTTCGATCGCGGTCGACCTGAAGCACCCCGAAGGCGTCGATCTGGTGCTGCGGCTGGTCGAACAGGCCGACGTCCTCATCGAGGGCAATCGCCCGGGAGTCGCCGAGCGGCTCGGAGTGGGTCCGGAAGATTGCTTCGCGCGCAACCCCAGCCTGGTCTACGGGCGGGCCACGGGCTGGGGCCAGGACGGCCCCCTGAGCCAGACCGCCGGACACGACCTCAACTACCTCGCCACGTCCGGCCTGCTCGCGACGATGGGGCCCGCGGGCGGGGCACCGGCGATCCCGCTCAACCTGCTCGGCGACTACGCCGGTGGCGGGCTGATGCTCGCCATGGGCCTGGTGGCGGCTTTGTGGGAAGCCCGGAACGGCGGACCCGGCCAGGTCGTCGACGCGTCGATGCTCGACGGAATCGCCCTGCTCGGCGGCGTCTTCTACGGACAGCACCAAGCCGGGATGCTCCGGCCCGGGCGAGGCAGCAACACCCTCGACGGCGGCGCACCGTTCTACACCGTTTACGAGACCTCCGACGGTGGCTGGATGGCCGTCGCCGCGATCGAGGCAAAGTTCTTCGCCGAGCTGCTCGACGTCCTCGGGCTGGCGCCGGAACTCACCGCGCTCCAATGGAACCGCGCCGAGTGGCCGTCGCTGCACGCGAAGATCGCCGGCACCTTCCGCACCCGCTCGCGTGCCGCTTGGGAAGCCCTGTTCGACGGCCGGGAAGCGTGCACGACACCGGTCCTCGACCTCGATGAGGCACTGCGTCACGAACACGCGGCGGCCAGGGCGAGCTTCGTTCCCGTCGACGGCGTGCTGCAGCCCGCTCCGGCGCCACGGTTCAGCCGGACTCCCGGCGCCGTCCAAGGTCCGGCGGTCCCGGCCGGTGCCGACACCGCCACCGCACTGCCCGACTGGGGTCTGTCCGACCGTGAGGTGGCCGCTTTGCGTGCCTCCGGAGCGATCGTCTGAAACACGGGAGTCATCAATGAGGATGAGCCTCAACTACGTCACCGATGCGATCGCCGGGCAGATGCCGGTCGTGGACCCCAGTCTCCCGGCCGTCGTGCTGGGCGGCGAACCCGCGGTGTCCTGGACGGAACTGCGGGCGCGGGAACTGCGCTACGCGCGTGCCCTGCAACGAGCGGGCATACGGAAAGGCGACCGGGTCGGAATCCTGCTGCGCAACTGCGTCGACTACGTCGCGCTGTACCTGGCAGTCGGCAGAGTGGGCGGCATCGCCGTTCGCCTCAACTGGCGACTGACCGGCCCGGAACTCCAGTTCGCCCTCAGCGACTCGGGCGCGAGCCTGCTGCTGTTCGACGCCGAGTTCGCGGTGACGATCGAAGGCATCCGCGACCGCATCGCGGTCACCACCTACGTTTCGCGCCCCTCGACCGGCGCGGCCCCGGACTGGGCCACTCCCCTGCCGGTGTTCGCCGCGCAGGAATCCGACGCCACGGGCTTCCCCGAGGTGAGCGCCGACGACCCGGTGTCGCTGATGTACTCCTCCGGCACGACCGGACGGCCGAAAGGCGTGCTGTTCTCCCACGGCAACGCGTTGTGGATCGGCGCCGTCCAGGCGCAGCGGTGGCGCATCGACGAGCGCACCGTCGCCCAGACCAGCGGGCCGCTTTTCCACGCGGGCGGCTTCGAAGTGTTGCTGCTGCCCGCTCTTCTCGCACACGGCACGGCGGTCACCTTCCCCTCCGGCAACTTCACCTGCGAACGGTTCCTCGAAGTCGCGCGCCACAACGGCACGACGTCCATGCTGCTCTACCCGTTCATGCTCGCCGACCTGCTGCAAAGGGACGCCGTCGAGACTCTCGTCCCCGCCACACTCCGCCGGATCGTCACCGGCGGCGACGTCGTCATGCCGTGGATCTACGACGAGCTGGAACGACGGCTCCCCGGCGTCGAACTCGTGCAGTCCTACAGCCTCACCGAAGGCGGCGCCGTCAGCACCAGCCTGGAATTCGCGATGGCGCGCGGCCGCGAAAGCAGCATCGGTCGCCCGCAGGCCATGACCGAAGTAAAGGTGATCAGGCCGGACGGAACACCCACCGGCGCCGGAGAAGTCGGTGAGATCTGCGTCCGCAGCGGCGGGATGAGCATCGGCTACTGGAACCTGCCCGACGCCACCAAGGCGACCTTCGTCGACGGATGGTGTCACTCCGGCGACCTGGGCAGCGTCGACGAAGACGGTTTCCTGACGATCGCCGGGCGGGCCAAGGACATGTACCGCAGCGGCGGCGAAAACGTGTATCCGGCCGAAGTCGAGATGGTCCTGACAGGACACGACGACGTCGCCGACGCGGCGGTGATCGGCGTCCCCGACCCCAAATACGTCGAGACCGGCGCCGCGATCATCGTGCCCGCCGAAGGCCACACCGTCGACCCCGAACAAGTGCGCCGATGGCTGACGGAACGGCTCGCCAAATACAAGGTCCCCAAACACTTCCACTTCGTGAGCGACCTCCCGCGTAACGCCAGCGGGAAGGTTCTCAAGAGCGTTCTCCGCAAAACCTATGGAGGCAAGCGAAATGACTGAAGCCGCGCTGCTCGAAAAGGCGGGCTCCGCCCTCCGGATCACCGAGATCACGCTGGCCGACCCCGGCCCGGGAGAGGTCGTCGTCGAAGTACGCGCCACCGGCGTGTGCCAATCCGACGTCGGCGTCTTCACCGGAAAGCTCCCCGCGCCGGTGCCGCTGGTCCTCGGCCACGAGGGCGCGGGCGTGGTCGTCGAGGTCGGCGACGGCGTCGAGGACCTGAAATCCGGTGATCAGGTGGTGCTGTCCTGGCTGGCCAGCTGCGGCAGCTGTTTCTACTGCCAGCGAGCCGAACAGCACCTGTGCGGCCGCCCGCGGACCATGCTCGGCGCGCACACCATGGTCGACGGAAGCACCCGGATGAGCCTGGACGGCGCCCCCGTCCGCCAGTTCTGCGGGCTGGGCAGCTTCTCGCAGCGGACCGTCGTTCCCGCCGGAGCTGCGATCAAGATCCCCGACGACATCCCGATCGCCTCCGCCGCCTTGCTCGGCTGCGGTGTCCTCACCGGATTCGGTGCCGCCGTGCACACCGGTGACGTGCGCGTGGGCGACACCGTCGTCGTCGTCGGCTGCGGCGGCGTCGGGCTCAACGCCGTGCAAGGCGCCCGGATCGCCGGAGCCACCACCATCATCGCGATCGACGTACACGCCGACCGCCTGGCGCTGGCCACCGAACTAGGCGCGACCCACACCCTGACCGCGGGATCCGACGTCGTCAAGCAGGTCCAGGCACTCACCGGACGTCGTGGCGCGGACGTCGTGATCGAGGTGGCCGGACGCCACGAAACCGTGCAGCAGGCGATCGCCATGTCACGCCGCGGCGGCACGACGGTCCTCGTCGGCGCCGGACCGGGAGTCGGCATCGACGAGGTCTTCGGCAACGTCGTCATGGCAGGCAAGACGGTGAAGGGCTGCCTGTACGGATCAGCACACGTCAAACGCGACATCCCGCGACTGGTCGAGCTGTACCGAAGCGGCACCCTGCACCTCGACCAGCTGGTCACCGAGACCTTCGCCTTCGCCGACATCGCCAAAGCCGTCGCCTACTGCGCCGCGGAACAAGGCGCCCGCGCCGTCGTCGTCGCCTGACCCTCGCCCGAAGGAGACCTCCGTGTCCGGCACCATCAAGCACCTCTGGGCATTTGACGCCCCCACCATCGCCGCCGACTGCGGCCTGTTTCAGCTCGGCACCGGCGGAACCCAACTCGCCGTGCCGATCCCGACGTTCCTGATCGAGCACGGCCTCGGCCTGCTCATGTTCGACTCCGGACTCGACAGCAACGCCGCCGGCGACCCCGCCCGCGCCTACGGCCCCCTCGCCGAAGCCTTCGACATCCAGTTCCCGGAGGAGCACCGGCTGGACACCCAACTGGAGTCGATCGGCTTCACCACCAAGGACGTCCGGCAGATCGTCATCTCGCACCTGCACTTCGACCACACCGGCGGCCTCGACCTGTTCCCCGGCGCACAAGGCTTCATCGGAGCCGACGAACTGCGCTACGCCCGCACCCCACGCGCACTCGACGCCGCCATGTTCCGGGAGCACGACCTCGACGCGGCGAGCCGGATCGACTGGCTCGAGGTCCCCCGCGGCTACGACCACGACGTCTTCGGCGACGGCAGCGTGACGATCCTGTCCCTGCCCGGCCACACCCTCGGCACCCTCGGACTCCAGGTGCGCTTGCCCGACGGGAACCACATCGTCCTCACCAGCGACGCCGCCCACCTGCGCAGCAACATCGACCAGACCACCGGCATGCCACTGGACGTCTCCAACCCCGACAAGGAGAACGGCCTGCGCAAACTGAAGCTGCTCGCCAGCCGACCGGACACCACGGTCTGGGTCAACCACGACCCCGACGACTGGAAGCTCAACCGACCTGACGGACGCCAGATCGCCTGATGCCGGTGTCTCAGCAGGACGCTCATGCGGTAGGCGCTCAGCTTGAGCTGCTCGAACGTCCCAGCCGCGGTCGTCCCGCCCAGATGTCGCTTTGAGCTCGTGGTGTCGACCTACCTTCGGAATCCGCCACGAACTGGGCAGGCCAGTAACAGTCGGTGACGCAATCCCGACCTTCATCTTATGGCACCGCGACCACGATTCATGCACATGGTCGACGCTTCTCGCGATGAAGCTCAGCTCGCCGTGCGCTTGTACAACGACTCGTCGGAGATCCGTTCCTTCGAGGGCTTCGCCGTGCACATGCACCTTGCCTGGCTCTACCTCCTGCATGCCGAACTCACCCGGGACAGCATCGACTTCCGCTACTGGCGCACTCAGGGACGAGCGAAGCGGCTGGAACGGGTCGACGGTGAACCGAAACGCTGGGACCTGGCTACCTGTGTGCGGCATCGCTGGCCCGACAAGGCGGCCCCAGTGCGGGCCAACCTCGAATTCTTCGTCGCGCTCCGCAACAAGATCGAGCACCGGTACGCCCGCGACCAGCAAGCACTCTCCGTCTCCGTGGGCGGCCAGAGCCAGGCGCTCCTGCTTAACTACGAGCAGGAGCTCACTGATCAATTCGGACCGGGCTCGTCCCTCGCGAGCCGCCTGCGGTTTCCGGTCTTCGTTGGAAGCTTCACCGACGAGGGAGAACGCACCCTGCGACGGCTGCGCTCGCAGCTACCCGCGCCACTGAGGACCTTCATCGCCGACTACGACGCCGGCCTCGACGTTTCCGTCGCCCGAGACCCGCGGTACGACTTCCGGCTACGCGTACTCCAGGAACTCGCCCCCAAAGACCCGGACGCGCTCGCGGTCCAGTTCACCCGCTACGACGACCTCACCGACGAACAACGGGCCACCGTCGAAGCGATCGGCAGAAAAGGCTACGTCGTCGTGCGCGAACACAAACGACCCGTCGTCGGCCATGGGTTGCTCCGGCCAACACAGGCCGCGCGAGCAGTTCAAGACCACATACCGTTCATATTCAACACAAGCCTATTCACCATGGCCTGGAAGAAACTCCGCGTGCGGCCGAGGGTCGGAGATCCACATCCCGAGAGGACAGACGAAAAGTACTGCCTCTACGACGAGCCACACAACGACTACGGCTACACCGAGGCCTACATCGCTAAGCTATCGCGCGAGTGCGCCACCGAAACCGGCTTCCGGGCCCTACTCGCGACCGCCCCGAGAGACAAGGTGACCGGCGACTGGGTGGGACCGCCACCGCTCAGTGCGACACCACCCTGGAGACGATCAGCCCCGCCCATTGCGCAGGAGCCTCCGGACATGGATGCGATGCGCTCAGCCTGACGCCTCTCGAAGGCAATGGCATGGTGGGACTACGCGTCCCGGGGTCCGCACAGCTGCCGGGAGCATCAGATGTGGCGGTCATCACCACCAGTGTCACTCAGCGCCGGGACAGACTATCCGTGCCGTACGGGGTAAACAACTTTCGACGAACTGCACGCCTCTGCTCGGAACTGAGTCCAGCAAAAGCTTCGGCTGCCATTCTCCGCAGGCGTGACGATCGCCAGAGGCTCGAAGTCGGGTCCGAGCGTTGCGCTCTCGTGTCACTAGGGAGAACATGATCCACACGTATGGTGGTGAGAAACATCTTGACGACCACCTTGATCTGCGACGAGCGCCGTATAGTCGGGGAGGGGCTCACCTGTGCGCTGTGCTCGGTGCCGGGGGCCAACCGCATCGATCATGTCATGCATGGCGATGAGCTGCGGACCGCAGTTCCCAGTTCGTGTCGATGTCCAGGAGCAGTGATGTCATCAAGGAGCACCTCGATCGTCGCGGCGAGTGCCGTAGAACCGGCACCGCGGTAACAGGCTCGTCGCCTCCTTTTGGCTCGTCCCTTTGCCTACGAACATCGAATCGATCAGTTCTTCAAGTCCAAATCGGCAACGTTCTCGTCAGACTCGCCCTCGCTGTAACCCTATCGCTCGCTCTGACGACCTCTTGACGCACCAGTTTGCCGGGCCAGTCCGCAAGATGACTGGGATCGATGTGGATCAAGGGAGCAGAGAGGCGACAACAGATCGATCCAATCGGCCGCAGGACTGGCCTGGGCAGGGCTTCAGCGTTGCTCGTCCTGTGCGCCGTTACTGCCGCTTGCCAGCCTTCCACTACCGCGTTGCCTGTTCAATCCGCACCGACGGTAACCGAGAGCGCGTCATCCACACCAGCGGCGAGCCCGGTCAAAACCGAAGTCGGGCCCGGCTACGCGCCATTCGGCCATTTCCTCTACAAACGCCCGTTCAACACTCCCGAGGATCCGCGCGTCGACGGACCGATCGACCTGTACGTGATCGGGCACGGACAGGTCCTCCTGCGAGCTGCTTCTCTGTTCCCCGAGCGGGACATCGTGACCGAGTCGTACACCAGCATCGGCACCGCCGACAGACCACTCATCGCGGCCGCCGTGCAGATCCGGGACGAGGCCAGAGGCGCCGTGATGCGGGACTATGGCCGAACACCACGTAGGTGACAGCCGGGCTACATCGACGATTCTTCCGCCACGGCTATTGCCCTTCGTGGACAGCTGCGAGGCTAGGTGTAGCCCGGATAGATCGTGAAGTGTGAGACGTGCACGGGTTTGATGTGTTCGAAGTGCCGTCTGTCCACTGTGGCGATCTCGGTAGTCTTCAGTCGCTCCGCGGTCGAGACGACGACGGCGTCCGCGATACCCAATGGCCAGTCCGAGTACTGGCGCATCAAGACGGCCATGCGCCGGAAGTCGTCGTCCAGCGGGTGATACAGCCGGAACTGCGGAGACTGCATCAACTGCTCGACGAACGCCGCTTCGGCGACTCCGCCGAGATGTTTACCGATGTACTGGCACACCTCCGTCAGCACCAGCGACGGGACCAGCAGGTCCCGCATGGCTGCTGAGGCCAGCCACGACGAAACCGCCTGGTGATGGTCGTCTTTCGCATTGACCATAGCCACCAGCGGGCCGGTGTCGACAACGATCGGGCGCGCCATTGACGTTCGTTGACCTCGGCGAGGAACTCAGTCGTCGTCACGGCCGCGGACGACGTCCTTGACCCGCCCAGCGGCGTCCGCCGGCAGGTCGAACATGCCCAGGAACGATGGCGGCGGGTAGGGCTTAGCGGCCTCAGCTTCCCTCGAGGACGGCCCTGCAACGGGCTTGCGGACCCCCAGCCGCCCAGCCTGCGCAGCCTTCAGCACCCGGCGAACCGTCGTAGGCACGGGTTGCACAGCCTTCGACCGAGACGTCACCCGCTGCGGCTTACGCAGGCCGATCGCAGTATGTGTCCGACCGGTCACCACCGTCGGCTCATCGCGTTTCGGCTGCTCGCTACCCACGGGCCCAGTCTACAGATCACCCCGCAGCGGGTCCTGTCAATGCATCACCAGGTCGAGAGCGTGTTTCATACCCGCCCCACCCTCGCGGATCGAAGAGCCGTAGAGTACGAAGCGTAGTATTCCATGACGGAGTGTAACAATGAGCGATGGCGCTGTCCCCGGCGTCCCGCCTGCCCAGCTCAGCGACGGCACCGCTGGCGCAGCGCGGCTTACAGCGGGGCTCGAGTCCGCGAGCGTCCCGGTCACCGCCCCTGCACAATCCGACCGGCGGCGAGTACCCCGCGGCGGACCGCTCATGGATGCCCCGACCTCCCGCTCAACCGACCGATCGCCGGTCAATGTGATCGGCGAATGGCAGCGTCGAGGGCTCCTCCGCGACCTGAGCTGGGACTTCTCCGTGACCGGCGCACGCCAGCGACTCACCGTCCAGTGCATCATCACCGCCCGCCGGGCAACCGACGATCACCTCTTTCACGCGATGGGCGAGGCACGATCCACCGCTGCCGCAGAGAAAGCGGCCGCGCACAACCTGCTGCGCATGCTCACCGACCCGGCCAGCAATCTCCCCCTTTCCCCGCAATCCCCAGCCACCGGCAGTCAGCCGCGCTTGCGCACCCAGCATGCGGCCACCCACAGGATCAGCGAACACCCGCCGCTGCCGCTGGCCCAGCCCCTGATACCACCACCCGCTCCGACGTGGATGTATACGACCAGCAGACTCGACTCCGGACGCGTGGAAAACCGATCGGTCCTGCGGTCGCTCGGCTGGATACCCGGCGACCTGCTGACGCAGCGCTCATACCCGAACGCCATAGTCGTCCGTCACGACCCCGACGGGGTCAACCCAGCACCGCTCAAATCACTGCTACACCTGCCCGCCCCACTCCGCCGACGCTGCGGACTTGCCGACGACGACAGCGTCCTTCTCGCCGCCAATCCCCACCTCAACACGCTGATCGTCTACCCCATGGCGCTCCTCGACCGCACCATGACCCCCGAACACGAAGCCTTCGCAGAAAACTGGCGGCGATGACCACCACCGCGACACACCAGACAGCCACGCTCCAGGACAGCGAGACCATCGATCCTGTGGTCGCGGCCGCCCGCCTGCTCCTCGAACAGCTGGGGATTCCAGTAGCCGACCTCCTCGCCGCCCATACAGGTCGCACACCTATGCCCACGATCGCGGAGTACCTGCCAGCCGTACGCGCAGCCAGCACGACCGCGTCCACAAAAACACGGGAGCCGCACTGGCAACTCCTCGCCCAGGAATGGGGCAACCGAAGGATCAACGAGCCCACCCTCTCCGAACTCGAAGCCCTCGCAAACCAGGTCCAAGAACGCTCCCAAACACGCCCCAACTCCCGTGGCGGGCACGGCGCAAAATCCAACTTCGTCGACACCGCGAAACACTTCTATCGCCACGCCGTGCTCGACAGAAAAATCCCGGCCTTCGCCAACCCAGCCGCACACCTCAAGAACCACAGAATCGCCAACGCCCGCCGCGCATTAGCAGACCGAGAACTCGCGGAAATCAACGAGACCGCCGCGACCACCGGCAGGGACCCCGCCCTCGACACCCTGATCCTCAGACTGCACACCGAAACCGCCTGCCGAATCTCCGGAGCAGTGGCCCTCCGCTCCAACGACCTCGACCGCACCAACTGCCTCGCCCGCCTACGCGAAAAAGGCCGCACCCGCTACCAACCAGTCTCCCCCACCCTCATGGCCGCGCTCATCGCGCACACCGAACAACGCAGCCCACACAACCACCCCCACGAACAGCTGCTGCGCCACCACGACGGCAGGCCGATCACCAGCACGCACTACACCACGCTATGGACTCGCATAGGCCGCCAGCTTCCATGGGTCTCCACCCTCGGCGTCACCACGCACTGGATCCGCTACACCACCCTCACCTGGGTGGAACGCCATTTCGGCTACGCCACCGCCGCAGCCTTCGCCGGCCACGCGAAAAACAACGCATGGACAGGCAACACAATGACCTACGTCGGCGCCACACTCGAGGAAGTCGCAGCAACTCTGGCCGCGCTCACCGGCGAACCGCACCCCCGCGCCCCCGCAAAGGCGGTGACCTGCCTACCGACCGGAGGAACACCAGCCTTCGACTGAGACCTCGTTCACAGGAATTGGCGCTGGCGTGTCGATCAGCCTACGCTCCGCCAACATGACATTCCTGATTCAGGGATGTGTCCCTCACTTCTCGGGCAAAGTGCCTCCTTACGCGACGCCTCATGGTCACACATGATGTGCACCGTAACAAGAAGTGCCCTGGCGACAACCAGGGAAGACGCACTGGAGGGACCAGAAATGTCCGAAGCCAACCGCTCTCGGGGGCTCGCGCTCGCCGTGCTGAGCGCCGCGTCGCTGATGGTGGTGCTCGACAGCAGCATCGTCGCGGTGGCCCTCCCGGCGATCCAGGCCGAACTGGGTTTCGGCCCGGCCGGGCTGGCCTGGGTGGTCAACGCCTACCTCGTCGCCTTCGGCGGCCTGCTCCTGTTGTCGGGCAGGCTCGGCGACCTCGTCGGCCGCCGCCGGGTGTTCCTCGGCGGGCTCATCCTGTTCACCGTGGCCTCGCTGGCCGCGGGTGTCGCGGACGACGCGGCCGTGCTCGTGGTCGCCCGGTTCGCGCAGGGCGTGGGCGGGGCACTCGCGTCGGCGGTCGTCCTCGGCATGATCGTCACGATGTTCCCCGAACCCCGGGAACGGGCGAGGGCGATCGGGGTCTACAGCTTCACGCAGGCGGCCGGGGCGTCGATCGGGCTCATCGCGGGCGGCGCGCTGACCCAGGCGCTGAACTGGCACTGGACGTTCTACGTCAACCTGCCCATCGGGATCGCCGCGCTGGTGCTCGCGGTGTGGGTGATCGAACCGGACCGCGGCACCGGGCTGCGCGCCGGGATCGACGCGCTCGGCGCGGTGCTGGTGACCGGCGGGGTGATGCTGCTGGTGTTCGCGATCATCCAGGCCGGGGAACGCGGCCCCGGCGACGTCCTCACCTCCGGTTCGTTCGCCGCGGCGGCACTCCTGCTGGCCGGATTCGTGCTACGGCAGGCGAAGGCCGCGACTCCGCTGCTGCCGCTGCGGCTGTTCCGCGTCCGTGCCGTCACGGGCGCCAACCTGGTGATGGTGCTGATGGTGTCCGGTCTGCTCGGGTTCCAGTTCATCACCGCGCTGTACCTGCAGAAGGTGCTCGGGCTCTCCGCGCTCGGCACCGGGCTCGCGTTCCTGCCCGCGCCGGTGATGATCGCGATCGGTTCGCTCGGCTTCGCCGACCGGCTCAGTGCCCGGTTCGGCCCCCGCGCGATGCTCGTCACCGGGATCGGCGTGATCATCGTGGCGATGCTCCTGCTGGCCAGGGTGCCCGCCGACGGCCACTACGTGCTCGACGTGCTGCCCGCGCTGGTCCTGATGGGCACCGGCGGCGGTGTGGCGATCCCAGCGCTGATGGGGCTCGCGATGTCCGGTGTGGGGCCGGAGGATTCCGGCGTCGCCTCCGGGCTGATCAACACGACCCAGCAGGTCGGGGCCGCCATCGGCACGGCGGTACTGGCCACCGCGGCCGCGGCCCGCACCGGCACGCTGACCACGGCGGGCGAGCAGGTCCGCGCGGCGCTGGCGGGCGGGTACCGGCTCGCCTACGGGCTGAGCGCCGGGTTCCTCGCCGCCGCGGTGCTGGTCCTGGCGGCGCGGAAGCCCCGGCCGGTCGCGGCTCAGCCCGAGCTGTGCACCGCGGGTGAGGCCAGGTAGCCCAGCAGGCCGCGGTGGCCCCGTCGCATCATCATCGCGTGGTTCACGCGGAAAACCGGCCGGGCCACCGCGTTCAGCTTGCGCAGCAACGGTTTCCGCGCCAGGACGTCCTGGGTGATTTCGAGCCGGGCGCCCGCTCGGGCGGATCCGATGGCTCCGGCGAGGACGCCTTCGAGATCACCGCTGAGCAGTACGCGCACCCGGCCGGTCAGCTCGTCCTGCTCATCGCGGTGCATCCGGACGACGAGCCGGAACGGCAGCCGGGACCGGCAGACCAGCTCGGCGGTGTCCGCGTCGACCTGCCGGACCGTGCGGACGTCGGCCCACCACAGCGGGTAGGACTCCAGGTCGACCACCGCGCCGAACACCCGCTCCGGCGGCACGTCCGGGAAGAACCACGTGCTGCGGAACCGGTAGCGGGCGGACATCGGTCACGCCGTCGCCGGGGCCGACACCAGCTTGCGCCCGTCCATCGTCACGATGTCGACCGAAACCACGTCCTCCGGCGAGACCAGCGCGGCGCCGTCGAGGGTGAAGCCCTCGCGCTCCCACTTCGCCGACACCCGCCAGCTCCCGGCGCCGACCCGCGCGCCCTTCTTCGACACCACCTGCAGCTGGCACTGCTCGCCCTCGGGGATCCCGCCGACCCGCACCTGGACCTTGACCCAGCCCGCGAACGGGAGCACCTTCGCGTCGAGGCTCGCGCCCGTCGCCGGGTCGGTGGCCGGGGGCAGCTGACGGGGTGCCGGTGTGGAGGTCGGGGCGGCGGCCGGAGCCGTCGGCGCGGTCTGCCTGCCGATCACCCAGCCCGCGCCGAGCGTGACCACGGCGAGCAGCACGACCGCGGCGGCGACCAGGGCCCGCGGCTTCCGTCGCGGCCGGAATCGCGGCACGGCCTCGGTTTCCTCGTCCCGGACCCGGTGCAAAGCACGCCGCAGCAGCAAATCACCGCCCTCGGGCGGGCCGTCGAGAAAGGCTTCGGGTGGCACCTCGTCGAGGTCATGGCGCAGCGCGGCCAGCTCGTCGAGCTCGTGACGGCACTGCGCGCAGACCGTCAGATGACGCCGTTCGAACTCGGCCGCCTCGGCAGGTTCCAGCACACCGAGGGAATAGGCGCCGAGCAGCGCGTGGTCCTGGTCCATCGCGTTGTTCATCGCGCTGCCTCCCTTCCCCCGCCCGACATCGCCGCGCGGAGGGCGCGCAACGCGTAGTAGGACCTGGACTTGACCGTACCGGGGGCGATCCCGAGGACCTTCGCCGCTTCGGCCACCGTCCGGCCCCGGTAGTAGAGCTCGACGAGAACTTCGCGGTGTTCGGGGGACAGCCCGTCCATCGCGCCGAGCACCGCCATCGCGTCGACGACGCCCTGCGCGTGATCCCGTTCCACGGCGGGCGGCGGGGCGCCTGCCGCCGGTTCGGCCACCTCCCTCGGCCGGGCCGCGCGGGCCCGCGCGCGATCGGTGACCAGGTTGCGGACCACCGTCAGCAGCCAGCCGCGGACCGAACCCCTGCCGTCGTCCGCCAGGTCGTCGGCGTGTTTCCAGGCACGGACCAGCGTCTCCTGGACGATGTCCTCGGCCGAGGCGCGATCGCCGGTCAGCCTCGTCGCGTACGCCAGCAGGCTCCGGCCGTGTTCGGCGTAGAGCCGCCGGACGAGGTCCTCACCCTTCGCGCTGTTGGACCGCCAGCCTCCGATGGCCACCCTCGTCCTTCCGACGGTGTTCTGGGTCGGCGTGGAGGCTACTGCAAGTCGCGGGCTCCGGGGTGGGTTCCCGAGCGGGACCGGCACGGTCGCGCTGCTCATCGGCCGGGTGTCCTTCCCCGCCACGCCCGGCGCGGTGGCACCGGCACGGCCGGGTCGTCGTTCATGGAAGCCTCCTGCGCCGGGCGTGACCGCCGTCCTTACCCCGTACACGGTCACGCCGGGCTTCCGGTTCACCGGGACACCGCGGCGCGCCCTGGCCACGCGATCCCGGTGACCGGGAAGACGTCCTTGCCGATCTTCGCGCCGCGTTCCTAAGCTCCCCTCGACCGGCCCACCGCGGGCGGGCGCCGCCGCCTTGCACGAAACCGAGGTCCGCCGTGCCCGAAAAGCCCAGGTCGCTCCCGGCGCTGTTCGCCGCCTGCCTCGTCACGGCCGGCTGTACCGCGACCGCGGTGCCGGACCCGGCGCCGCCGCCCCCGCCCGCCGGGCTGACCGCGACCCTGGTCACCCCGCTGGACATCACGCTGCGCTGGCCGGACGACCCCGCCGCCGCGGGCACCGCGCTGGAGTTCGCCACGGATCCGAACGGCCCGTACACGACGTTGCAGTACCTGCCTTCGCACGTGACGACGTACACGCACCCCGACCTGCTGCCACAGACGTCGTTCTACTACCGGACCCGTTCGTTCTCCGGCCCGGCGTCGGCACCGGCGACGGACGGCACGCTGCCCACTCCCCCGGCCCCCGGCGACGCCGCGGTGCCGGTGCGCTCCCCCGGCGACGCCGCCGCGCCGGCGGAGCCGCGCGTGGCGCGCACGGCCGACGGCACGCTCCGGTTCACCTGGCGCGATCGCAGCACCGACGAGGAGGGATTCCTGCTGGAGCAACGCAAACCCGGCACGGCGGTGTTCGCGCCGGTCGAGGTGACCGGCGCGAACACGACCTCGTGCGAGCTGTCGGCGCTGCCCGGGGAGGAAGGCTCCGCCTACCGCGTCCGCGCCTTCGTCACCGGGCCGCCGTCACCGCTGGCCCACCAGACCACTGGTGCCCAGCGCTGACTACGCGAGACTGTGATCTAGGAAAGAACCTGCTGGAGGAACTCGCCGGTGTAGCTCTCCTCGGTCGCGGCGATCTGCTCCGGCGTGCCCTCGGCGACCACGGTACCGCCGCCGGATCCGCCCTCCGGGCCCATGTCGATGATCCAGTCCGAGGTCTTGATGACGTCGAGGTTGTGCTCGATGACGATCACCGTGTTCCCCTTGTCCACCAGCCCGTTGATCACGCCGATCAGCTTGCTGATGTCCTCGAAGTGCAGGCCGGTGGTCGGCTCGTCGAGGATGTAGACCGTCTTGCCCGTGGACCGCTTCTGCAGTTCGCTGGCGAGCTTGACGCGCTGTGCCTCGCCGCCGGACAGCGTCGGCGCGGGCTGACCCAGCCGGACATAGCCGAGCCCGACGTCGACGAGGGTCTTGAGGTGCCGGTGGATCGCCTTGATCGGCTCGAAGAACTCGGCGGCCTCCTCGATCGGCATGTCCAGCACGTCCGAGACGGTCTTGCCCTTGTAGTGCACCTCCAGCGTCTCGCGGTTGTACCGCGCGCCCTTGCACACCTCACACGGGACGTAGACGTCCGGCAGGAAGTTCATCTCGATCTTGATCGTGCCGTCACCGGCGCAGGCCTCGCATCGGCCGCCCTTGACGTTGAAGGAGAACCGGCCCTGCTGGTAGCCGCGTACCTTCGCCTCGGTGGTCGCGGCGAACAGCTTGCGCACGTGGTCCCAGACACCGGTGTAGGTGGCCGGGTTGGACCGCGGGGTCCGCCCGATCGGCGACTGGTCCACCCGCACCAGCTTGTCGACGTTGCCGAGCCCGTTGACCCGGGTGTGCCTGCCCGGCACCTGGCGCGCGCCGTTGAGCTTGTTGGCCAGCACGGTCGCGAGGATGTCGTTGACCAGCGTCGACTTGCCCGACCCGGACACCCCGGTGACCGAGACCAGGCAGCCCAGCGGGAACGACACGTCCAGCCCGCGCAGGTTGTGCTCGCGCGCGCCGACCACGGTCAGCTGGCGCTTCTTGTCGACCGGGCGCCGGATCGCGGGCACCTCGATGACCCGGCGGCCGGAAAGGTAGGCGCCGGTGAGCGATTCCTTGCTCTTCAGGATCTTCTTGTACGGTCCACTGTGGACGATGTGGCCGCCGTGCTCGCCCGCGCCGGGGCCGATGTCGACCACCCAGTCGCTGGCGCGGATGGTGTCCTCGTCGTGCTCGACCACGATCAGCGTGTTGCCGAGGTCGCGCAGCCGGGTCAGCGTCTCGATCAGCCGGTGGTTGTCGCGCTGGTGCAGGCCGATCGACGGCTCGTCGAGCACGTAGAGCACGCCGACGAGACCGGAGCCGATCTGGGTGGCGAGCCGGATGCGCTGCGCCTCGCCGCCGGAGAGGGTGGCCGACGCCCTGTCCAGTGACAGGTAGTTGAGCCCGACGTCGAGCAGGAAGCGCAGGCGCGCCTGGATCTCCTTCAGCACGGCGCCGGCGATCATCGCCTCGCGCTGGCCGAGCACCAGTTCGTCGAGGAACTCCGAGGCCTCCGCGATGGACAGCCCGCAGACCTCGGCGATCGACCGGTCGCCCTGGGTCTGGTGCTCGAGGGTGACCGCCAGGATCTCGGGCTTGAGGCGGGTGCCCTGGCAGGCCGGGCACGGCACCTCGCGCATGTAGCCCTCGTACCGCTCGCGCATGTACTCGGACTCGGTCTGCTCCTGGCGCCGCTCCAGGAACGGGATCACGCCCTCGAAGTTCGCGTAGTAGGAGCGCTGGCGGCCGTACCGGTTCTTGTAGCGGACGTGGACCTGCTCGTCGACGCCGTGCAGCACCGCCTTCTGCGCGCGGGCGGGCAGCTTGCGCCACGGCGTGTCCATGCGGAAGCCGATGGTCTCGGAAAGCGACTCGAGCAGCCGGACGAAGTAGTCCGCGGACTGCCCGCCCGCCCACGGCGCGATCGCGCCCCCGGCCAGCGACAGCTCGTCGTCGGGGACGACCAGCTCCGGGTCGACCTCCTTGCGCACGCCGATCCCGGTGCATTCCGGGCAGGCGCCGTAGGGTGAGTTGAAGGAGAACGACCGCGGTTCGAGGTCCTCGATGGCCAGCGGGTGCCCGTTGGGACAGGCGAGGTTCTCGGAGAAGCCGCGGATCCGGTGCGCGTCGTTCTCCGGCAGGTCGACGAACTCCAGCTCGACCAGCCCGTCGGCCAGGCGCAGCGCCGTCTCCACCGAATCGGTGAGACGCTGCCGCGAGCTCGCCTTCACGGTGAGCCGGTCGATCACGACGCCGATCTGGTGCTTCTCCTGCTTCTTCAGCTTCGGCGGGTCGGTGAGCGGGTGCACCGTGCCGTCGACCACCACGCGCGCGTAGCCCTGTTGCTGCAGGTTCTCGAACAGGTCGACGTACTCGCCCTTGCGCCCGCGGACCACCGGGGCGATCACCTGGAAGCGGGTGCCGTCCTCCATCGCGAGCACCTGGTCGACGATCTGCTGCGGCGTCTGCTTGCTGATCGCCTCGCCACACTTCGGGCAGTGCGCCTTGCCCGCCCGCGCGTAGAGCAGCCGCAGGTAGTCGTACACCTCGGTGATCGTGCCCACCGTCGAGCGGGGGTTGCGCGAGGTCGACTTCTGGTCGATCGACACCGCGGGCGAGAGGCCCTCGATGAAGTCGACGTCCGGCTTGTCCATCTGCCCGAGGAACTGCCGGGCGTAGGCGGACAGCGACTCGACGTAACGCCGCTGCCCCTCGGCGAAGATGGTGTCGAACGCGAGGCTCGACTTGCCGGACCCGGACAGACCGGTGAACACGATCAGGCTGTCGCGGGGCAGATCCAGATCCACACCGCGGAGGTTGTGCTCGCGGGCGCCGCGAACAACGAGGCGATCAGCCACGCCAGGTCCCTTCAATCTTGTCTGCTGCGGGGGCCGTAGCCCGGAGTTCTGCCTGCACGGGCGGCCGCGTCCCATGCTAGGACGCACCACCGACAAAAACCGGCGTCGTCTCCCTCGGCGGGGTCCCGGCCCAGGTCACGACGCTTCCGGCGGAAGGGCGGTCAGCGGCCGCCGAGCCCGGCTCGGTGGCACGCGAGCCAGACGTGACCCGGTTCCTGGTGCTCCGGACACTGACGATACGAGATGACGGCGGGACACCCGACGGCCGGGCCGCCGTGTGCACTACCGCGAAACACCCTGACGGGTGACCTCCCGCACCCGCGGGCCCCGCTTCGGCGCTCCGTGCCGGTGGAACCCGTTGTGGCGCCGGGACTACGGTGGGAAAGGTGAACATCGTCGAGACCTACACCGGGCACGTCGAGCCGGGCGGCGACGCCACCCGGCGCACCCTGGACGCGCTGACCATCACGAAGTTGTCCGTCGGGCCGATGGACAACAACGCGTATCTGCTCGTGTGCCGGGCGGAGAACGAGGCCCTGCTGATCGACGCCGCGAACGACCCCGAGCGGATCTCCGACCTGATCGGCCACGGCCCCGACCGTCCCGCGCTACGCACGGTCGTGACCACCCACCAGCACCAGGACCACTGGCAGGCCCTCGGCGCGGTCGCCGGCGCCAACGGCGCGAACACCGCCGCCCACCCGCTCGACGCCGAGCCACTGCCGATCCCGCCGGACTTCCTCGTCGAGCACGGGGCCACTCTCGAGGTCGGCCAGGTCACCCTGGAGGTCATCCACCTCCGCGGCCACACCCCCGGCTCGATCGCCCTGCTCTACCGCGACCCGTCCGGCCACCCCCACCTCTTCACCGGCGACTCACTGTTCCCAGGCGGTCCTGGGCGGACAACAAATCCGACGGACTTCACCAGCCTGATGGACGACCTGGAGTCGCGCGTCTTCGGCGAACTGTCGGACGACACCTGGTTCTACCCCGGCCACGGGGATGACTCCACGCTCGGCGCGGAGCGTCCGAAGATCCCGGAGTGGCGGGAACGCGGTTGGTGAGCTGACGATGTTCCCGAACGGGGCTGCCTACCTAGTAGGCGGCCCCGTTTGCTGTTGGCGCAGCGAAAACGGGGCCTCGACGGACATCGGAGGTCCGTGTGGCTACAAATCCTGCCAGCCCCGGTGACGCCCAGGAATGCGTCCCCCACAACTTCACCCGCTCGGCGTCGGCTGCGAAGCACCCCGCCCGAAGCCCGCACGCACTCCCCCATCAGACGATCAGCGAACTGGTGGAGCGTTGGACGGACGCTCGGCTGCGGACGTTCGTGGCGAAGCACAACTCGGGTGAGGTCGACACCGAAGACCTGTTCGTCGAACTCGTCTACGGCGTCCGAATCGCCCAGGAGTCCACTGCCGGTCGCTGGTGCGTCGTCGCCGATCTGCTGCGGTCCGGTGCGGTCGACTCGTGGTCGCAGATCGCCGACGCGATGGACGTGACCGAAACCGAGGCGCGGGACGGGTTCCACGCCTGGCTCGCAGGCCAAGCCGACCTGCATTGTCGAACCGGCACGATCGGGCTCCCCGAGGCCGAAGCTGCCGAGCTGTACTCCCTGTCCGCGGTGGTGGCCTGGTGAGCATCGAAGTCATCCACTGGGCACTCAACGCCGCGCCGATCCCCCGCGATCGTCGTGACGCGTCCAGCCTGGCGAGTGTCCTCGTTGGACTCGCCAACCACGCGGACCCGGACGGCCGCAACGCTTTTCCGTCGCTGGCCAGGTTGGCGCAGTACACGCGCTTGTCGGAACGATCCATCCGCTACGCCCTGCGTGCGTTGCAGGAGCTGGACCTGATCAGGCCATCGGATCCGGAAATCGTGGCGGCCTATGTGAAGCGGGCAGACCGGCGACCCAACGGCTACAACCTCGCGGTGCATCGCATCGAGTCGCCTGTGGACAACCCCGGTGACGAGGGGCAGAGTCTGCCGTCCGCTGAGCAGCACGAGGGGCAAACACGACCGTCGCGAGGGGCAAACAGCGACGCCACGGGAGGCAAAGCTTGCCCCCGAAACGTCCTTAACCATCCTGGGAACCGTCCTGCGCGCGAGCGCCCGCCTGCGGCGCGCTCGCCTCTCCCCTCCCCCTGCGGCCAATGCGACGCCCGGCCCACCGACCCGGTTTCGGCGCGGATGCTGTGGTTGGACGCCGACCGCACTCGCTCGGTCCGGTGCCCGCGGTGCCACCCGGCGGCTGCCCCTGCGGGAGGTGCGCGATGAACGTCGACGTTCTCGACCGGGTCCGCCAGGCTGTCGCCGACGCGCGGGCGGCTGGCGACCCCACGCCGGGCCGACCGACGCTCATGAAGATGACCGGCGCGACCGACTACCAGGTCCGCAAGGCGCTGGCAGCCCTCGATGACGGCGAACCGCCAGCTGGCGCCAGCACTGACGAGCCTAGTGAAGCCGAACCGCCGGAGGATCTCCCCGAGCCTTCGCGTGAGGAGGTCGTGCGGCTTCCTCGGCCGTGGCCGCTGATCTTCATCGGGCTCGCCGCGGCCGTGGCGATCTGGGGCGGCTGGGTGCGCCTCGGGGAGCTGACCGGGTTCGGCCCGATCAACCTGCTGCCGGGCGTGGGCGGCGGCTTCACCGTGAACACGGCCGTCGTGCTGCCACTGTCGGTCGAGTTCTACTCGGCGTACGCCCTGCGCGTGCTGCTCGCCTCGGACCGCCTGAGCGGCCCCACCCGGCGGTTCGCGCGACGGTCGTTCCTCGCAAGTCTGGTGGTGGGTGGTGGCGCTCAGATTGCCAGTCACATCATGGTCGCCGCCCACGTCGCCAGTGCCCCGTGGCCGGTGACCACGGTCGTGGCGTGCGTGCCGCTGCTCGTGATCGGGCTGGCGACCGGCCTGGCGACCTTGGTGAAGCGGGACGCCACCACTGGCGGCACTGGTGGTGATCGCCGATGAACGCCACCCAACGAGACGAGTCCGGTGTGCTCGTCCCCTTCCCCGCTTGGGAGGCGTCACCAGCCGAACCGCCACTGGCCACCGGTTCCGGTGAGGTCGATGCGACCGGGCCGGTCCTCGATGCTGAGCTGCTGACCGACGAGCAGTATCGGCGGGCGCGACGACTGGCCGACCTCGCGAAGGCGCGGTTGCCCGCGCGCTGGCAGGACCGCGACCACGTCGAGCGGCTTCGCGCGGACCTGCTGCGCCACCTCGTGCGGGGACCGTTCCGGTTTCCGGCGGCTGCCGCGCGTGGGGTGCCGGTTGCGGTGCGGGCGTGGTGGTCGTGGGTGTCGGTGAAGGACTTCTACGACGCGGCCAAGCAGGCACAGCAGTTGGCGAACCGGTATGAGGAGATCCACCGCTTCCGGGTGCGGCGCCGCTGGTGGACGCTTGAGCTTCCCCCTGTTCGCCGGACACGGCGGGTGTGGGGTCAGGCGGTCACGTTGGGTGGCGTGTGGAGGGCCTCAAACGTGACCGGGGCGTGCATCCCGATGCTGGAATGACGCCGTTTGGGGT